>JAZOMX010000051.1:0-33450 GCA_045654245.1 Pumilibacteraceae bacterium | reverse complement strand
CGTCTTTAACGGTGGATTTTAGTTTAACCGCGCCTACGCTCTCCTCATAAAACTTTAGTTGCTCACACGCTTTTACGATAGTGTCTCGTACGGCTTGCCTCGTTACTCCTGTATTTTCAGCAATTTCCGATAACGATAAATCGTAATCATAATAACTGCTAATAACGTCACGCTAACGGGGCGTTAGTAATTCACCGTAAACGCTCGCAAGTTCACCGATTAAAAGGTCCTTTTTCAATCCACTCACACGTCCATACAAAATTAAAGGTGTAAAGCAAAATTACTTTACACCTATATATTACACTAAAATAAATCTATTGTCAAGCATTTTAATCTAAAATTGCATCAATAAATGACTTTGAATCAAAATCTTCTAGGTCGTCTATGCCTTCACCTACGCCTATATAGACTACGGGAACTTCAAGTTCGCCAGCGATAGCAAGCACTACGCCTCCTTTTGCCGTACCGTCTAGTTTAGTTAAAATTATTCCGTCAATATCAACAGCCTCGTTAAACACGTCAACTTGGGAGAGCGCATTTTGACCGGTAGTCGCATCTAAAACTATATAGTTAAGATAAGTAGCGTCAGGCATTTCACGGCAAATAATTCTCGATATTTTGCCAAGTTCGTCCATAAGGTTCTTCTTATTGTGAAGTCTACCTGCAGTATCAATCAAAATTACGTCGTTACCCTTCGCTTTTGCGCTAGTTAACGCATCAAAAACGACCGAACCTGGGTCTGCGCCTTCTGCTTGCTTAACTATTCTAACGCCTGCACGCTCCGCCCAAACGGTAAGTTGGTCGGCTGCCGCCGCTCTAAAAGTATCGGCTGCCACAAGCAAAACCGAACGACCTTGCTCTTTAAATTTCTTTGCAAGTTTTCCCATAGCCGTTGTTTTTCCCACGCCGTTAACGCCCGAAACCATAATAACCAACGGATATTCATACTCAGGAAGTTCGTTTTCGTCTAGTATATTAACCATAATAGACTTAAGTTCAGACTTAACTTCTTCACGAGAACGCAACATTTTTTCGTCAACGATATCGCGAAGTTCATCCAAAATTCGCTCACTCGTAGTAGCGCCTATATCGGCAGACAAAAGCGCAAATTCGAGTTCGTCAAAAAAATCGTCGTCAAGAACTCCACCAGTAAAAAGTTTGTTAAGTCTAAAGGAAATTACCTCTTTAGTCTTTTTTAGTCCTGCTTTAATTTTTGCAAAAATTCCCATAATTATCCTTTAATGTCAGCAGTTGCAACAGCCTCTTCGAGTTTAACCGAAACGATTTTACTTACGCCCTTTTCTTCCATAGTTACGCCGTATAAACTATCCGCAAGTTCCATAGTCGGTTTTCTGTGCGTAATTACGATAAATTGCGTATCTTCACTAAAACGGCGAAGGTATTTTGCAAAACGATTTGCGTTCGCATCGTCAAGCGCAGCCTCGATTTCGTCCAACAAGCAGAACGGCATTGGCTTTAGTCTTAAAATTGCGAACAAGATTGCAATCGCCGTAAGAGCCTTCTCTCCACCAGATAAGAGCGAAATAGATTGAAGTTTCTTTTCGGGCGGTTGTGCCTTAATCTCAATACCTGCCTCAAGGGGATTTTCACTATCAAGAAGTTCAAGGTCGGCAGTACCACCGTTAAACAACTCCTTAAATATCTTGATGAAGTTAGTTCTAATCTTTTCAAACTGACCCGAGAAACGAGAAAGCATTTCGTCGGAAAGTTCTTTGATTATTTTAAGCAAATCTCCTTCCGCTTTTTCGAGGTCGTTTTTCTGAGTATTGAGTTCTTCGTACTCACTCGCTACGGTTTGCGACATCTCGATTGCATCAACGTTTACGTTACCGAGGGCGTGCATAGCGCGTTTAAGTCTTGCCGTTTCTTGAACACCCTTATTTATATCATAACCCTCTTCTTTATACGGTAAACACTCGTTATACTCAAGGTTATACTCTTCGCGAACACGCAACTCCATTTGCTCGATATCAGTATCGACCTTTAGAAGTAGCATTTCCTCTCGGCTCTTGTTTTCACGCAAGGACTGAAGTTCGTTCATAAGGTCGATTCTCGTTTGGTCGAGCGTAGCAACTTTACCTTGGAGTTCTTCCTTGTATTCGTCGTAATGATTTAGTTTACTTCTTACTTCTTCAATTCGCTTTTTGTCGGTTTCATCGTCACGAACTTCGTCCGATTTCATACCTTTTTCAATCGTTTCAATTTGAGCAAGGTTATTATTAATTTCAACCTTATTCGCCTCAATTTTTTGCTCTTTAAGGTTATTTTCGTCTTGAATACGGGCAATTTCGCTCTCAATTGATAAAATTTGACCCTCAAGTTCAGTAGAAAGAAGTAGCGTATTAGTTAATTTTTCTTGGTTTTCATCACGCTCTTTCTTAAGTTCGTCGTAAGCCTCTTGCTGGCTCTTTTCATCTAATTGAGCCGTTTGTTTTTTAGTAGTAATAAGTTCTTCTAATTCGGCTACGCTATCTATATCGGCAGTAATCTTATCAATTCGCTTTTGCGCCTTGTCTCTATCAGACTCAAGTTCGGCTAGAGAGTATTCTATACTTTCGATATCAGATTGAAGTTTATTTCTCGTCTCAGATTTGCCGGCAATTTCTACGTCCGCATCGTGAATAGCGCGTTGAAGCTGAGATATCTCTTTTTGAACGGCGTCAAGCGTATTTGCACATTTCTCTTTTCTCTGAGTAAGAATAGAAATTTCGTCGGAGAATTTTTTTACGATACTTTCAAGTTCCTTAAGTTCTCTATCGTGACTAAATATATTAGCGATATCGTTTTTCTTGCTACCACCAGTAATTGCACCGGTAGGATTGATAACGTCACCTTCTAGCGTTACGATTTTTATTCCATACGAAGTCGCTCTCGAAATAGAAATAGCCGTATCAAGATTATCAACGATTACAGTTCCGCCCAAAAGACCTCTTACGACGCTATCGTATTTATCGTCGTACTTAACCAAGTCGGACGCCACGCCAAAACAACCGGGAACGGAAATCGCGCCTTCATATCTAGGTTCGATTACACGAGGTTTCACAGAAGTAATCGGCAAGAAAGTAACTCTGCCGTAACGCATTTTCTTGAGGTATTCAATTATATATTTTGCGTCTTCCTCGTTTCGTGTAACAACGTTTTGCATCGCGTTTCCAAGCGCGGTCTCCACAGCGGTTTCATATTTTGCATCAACGCTAATAAGTTGAGCAACAATACCCTCAATCTTATTTTTAAGTTCAGCGTTTTTCTTAGCATCGTTCATAAGATTTTTAATGCTAAAGTTAAAACCGTCGAACGCTTGTTGCATTTCAAACAAAATCTTACGACGAGATTCAGCCGTATAATATTTTTCGTTTAACTTATCAAGCCTATTAGTAGTATCGTTTGCAAGCACGAGCGTATCGTTATTTGTTTTATACGCTTGTTGCAATTTTTCGCTATACGTTACTTTATTTTTTGCAACGGTTTCTACTTCGTCTCTAACAAGCACGAACTTTTCTTTATTATTTTTAAGCGTCTCGCTTTCGCTAATAATACGACGGGTTAAATCCTCTACGGTAAGATTAAGGCCTTCTCTTTCCGCTAAAAGTCTAGACATATTTGCCTTAATTTCCGCAAGACGGTCCATAGCGTCTAAAAGCGCCTGCTTGTTTTGTTGAGCACTGTTTTCTCCTTGCGTTAATTTCTCTATTGCAAAATGATACTTTGCTCTATACTCATCAGCCTGTTCTTTTAATGCAGAGAGAGAAACGTTTTTTTCAGAAAGCACGGCTTGATTACTTTCAATCAAAACATTACCTTCTCTTTTCTCGCCATCAAGAATAGCGTTCTCCTCAGTCAGTCTGCGATTGTTTTCAAACAACGCAGAAAGACGCTCTTTAAGGACGTTAATTTCGCCTGCCTGTTTTTCGAGTCCTACGGTAAGCGTTAAAAGTTCCTCACGAAGACCATTGATATTTTTATCAATTGAATTTAGGTCGTACATAGCCTCGTTGTAAGATGCAACGGAACTATCATACGACTTTTGCTTGAAGTCAATCGCCTCCAAGATGCCGTCAAGACGAGTATTAATTACCGCTTTTGCTTGTGATGCGGTATCGTATTGATAAATATATGTATTAATTTCATAATGGCGTAACGAGTCACGCATATCAAGCCACTTTCTAGCCGATTCAGCCTGCTTTTTAAGCGGTTCGAGTTGTTTAGACTTCTCTTCTAGAATATCGACGATACGGGTAAGATTATCTCTAGTTCTACCTAATTTTCTTTCAGCGTCGACTTTTCTTGCCTTAAATTTTGAAATGCCGGCAGCCTCTTCAAAAATTTGGCGTCTATCTTCAGGCTTTGCGGATAGTAATTCGTCGATTCGTCCTTGTCCGATAATAGAATATCCTTCTCTACCCATACCACCGTCACGAAGTAAATCTACGATATCTTTAAGTCTACACGGCGTTCTATTAAGTGCGTATTCACTTTCGCCACTACGATAAAGTTTTCTTGAAATTACAACCTCGTCGTAATCAAGCGACGGGAATAGTTTTTCGGTATTGTCAAATACGAGTGCAACTTCACTATACGACATAGACTTTCTCTTTTCCGTGCCGTTAAAAATTACGTCCTGCATTGAACTACCACGCAAAAGTTTGGCGGATTGCTCACCTAGAACCCACCTAATACCGTCCGCTACGTTACTTTTACCGCATCCGTTAGGACCAACGATTGCGGTAATACCGTTACCAAACGGTATTTCGTACTTATCCGCAAACGACTTAAATCCATACATTTCAATTCTTTTAAACTTCAACTTTCTTTCCTCTTATAATTGCCAAACGACAATTACCCATTATTTTCTCTATTATAACATAAACCTCGTGATTTTGTAAAGCAATCACGAGGTTTTAATAAGTAAAAGCGCTTGTTTTGCAGCGTCTTGTTGTGCCTTTTTCCTACTTTCGCCTTTTCCTCTGGCGTAAACTTTTCCACAAACGCTAACAATCTCGGTAAACACCCCGTTTTCAAAAGTTTCATTTTCATAAACGGGGAGCGCACCACTAAATTTCTTTTGTGTATATTCTTGTAATTTTGATTTGTAATCAGCGTTTTCAAAAGTAATCTTAATATTTCTCTCTATAAACGCGCGGGGTTCATCCATACGCTTGCCCGAATCAATATAAATTGCCGCCAATATAGACTCAAACAAGTCAGATTTAGGCTTTTCAGAATTTTTTAAGTCGTTTTTTGCACCGTTTCCGATAAGTAAATACTGGAAAACTTCCAACTTATCAATCGCTTCGGCAAGCGGTTTTTTAGACACGAGGCCAGCCCTAATCGTAGTCATTTCGCCTTCATCTTTATTAAGCCTAAAATACAATCGTTCGCTTACCAAAAAGTCCAAAATGCTATCACCGAGAAATTCAAGTCTATCATAACTCGACGAAATGCATCTATTTTCGTTAAGATAACTTGAGTGCGTAAATGCATTTATAATTAGGCTCTTATCCTTAAATTCGTACCCAATCTTATGTTCGATTATTTGGATATCCGTGAGTTTCATTGCTCTACACTTTCCGCAATCTTTGCTTGTTCTAGCGCCTCAGACGACTGTTTAATCGCATCTATGCAACCAAGTTTATGCGCATTTATTACTTGTCCAATCGACGCCGTAATAGCCTTTGCGTTAGACGAACCATGGGCTTTTACTATAAACTTCTCTATTCCAAGAAACGCAGCGCCACCAACCGCTTGATAGTCCATACTCGTTTTTAGGCTATTAATTGCGCCTTTCATAAAGAGTGCGCCGATTTTCGCTTTAGTAGATGCCATAATTTCTTTTTTAAGCATCTTTAGTATCATTTTTGCAGTACCCTCGATTGATTTTACGAGAATATTTCCATCAAATCCATCACAAACGATTACGTCGTACTCGCCAGTAAGAGCATCACGAGCTTCCATATTTCCAACGAAATTTATCGGCAAATTCTTCATAATTTCAAACGCTGAGTGTGTAAGTTCGTTACCTTTTTTATCTTCTACACCTACCGACAATAAGGCAACCCTTGGGTTTTCTATTCCGCAAACGAATTTCATAAAGTTGCTTGCTAGAATTGCAAACTGCGCAAGATATTCGGGTTTACAGTCAACGTTTGCGCCCGTATCACAAACACAAACTTTGCCACCAACCATAGTCGGGAGCAACGGACATAGTGCAGGACGAAGTACGCCTTTAATTCTACCTACTTTGAAAATACCACCAGCCAAAACTGCTCCGGTGCTACCTGCAGATACCATACCTGCTACGCTATCGTCATTTTTCGTTATCTCAAGCGCGCGAACTAGCGAAGAGTTTTTCTTTTTTCTTATCGCTAAGGTTGGGGATTCGTTGTTCGTAATCTGTTCTTTCGCATCCTCAACGATTATTCTACTTTTGTCAAAATCATACTTTGCAAGTTCAAGATTGAGCGCATCACAATCGCCAGTAATAACAATCGTAAAACCATCGTCTAGCGAAAGAGCGTCTACTGCACCCTTAACGATTATTTCAATTCCCTTGTCTGCTCCAAACGAATCAAGAACAACTTTATACATAAAAACCTCCTTCAACTAAAAAACCAGCCCCGTAGGTATTACGGGGCTATTCGGTTTAGTGAATTTTCTTATTCTTCATCTTTCTTTACGTCAACGCTTCTGGTCTTGTCGTAGTATCCGCAAGCTTTGCACGCTCTATGTGCAAGTTTGGGAGCGTGACACTGGGGACATTCGCCTACGGCAGGAGATTCGATTTTCCAATTTGCGTATCTGGAATTACCTGCTTGTTTAGAAACTTTATGTTTTGGGACTGCCATATTCAGCACCTCCTATCAGTAAAAATAATTCTTTTTTGAATTGCTATACTATTATAATGAAAATCAACCTCTTTGTCAACAAAAAACAAGGCGTTTACAAAACAATTATTTATTTTATCGCGATTATTTTAAGTTAATTCAAACATACCAGTATAAAGACTGTAATATCTGCCCTTTTGAGCAATCAGCGTTTCGTGGTCGCCACGCTCGATAATTTCGCCTTTTTCAAGCACCATAATTGCGTTGGAGTTTCTTACGGTAGAAAGTCTATGAGCGATAACGAATACCGTTCTTCCCTTCATAAGTTCATCCATTCCCTTTTCAATTAAGTGCTCAGTTCTAGTATCAATCGAACTGGTCGCTTCGTCAAGTACAAGCACGGGTGGGTCAGCAACCGCCGCTCTTGCAATCGAAAGAAGTTGCCGTTGTCCTTGCGAGAGGTTTGCTCCATCTGCAGTAAGCATCGTATCGTAGCCTTGTGGCAAGTGTCTTATAAACGAATCAGCATTTGCGACCTTGCACGCTTTTACGATATCCTCGTCGGTTGCATCAAGCCTACCGTAGCGCACGTTATCTTTTACCGTACCCGTAAACAAGTGCGTGTCTTGCAATACGGCACCGAGCGAGCGACGCAAATCAGCCTTCTTGATTTTCTTAACGTTAATACCGTCGTAACGGATTTTTCCTTCGTTGATATCGTAAAATCTATTAATTAGGCTAGTAATAGTTGTTTTGCCTGCGCCCGTAGAACCAACGAAAGCAATCTTTTGACCAGGTTTAGCGTAAAGCGACAAATCTTTTAGAACGATTTTTTCGGGAACGTAGCCAAAAGTAACGTTTTCAAGTTCAACTTTGCCCTCGAGTTTGGTATAAGTAATCGTTCCGTCTTCTTTATGCGGATGTTTCCACGCCCAAGCACCAGTCTTTTCATTAGTCTCGGTAATATTGCCGTTTTCGTCAATTATAGCGTTTACGAGTTCAACGTACCCCTCGTCAACCTCACTTTCCTCGTCCAGCATTTCAAAAATTCGTTCAGCGCCCGCAAGACCAGAAAGGATTGAGTTCGTTTGTTGCGAAAGTTGAGTAATCGGGTTAGTAAGTTGACGAATAGCCATCAAAAACGAAACGAGTACGCCAACCGTAACTCCGCCTATTCCCGATATCGTAAGCACTGAACCCACGATAGCAAGCGCAGCGTAAGTTATGTGCGACAAGTTACCCATTACCGGCATAAGAATATGCGCGTAGGTATTAGCGGCGCAAGCGGAAGAACGCAAGTTTTCGTTAAGTTTATCGAACTTATCAATAACGGCTGGCTCGTGGCAGAACACTTTTACAACCTTTTGTCCAGCGACCATTTCCTCTATATAGCCGTTCATTTCTCCAAGTGCTTTTTGTTGACGGCGGAAATTCTTTCCACTTTTTGCAGTAAGCGTTTTGGTAATGATGAGCATTACTATAATCATTACGACGATAGCAGCAGTCAAAATAGGCGAAAGAACTAGCATCATAGTAAACACGCCGATAATGTTTATGATGGATAAACAAAGTTGAGGGAAACTATTGCCCATAACTTCTCGTAAAGTATCAACGTCGTTAGTATATCTCGACATTAGTTCGCCGTGCGTATGAGTATCAAAATACCTAATCGGTAGCGTTTGCATATGCGAAAAGAGTTCGTCCCTAACACGATTGAGCGTATTAGTCGAAATATAAACCATTATGCGGTTATAAGTGTAGGTTGCAATAACTCCACTTAGGTAGAATATTGCCATAACCGATACGGCGAGGATAAGTTTTTTCGCTACAACTGCCCATTGCCCAATATGAGGCGCAATATAGTCGTCGATTAGCGTCGAAACGAAATAAGTGTTTAGTATCGAAACGACAGACGAAAGTGCAATACAAACGAAAGTAAGCGCTAAAGCAAGTTTATAGTTCTTAAAATACGAAAGCAAACGCTTAATCGTCTTTTTGGTATTCTTGGGCTTTGCAAATTTTAGATTTCTCGGTGGGGGCATTATTCTTCCACCCCCTTCATCTGAGAATCATAAACTTCACGATAAATTTGATTTGTCTGCATAAGTTCGTCGTGCGTTCCTACTCCATTTATTTTTCCGTCGTCCATAACCACGATTTTGTCCGCCTCACAAACGGAACTTATTCTTTGAGCAATAATAAGCGTGGTAATGTCGCCGAGGTTTTCTTTGAACGCTTTTCTAATTCTAGCGTCCGTAGCGGTATCAACGGCGCTAGTAGAGTCGTCCAAAATAATAATCTTTGGGTTTTTAAGCAAGGCTCGAGCAATACACATTCTTTGCTTTTGTCCACCTGAAAGGTTTACACCGCCTTGACCAAGGAAAGTGTTGTATCCATCGGGGAAAGAAGAAATAAACTCGTGCGCATCAGCCGCTCTAGTTGCTTTTTCGATTTCTTCCATCGTCGCGTTTTCGTTACCCCATTTTAGGTTCTCGATAATCGTTCCGCTAAACAAAACGTTCTTTTGGAGCACCATAGCAACCTCGTCTCGCAAGTTTTTGAGCGTATATTTTCTTACGTCAACGCCACCAACTTTCACACAGCCCTCGCTTACGTCGTAAAGGCGGGGAATTAGTTGAACGAGCGAACTCTTTGCCGAACCAGTTCCGCCGATAATACCCACGGTTTCTCCGCTCTTAATGGAAAGATTTAGTCCGTCAAAAACGAAATTATCGCTATTTTTAGTATAACTAAATTTCACGTTTTCAAACTCAATACTACCGTCACGAACTTTTAGTTCCTTATTCGCTTTAGAGTCGTCGATATCAATAACCTCGTCAAGTATTTCTACGATACGGCCAATCGAGGCGCGCGAAAGAACTAGTTGAACGAAAGACATTGCAACCATCATTAGCGACATAAGAATTTGCATAACGTAAGTTAAAAAACTAGTAATATCGCCCGTAGTCATTTTACCGTTGATAGCGAGTTTACCACCGAAAAGGAAAATTCCAAACATACAACCATACATACAAAGTTGCATAATCGGTCCGTTCAAAATGATTAATTTTTCAGCCTTTACTTGCGTTTTGCGAACGGCAGACGAACATTGTTTAAACTTGTCAATTTCAAAGTTCTCTCTATTATACGATTTTACCGTATGAATAGCCGTCAAGTTCTCTTGAACGTCGCTGTTTAATGCATCGTAATTCTTAAGCATTTCCTTAAATCTAGGATGCGCTTTCGTCATAATTAAATAAAGCGATACACCCAAAACAGGAATCGCAAACAAAAATACGATTGCAAGACGCGAACTAATCGAAAACGCCATAACGGTAGCAAATACGAGCATTAGCGGAGAACGAACCAACATACGAATAATCGTCATAAACGCCATTTGCGTATTATTAACGTCGGTAGTCATTCTCGTCATAAGCGACGCGTGCGAATATTTATCTACGTTGTAAAATGAAAACTCTTGAATTTTGTCGAAGAGTTTTTTTCTTATTCCTTTTGCAAATCCCGTAGCGGCAACGGAGGCAAATCTACCCGAACACGCTCCGCCTATCATTGAAACTATCGACATCGCTATCATAAGACCGCCCATTTTAAGACAATAAACGGTATTCCCTGCGTTTATTCCGTTATCAATGATTAGTTTCATTACAAAAGGCATAAGAACTTCCATCGTGACTTCAAGAATCATAAACAGTGGCGCCAAAATCGTCGCCACTTTATATCCCTTTAGACACGGAAAAAGTTTTCTTAACATTACTGCCCTCCATTTTCATTTAAATAATACCACTTTTTCTCCTATTAGTCAATCTTATGCAATAATCTAGTGTGAAAGTATGGTGAAATTTTAATTTTTAACAAGTTCTTTTGCTTTGCCCGACGATATATCGATTGCAATAGGCGTATCTTCTACGATAATTTCATTTTCAGGCAATTCATCTATGAACGAATTTTCGTAGTTAGAAATAAAAATTCTATCAAAATACTCTCCGCTAAATGAATAACAGCGAACGATATGACAATCATTTATCGTTGACTGCGACACTTTATTAACTCTAGTTTTATGTCCTAAAATCAACGTAGTTATATCGTTTTCCGTGTGCGTATATCCTATAAATTCTCCATCTTCATAGACTATATCAATTCCACCACTTAACTCGTCAGCGTTTGAAATTAGGTAAAAATCGACTCCTGCTTTAAGCATTGAGTAAAGTGCGCCTTCGCTTGTATTTGCAGGAATAAAAACTTTCGTTTCGCCAAATTTCTCATTAATTTTTCGTACCGTATCTGGAGTTCCCGTATTTACACCCGTCAAATATATTGCATCGATTTCTCTAGTTCTAGATAAAGTCATCATTTCTTCTATTTCCGAATACGAGGCAATATCTCCTACTAAAATATTTCCGTCTTTATCACCACGAATCAAAACGGAAACGTCTTTATACGCCGAATAAGTTACCATTTCATACTTTTTATCAAATGGAATATTTCCCACGCCGAATAGCGTCAAACATAAAACTCCGCATACTGACACCACTATCCACTTAAATTTTGGCAACATAAAATATCCACTCATTACGAAATATAAAATGAGCGAAACGAATACGGCTGTAATTGAGTAAGAAATCAAATTAGCAAACGGTAAAAGCGATACTATATACGCTATATCGTCAAGCAAAACTAGCGGTATTGCGCTTATTGAAAGTAAAAATTTCAGCGGAGTAATAATCAACGCTAAAACTAGCGCCGTAGTAAGTGAAATAAAACCTATCGTTATTAAAGGCGCAACTAACACGTTAGTTAGCACGGAATACACAGGGAAAGTATTAAAGTGATATAACACCACGGGCGCAATACCTATTTGTGCCGACAACGACAAAGCAAGCGCCTTCGAAATAAACGACGGACAAAACTTATCTAGTAATCTTTCAATCGGTTTAGACAGCGTAATAATTCCTAAAGTTGCTGAGGCGCTCATTTGAAAACCAACGTCAAAAAGTGAATACGGCGAAAATAAAAGTATTATCGACAATGCAAAGCAAAGTGAATTTAATCCGTCACGACGCTTACCAAACGCATACGCTATTTTTCCGATAATACACATAACGCTTGCCCTAATTACGGACAATGCGAACGAGGCTAAAAAGCAATAGAACAGTAAAACGAAGAAATGAACTATTAAGTCAACCTTCTTTCCAAGTTTTAATTTTCGCGTTATAAACGATAGGATTAGGGTAATAAAACCTATATGCAATCCCGAAACAGCAAGAATATGACCTAGCCCGCTTGCAGAGTAATAATTTCTTACGCCGTCGTCTATATCTGCCTTGTCGCCTATTATCATACCGTAAGCGATTGCTCCATACTCGCCTAGTTCAGAATATAGTAACGAACGAATTTTTCCGCGCATTTTTTGGAATAATCCAGCATCCGAAGAAACGAAAGATAATTCGCTTTCATCAATATTGCTATAATATCGTATGTCGTTCCGAAAAAAGTATGAATCGCTGGTAGGCGAAGTGCGATTGACTTTTCTAACCGACGAAGAAAAGGAAACTATATCCCCTTCTCTAAAAAACGACAACGAAGAATTTTCACTTGCGTTTATCGATAAAAACACTTTACCGTCAGTTTCAATCTCGTCAGCCGAAATACCATCAAGAATAAAAGATATGCCGTTAGAGTTTCCTACCAACTTTTCTATCTTACCCTTAAACTCGTAATTCGTTCCGTCAGTCAAGCCCTTTGAGTTCGTATTGGTTGATACGACAAGCGCAGTTAAAGTACCTATTGAAAAGAAAAGCGCAATCGCAAAAGCAAGAGCCTTTACGTAATCTTTTTCTAAAAATCGAACTATTCCATAAATCAATAAAGCCGTCAAAATCAGCGCAATAGATAGAACTTTTAACCATTGAACGAAAAAAGAAAACGAGATTATCGTCGAGATTGTACACAGAAGAACCAATAAAAAACTTCTGAAATTAACAACTCTCCACATAACTCGTTTTCCTTAAAATTAACCTTTTACTTTATAGATTGCAAATTCCGTCGTACAAGGGATATGCGTCGCAAAGTTTCTTAACTTCTGCTTTAACAAAAGGTACTGCGCTCTCTTTTTCCTTAATAACTTTTGCAATAAGTTCGCCAATCTTCTCCATTTCTTTTTCCTTAAAGCCTCTCGTCGTGGCGGCAGGAGTTCCTAAACGGATACCGCTAGTAATAAAGGGCGTTTGAGGGTCGTTGGGGATTGCATTTTTATTCGCAGTGATATTGCACTCGTCAAGTAGTTTCTCGATTTCTTTACCCGTAGTATCAAAATCGTTTACTTTTACGAGCATAAGGTGATTGTCCGTTCCACCAGAAACGAGGGATATTCCGTTCTTTTTAAGAGAATCAGCAAGCGCCGCAGCGTTTTTCACAACTTGCTCTTGATAAGCCTTAAACTCGTCCGAAAGAGCCTCTTTAAAAGCAACCGCTTTACCCGCAATAACGTGCATAAGAGGACCGCCCTGCGTGCCGGGGAAAACGGCTTTATCAATTTGTTTAGCAAGTTCAGCCTTGCACATAATCATACCGCCTCTAGGTCCACGAAGCGTCTTATGCGTCGTAGTCGTTACTACGTCTGCGTAAGGAACGGGAGACGGATGAAGTCCTGCTACGATAAGTCCTGCAATATGCGCGATATCAACCATAAAGTATGCGCCAACCTTATCGGCAATTTCTCTCATACGCTTAAAGTCGATTACTCTAGGATATGCGCTTGCGCCGGCAAGAATAAGTTTGGGCTTATGAGTAAGGGCAAGTTCTTCAACTTTATCGTAATCAATCGTCTCGGTTTCGTCGTCAACGCCGTAAGGAACGATATTATATTCTTTACCCGAAATATTTACGGGACTACCGTGAGAAAGGTGTCCACCGTGAGCAAGACTCATACTCAAAACGGTATCTCCAACGTTAAGTAGCGCGAAAAAAGTAGCGAGGTTTGCGTTTGCTCCGCTATGCGGTTGAACGTTTGCGTGTTCACAACCGAAAAGTTGTTTTGCGCGCTCGATAGCAAGCGTTTCAACCTCGTCAACGTACATACAGCCACCGTAATATCTCTTTCCGCTATATCCTTCCGCATATTTGTTCGTAAGGTGCGAACCAACTGCAGCCATAACGGCAGGACTAACGAAGTTTTCACTAGCGATAAGTTCAATATTGCTCTGCTGACGAGAAAGTTCTCTCTTCATACTTTGAGCAACTTCGGGGTCAACCGACGAAACTAATTTTAAGTCAATCATCTCTATTCTCCTTGTTGATTTTCATCTATAATTTTTAGTATTTTTGCTAGGTATTTTTTGGAAAAATACGCTTTTTCTAATATTAGCACGACCACGAGACCAAGTAAAAGTCCCACGAGCGAACATACGGCGGTAATTCCATCCGAAAAATCGCATAAATAGGCAACGAATACGCCTAAGAGTAGTGTAAATAACGGTAAAGCAAACAAAATAAGCCAGGCGTGCGACGGGCGAGCGGACGGAAATTCTACTGAAACGGTATCACCTTTTTTTACGCCGTCCAACGATTTTGTAGGTAAAACGATTTCTTTTTTAGAAGTCGCAAACATACACGCTTTACAACCGTTACACTCCATTGTCTTTTCAAACTTCACGAATGCTCTAGCGCCTTTAACTTTTACTACACTACCCGTTTTTACGCTTTGACAACCGTTACTCATTTATCTTGATAGCGAGTTCTTTAAGTTGCTTTGCCTCGACGGGCGCAGGTGCTTCGGTCATAAGGTCAGATGCGTTTTGTACCTTCGGGAACGCAATAACGTCCTTAATATTATCGGTTTTCGACAATAGCATAATTAGTCTATCTAAACCGAAAGCGAGACCGCCGTGAGGAGGCGTTCCATAGTTGAACGCATTTACAAAGAAACCAAAGCGCTCTTCAATCTGCTCGTCGTTAAATCCAAGCACGTTAAACATCTTCTTTTGAATTTCGCGCGAGTGAATACGAATACTTCCGCCACCAGCCTCTTGACCGTTAATAACGAGGTCGTACGCCTTTGCTCTGACCTTCATCGGGTCAGTATCAATAAGGGGCAAATCTTCGGTCTTGGGCGAAGTGAACGGGTGATGAACGGCAACGTAACGCTTTTCTTCAGGGCTCCATTCAAACATCGGGAATTCCGTTACCCACAAAATATCGTAGGTGTTATTGTCGATAAGTCCAGCCATTTCAGCAAGGTGGAGACGAAGTGCACCAAGCGATGCGTAAACGATATCGTTCTTATCTGCGCAGAAGAAAATAACGTCGCCAGTTTCAGCGTTTGCAGCCTTAAGAATTGCATTTACGGTTTCTTCATCCATAAACTTGGTAATAGCCGACTGCATACCCTCTTCTTTCATAGCAATCCAAGCAAGACCTTTTGCCTTATAGGTCTTAACGAAATCGGTTAAAGCATCGATATCACGGCGAGAAAGAATAGGATTTTCACTCTTATAGAATCCCTTTGCGTTGATAAGACGAACGCTACCGCCGTTCTTAACAGCGCCCGAGAATACTTGGAAACCACAATCTTTTACGATATCGGAGACGTCAACGAGTTCAAGTCCGAAACGAGTATCAGGCTTGTCTGAACCAAAGCGGTCCATCGCCTCTTTATAGGTCATTCTTCTAATTTTTTCGGGCAAATCGTAGTTAATCGTCTCTTTAAAGACTTTCTTAATCATATTTTCCGCAATTTGCATTACGTCTTCTTCGCTGTCAACGAAAGACATTTCCATATCAACCTGCGTAAATTCAGGCTGACGATTAGCACGAAGGTCCTCGTCACGGAAGCAACGAGCGATTTGGAAATATCTATCGAAACCGCCTACCATAAGCAACTGCTTGTAAAGTTGCGGAGACTGGGGTAATGCGTAGAACGAACCGGGGTGAACTCTGCTCGGAACAAGGTAGTCTCTCGCACCCTCGGGCGTAGATTTTCCAAGGAAAGGAGTTTCAACTTCGAGGAAGTTATTATCGTACATATAATTACGAATAATTTTGCTTGCCTCACTTCTCAATCTAAAACGATTTTGGAAAGACGAAGTACGGAGGTCGAGATATCTATACTTAAGTCTTACAGCCTCGTTTACAACCGAGTTGTCTTCGATAGCAAAAGGAGGCGTTTCAGCATCCGAAAGAATTTTAAGTTCGGTTGCTACGAGTTCAACGGTACCCGTCTCAATTTTGGGGTTGATAGATTCTTCACTTCTTTTGCGAAGCGTACCGGTAATTGCAAGAACGTACTCGCTTCTAATGCTCTCCGCTTTTGCAAAACTTTCAGCGGATGCAACGGATGCATCGAAAACGACTTGCAAAATTCCCGTACGGTCACGAAGGTCAACGAAAATTAGTCCGCCTAGGTCACGACGCTTTGCAGCCCAACCCATTACGGTCAATTCTTTTCCAACTTCTTTTTCAGTAATTTGTCCACAGTAGTTACTGCGTTTCATTTGTCCTAAAAACTCTGCCATTATCTTTTCTCCATTATATAGTTTACGATTTCACTTAACTTAATTTTTTCCTGCTCACCCGTAGCAAGATTTTTTATATTAACTTCGCCACTTTCTATTTCACTATCGCCGATTACGACTACTCTTTTAGCACCGATTTTATCAGCGTATCTAAACTGCGCTTTTACGCTACGCCCCGTGTATTCAGTCTCGGCAGAAATTCCACCGTCACGAAGATTTTTAACTATCTTCATACACTCTTCGATAAGCAACTGATTTTGCGAAACGACGAAAAGTTCTGGCTTGTCGGTATTTTCTATTTGAATTCCAACGGCATCAAGTAACATAATAAGTCGCTCGAGACCAAGACCAAATCCAACGCAAGGAGTAGGCTTTCCACCAACGCTTTCAACGAGATGATTATATCTTCCTCCTCCGCAAACTGTTCCTTGAGAACCAAGCATCGTCGTTACGAACTCAAAAACCGTTTTAGTATAGTAATCAAGACCTCTTACGATATTCGGGTTAACCTCGTATTCGATTCCACCGTTTTGTAAAAGTTTTTCAAGAGCGCCCATATGCTCGCGACAATCGTCACAAATATAATCGATAATCTTGGGTGCACCTTTGACGATTTCTTTACAGCCGTCAACTTTGCAATCTAAAATTCTTAGCGGATTGTTTACGAAACGCTCTCTACAAGTTGGGCACATATCGTCCAAACGGGCTTGCAGATATTCTTTAAGCGCTTTGTTGTACTCGCCACGGCATTTCTCGCATCCGATACTATTAAGGTTCAGAACGAGTCCCTTAACGCCAAGCGAAGATAAAAATTTATGCGCTATGCTAATTACTTCGTAATCAAGGTACGCATTGTCGCCACCGTACACCTCTACACCGAACTGGTGATGTTCGCGAAGTCTTCCAGCCTGCGGATTTTCATATCGGAACACAGGCGTAATATAGTACATTTTAAGCGGTAATGAACAAGCATCTAACGCATTTTCTACGAAAGAACGAGCAACTGGAGCAGTTCCTTCGGGTTTAAGCGTAATCGAGCGTTTTCCCTTGTCTAGGAAAGTATACATTTCTTTTTTTACCACGTCGGTATCGTCGCCTATTGAACGAGTAAATAATTCCGTGTGTTCAAATGCCGGCGTTCTTATTTCGTGGAAATTATATAGGCGAGCAATTTCTCTTGCTTTGCCTTCAACGAACTGCCACTTGTAACTCTCGTACGGCAGGACGTCTTTAGTTCCTTTTGGTATGTTTATCATAGTTTCTCCGTTATTTAGAGTATAAATTTCTTTAAGTCGTGTTTTCTTACTTGTTTAGACAAATGCTCTTCAACGTATTTCTTATCAATCGTTACGTCAACCATCGGATGGTCGCCACCTGCATTAAAACTCAAGTCCTCAAGCAAACTTTCCATTACGGTATGCAATCTTCTTGCTCCGATATCCTCTCCCGTCTCGTTTTCTAACACGGCAAGATTTGCCATTTCACTAATTGCGTCAGGAGTAAAAATAAGGTTGATATTGTCAACGTTAAGCATATGCCAGTACTGACGAGTAATCGCGTTTTCCGGAACGGTAAGAATTTGCTCGAAATCCTTTGCGGTCAAACTTTTAAGTTCAACTCTAATTGGAAATCTTCCTTGAAGTTCAGGGATTAGGTCGGTTACGCTACTAATGTGGAAAGCGCCAGATGCAATAAATAAGATATAATCAGTCTTAATTGCACCGTATTTAGTCATTACGGTACAACCTTCGACGATAGGAAGAATATCTCGCTGAACGCCCTCCCTAGAAACGTCAGGGCCTTTTCCGTGTCCACCCGAAGATGCAATCTTATCAATCTCGTCAATAAAGATTATTCCGCTTTGCTCTGCTCTTTTAATCGCCTCAGCGTTAATAGTATCCATATCGATATGCTTTTCACTCTCTTCACGAGTTAAAATGCTTATCGCTTCTTTTACGGCAACCTTACGCTTTTTCTTCTTTTTAGGCATCATACCGCCGAAAATATCGCCTAAATTGATTTCCGTACCCGAGCCGGGGATAATTTCCATAGCCTTTGCGTTATCTTCAACCTCAATTTCAAGCATATGATTATCAAGTTTACCTTCGGCAAGTTCACTCTCAACGCCCGCTCTAATAGCATCTTCGGATATATCGGTAAGTTTTTTCTTTCTAGCGCTCGTTATAGCGTCCACGATTTTTTTAATCGCAATCGCTTTAGAACGCTCCTCAATTTCAGCCATTTTTTCGTCTTTTACAAGGCGAATAGCAACTTCGGCTAAGTCACGAATCATAGATTCAACATCACGACCAACGTAGCCGACTTCAGTGAACTTAGTCGCCTCAACTTTTACGAAAGGTGCTTTGACAAGTTTAGCAAGGCGACGAGCAATTTCCGTCTTTCCTACACCAGTAGGTCCTTGCATAATAATATTTTTAGGCGTAATTTCTTCTCTAATCTCGTCTGGTAATTGACTTCTACGATAACGATTTCTAAGCGCAATCGCAACGGCGCGCTTTGCCTCGTCTTGCCCGATAATATATCTATCAAGTTCGGCTACGATTTGCTTGGGGGTAAGTAGTTCCATTTTCTACACCTCCTCAACCGTAAAGTGGTCGTTAGTGAAAATACAAATCTCACTCGCTACTTTCATAGACTCTACCGCAATTTCTCTAGCATCCATACTAGTATGCTTTATAAGAGCGCGTGCAGCAGAAAGTGCGTAGTTTCCTCCGCTTCCTATTGCGCAAACTCCGTTCTCGGGCTGGATTACGTTTCCCGTGCCGTCAAGAACTAGCATATCGATTGCATCTGCTACAATCATTAATGCCTCGAGTTGACGGAGCGCTTTGTCCCCACGCCAAAGTTGAGCAAGCGCAACTGCGCTACGCATAAGATTACCGCTATATTTAGAAAGCATTTCTTCAAATCTTTCGCATAGCGTAAAAGCGTCGGCTACGGACCCTGCGAATCCGACGACGACTTTATCGTTGTATAGACGGCGCACCTTAACAGCGTTACCTTTCATTACTACGCTTTGTCCCATAGTGACTTGTCCGTCACCTGCGATAACCGTTTTTCCGTTACGCTTTACGCCTATTATAGTTGTGCCTTTCATTTCCATTAGAAGTTCTCCGTTCGTGCTAACTCACGCACTATTCCTTATATCGTATATTGTACCACAAAATCTAATAGAAATCAAATCAATATTTACTATTTTTTTAAATCTTTTATACTTCTTTCCGACAAAAATAATTTTTTTGCCGTCTTATCTTTTATTCGCTCGCTTGGTGGTGGTAAAATTCCAAAATTAGCGTTCATAGGTTGGAAATTTTCATTAGGCGTCTCAAGATATCTCGATAGCGCTCCACATATAGTCGTTTCGGGAAAAACTGGCATTTCCTCGCCGTCGATAAGCGCATTCAAAGAAAGCGCACTAACAAGTCCACTCATAATGCTTTCCACATACCCCTCTACGCCAGAGAGTTGACCTGCAATAAAAGTTTTAGGATATTTTAGCGTTTGAAAATGTTTATTAATTACCTTCGGCGCATTTATAAAAGTGTTTCTATGCATAACGCCGTAACGCAAAAACTCCGCATTTTTAAGGGCTGGAATTAATCTAAATACTCGTTGCTGTTCGGGAAATTTTAAATTCGTTTGGAAACCAACGAGGTTAAAAATGTCGCCCGATATGTTTTCCCTACGGAGTTGAACTACGGCGTAAGGACGATTTCCCTCGTTGTCTCTAAACCCAACGGGGCGCAATGGTCCAAAGCGAAGAGTATCGACGCCCCTTTTTGCCATAGCCTCTACTGGCATACAGCCTTCGAAAACGTCAGATTTTTCAAAATCCTTCAGTAAAGCGCATTCCGCCGACACGAGAGCGTCGTAAAAAGCAAGGTACTCGTCTTTGTTCATAGGACAGTTGATATAATCGCCCTCGCCTTTTCCGTACCTATCCGCAGTAAAGGTTTTACTATAATCTAGGCTTACTCCGTCAACAATCGGTGCAACCGCGTCGTAAAAATGCAAGCCAAGTCCTAATTTTTCGCTTATAGTCTTTCCAAGTCTATCGTGAGTAAGCGGTCCGGTCGCTATAATCGTATATTCGTTTTCATCCCAGTCAAAAATCTCTTCGGAAACAAATTCAATATTTTCGTCACTATTTATCGCATCAGTTATTGCTTTAGCAAACTTGTCTCTATCAACTGCGAGCGCACTACCAGCGGGAACTTTTACGCTATCGGCAATCTCGATAAGACGACAACCAAGCAAACGAAGTTCGGCTTTAAGCAATCCCGACGCCGTCGAGAGCAAATCGCTTTTAAGCGAGTTACTACAAACGAGTTCGCCAAGATTGTCCGAAGTATGCGCAGGCGACTTTTTATTAGGTTTACTATCGTATAAACGAACCTTTTTACCTAGTTTTGATAATTGAAAAGCGGCCTCGCATCCAGCAAGGCCCGCTCCTATAATATTAATTTTTTGCATTTCAGTATTCAAACTATTTTTCTTTATTTACGATTTCTTTCGTGTATTTACAATCCTTGTTACCACATTTAATCGTCGTTCCGTTTTGCGTTTTCTTGCTTACCAAATAAGAACCACATTCGGGGCACTTACCCTCGATTACGGGGTCAAACGAAGTAAACGTGCAACTGGGATATCCGCTACAACCGTAGAACGAAGTTTTTGTCGTAGATACTCTACGCAACGGCTTACCGCACTGTGGACAAATTCCCACGGACTCGTTATTCTTCGCACTTTGAGGTTTTGCTATCTTTTTGAGGTTATTGCACTCGGGATATCCGCTACAACCAAGGAAGTTACCATACTTACCTTTTTTGACAACCATAGGTCTTCCGCACTTTTCACAAATCTCGTCCGTAGTTTCGACCTTTTCGGTTTTAGTCGGCGTAGGCGAAACACTCTTTTCTTTTAACGAAATAGTAATTTCTTCGCTTACAACAGGCTTTGATTTAGGCGGTTGATTGATTTGCATAGTGTTACGACATTTAGGATAATTCGAGCAACCTAAAAACTCACCGTACTGTCCGTTATGAACGACCATAGGCGCACCACATTTATCGCACAAAATATCGGTTACTTGTTTCTGCGGTTTAAGTGAGAAAGTATCGTTGGACGCAACGACAAGTTTTCTTTCAAAATCGCCGTAAAATCCGTCGATTACGTTTTGCCAAACGACTCCGCCGAACTCAATGTCGTCCAACTTTTCTTCCATATTTGCAGTAAAGTTGACGTCCATAATTTCGGGGAAATACTTAATCATCATATCCGTCACGGTCTCGCCGAGCGGTGTTGCGGAAATATATTTCCCGTCCTTTGCGATATACTCTCTAGAAACTAGCAAAGTTACGGTAGGAACGTAGGTAGCAGGTCTGCCTATTCCCTTTTCTTCCATAAGTTTAACAAGGCTTGCCTCAGTATATCTCGTGGGTGGTTTAGTAAACTTTTGTTCGTACTTATAATCAATCACGCTCAAGATATCGCCCTCTTCCATTACGGGCAACTGCTTTCCGTCTTGCTCGTCCTCGTCTTTTTGCTCGATATATCCGTTATAAACCACAGTATAACCTGCAAAAACGGGCGTTTTTCCTTTAACGCCAAAAGTATAATCCCCAGCAGATATCTCTACCGACACCGAGTTATACTTCGCCTCACTCATTTGGCTGGCTAAAAATCTATCGTAGATTAATTTATAAAGTTTATAGTCGTTTGCTTTAAGCGAATCTTTTACGCTCTCGGGCGTTCTATCTAGTGTAATAGGACGAATTGCCTCGTGCGCGTCTTGGGCGGACTTTTTAGATGCGTAATAATTAGGCTTTTCGGGAATATAATCAGCGCCGAACTTGTTTTTGACGAATTCTCTCGCTGAAGACACGGCGTCCGGAGAAACACGCGTTGAGTCCGTTCTTATATAGGTAATAAGAGCAACTTTTCCCTCTCCTTTAATTTCCACGCCCTCGTAAAGAGATTGAGCGGAACGAGAGGTTTCAGCAAGCGACAATCCTAATTTATTAAGAGCGTCCTGTTGCATAGTACTCGTAATAAACGGGGGTAATGCGTGTGATTTCGTTACCGATTTTTTTACTTTTTTAATTACAAACGGTTTTCCGTTGAGCGAAACGATAATCTCGTCCACTTCTTCTCTATTCTTAACCGTAATCTTTTTGCCATTCTTATGCGTTAAGTTAATCTTAAACTTTGCGCTATCTCCGTTCTTAACGAAAGCGCCGAACGGCCAGTATTCTTGAGGCTTGAAGTTTCTTATTTCCCTTTCTCTCTCGACGATTAAACCAAGCGTTGCAGACTGAACTCGTCCAGCCGAAAGGTTGTTTTGAATTTTTTTACATAAAATAGGCGAAACCTTATAACCAACTAGGCGGTCAAGCACTCTGCGCGCTTGTTGAGCATCAACTAAATTTAGGTTAATCTCTCTTGGATTTGCAAGTCCTTTTTGAACAGCCTTTTGCGATATTTCGTTAAATTCAACTCTAACTTTCTCACTATCAGACAATCCTAATACGTTAGCAATATGCCACGAAATCGCCTCTCCTTCACGGTCCGGGTCGGTAGCAAGATAAATACTTTCCGCTTTTTCAGCAAGCCGTTTCAATTCTTTTACCGTGTCTTTTTTGTCTGGTAAAATTTCGTATTTCGGCTCGTAATTATTCTTTACGTTTACCGCTAGAGTTTTAACGGGCAAATCCCTAATATGACCTTTAGTTGCAAAAACCTTATAGCCTTTGCCTAGGTATTTTTCTACTGTCTTAACTTTTCCGGCACCTTCGATTACAACTAGTTTCACTTACTTCACTTCCTGTTCACTTTTAATTTCAAACGAATTACTGCTAGTACGGATAATAATTCCGTCTAGTTCCATTTTTAACAAAATTTCCGACATTTCCATAGGCATAATTCCACTATTTTCTATGAGTTCGTCGAAAGTTTTATATCCTTCTTCCAAAAGACTATATAACTTTTTTTCATCTTTGTCAAGGATTATTTCCTTTTTTTCTTGTCGCGATTTGGTGGAAATTGACAAAAGTTCAAGTATATCTTCGCCACTTCTTACCATATTTGCGCCCTCATAAATAAGGTTAT
Organism: Pumilibacteraceae bacterium; assembly: GCA_045654245.1. GTDB lineage: Bacteria > Bacillota > Clostridia > Christensenellales > Pumilibacteraceae > UBA10677. The sequence goes on along the minus strand of JAZOMX010000051.1, from coordinate 9,950 downwards.
TGCATCCTGCCGAGCGTGTCGAAGTTATATTGCCGGGAACGGCAAAAACCTCTCTACCTTGCTCAATTGCGTGGCGAGCGGTAATAAGCGCTCCACTCTTTTGTCCAGCCTCAACGACTACTACGCCTTTACTTAATCCGCTTATTAAACGGTTGCGCTCTGGAAAAGTAAATTTGGTTGCGCCTAAAGTCGGCTTATATTCGGTAATCACTAGTCCACCGCTTGCAATAATTTTATCTATAAGTTTTATTCCCGATACGGGCGTAACATTGTTAAACCCGTTCGCAAGCACCGCTATCGTCTTTCCGCCGGCGTCGATTGCGCTCTCGTGAGCGTAAGTGTCAATGCCAGTCGCTAATCCACTTACTACCGTAATAGAGTTTTCGGCAAAAGTAGTAGCGATTCTTCGCGTCATTTCTTTTCCGTAAGAAGTGCTAGAGCGAGTACCAACGATTGCTATTTTCGTGGTAGAAAGCAAATTTGCATCGCCTTTATAATAAAATACTGACGGAGCACATACTTCGCTTTGTAACAACTCCTCGGGATAAAACGGATTTAACGCCGTAAAAACCGAAATGCCGTCTTTTTTAAGTTTATCAAGACAAGCATCAATAAAATCTTCAGAACGAAACCTCGAAAGTTCGGCAAAATGTTTTTCGCCTACGATTTCACGGATAAGTGCGCTCTTTTTTGCATAATTATCCCAAAGCATACGCGCACCGCCAGTTTCTTTAAGTATATCTGCTTGCTTTTTGACAGATATTCCCGCAAGCGACAACCAAAATAATATTTTGCTTTCCGAAAATTTCGACATTAGTTTATATAATCCCTATCCATGCTCCTATAATTTAGCGCCTCGCTTAAATGCTTAACGGAAATGTTTTCTTCCCCAGCAAGGTCAGCAATAGTTCTAGCAACTTTTAATATTCTCGAATAACCTCTCGCTGAAAGATTGAGTTTATCAAACGCTTGACGCAAAAGGCGTTCGCCCTGCTCGTCCAAAACGCAATAGTCACGCAACATTTGTGCGCTCATTTTTGCGTTACTGTGTACGCCCGTACCCTCAAATCTGTGGTGCTGGATTTGTCTTGCTTTGTTAACTCGCTCTCTAACGGCGGAAGAACTCTCCGCAAATTCAGTATCCGTCAAGTCGTCGTAAGTTACGTTGTCAACTGAAATATGGAGGTCAATTCTATCCATAAGAGGACCTGAAAGTCGAGAAATATACTTACTAATTTGCAACGGCGTACAAGTACACTCGTGAGTTTTTGAACCAAAATAACCGCACGGACAAGGGTTCATACTTGCAACGAGCATAAAATCGGCAGGATATTCTACCGTTCTAGACGCTCTAGCAATCGAAATAACTCCGTCTTCTATGGGCTGACGTAAAATTTCCAAGCAAGAGCGAGGATATTCTGGCAACTCGTCGAGAAAAAGCACGCCGTTATGCGCTAAACTCATCTCACCGGGGCGAGCATTTGAGCCACCACCAGTAAGAGCAATTCTGCTAACCGTATGGTGCGGAGAGCGGAACGGACGAGAGAAAACGAGGCCGTCTTCTTCGCTCAATATTCCTGCTACGCTATGTATTTTAGTGGTCTCAAGCGCCTCAGTTGCCGTAAGGTCGGGCAAGATTGACGGGATACACTTTGCTAGCATAGTTTTTCCTGCGCCAGGCGGTCCAATCATTAATATATTGTGTCCACCTGCAGCCGCGATTTCAAGAGCGCGCTTTGCAACATATTGTCCTTTAACAAACTTAAAGTCTTCTTTATACTTTGCAGTAAAACTCAAAACGAGACTATTCTTTTCAATCGGAGAACAAGTTGAAACGCCTGTAACGAAATCAACAACTTCACAAAGATTTTCAAAAGCATAAACGTCAATTCCGTCGATATAACTAGCCTCTTTTTCATTTGCTTTTGGGATAATTATCTTCTTATAATTTTTGGAAAGCGCAGAAATCAGAATAGGCATTAGTCCGTTAACGCGATGCAATCTTCCGTCGAGCGATAGTTCTCCGATAAATATATAATCGGAAATATCGAGGATTTCTATTTGTTCGGTCGCACAAAGTATGCCCAAAGCAAGACCTAGGTCGTACATCGTTCCCTCTTTCTTAATATCGGCTGGAGCAAGATTGACCGTAATCTTTTTGGGCGGTAATTTATAACCGCTATTCTTGATAGCGCTACGAACTCTTTCTTTTGCCTCTTTTACCGAAGTATCGGCTAGGCCTACTATTTCCATACCGGGAAGACCGTTATTTATGTCAATTTCAAGTTTGACCTCGTATCCCTCTATCCCTTTAAGTCCGTATCCGTTGAGTTTTGCAAGCATACTTTCTCCTACTTAAATAAACGCTTTACGCCCTCGAAATATTTAGCATCGGCTTTCGTTTCCATAACCTTACGATTGTTACTCATTGATAAGTCGAAAGTTACTAGCGTAAGGTAAATATGATTTACGATAGAAACTACCGAAGTAAAAATAAGAACTACGAAACCAAATCCTTCAGATAAAATGGAAGAACCTTTATAAACGCCCGTTTCAAATGCACCTGCACCGTAAGCATTAAGCTAGCCTGCGCTCGTCATAACGGTAAGCGTTACTACAACGAATAAAATTGCAGAAATCGAAAAAACTTGTAGTATTCTTCTATCTTTAATAAAAATAAACGATACGAGTAAAAGCGCGATAGAAATTAAGGTACTCACCGCCGTAGAACCGGCAAAATAAGTAGTGAGAGTAAACGAAATATAGGCAAACAAGAGCGGAAGCACTGCACGATTTTTCTTAGAAAAATACACGAGAGCAACGATTGCGGAAAGCAATACGCCAAATCCTACCACGAATATTACTTGCGGGAATGCGCTTTCAATCGTAGTTGCGTTCTTACCAAATATATTAAATATGCTTAATCCGTTGTAAGTAAAAACTTTATTTTCCGCTAGAGGCGCAAGCGTAAGCGCTAGCGTCATTTTAAAAGGAGATGCCGAACCGCCAAGCATTAGAGGTAACGATACGAGATATTTTACTAGATAACACGCAATAAAATATGCGGGCAACTTAAACGCAAGAGATAAATTCTCGCTAGACAATCTCTCCTTAAACGATTTCTTCTCTTCTAGTTTTGCGTTTGAAATTATACTACGAACAAACTGGTAACCGTAGTAAACGATAAATACCGGGAAAAGATATACGCTCGGAGTTGCAACGAGGGTTGCGAGCGTAAATACGAACATAGCAAGGAAAGGTTTTTTATCCACTAGCGAGTAAATTGCACCCACGATAAAAGGTAAAACTATACAAAGTTCTGTTCCCCAAACGCTAGAGGCAATCATAAACACTGGGCAAATACTGAAAAGCCCTGCAAAAACTACGGCCGTTTCGCTATTAATATATCGTTTAGCGAGTTTATATAACATAACCGTCGTTACAGCGTCGGCAATAATAAACGGAATTTTAATCATAAGCGACATTATTGCAGAACCTAGCGCTAGCCCCATCGCTTTACCAAGTCCACCGAATATTGCTACGGCGTAAAAAGTAAGCGGATAAACGGATGTACCATTCGTCTTATAATATCCAACTACCCCGTTTTTAGAAAAATAATCTAACATAGCGCCGTATTCTTTCATATCGTCACGATATCCACCGATAAAGATAGCGAAAACGATTCTCGCAACTACGCCTACGGCAACGACGATAGCCATAATTTTAGCGAAGTTTCTTCCCTTTTCATACCCCATAAATCTAACGATAAGCCAAACGGCGGTCATAATTACGGCAACAGTAAGTAAAATCATTATTACTGAAAACGCAATATTCCCACCTAGTTTGGTCGTGCTTGAAAGCGACAAAAGTTGATTAAACATACAATACTCCATTTTCTTATTTTCTTTATTATAACAAGAAAGTTAAAAAAAATCAATCACTTCAAACAAATAAATGAATTGAATTGATTGATTTAATCGTAAGTTTTACTAAAAATTACTTTCTTTATTTTCTTACTTTTTCGTTAAGATAATTGTTCACCACTGCGGTCCAATCGGTTTGGATTATGTCAAAACCACGCTCAATGAGAAAATCCCAAGCCTCAACGCCGTCGTTGATTGCTCTCATATCGTCGTGCATTCCAGCCAAAATAAATCTGTCACTGACGTTAATCGAGTTAACCCACATATAGTAACCAAGGTCTTTCCATCTCTTGATATTCTCTGCAGAAACGATTTCTTCGTCACCACGAGGAAATAAGACTTCAAAAGCAACGGTATTTATATTTCTTTTTGCAACTTCTTCCATTTCCGCAACCGTGCTTACGATTGGCATATACATAATATCTGGGAATTCACGCTCTAAATTGTCCAAAATTTCATTACGAACGTTGCTCTTATATAAAATTTGGTGTTCCATACCTAATTTTTTAACGATATTAAGAGCATCACGTACGTAATCAAAATCGCTGTAATCTAATCTCCAACATCTATCAAGGTTAATGAGGCACTTATCCTTTAGCGCAAGTAACGCATCCTCAAACTTTTCGATTTTTCGTCCAGACGGACTTCCTTCATAGTTAAAATAATTATACGATTCAATTTCTTCCGACGACATAAGGCGAACGTTTTTGCCCGTGCGAATAAGACGCATTTCGTTTCCGTCGTGGAAAAGATAATATTTTCCATCGGTTGAACGAAGAACGTCCATTTCTATCATATCGGCGCCGTGCAATAAAGCGTTCTTAAACGCAGGAATAGTATTCTCTATAATATTAGTTCCAGCCTGTCCTCGATGGGCAGATATAATAACTTTCTTTTTGGCGATAAGCTCGTCTAACAATTGAGTGTTCGTTCTCATATTCCCTCCAAAAAATTACGCGCAGTCAAAACTGACTGCGCGTAGTTTATAGTGAATGCAATAATTACTCTGCGTCAACTTTGCTCATATGAGCGATGAGTTCGAGAACCTTGTTGCTGTAACCCCACTCGTTGTCGTACCAGCTTACGAGCTTGAAGAAGGTGTCGTTAAGAGCGATACCAGCGGTAGCGTCGAAGATGGAAGTGCGGGGGTCAGTATAGAAGTCAGACGATACAACAGCCTCGTCGGTGTAACCGAGGATACCGTTCATATAAGTCTCGCTTGCTTCTTTAATTGCTGCGCATACTTCTTCGTAAGTAGCGGGTTTAGCAAGTTTGCAGGTAAGGTCAACAACGGATACGTCAAGCGTAGGTACACGGAAAGCCATACCAGTTAGTTTGCCCTTAAGTTCGGGAATAACGAGCGCGCAAGCCTTTGCAGCACCGGTAGAAGAAGGAATAATGTTACCAGCAGCGCCTCTACCACCTCTCCAGTCTTTAGCGGAAGGACCGTCAACGGTCTTCTGCGTAGCAGTCGTGGAGTGAACGGTGGTCATAAGACCTTCTACGATACCGAACTTGTCGTTAATAACCTTAGCAAGAGGTGCTAAGCAGTTCGTGGTGCAAGATGCGTTAGAAACGACTTTCATATCTTTGTTATATTTCTCGAGGTTTACGCCACAAACGAAGGTGGGGGTTTCCTTATCCTTTGCAGGAGCGGAAATAACAACCTTCTTAGCGCCACCGTTGAAGTGAGCACTTGCCTTTTCGGTCGTGCAGAATACGCCGGTAGACTCTACGATATACTCTGCTCCGCAAGACTTCCAATCAATGTTTGCGGGGTCCTTCTCTGCGAAGAAAACAACCTTCTTACCATTAACGATAAGTGCGTTACCCTCAACTGCGATTTCGCCGTCGAACTTGCCGTGGATGGTGTCGTACTTAAGCATATATGCTGCGTAAGCGACGTCGATAAACGGGTCGTTTACACCAACAACTACCATATCGTTTCTAGAAACGCTTGCTCTAAAAACGAGACGACCAATTCTGCCGAAACCATTGATACCAACTTTTACCATAATTATCTATCCTCCAAAATAGTATTTACGAGTTTTAGTTAGGTAAAATTTTCCTAACCTTATATATAATAGCCGTTTTTACTTTTTTTGACAAGCAAAATAAGCCCATCTTGATAAAATTTTACTGATTTAAATTAAATTTTCTGGATTGAGGGCGAAAAGTTGTGGTAAAACGAACCTTCCGTTCTCTCTTATAAGGATTCCGTCGAAATAAATCTTGCCTCCGCCGTACTCAGGAGTGTGGATTTGAACCAAATCCCAATGAACCGCAGATTCGTTTCCGTTAAACGCATCCTCATAACACGAGCCTGGCGTAAAATGAATAGAACCGGAAATCTTTTCATCAAACAAAATATCGCCCATAGGCTTATCGATATACGGGTTTACACCGAGAGCAAACTCACCAACGAAACGAGCGCCTTCGTCAGTATCGAAAATCGCGTTGCAAGCGTCAGTATAATTTGCAGTAGCATTAATAATTTTGCCGTCCTTAAACTCAAGTCGAACGTTTTCAAACTTAATTCCATTTTCGATTGACGGAGCGTTATAGGTGATAACGCCGTTAACGCTATTTTTCACGGGCGCGGTATAAACTTCTCCGTCGGGAATATTCATATTTCCGCTACACTTTACAGCCCCTATTCCCTTTATCGAAAATTCCAAATCAGTATCTTTTGCTACGATACGGACTTTATCTGTCTTATTCATAAGTTCGACAAGCGCGTCCATAGCCTTATCCATTTTAGAATAATCAAGGTTGCATACGTTAAAATAGAATTCTTCAAATTTCTCGGTGGACATTCCGGCAAGTTGACTCATAGCGGAATTAGGATAACGAAGAACTACCCAACGCGTTTTCTTTACGCGAAGTTCGTGATGAATAGGATGTGCGTAAAGACGAGAATATTCTTCCATATTCTTTTTAGGAACGTCGCTATTTTCAAACGAGTTTTCACTTCCTCTAATTCCGATATAACAATCCATCTCTGCCATTCTATCGTGGTTGTATTTTTCAAGCAACTTAAAATAAGTTTCGTCGCCGTCAAGCAACAATCTTCTTTGAACTTTAGTATTATAGGTCTCCACGAACGCATATCCGCCGTTCGCTCTAATTTCCTTTACTAGTTCAGTTACGAGCGAATAATCTACGTCGTAAGCCTCGATAAGAACTTTATCGCCTTTCTTTACTGCAATTGAATAATTAACTAAATTTTTTGCAAGCGTGTTAATTCTTGGGTCTAACATTATCTCTTCTCCGTAAATATTTTTTCTTATTATAAATCCGACTATTGATTTTGTCAATAATATCGGTTATTTTATCTTCTCTTTTTCGCTATCAATCTTAAAAAGCGAAGTCAGTTTCGGGTAAATCAACGCAAGTAAATACACTAGCGCAATATCAACTGCAAAATAGATAATAACGCTTACGAGTGAAACGAGAGACGCCACGAAAGTAAGACCGTTAACTAAAGTTAAAATTAGCACTTGATACGCTATTCCTATTAAATATATTACGATTAACCCCAAAACTGCAGTAAACCAAAGTTTAAGTACTGAAAGCGTAGATAAGCGGTATAGCGTTTTACCCGTTACAAATGCACCTAAAATAAAACCTAGGATATAACCGAACGACGGCTGAAAAACGTAAGATAATCCTCCGCCACTAGCAAATACGGGTAATCCGATTAGTCCGATTATTGTATATGCTATTTGCGAAAACGCACCGTCGCTACCACCTATAATAAAAGCAGATAAAATTACGAATACGCTTTGAAAAGTAAACGCAACCGTGCCGACGGGTATTCTTATCAATCCACCTACTACCGTCAGCATTGTAAAATAACTTATTCTTATCAAGCGTTTCGTGTTCATTAGAGTTTTAGCGTTACCTCTTCTCCGTATAATCTTTCTTCCTTGCCGTCTTTGCTTACTACGAGTTTCCCGTCGTCATCAACACCCAAAACGATAGCGTCGAAAGTTTCGTCGCCTCGACTAATTGAAACGAGCGAACCTATTATAAAGCACTTTTCTCTATATTTTTCAAGGTGCTTTGGCGTAAAATCGTTCTCATTAGCCGTCAATTTATCAACGATTAAAGCGACGAGCGTATTTTTACAAACCTTACCGATATTACCGGCGCGAGACGAAAATTCACTCGGAAATGATGCGGTAGTTAAGTTAATACCTATGCCCACTATTACGGCGTCTAGTTTTCCTTCTCCCGTAAAAATCGCCTCGACCAGTATTCCAACACACTTTTTCCCTGCTAAATACAAGTCGTTAAGCCATTTGATTTGAGTGTTCTTTCCCGTTAATTCGTCAATCGTTTCAGCAACGGCAACCGCCGTTTTCGTAGTCACAAGCACGCTTTTTTCGCCACTGCAGTCGGGACGCAAAACTACCGAAAAATAAACACCGCTATCGGAGGGCGAAAAAAAACTCCGTCCTCTTCGTCCTCGACCTGCCGTTTGTGAATTAGCAACGACGGTCGTTCCAGACTTCGCTCCGCTTAAAGCAAGTTCTTTTGCGATATCGTTCGTGGACGGAACGCAATCAAAAACTTCTATCCTAAACTTATCGTTTAGAATAGCGGAAATTTTTTTCGCATCTAGTTTGTCGTCAACTTTATTCATACTCGAAATAAAATATAATGCTATAATCAAATTTTGTCAACTTAAATTAACTTAAAACGCATAAAATTAAGTTTTATTACAAAATTAGCGCAATTTTCTTTGTTTTTTTATTTTTTTATGCTATAATGATTAAACTTTATTGAAAAGGAGGGCTAAAAGTGGAAATATCCGACGAATCAACAATAAATAAACTGATTCTTTTGTACGTTTTCGAGGCGATGGACGTTCCTATTACGAACAACATTATTATTGAAATGTGCACGAGTCGTAACACTTGGCTTTCCTATATGGACTGCACGATTACTATTGCTCAACTTCGCGATTCAGGCTTTATCTATCAAGCGTCGAGAGAGAAAAATAGTTATTACAGCATTACGCCGGACGGTCGTCAATGCCTATCGCTCTTCTACACCCGTATTCCTGCGTCTCTTCGTGCGGAAATTACCAAGTACGTTAAAGAAAACCGTATGAGTTTGCGTAGAAAACAAGAATACTACCGAAACTATTACAAAAATAACGACGGAACTTATACCGTGCAACTCAAAATAGTTGACCCGGTTCAAACTACGCTAGAAATTAAACTGAACGTTGCAAACAGAAATACGGCTAAAAGCGTTTACGACAAGTGGGAGAAAAAAGCGGTACAAATTTACAGCGTTCTCCACGAAGAACTAATTGATTAGGAGACTATATGGAAAGATACAAAACCTCTTTTACTTGCTGTCGCGAAATTCAATTTGAAGTTGACGAAAACGGGATTCTCTCCGCCGTAAAATTCATAGGCGGTTGCGCGGGAAACACGCAAGGCGTCGCCCGTTTATCTTTAGGTCGCCATATCGACGAAGTAATCGAAAAAACTGAAGGCATACTTTGTCGAGCAGGAACTTCTTGTCCCGACCAACTTTCTAAAGCATTGAAAGCGTATAAACAAAACAACAATTTATAATCAAATTTTTCAACAAAAAAACACACTACTCGTCCACAAAATCGTGAACCGTAGCGTGTTTTTAATTACAATTATTCAAATAACCTAATAATGACCGATTAGTTCATAAACTCGTTATAAAGAGCGCTAATAGCCTTTTCATAGTCTCTATTTTCAACGCCGACTATAATATTCATTTCACTACTACCTTGGTCAATCATACGAATATTTACGTCAGATTCGTAAAGAGCGCGACAAACTTTGTTCGCCGTTCCTTTCTTTTTATTCATACCGTGTCCAACGACTGCAATAAGAGCCATATTGCCGTCGCAAGTCACGATATCCGGTTGACAAACCGCTTTAATTCCGTCAACGATTTTAGCAAGCAACTCTGCACTTACGGTATTGCCGTCTAAAATAACCGAAAGCGTGTCGATTCCGCTAGGCATATGCT
>JAZOMX010000050.1:0-20406 GCA_045654245.1 Pumilibacteraceae bacterium | reverse complement strand
TACCGTAGAATCGTTTTCTAAAAACTTTCCAAATGCGTACGCTAGCGAAGTTTTACCCGTTCCTGATATACCTTGTAAGATTATTAGTCTTGATACGGCTAGTCCCGCTATAAATCTTCTTATGTCGTCTATCGTGTAGTAAAGTTTCATCTTACTGCACGCAAAGTTACGAAAACTATCGCAAAAACTCTTGAGGTTTATATCGTCGTATCTATCTCTACGAAATTTCTCTTTCTCTTCGTCGATACGGCTTAAGCGGAAAAATCTTTGTCCGCGTTTTACTTCTTCGGGCGCAGGCTCGCCTTCTTCTTCGTCGTATTCTTCCTCGTCCTCTTCGCCTTCTTCGTCGTCGCTCTTTTTCTCGTCGCTTACGACTTTTACGGAATTACTAGAGGGCACGCCCTTGCCGTCAACTAGCACGACTTGGGCGCTACCTCCCTTGGTGTTCTTCGCCATAATCGAAATTACGAGAGCAACGATAACGCCGAAAATCACGATAGAATACGCCACTATGGCGTATATCGAGGTCAAAGCCTCGAAAAGCGTTAACTTTCCAGCGTAGTTAATTAAACCAAACATTTCTTTCTCCTTAACCACCGAAACTCAAATCCGTCTTTTCTACTAAACGGCGACAAGCGGTTATATTCTCTTCGCCGAAATAAACCTCGAGAACGTGAACGAATCGGTCGTCGTCCTCGCGTTTTGCTTTCTCTACTACCGTTACCATTTCGGGCAAAAGGTTAATAGCGAGCATAGCGTCAAGCGCGTGTATCTCTTCGCACTTACACGAGAGCATAACTGCCACGAAACGCTCCATTCTTTGCCACTCTTTGTTTCCTATCGTAAAGTTCTTATCTCTTGCTTTAACGTAGTTGTAAAGTCTATCTACCTTTTTCCAAGCGCTCTCGCTCATTTCGTAGTTGAACTTTACGTCGTCGTAAAGACGCATAAGTTGATAATAGTTCATTTTCTTAACTTCCGTTTTCTCTTCCGACTCGGGGCAAGTAGATACGGTAAGGTTTACGATAGACGCTGCGGAGGCAAGATAGATAGGCAAAGTATCTTCGTGCGCGTCCTCTTTCAGTCCCATAAAGAACCAAATATTAGGCGACATCATAAAGGTCTTTTGATTTCCACCACAATCGAGTTGTACGGAATAAGGCTTGTCGGGATTTACCAAAAATCTCATAAACGGCATAAAGATTGAGCCGATTTTTTCTCCCTCGACTTCGTTAAGAGTTGCTATTCTTATTACGGACGCGTCGTTGTGAGCGTCGCTAAACGCTAACGAGCACTCCGTTTCTCTTTCGATACCGTACTGGTTTGGAGCGTACATAAGGTGGTCGGGCTTAGAGTAATTTTCGTTAAACTCGTCGTAGTAAGTCTTTCCGGCAAAATACTCGGAAATAATACGGAGTAATTTGCCTTGATTTTCTACGGACGATTCTTTGATAATAACGATTCTACTCGACGACATAGACGCAAATAGCGTTCTTACGGTTGCATAGTCAATCACGATTCCACGCTCCTCGGCGAACTTAACGAAGTCTTCACAAGCGCTAGAGAGCGTCATATCGTAATCGTAATACTCGGCGTAACCAGTCTTTCTATCTAGGAAACTTCCGTCCTCTTCCTCTTCTTCCTCGTCGTAATCGTCTTCTTCAGCGAACTCGGAAACGAAAAGCGCCTCGAACGGACGAGTGGGGTTTGCAACCTCTTCCTTTTCTTCCTTTTCCTTAAGTCTCTTAATTTCGGCGTGGTAACGGCGAACTCTACGCTTTTTAGAGCGCACGCTGAAAATTATAAACAATAACGCAAAAAAGTTCAGTCCTATAATAAGCGCTATATTTACGATATTAAACATTTTAGCATCCATAAGCGACGCTAGGTTTTTAAGGTAAAAGTCGGTTATAATTTGCGTAAGGTCGATAAACGATAAAGCGTTCATCATATATCCCACAGCATAAGCGACGTCAACCAAAATAGCAAGCAGGATAAATATCGCCGTAAAGAATTTCAGCGCTCCGTTTGCCTTTTGCATTTTAACCGGTTTTTCCATAACGTATCCTCCGATAACGATATTCGATTTGTTCGTCAAATACTCTGACGGTTCTTCTTTTTTCTCAATTTTCGTGCCGTACGCAACCATCGGTTGAGTAAGCCTCTTTTCTCCCGACGATGCTACGCTAACGTCGTATATTCCAGGTTCTTGAATCCACTTCTGTTCCTTTGCGTCGTACACGAGCATTAAGTCTTTTTTCTTAATCGTAATGCGTTTTCGTCCACCCGAAGGCAAATCTACGGCTACGAAAGCGTAAAGTTCTCTTTCGGGACGAACGACGCTCGATTCTTTCTTCGTAGTAAAGATTTGTACGACCTCGCAACACCGCGTATGCGACGCATTGTGCACCGTAACGCTTATGTTCTCTTTGTTTACGCTAAACCCGGAATAAGTGAACCTTGCGTAAGATAATCCGTGTCCAAACGGATAACGAACTTGCTCGCCCTCCGTTATGTACCTACGATATCCCACTAGCGTTCCTATTTTGTTTCGCTGATTTTTCGCTCTACTCTTAAAGTTGAGGTAATACTCGTCTGCGTCGTCATAAATAGTCGTCGGTAGTTTTCCGCTAGGACTTGCATCTCCGATTATTACGTCGGTAAGCGCGCGTCCACCGTACTGACCAAGGTATGGCGCGTAAACGAGCGCGTCGCACTCGCCCTCTTTTTCAAACGCCGTATCAACCTTGCCGTTACAACAAAGTATTACTACGAGGCTCTTCGCCTCTGCGCGAATTCGGTTATATAGCATTACTTGGTTTGCCGGCAAGCGGGTACATCTAGTCGTTGCAAAACGCTTTGCGTATTTCTCGGTAAAACCAAGCACTAGCACGGTAGTATCTACTTGACGGGCAAGCGTACAAGCCTCGGAGGCTAATCTCTCGTTCCTATTTCCGTCTAATTCGTATCCGTCGGCGAACTTAAAGGCGTTGAATTTTCTTTTGTGTCGAGACTTAATCTCGTCCAAAATATCAGGGCCACCACCCTTGCCTCTAGAAAGTTGACCGATAACGGCAATCTTCTTTCTCGTTCCAAGTGGCAATAAGCCGTCCTTATTCTTAAGAAGAACTAGCGTTTGCGGAGTAATCTTGATAAGGTTTGGGCTAAGCGCCGTTGGGTCGTAAACGATTTTTTCTTCCTCTTCGTCGGCGTAGATTGCAATATCGTCGTCCGAAGTCATATCTTTTTCAACTTCCGTCGTCTCGGCTATCTCTTCAACGGGAGTTTGTTCTTCGACGGGTTCTTGAGCGAGCGCTTGCTCGTTAAAGGTATGATGCTTTAAGAAATTGTCTTCCGCTTTTTTAGCAAACTCCAAAAGGGCGTTAACCGTTTCGTCAAGTTTGCTTTCGGGGAGCGCAACTCCGTCCTCGCACGCTTGCTCTAATTCCTCTGGACTTCTTAATCCCTTTTGAATTTCACTTTCAAATATACGAGCCGTAACTACTCCGTCGTATAAAGAGGGCGCGTCTCCGTCAAAGCACAGCGGACAAAGGTGGTTAGCCTCTCTTACCGCATCTTGACCACGAAGTCCTTTGGTGAAAATATATCCGTTGTTTTTAACGGCGCTATGCACCATAGGACGAACTTTAATTTCGTTTACATCTCGGTATGAACCTTTTAGCAAAGTATATTCGTCAATAACGCCACCGAGTTCTTTGCAAGCAAGAACTTTTCGGAGCGGACGGAGAAAATATTCCTGAACTATGCGCTCGTTATATTTTTCGTCGCACACCTCGATATCAATTTTTCTCATACCGCAACCGTAAAGAACAGGCGTTATTCCGTTATCATACAAACTAACGACGAGCGCTTTTACGAGTTCCCCGGCAAGAACGGGGTCCTCACTCAATCCGTCTGCGTAAAGGTTTGCCGTAAGGTGAGGCGCTTCGATTAGAATTACCGTTTTGTTTAGTCGAGCGCAGATTGCAGACGCCTCGGTAGCGTAAACGCCGATTGCATCTTTGCTCCAAGTGTTCGCCATCGCGCTAAACGGGAATAATCCCTCTTTGTATAAGTCGTCAAGCGTAACGAAGTCAAGTCTTGGTAATCCTAACTCCGCTCCCTTTTGCGAAATAAACGACGCATCCGTTATAAGACTAATTTTTTGGTCAACGGTAAGGTTTTGTATTTGTTCGTAAAATTTAAGCATAACCGTTACCTCCCTACTCTAATTCCGCTATGATAACGTTTGCTATCATTAGTGTTGCCGTCTCGTCTGCGTTACCGCTAAACTTTATCGTTACCGTGCCGTGAATCTCCATATCGAAGTGGCCGGTACAGTCTTGTAGCGCCGAGCCGACCAGTATTTGCACTTGGTCGAATATTCCGCCCTCTACTCCAAAAATAAAAGTTAATCTCGACCGAACGAGAGTGGTAATAACGAGTTCGCTCGTACCGTCGTCGTTGCCTACGCAAACGATATAACCGTTTTCATCAAACTCAAACGGAATTTCCGAATCGTTTTCAATCTCGTACTTTCCACTTACCCCGTTTAAATCCTTGATAACCTCGCTCAAGCATATCTGGCACTTTCCGCCTTCGATATTATGAACAACGCCCATATGTCCTAGTATTTCTTCACGGGTTACGCTACATTTTTCATTAGGACAAGCGTAAATTAACTTTCCATCTTTTACGCAAGTAGGCGCAATCTCTTCCTTTAACTTGTATTCGTAATCGTACACCACATCAGTCGTTATATTTCCTTGCGCATCATAACGCCAGTACTGATTAGTGTACGCGTGAATACACTCTTGATAGAAACGAACGGTGTTGTAATTAGTAAAGGTGAAGGCGTAATCGTTCCAGTCCGAAGACGAACCCTTGTAGTAGATACCGTACGGAGCGGACGAAAATGCGCTTAACGCTCCATTTCTAAGTTCAATACCAACGGGCAATATTAAATCGGTATAGTAGTTGGAGAAATACAATACTCCGTCACAAATCCTATACGAGTTAATCGTTCCACCGTGTTTCGTTCCCGTCTCGATTCCAATCGGCATTTCAACTAGGCTCGACGAGAAAGCGGGAGCGCTCTCGAGATACCAACCGTTTTCACTCTCGCCTGCTTTAACGGGCAAGTGATAAAAACTATATCTGTCAGAAGTTGCGTGATATTCAATAGCAGGGTCACTAGCGTTTCTATTTACTCTCAAGGCATATCGAGCAACTAGTCCGTTGTTTTCCTCGCCTTTGGTAACGGAAAGAGCGCCAAGGTTATAAACTTCTTTTATTCTCGTACATCCGTAAAAAGCGTTAACTAAATTACCCGTAGCAATCTTGGTAACGGATGGTCCGATAGTTACGCTGTTTAGATAGAAACAATTAGCAAAAGCGTAGTCCCCTACCTCTTTTACACCGCTTAAGTTTAGTTTCGTTATGCCAGTGTTTTGGAATACTTCGGGCGCAATAATTACGTCGTATCCGTTTGCCTTTCTAATTTCAAGTTCGGTAGGCAACTGGTTATTATAAGAATATAAGTACCAGAACGAACCCGACTTGTGGTAGTTAAATTCGTCAATCGTTACGTCCTTTAGTTCTTCGGCGTTAGCGTCGGTATGAATAATGATTGCGTGAAGAGCAACTTGTCCGTTCGTTTCCGCACCTTTTTCCACGACTAGACTACCAAGGTCGTAAACTTCCAAAATTCCGTCACTGCCCACAAACGTATCGTCTTCAAGCCTATTGTTGCCGATTAGACGAACGCTACGCAAAGCAGAACAATAGGCAAACGCTTGCTCTTTTACCTCGCAATTAGATAGCGACGCTTTAACGAGCGAGCCTTTAGACGAGAATATACCTGAACAAAGCGTACTGTTTTCAAATACTACGCTCGAGATTGCCTCGCAACCGCCAAATACTCCGTTTTCAACATAAGCATTTTTCACGCTTACGGTAGTTAGCGCAGTTGCGCCAGAGAAAGTGTAACTGCCGATATCAGCCGTCTCGCTCTTTACGGTTGCAAGCGAAACGCATCCAGCAAAAACTCTACTTCCTATACTCGTAACCGACGACGGAATTTCTAGCGTAAGTAATCCCGTGTTCTCAAAAGCGCGGTCACAAAGCGCAACCGAGCCCATTTCGGGGAATCTAACCGAGTGTAGCGCAATATTGTTAGCGAACGCCTCGCTTCCGATTTCGGTTAGGTTAGTCGTTTCGGCAAATACTACCGCTTGGAGCGAAGTGCCGTAGAACGCTCTATCGCCTATCGTTTGCAACTTCGTGGGCATATCCGCCGTTTGAAGAGCGGAACAACCCTCGAAAGCGTATCTGCCTATCTTCGTTATAGAAGAGGGCAAAACTACCAAAGGTAATTTGGAATCGTTACGGAAAGCGCCTTCTCCTATCTCAACGAGGGAGGACGGTAGGCTAACCGAAGAAAGTAGGAAACAATTTTCAAAAGTTGAGTTAGGAATAATGGTAATGGGCGCATCAGAACTAATCGTCAACGACGAAAGAGTAACACAACCCGAAAATACCGTTTTACCTAGGCTTTCAAGGTTAGAGCCAATCGTTACCTCTTTTAGAGCCGTACTTCCCCAAAACGCATTATCCTCTATTCTCTTTACGCTATTTCCGATTGCGATATTCGTTACCGTGGAATTACCTTCAAACAATTTCCATACGATAGAATATTCGTCCGCGCGCTCGGGTAACACGAGTCTGGTTAGGTTTTCGTCAAAACCGATAAGGTAATCTCCACGCTGACCAAACGCAATTTCGCATCCGTTTTCTAACTCTTTTCGTAAGGTCTGCGTTCTATTGTTAAATACCGACAACGCATATTTTCCAAGTTGACTAAATTCGTCGTAATTGTTCCACGAAAGAGTGCTAAGCGGACGGAGGTCTATTACCTCGAATAATCGATAACACTCCGCAAAAGCGTCTTGACCTATACTGCTAACGGTGTCGGGAATTACCACTCTTTCGAGGCTAACGCAATCCTTAAAAGCAGTTGCGCCGATATTAGTTACGGAGCCTTGGAGGTCAACCTCTTCGATATTACGGCAACCGCTAAACGCACCGGTACCGAGCGAAGTTTGGTTAATTAGCGTTACTTTCTTTAGCGACTCGGGAACGCTCTGGTTCGTTTGTTCGAAAAGATAGCCGAGAACTTCAGAAGTAGGCAAACTAGGAATAACAAGCGTCGAAAGCGAACTGCATCCTGCGAACGCTCCGCTACCGATTAGCACTTCAAGGTTTGCCGTAACCCCAACCGTGGTTAACGAAGTACATCCTGCGAACGCTCCGCTACCGATTTCCGAAAGCGAGTCCACGTAAGGAATAAAGTTAAGAGCCAAGCAATCACGGAAAGCGTTTGCGCCGAGACTGTTTACTATTACGCTTTCAGGGAAAACGAACTGTGTTGCACCGGTAAATCCGTAAAAAGCGTTAGTCGGAATTTTATTGCCTTCTATCGTTCTTGAGTTAACCTTTATCGTAGTAATGCTAGCGGGAATATATTCTTTGTTTTGTTGGGGCTCGGGTGAACCGAAAAGTTTTCCAAAGTTACTTACGGGGAGTTCACTCTCCTCGCTAGTTACTCTAAAACTGTCCACCTCGAAAGTGGTAAGAGCGGTACAGCCCGTTAAAACTCCGTCACCTATGTTGACGAGCGTAGAGGGAATATCTGCGCTCGTAAGCGAAGTACAGTTAGAAAAAGCGTATTTTCCAACCGCCTCTATCCCCTCGAAAGGTCTTCCTCCCACGCCCTTAAACGGTAGTTCTGGGAGTGCGTAACAGTTGCCGTAAGCGTATTCGCCTATCTGCGTTACGCCCTCTACGAGCGTCGTTTTAACAAGACCTACGCAATCGTAAAAAGCGTAATCAGGAATTTCGTTTTGTACGATTTCTTCGCTTTCGTCAAGGTCAAGCGTTTGAGTTACCTCAATCTCTTTTAGACTTACGGGAACTAAGCCAGTCGTTTCCGCCTCGAGCGCACCGAACAAGAAGTTAATGCGGTTGTTCGTGCTCATAGTTTCGCCGATATACGGAACGGTTAATTTTTCAAGCGAAGTACAACCGGAAATTACGCCCATACCTAAATACTCTACGTTAGTAGGTACGGTAAACTCGGAAAGCGAAGTGCAACCTGCAAACGCCTCGTTATGGATTTGCTTTAAGTTCTTATGGAAAGATATCGATATTAGCGAAGTACAACCCTTAAACGCCTCGTCCTTTATGTGTGCCGTAGTATATGGAAGAGAAATCGCTGCTAGCGACGAAACACCGCTAAACGCACCTTTGCTTATTTCGGTAACTGCCGTATCCTTTGCAAAAGTTACGGTGGTAAGAGAGGTACAATCGGCAAAAGCGTACGACGGAATAATCGTTATGCCCGACGGAATATGTACCGTCTTAAGTTCGCTACATCCTGCGAACGCCGACGCACCGAGCGAAGTAAGAACTTTATTATTCGCAAGGAAAGTAGATGTTAGCAAACTAGCGTTTTCAAACGCTCTATCGCCTATCGTAACCGCTTTCGAGCAATCGAACTCGGTAATCTGCGTTCCTGCAAGCGCTCCCGCTCCTATTTCGGTCATAACGGTAGGAATAGATAGCGTAGTCAAACTCGTACATCCGTCGAACACGCCGTCACGAAGTACCGTTTCGGTAAAGTTTTCCACCTCAAAAGTGGTAAGGGCGGTATATTCTTTTAAAAATCCTACCGGCATACCGTCCATATTAGTTATTTTTAGTTCGGCTAGCGTAGTTTTAGGCTCGGTTGCGCCCGCTCCAAAAAACGAAGTAAACTGACGGCTTCCTTTGCCCTCTTCGTCTAATTCGGTGTAGTTGTAGTTATAAAGATGAATTTTCTCTACCGCCGAAGAGGAGGCAAACCAGTCCGTTCCGCTTGCGTAACTTACGGGCTGATTAATTACTATCTCTTTTACGGACGGACAATTATCGAAAGCGGAATCGCCTATCGTAAGCACCTTTTCTGCATTTTCAATACTAATCGTAGAAAGCGAGGCGCAACCCTTAAACGCCGACGCTCCCAAAGACTCTAGTCCCTTTGCCGTGAGCGAGGTTAAGAGCGGACAAGACTCGAACGCACTCTCGCCTACCAAACTAGACGAGCCTAGGTCAACGCTAGTAAGCGAACTACAACCCTTGAACGCCGACGCTCCCACGACGGGAGAGCCTTCAATCTTAACGGTTTTTACGCTCTTGTTTCCGATAAACGCCGATTCTTCAATCTCGACTACCGGGTGTCCTTCTATTTCAGCAGGGACTACCACTTTTTTCGGATTGCCCTTAAATCCCGAAAGTCTAATCGGACTACCCTTAGACTTGTCGCCGTCGATAAATTCGTACTTTACCTGAGAAAGCAAAAATTCCGTGGACTTCTTACTAAAGTCGAACACCTTTACCGCCGTTACGGCAAACATAACCGCTAATAACGATACGGCAAATACGGTGAACCCTTTTGGTACACGGAAACGACGGGGATTCGTCGTGAATTTCTTTCCTCCAGAAAGATTATTTATCTCTCGCTTGGTAAGTTCGATATGTTCTTCCTGCTTTTCGTAGGTAGAAACTATCGTTTGACCTTTCGCAGAAAGTTTATTGTCGCCGTAATACGCATCCGCTACTCTTACGTCAACGCCTACCGTGTCTGCTGAAAGTTCAATTTTAGCCTCGGGTACGAAACGCGAACGATATTTTACCGAAAGTCCGTTAAACTCACGCTCAACTATACCCACGTTCTCGCCACGCGCGTTAAGTTGTTTTACCGTTACTTTTACCGAAGTAAGCGTTTCGTTTCTGTCGTTGGATATCTTTACGAGCAAATACTTCTTTCCGTTCTTTGCCTTTACGACTAGGTATTGACGCACCGTCGCAAAGTTGTCGAAGTATCTCGGCTTTTTACCCTTTGATATTACGCTAAACTGCATATCAATTATCACCTCTAAAATTCTTGGTCGTTCTCTTGCTCTTGACTACGTATATCGTCGCTGTGAAAAATATAAATAGCGCAACCGCTCCCAGTACTACTAAAAACAATATGTTTCCGATTGAATAGAAGAAACTTTCGCTGTATATTCCTCCAAAAATAAGCACGCAACACACGGACAATAAAATAATTTCAATAAAGGTTGCTAACCCTCCAAAAAGCACGTATTTCATTACGTTGCCCGTTGACGCCGTAGTTACCGTTTCAGCCGAAAACTTTCTTTTATCGACCTCACGGAGCACTAGCGTAACGTAAGAAGTGTCGTCGTCCAACTCCACTCGCTTGGTGTAACCCGCTCTTGCAATCACCTCTCTAACGTTAAGCACTTTGAATACTTTGTCGTTTCTATCAAAAAGTACCACGTCGTAATTCAAATAGCGAATATTCTCGTCAACCTTGCAAATCAAAATTTTCTTTCCGTGACGGCTACTTAGTATGTACTGCTTGATATATTTTCGCACTTTGGGAGTGGGCTCGTAAACTATACTTCGTCCTTCTTTCTCCTTGATGTTTCTCAATCCTCTATCCGGCGAGGTAGATATTAAAAAACCTTCACGCAAGTATCTCTTCGGTAAAAATTTAACGACCAAAAAGATATAAGCGCAAAGCGTGATTATCGATATTGCAATCCAAACTACGACCATTTCTATTCTCCTAAATTCGGTTTTATTTTTTTCAACCAAAATATGTTATGATTATAACATATTAGCACCCCAAAGTAAAGTATATACGCCGTCAAACACGGATAATACCAAAGTTTTTACGGCTTTGCACGAAAAAAAGCCGACCTCGTTTGCGAGACCGACTTTTTTTACTAAATTTTACTTTTAATTAGAAACAAACTTTTCCGGGATTGAGAATATTTTTCTCGTCGAAAACTTTCTTTATTCCTTGCATAATCATAATGGGCGTTTCGCCGTATTGACGACGGAGATATCCTTTCTTTGCGTAACCTATTCCGTGTTCGCCCGATACTAGACCGCCGATTTCGTCCGCTTTTTTATACATAGCGTCGAAAGCCTTTTCGAGTTTTTCTTTCCAAGTCTTCTCGTCTAGGTCGTCTCGGCAAACGTAAATGTGTAGGTTGCCGTCGCCAGCGTGTCCAAAACTAGGAATTCTAATTCCCAGTTCGTCCGCAAGAGCGTGAGTAAACTTAATGAACTCGTCAACCTTGTTTCCAGGAACTACTACGTCGCACTCGTCCATTTCGGTTGTGGACGCCTTAATCGCCTCCAAGAACGCACCTCTTGCCGACCAAACGGATTTCTTTCTCTCTTCAGTGTCAACGATATACGCGTCAAGCGCACCGATACTCAAACAAAGGTCGGCTACGGCGTTCATATCGTTTTGAACCTGCTCGTCGGTGTTTCCATCGAAAGTCAAGAGAATATAAGCGTCGTTTTTAGTGTCGGGGAATTTTTTGCCTAGGTAACTTTCAGAAAACAAAATGGTGTCTCTCGACATATACTCAATCGCAGTCGGCGTTACTTTGGAACGGATTATTTGAGGTACTGCCTCGATTGCGCTCTTCATATCCTTAAAGGGTACGAGCAAACTAATCGTAATTTTGGGCAACGGTACGAGTTTAAGAACAGCCTCGCAAATAATACATAGCGTTCCTTCCGAGCCGATTACCAAATCCTTGAGGCTATATCCCGAACTGTTCTTTGCTACCTTTGCGCCCAAAACTTGAATTTCACCGTTTGGCAAAACTACGGTGAGCGAACGAACGTAATCACGAGTTACGCCGTACTTAACCGCTCTCATACCGCCGGCGTTAGTGGAAATGTTTCCACCTATCGTAGCCGACTTCTCGCCCGGGTCGGGGGGATAAAGAAAATCGTTCTCCTCCGCAAAAGCGGCAAGTTCCATAAGAAGAACGCCGGGTTGAACGGTAACGGTAAGCGTTTCTTTATCGAGTTCGAGGATTTTATTCATCTTGGTCGTCTCTAGAAGTATTCCACCCTCAAGAGCAACCGCAGAACCAACTAGTCCCGTTCCACTACCTCTTACGGTAACGGGGATAGTTCTCTCGTATGCGTGTTTCATAATCGCCGAAACTTCTTCGGTAGAGCGAACTCTTACCAAAACTTCGGGCATTTTCTCTATTCCACCAAGTTCGTCGTGAGCGTAATCGGGGCTTATTTCTTCGCCCACTAGTACGTTGTCCTCGCCGACAATTCCACGCAAGATTTCCAAATCTTGTTTCGTCACTTTATTATACATTTCGAGCCTCCTTAATCTTGTTGATTAGTTTGGGAACGATTTCACCAACGTCACCCACTACGCAATAGTGCGCCACATCGAAAATAGGAGCGTTCTTATCCGTGTTAATAGCCACGATTTTATCCGCCGATTTCATACCTGCGGAGAATTGAACCGCGCCCGAAATTCCAAGACAAATTATAAACTTGGGCTTAACCGTTCTTCCCGAAAGACCGATTTGGCGTTTCGCGTCGTAAATATTAGCCTCGACTAGCGGACGGGAACAAGCGACTACACCGCCTAGAAGGTCGGCTAATTCTTTTGCTTGCGCTCTCATACCCTCGCTTTGCGCGCCTCTTCCTATCGCTACGATAACGTCAGCCTCGGCAATATCAATGTCGGTAGGCTTAAGAGTGGACGAAAGCACTTCAACAGCGCAACTTCCCTTCTTGTCCACGGTCATTTTTACCACCTCGCCCGATAGAGTATCGGACGCTTTGGGCTCGGCGAACACTTTATATCTTACGGTGCAGAACTGCGGACGGGTGGCAGGCGATACGATTTGCGCCATAATGTTTCCACCAAACGCAGGACGAATTTGAACTAAGTCGGTGTTCTCTTTCATTTCTAGTACCGTACAGTCAGCGGTAAGACCTGCCTTGCATCTTGCGGCAACTCTAGGCGCAAGTTGACGACCTAAGTCGGTTGCACCAACCAAGATTGACGACGGTTTTTCTTTCTGGATAAAATCGTAGAACGCCGTTGCGTACGGCTCGATTCTAAAATCAGCGTACTCCTCGTCGTCGTAAACGAAAATCTTATCAAGTCCATAACGGCGTAATCTCTCTACGCACTTTTCTGTCTTGTGTCCGATTACGAGCGCATAAACGGGGTGTCCCGTTACCGAGGCTAATTCTTTCGCCTTTCCGCAAAGTTCAAAAGTTACTCTATGTATATTGTCTCCGTTGCAGTTAGCGAATACGCAAACGCCTTTCCAAAGAGACTTGTCAATTTGCGGTTTTTCTTCTTCGACGAAATCTACGAGACCGTTTCCTTTTCTAACGCACAACTTACACATTTTGCACGCAGAAGAAATAGCCACTTCATTTCCGTCGTACGAGATTGCTCCAAAGGGGCAAATCTTAACTAAACTTTGCGCTCCCTCGGGCGTTACTTTACTTTTATTAACGACTAATTGTCCCATAGCGCACCCCCCTAGATTAGTTTCACGTCGCAAATGAGATTGAATAGTTGTTGCGACTGCTCTTCGCCGTTGCCTTCGACGCTATGTTTTTCGGTGTTTTTCTCGGGCGGGAAAATTCTTTCTACCTGCGTAGCCGAACCGTTTAGACCGTAGTGGTCGGGATTTTGGTCCTCAAAATCCGCAAACGTTATCATTTTTACCACACCATCACCGATATTTTTCTTAACTTTATAAGACGGAAGTCTAGGCGTATTTATATCCCCGTCAACCGAAATTAGGCAGGGAAGCGCAACGCTCATTTTAACTATTTTATCGTCAAGCGACGCCGTAACGAACGCTTTTCCGTCTTTAATTTCCTCTATTGAAAGAACGTTAGAAACGTTGGGGATTCCCAAATACTCGGCAATCTCTGCGCCCACTTGCGCCGTGTCGCCGTCCGTCGTTTGCTTTCCGCAAATAATTAGGTCGTAATCACCGCACTTTCTAATGCCTTGCGAAAGCGTATAAGCCGTCGCAAGCACGTCCGCTCCCGCGAACTTACGGTCCGAAAACACCGTTCCACTCTCCGCTCCCATACAAACCGCTTCAACGATTACCGATTGCGCTTGGGGTGGTCCCATCGTTACGCAACGCACTTTACCGCCGTATTTCTCGGTAAGCGTAAGCGCAGTTTCGATACCGTAAAGGTCGTAGGGATTCATTTTACTCTGAATACCACTTCGTTTAAGCACACCGGTTACGGGGTCAACTTCTACGTTGTTTGAACCCGGAACCTGCTTAATGCAAACTAAAACGTCCATTATGCCTCCTCTTCATTTTCTCTCTATGGAATTGTTTGCTTTGATGCTCTTTCTATTATATCATACCTTTTTGCATTTTTCAATATTTTTAACGGTAAAAAATCTCATTTTTTATTAAAATATATATTGAATTTTATTTGCGCTTATGGTATAATGGTCGTAACTTTTGAAAAGAGGAAAACCTATGCTCAAACTTATCAACGTAAGAAAAACTTACCAAACCAAGGCTGGCGAAGTTCACGCACTAGACGGCGTTTCAATTACCTTCCCCAAATCTGGTATGGTATTCATTACCGGTAAAAGCGGTTGCGGAAAAACCACCCTGCTTAACGTAATCGGTGGACTAGACGACGTTACGAGTGGCGAAATCTTAGTTCAGGACAAGAAATTCTCCACATTTACGGACAAAGAATACGACAGTTATCGCAATACTTATATCGGTTTTATATTCCAAGAGTATAATCTTTTGCCCGACTTTACCGTTGAAAATAATATCAAGATGGCAATGGAACTCCAAGGAAGAGAAACGGACGAGGAAGAACTTAAAATCCTTATGAAAGAAGTCGGCATTAGCGACCTTAAAGACCGTAGTCCATCCGAACTTTCGGGCGGACAACGACAAAGAGTTGCTATTGCTAGAGCGCTAGTTAAACGCCCTCATATCATTATGGCGGACGAGCCGACGGGCGCACTCGACTCGGCAATCGGTATTCAAGTTCTAGACACCCTTAAAGAACTCTCTAAAGACAAACTAATCATTATCGTTTCGCACGATATGGACTTCGCCGAAAAATACGCTGACCGTATTATTCACCTCGTTGACGGTAAAGTTGAAAGCGATATTTCGTTCACGGACAAAGCAATCGACGGTAACACCGAAGAAAAAGAAGGCTCTTTTATCGTAAAAGAAGGCTCTGACCTAGACGAAACCGAGAAAAACGCTTTAGCAAAGGCGATTAAGGATAGAAAGAAAATCGAGTTCGTAGATACACTTTCTTTCCGTGATAAATCCCCCACGGGCAAAATTAAGCACGACACGGAAAACCCCGTAGAACTAAATTACAGTAAAATGAAGTTCAAAAGCGCAGGCTATATGGGAGTTAAGTCGCTTGTCGCAAAGCCGATTAGACTTATAATTACGATTTTCGTTTCGGCGCTTGCTTTCGCAATTTTCGGACTTTTCGACACGGTTGCAAACTTCAGCACCGCAAAAGTGCTCCGTAACCTTCTCGAAAACTCTGCCTCCCCCACCGTCAACACGAGTATTTCTTACGTGGCAAACGACGAGGGTGACGATAGATATTCTATGCGTGTTGACGACGCTACGGTTACCTCGTTTACCAAAAAAACCAAAGGTACGGTAAAAGGCATTTACGGTTTTAAGGGCGACGGCAACGCATCGGTAACTCACGAAAAGCCTATCTCGGAACTAAACTCCGGTGACGTTTTCGTTGGAAAAAAATATTACTCTAATTCCGTATCGGGATTTATTGAGTTTGACAGCGAAAAAGAAATCAACGCTAACGGAACTTTTAAGGACTTTAACTATAAAATAGTTGCCGGTCGCTATCCTAGACTCGTTTACAAACAAGATATTATAGACTCGGGCGAATCTTTACTAGAAGGTCTTCCCGTAAACTCCGAAAGCGCCACATACCAAGATAACCTAATCCTAGAAACACTTACCGAAGTTGCGATTTCGACCTATATGGCAGACTCGATTATCTACTACTTGCGAAGTAATCCGCTCCACGGAAAGCCTATTCTAACCCAAGACGACCTACTTGGTTGTTCGATTACCGTTGACAGTACTACTTATAGAATAGTCGGCATTATCGACTGTGGAAAAATCCCGCAAAAATACACTTCGCTCCGCACAGGCAGTACGATTGAAACGAATAACACTATGCTCGGAGACGACTTCGACGCATTTATGGACGCAGGCGTTTACAAGTGCTTATTCGTAGGCAAAAAATTTATCCAAGAGTGGGAAAAATTACTCAATATTCACAACTATAACTACGTTGGAAACACTTACTGGGATTTCAAAATCGACGGCTCGTCCGCAAGAAATAAGATTGCCGATTACGCATTTTCTTCCAAACCGTACGACGACGATAATATTATTCTCTTTACCGGTCACTACCCCAATGGCAGATTAACTCTTGCCGACGACGAAGTATTAATCCACCATAACAACTTGCGTTATCTTTACGACAGCGCTTGGTCGAATATAAGTTTTAACGAAAGACAAGAAGTAACCAGCCTAATTGAAAATATGATAGACGGAACTCGCGACGAAAACCGCGAAACGCTTAAATCCATCTTCGCAAAAATGAGTATCGAAGGCGCGCCCGTTCCGATTACGATTAATAGCACTTCTACTAAATCGGGCGACAAAATCACCAAATCGCTTAAAATCGTTGGTTGTTATTTCGGCGTTGACGATAGCAAAGGCTTATCTTCTGCGTTCAAACTTATGATGAACGAAAATCTTATGGAAGAATTCAATATCTTCTCTAATCAAGGTGCGTACATAAGACTTTTATTCTCGCCTAAAAGCGTTAAAAACGGTAGCGAGGTTATCGTAAAAAGCGTCCTAAGCGCCGACCAACTCTCGCTCAAACTTCACAACAACTCCGCTCTTAAAACGATTACGGACAACGAGGACTCTATTCGCCAAATCGCAGATATTTTCCTCTACGTCGCAATCGCGCTTGCTCTCTTCTCCGTATTTATGCTATATAACTACATAAGCGCTAGTATTTCGAGAAAGAAACAAAGCGTAGGCGTTCTTCGTGCGCTAGGCGCGTGCAGTAAAGACATCTTGATTACCTTCCTAATCGAAAGCGTAATTATAGGTCTAATCAACGTCGTTCTTGCTAATATATTCGCACTTGTCGGATGCTATATCGTGAACTCGTACATAGCAAACACAATGTTCATATCGATTAACTTCGCAATTTTCGGAATAAGACAAGTCTTGTTTATTGCGGGAATTTGCTTGCTTACGGCGATTATTTCTTGCGCTTTACCTATTATCCGTATCGCAAAGAAAAAACCGGTAGAACTCATCCGCCGTCCGTAACGAAAACCAAACGAAAAATAGACAGTCCCTCTCGACTGTCTATTTTTTTATTGCAATTTTACTATCTATTCTTTACAATCGGCAATCGTATTTCGATATACCTCTCTTTCGACCATTGTCCTTTTGGTCGCCAGTGCATAGCAACGATTTCCGGAGCGTCGGCAAACTCAAACCCGGAGGCTGGTAGCCACTCGGTAACTATTCTCTTTCGAATATCGACGTAGTCTTTAAGCGGACATTTTTGCTTTTCCGTTTCAAAAACGGCACAAGCCGTTGGGGGGATTACGAGTGTTTCAAATCCTAACTTATCCATAAAATCTACGCCCGTAGTTTTGGGATTAAACATTTCGTTTCTCGTCCATTCGTCTAATTCATACGCAACGTAAAAATCATAACCATCGTCGCTTACGTTCGTTACCACCATATAATCGGTCGTGTAATCGTTAGACGCCCCCAGCAAGAGCCATTGTTTTGCTCTCGTTGTCGTCAAGAACTCTTCTTCTTGCTTTACTCTCTCTTTGCCATACGGAACGCCCGTAAACCGTTTTTTATACCCTACTAGTATTATTTCGGGTGTTTCCTCAATTCTGTACTTCATTTCACTGCCTCCTATTAGGTCTATTTTTAACGTTAGGCGAGAAAATGATTTTAAATGACGACCTTTCTTAACTTGCGACGGCATTACTCCGTGGAATTTATAAAATGCTCTAGAAAAACTTTCGGGCGTTTCGTATCCGTATTTTAGCGCAATATCGATTACTTTTGCGTTTCCGTCAAGCAAATCGTTCCCAGCAAGCGTTAGCCGTCTTCTACGAATATACTCGCCGAGCGAAAATCCACAAGTTATGCCGAAAACTCTTTGAAAGTGAAAATTTGACGAATACGCGCGTTTTGCAACCTCTTCGTAATCGATTTCAGCCGTTAAATTTTCTTCGATATAATCAATCGCTTTTTGTAGTCCTTCTATCCAATTCATTTTCTTCCCTCCGCGATTTTATTATATCTAAAAACTTACCCTTTACTCTTGACTTTTTATGCTCTTTACTATCTACTAGCGTTCTTGTTTTTCGTATATGCGTTTAATGAGCGTTGAAAGAGTAGCGATATCGTATTTTTTCATAATTTCCCCTAAAATTTTAGTGTTACTTCGCCCAAAATAGGATAATGGTCGGAGGCGTTCGCCTCAATTCTTGTAAAACTCTTAATTTCAAAATGCTCGGAAACGAATATGTAGTCGATTTGTATGCTCTCTTCGTAAGTCGAGAAAGTCTTTTGCGTGTTGCCCGTCTCTTTAGCGAGGCTCTTCATTCTACTAAAAATAGGCGATAGCACGGGGGCGTAAGGTTCGTTATTAAAGTCGCCCATAAGAATATGCGGATTTTTCTCGTCGTCGATACGCTTGCAAAGTTTATCTACCATACGCTCTTGTTCGAGTGGGTTAAGCCCAAAATGCGTGATATACACGCTTACGGGCGTGCCACAAATATCTACCACTAGGCGCAAAATCGCCCTGTCCTCGTAGTATTCGTTCTCGCCATCTCTTCTCTCTGCTCCAACAGGCGCAGGCACGGGGATAGTTTCGCTCTCTAATATCTTAAATTTCGAAAGCGCGCCGTTTCCGTAAGTCTTGATTTCGTGAAAGCGTAACGCTAGTCCAAAAGCGTGTTCTGGGTACCCGGCAAGATTTGCTAGCGTTTCCGCTTGCTTTTCCAAAGTGGGCACTCCGCTGTTATAAATCTCGTTAAGCCCTACGATATCAGCGCCCGTACTAGCAATTATTTCCGCCGTTTTTTGCGGATTGATATTAAGCCAGTTCCTTTCCCAGTTAGGATTTTTTGCGTCCGTATAATCCATACAATGACAAATATTGTAGGTCAAAATTTTTATCGTTTTCTCCATAGTTTCCCCGTTATTATTTCAAATATTTTACGAGCGGAACTAAATCCGCCTCGCCGTATAACGCCTCGTAATCAGCGCCTAAAAAACAACCAAAAGTGGAAATATACTCAAAGCCCGCACTTTCGTAAAAAGCGATATCTTTTCTCAGCGCCTCCTCGTCTAGAGTGAACTTTTGAGGAGGTTTTTTCCACTTTGAGTAAAGAGAATTATCGTACCAGTACTCCAAAACCTTAGCGTCCGTTTTGCCGAAATAGTTTATTAGTGGCTTTAACATATTTGCCTCGCGCTGAATATAAAACTGCGCGTTTTCAGTTTTATTAGTATATTTTTCAAAGGGCGCGTATTCTAAAAACACTCCTTTTTTAGGCTCGCCCGTGGGTAAAAGCAAGGTTTCGCCGTATGCTAGATACGCCATTTTTGCGTTTGGACGCACTTTTTTAATAGCCTCGAGCATTGCGTTTACTATGATTAACGCTTGGTCGGAGGGCGAAATATTTTTACACTTATCACAATGACAAAAAATATCGTTGCCATCGTCGAACCAAAAATAAAAATTATCGCTACTTCCGTATAAGTCGCTCGCAAGCCTAACGGCGTTTTCGCACACTAGCGCAAGCGCATCTGGATTAGATACGCAAAAATTCTTGTCAGGATTTCTGTTTCCCTCGGCGTCCACTCTAAAATATTCGGGGTGAGAGGAAAACAATTCTTTAGGCATAAGGTATCCAATCGAGTGCAATTCGTACTCAACGGATAATCCTTTTTCGTTGGCGTAGTCAATAAGCGCGCGCATTTCGTCCGTTTTTAGCATTTCAACGAGTTCGGATAGCGATTTATAGGCGTTAACTCCGCCTTCGGAATGAATACCGAGACTGGTTATGCCGAGAGCGACTAGAGAATCTATCCTCTTTACGCTAATTTCGTCGGGATGTACGATAAATTGCGTTTTCATTTTCCTCTTATTTCTCCTTGAACGTTATCCTCGTTTACAATTATAATATCGTTTATGGAATTTATCAATCAATTTTGATGTAATAAAAGGTAAAATTTTTCTTTAATATCAAAAAGACGGGTTTACCGAGTCCCTACAAGGGATTTTTAGACAATATAAAAGACTAACGAAAGGTGTTCGTTAGTCTTTCTTTTTGCTTTGCAAAAACACACGACTTTGCTTGCAAAGTATAGTGTGCTA
>JAZOMX010000049.1:0-6736 GCA_045654245.1 Pumilibacteraceae bacterium | reverse complement strand
TTCTTTTATTTTGGTGCGAAGGACGGGACCGTGTATTGCTTTGCAATCCACCGACTTCGCAATCGTAGATTGCTCGCCCGCTCGCTAAAAACAGTTCACAGGACTGTTTTATTAACGCTCGCGCCCACTTTGGCTTCAAGCCCCGTCCCAAAAACAAAAGAGATACCACTAAAGGTATCTCTTTTATTTTGGTGCGAAGGACGGGACTTGAACCCGTATGGTTGCCCACACGCCCCTCAAACGTGCGCGTCTGCCAGTTTCGCCACCCTCGCATATCGGTTGATTGCCCACCTATTATACTAAAAAGAATAAGAGTTTGTCAACCGATTTGCGCTACTTTTTTAATTTTATTTATTTGTTATAAAAAAAGGAATAAATGATAGTTTTTTACAATAAAAAGTCAAATTTGTTCATATAAACGAAAGAGATAGAGTGCTATAATTATAATAGGTATATAGGAGGCAAAGATGTATAGATTTAGACAATATGATATTGAGGGAAAGATTAGTTCTCAAAAAGACAGAGCGAAAATTTTGACGGACGAAATCAAAGATAGAATTATACTTTCGTCGACAATGATTGACGGGATAAAGTATATTGAGACGGACTACGTTAAAGAAATGGTAGCGCCCGAAGTGACTGACGAGTGGAAAGACTTTGACGGAACGAAAGACTTGTGGGGCGGACAAGACGATAAGCATTACTGGTTTGCGTTTAAGGCGGTAGTGCCTAAGTTTGAAATCGGCAGAGCGGAACTTCGCATTTCGACCGAGGGAAAAGGTTGGGACCCCCGCAATCCTCAGTTTATAGTATTTATTGACGGAAAAGTAACGCAAGGACTGGACGTAAACCATACATCTATGGTGCTTGAGCAAGGCAAGACTTACGATATCGTGCTATATGCTTATACCGGTATGGAGACTACGGGTAAGACCAAACTTCTTGCAACGATTGATAATATCGACGACCTTTGCGAAAAGGTATATTACGACTTTAAAGTTCCTTGTGACGTGCTAGACTACACGAGAGAGGACCAAAAAGAGTACGCTGATATTACTAGTACGCTAATTAAGGCGGTGCTAGAGATTGACCTTCGCAAAGACAGTCCCGATTATAGAGCAAGTCTAAAACGCGCAAGCGACTTTATGGACAAGGAGTTTTACGGTAAACTATGCGGAAAGGGCGATACTTCGGTAATCGCCGTAGGACATACGCATATTGATATTGCTTGGCTATGGAGCACTCGCCAAACTAAGGAAAAAGCGGTGCGCTCGTTTGCGACGGTAGTAAACCTAATGAAACGCTACCCCGAGTATAAATTCACCTCTTCGCAAGTATATTTATACGAGGCGGTAAAAGAGAAAGCGCCCGCGTTATACGAGGAAATTAAGAAGTTAATCGCCGAAGGACGATTTGAGGTAGAGGGTTCAATGTGGGTAGAGGCTGACTGTAACCTCACTAGCGGAGAATCGCTTGCCCGTCAAGTATTCTATGCAAAACGCTTTTTCAATCAAGAGTTCGGAGTAAACACCAGAACGCTATGGCTCCCCGACGTATTCGGTTACGCAGCGTCGTTACCGCAAATTTTACTTAAGAGCGGAGTAGATAGATTCTTAACGAGCAAAATCAGTTGGAACGACACCAATCGTATGCCTTTCGACGTGTTCTGGTGGAAAGGTATAGACGGAAGTAAAATCTTCTCGCACTTTATAACTACGCAAGATAAACGCTATAACGAGGCTCACCGCTCGGGAACGACCTATGTCGGTATGGGAACGGCGCCTTACGTAGCGGGAAGTTACGACCGTTTCCAACAAAAGTACATCACTAACGAGGCTATGCTCGTTTACGGCTACGGCGACGGCGGTGGCGGACCTACGGTAGAGCATATCGAACACTTAAAGCGTACTTCTTACGGCATACCTAATTGCCCCAAGACCAAGTTTGGTGTTACCGAGGACTTTATTAAGCCCTTACAAGATAAGGTTAAAAAAGCCGATTATACGCCTACTTGGAGCGGAGAGTTGTACCTAGAATATCACCGTGGAACTTACACTAGTCAGGCTAGAAACAAGAGAAACAATCGTAAGAGCGAGTTCGCCGCGCAGAACGCAGAGAAACTTTCGATAACGACAAGATTATTAGACGGTAAGATTTATCCCAAGAAAGAGATTTTTGAAAACTGGAAAACGATAATGGTTAACCAGTTCCACGACATAATCCCCGGCTCGTCAATCCACGAGGTTTACGAGACTTCGGACGCCGAGTACGCTCAGACCTTTGCTAGCCTTGGTAAAATTAGCGGTGATGCGCTCTCGCTAATAGCAAGCAAAGTATCGGGCGACGGCACGCATATCGTATATAACCCCAACTCTTTCGAGTACTCTGGAGCGGTTGAAATCGACGGAAAGTATTATACCGTAAAGAATATTCCTGCGCTTGGTTATAAACGCGTAACGCCCGTAGTTAGCGGAGCGATTATCGTAGAGAAGAACAAACTTGAAAACGCAAGAATTAGAGTTAAGTTCGATAGCGAGGCTAATATCGTAAGCATTTACGACAAAAAAGTAAAGCGTGAAATCCTTGGAAAGGGCGAAAAAGCGAACGAAATTCGTCTCTACGACGACTATAACCTCGAATACGACGCTTGGGAAATGGAACATAGTTACGCTGAAAAATTCTACGGCGTAGGCAAGCCCGTAAGCGTAGAAGAAATTCGTGAGGGCAGTAAAGCAGGATATAAAATCGTTCGTAAAATCGGTAATTCCGACTTCGTTCAAAAGGTGCTAATCGACGAAAAGACGGCGAGAATCGACTTTATTACTAGCGTTGACTGGAACGAGAGAAGAACGCTTATGCGCACCTATTTCCCCACGGGAATTAATACGGATACGATTACTTGCAATATTCAGTACGGTAACGCACAGCGCACGCTTAATAAAAACACGACTTGGGAGAG
This sequence comes from Pumilibacteraceae bacterium, assembly GCA_045654245.1. Lineage (GTDB taxonomy): Bacteria > Bacillota > Clostridia > Christensenellales > Pumilibacteraceae > UBA10677. Next base: position 3,777 of record JAZOMX010000049.1, on the reverse strand, counting down.
AGCAAAGTTTGAGGTTTGCGCGCAAAAATTCGTTGACGCTAGTGACGGAGATTACGGCGTAGCGCTACTAAACGATAGCAAGTACGGACATAGTTACAACGAGGGCGTAATCGGTTTGTCGCTCCTTAAAGCCCCCACTTATCCCGACCCGACTTGCGACCTAGGTAAACACGAGTTTTCGTACTCGCTATACCTCCACGAGGGTGCGTTCTCTAGTTCCGAAGTAGTGGAGCAAAGTTACGAACTAAACAATCCGCTCGTAGCCGTTCCCGTTTCTGGCGAGGGCGACCTTCCAAGCGAATTCTCACTAGTAAAATCTAGTATGAAGTCGTTCGTGGTTGAGGCGGTAAAGGAAGAAGAGGACGGCGACGCAATAATCGTAAGAGGATATGAAACCAAGAATATCAAAGGCAAAACGAAACTCTCGTTCGGCTTTAATGTAAGCGAGGTGTTCCTATCCGATATTTGCGAAAAAGAAATTGCTCCGCTAACCGTAAAAAACAACTCCGTAGAGTTTACGGTTAAGCCTTACGAGATTATCACCTTAAAAGTAAGAGTTTAATAAAAACAACGGAAAAAGCGAATTTTAATTCGCTTTTTCTTTATGGTTTTCAATAATATTATTAGAAAGGGGATTGACAAATAGATACAGTATATAGTATAATTATAATAGTATAGTATGCGCTATATAGATTACTAAAGGAGAAAACAAATGCAAAAAAGCAAAAGAACGGTTCTTGCTACAATTATTGCTATAATCGCATTTATTGCAATTTGCTTTACTAGCGTTGCTTTCACGAAAAGCACCGCTTACGCATCTACCCCTACGAACGAGGCGAAAATCGTTGGCGGAATTGAGTACGCAACGCTCCAAGAGGCAGTTAACGCATCCGTTGCGGACGACGAAATTTTGGTGCTTAAGGATATAAATTTAGGAAGTCAAACTATTCTAATACCGTCGTCGAAAAAGTTTACGCTTAACCTCGACGGAAAAACGATTAGCGGAGAGACGAGCGCATCTGTTTCTCACGCTATGGTGCAGAACGAAGGCGAAGTTATACTTACTGGCGACGGAAAGATAACTTATAAATATACGGGCGTTGCGGATACGAGTTTCGGTACGGGACACTACACTATAAACAACTATGGAATTTTAACGGTAAACGGCTGTACTATTGAGAATACTACCGCCCTAGATAACCATATGCACTCCGCTATTGATAATAAGTCGAGTAGCACGGACACGGTTTTAACGATAAACAGCGGAACAATCGTTGACGAAACTTATTACGCTATTCGTCAATATATAGAAGGAACTACGAACGAAAATAAAGTAATAATCAACGGTGGTACTGTTCGTGGTGGAGAAAGAGCAGTATGGATGCAACTTGTGTCTGCTAACCAAACTATAGAAAGCAAAGCAAGTTTGGTTATCAGCGGAGGAACGCTTGAAACTCTCGACGACTATTACAACCTGGCGGTTTATGTTTATTCCTACGGAAGTAGCGCAAAAAACGTTGAAGTAAAAGTATCAGGCGGTACTATTAACGGTTCGATAGCGTTCGACCCCGTATCATCAACTAAGTTAACCTCTGGTAATTTAGAGGTAACGGGTGGCGAGTTTAATTCAATTTACGAGGGTGTTTACGGTTATGGAACTATTCCGTTCGGCTTTATTTCGGGTGGAACTTTCTCCACGCCCATTTCTGAAGAATATTGCGTAAGTGGATTCGTTGTTGCGCCTACGACTAACGAAAAAGGCGAAATAGTTTACGGCGCGAGCACCGTGGTGGTTGGAAAGGAAAATGCGAAAGAGGCGATAGACGCGCTAGTAGAATCGTATAACGATTATTATCGTTATACTGACAGCGCGAAAACTACGATTGCTGGACTCGTATCGACTGCAAAAACGGCAATCGACGGCGCTACTACTTCGACTGCGATAAACGATATTTACTATAATTTCTCGGTTGCCCTTGACGAAGTAGAACCGATTTCGCTTGCTCAGTACAAGCAAACCGTAACGAATAATATTACTAACGACAAAACCGTATTGCTCTATACGAATCGCTACACTGACGAAAATAAGGCAATTATAGAGCAACGCTTTACGATAGCAAAGAACTCGATTGATACGGCTACCGACTATAACGGAGTTGATAGTGCAGTTTCGTCCTTTGCTAGTGCCGTTTCGACGATTTCGTATATTCCTATGTCGCAAGTTAAGGCTGAGGCGTTACTTCTAGTTGACGCTCAAAGAGCGGAGGCGTACGAAGTAAATCGTTATACGATTGAAAATGCGACTTTAATCGAGGTTTACTATTCGACGGCAATTACGACGATTGAAGGCGCAACCGTAGCGTTTGAGGTTGACGGAGCGCTTACTTCGTTTGCTAACGACCTAGCGTCCGTAGCGCCTATGACCATTGATGAGTATAAGGCGTCTGTGCTTGCTAACCTTGAGGCTAAAAAGAAAGCGCTAATTGATTCTGGCGACTACTCTAAAGAAGATATCGCGCTTATTGAGGAGTATTTCGAGAGCGCTCGTCTTTCGCTTGAGCAAGCAACTCTTTACGGCGAAGCAGAGACGGCGTTTAGCGGATTTTCCGCACAAGTAAACACGATTGTTCCCGAGGACGGAAAGACCATAGTTCTTATCGGAATTATTGCTAGCGTAGTGATTATTTTTGGTGCGCTTGCTATAATCGCCGTAATTATTGCTCGCCGTCGTAGAAGAAGAATAGTTTATCTCGGTACTGACGAAGAAACGCCCGTTGAAGAAACGGTAACCGAGGCAACCTCGGAAAGTGTAACCGAGCCTAGCGTAGATGAGACGCCTGTTGAAACTGAAACGGTAGAGACAACCGACGCTAATGCGACTGAAACTGAGACTGAAGAAAGTGTAATCAAAACGGCGATTGAAGAAACTACGCCAGTTGAGGAAATTGCAGTTGCAACCGTACCTACGATTGAGAGTAAGCCCAAGACTTTTGCTGAAAAACTTGACGAGGCGGACGGTCAAACTAAGTCTTTTTACGAGGCGATTAGAGAAGAACTACTTTCGTACAAGAAAGTTAAGAGCAGAATTTCGCAACGCGCCGACAGTTTTAGAGCGGGTAGAAAATTGCTTGCGAAAATTGTGTTCGCTGGAAAGAGTATCAAATGTTATATGGCTCTCGAACCGAAAAACTGGGAGTATAAGTATTTCCATCACCGTGACGAATCGGTAAAGAAGAGTTATGCTCAAACACCGTTAGCAATGCGTGTTCGCAGTAAACTTGCCGTAAAAAAGACGATTCAATTAATCGGTTATATGGCAAAAGAAGAAGGCATTGAAAAGAAATAATAAAAGTAATTGCGCTCCTAAATTAAGGGGCGCAATTTTCATTTTACTAACTCCATAAAGTATAACGGCAACCCCGCATTACGCCCGTCGTGGTTTCCCGACCGGTCCGTGAGGACGGACAGCCGAGTATGGTTAAACTAGCGCCATAAACTATAACGGCAACCCCGCATTACGCCTGCGGGGTCCGTGAGGACGGACAGCCGAGTATGGTTTTACTGGTATTTTAAGCGGAAACGGACCCCCAAAAATTACGCCTGCGGGGTCGGTGAGGACGGACAGCCGAGTATGGTTAAACTAGCGCCATAAACTATAACGGCAACCCCATATTACGCCTGTCGGGGCGTCCCGACCGGTCCGTGAGGACAGACAGCCGAGTATGGTTAAACTAGCGCCATAAACTATAACGGCAACCCCGCATTACGCCTGTCGGG
>JAZOMX010000048.1:0-11723 GCA_045654245.1 Pumilibacteraceae bacterium | reverse complement strand
GCCTCGCCGATTACGGGAATAAAAGGCAAGTTGAATTTCGTAGCGAAATCGAAGTCACGCTCGTCGCCAGAGGGAACGCCCATTACGATACCCGTTCCGTAAGTAGAAAGAACGTAGTCGGCAACCCAAACGGGAACTTTTGCGCCCGTTAGCGGATTGATAGCGTACGCACCAGTAAAGCAACCCGTCTTTTCTTTAACGGTAGATTGACGGTCGATATCGCTGTACTTAGCGGTTTCGATTTTGTAAGCCTCGACTTGTTCTTTGTACTCGGGAGTAGTGATTTTATCTACGAGTTTATGCTCGGGTGCCATAACGATAAATGAAACGCCACCAAGCGTATCCGCTCTCGTCGTAAACACTCTAAAGGTGTCACCGCTTTCAAGCGCAAATTCGACCTCGCCACCCTCGGATTTACCAATCCAGTTTTTCTGCATAAGTTTAGTTTTTTCGGGCCAGTCGATTTTGTCTAAATCGCGGAGTAGTTCTTCTGCGTAATCGGTAATCTTGAAGAACCATTGAGTAAGTTCTTTTCTAACTACGTCGCAACCACAACGCTCGCATTTTCCGTCAATAACTTGCTCGTTCGCAATAACGGTGTTACACGAACTACACCAGTTAACGGGGGAGAGTTTTTGGTAAGCGAGGCCTTTTTTATAAAGTTGTAAGAAAAGCCATTGTGTCCACTTATAATAGTCGGGAGCACAAGTATAAAGTTCACTGCTCCAATCGAACATAGCGCCCATTTCTTTGAGTTGGCGCTCCATAGTAGCAATGTTTTTCATAGTGCTGTCTTTGGGGTGAATACCCGTCTTTATTGCGTAGTTTTCAGCAGGCAAACCAAATGCGTCGAATCCCATAGGTTGGAATACTGAGTAGCCTTGCATACGCTTAAAACGAGCGAACGAATCGGTAGGACCATAGTTGTACCAGTGTCCTAGATGTAGGTTTGCTCCCGAGGGATACGAGAACATTTCAAGTACGTAGTACTTGTCGTCTGCTTTAGACTTATCGAAAGTGTGAAGAGAAGTCTCTTCCCAAATCTTATTCCATTTTTTATCGAGTGCTTTGTAATCCATAATAAATCTCCGAATAAAACTATTTAGTATTATATCAAAGACGGGGCATAAAAGTCAACAAAAAATGCGCGCGCTTAGTTTTTTTACTCGGCATTTTCTAAAAACTCGTTAAAAAATTCGTTAAATCACTTGCTTAAAAAATTTTTAGGGTATATAATATAAACGGTGGCATTTAGGCAAAACCAAAAACAACGATAGGAGAAGAAGATGGAAAGACTTATTGACAAGAAGTTCGTGCCTATGATTTACGCACTTAACGACTTCAAAAAAGACGTAGCAAATGCAGAGCATAAGACCGTTACGCTTTGCGTAGAGAGGGAACTCGGATACAACTACATTTACAAAATTGACGTTTTTGCAAATGATAACGACGAGCGTAATTACGCAATCGTTGAGCGTATCGTAAAGACCTTGCTTTGGGCAGTAGGCGGATATAAGATTTATATTGCAGGCGACAAATATATCGCTGATAGATTAAAGAAAGATTACGCAATCGGTGGCGAGCGTGAGTTTGACTACAACTTTATGTCGAGAGTTTACGAGTCCACTTTTGAAGTAATAGAGGTAGCGGAGAAAGATATTCCCGAACTTAAAGAAGTTTCGCTAAATATCGGTGGACATAACGACGGATGCCGTATCGGTTTTGATGCAGGCGGAAGCGATAGAAAGGTTAGCGCAGTAAAAGACGGCGAAGTTCTTTACAGCGAAGAAGTGCTTTGGCTCCCCAAGGTAAACAGCAATCCCGATTATCATTATAACGAGATTTTGACGGCGTTCAAGACCGCAGCATCTTATCTTCCCAAGGTTGATGCAATCGGCGTATCGAGCGCAGGCGTTTACGTAAACAACAAAATAATGGTTGCATCTCTCTTTAACAGTGTTCCCCTCGACGAGTTCAACAAGAAAGTAAAGAATATGTACGTTGACGTAGCAAGTCAATTCGGCGACGTTCCCCTAGTAGTAGCGAACGACGGCGACGTAACGGCTCTAGCAGGCGCTATGGAACTTAACGACAACAAGATTTTGGGTATTGCACTCGGAACTAGTGAGGCTGCAGGTTACATTAACGGCAAAGGCGGAATTAACGGCTGGCTTAACGAACTTGCTTTCGCTCCCTTTGCGTTCAACCGTGAAGTTGTTGACGAGTGGAGCGGAGACGGTGGCGTAGGCGCAAAATATTTGTGCCAAGAGGGTGTAATTCACCTTGCAGAACTTTTAGGACATAAGTTTACTGAAGATACCCCCGCAAAGAAACTTAAAGCCGTACAACAAATGATGGAAGACGGCGACGAGAGAATTGTTGACCTTTATCGCAATATGGGCGAATACTTCGGTTACGCAGTAGCGTACTACACCGAGTTCTACGATATCAAGCATATCTTGTTGCTTGGTAGAGTAACAAGCGGAAGAGGTGGAGAGATTATGATGGAAACCGCTCGTAAGATTGTAAACGAGGAATTTGGTCTTAACATCAATATCACGATGCCCGACGAGAGCAACCGTCGTCTTGGACAGAGTATAGTTGCTGCAACCCTTCCCGAACTCAACTAATTTAAGGTAGGGAAGAAGTTCGTAAATAACGAAATTGTAGAAAAGGCGTCCTTCAGCGAAGGCGCCTTTTGTATAAATTGCTTAAAAGCGAAAAGCGTTTGACAAAATAAAGGGTAAAATTAAAGAGGAAAAAATGGAAGTAGATTTTTTAACAACGCTAATCAACGTGGCCATATTGGTTGCGTTAGCAACGCCGGGATTTATCTTGAGAAAGAAGAAAATGCTACCTGAAACGGCGGTAAAAACTTTGGTCGTAGTATTAATTTATGCGTGCCAACCGTTTCTATCTATTACCTCGTTTTTAGAAAAAGAATACGCCCCGAGTCTGCTCGTAAATATGGGGATAGCGTTCGTTTCCGCTCTCGTTTTACATATAGCGGTTTACTATGTAACGAAGTTGATTTTGATGTGTATAAGACCTAAAAACGGAGCGACTGATGAAGAGCGCGAGAGCGTAATTCGCACTCGGAAATCGTGTAACGTATGCTCTTTTTTAGGAAATATAGGCTTTATGGGTATCCCCGTAATGAGAGCGCTTTTCCCTCAATATCCCGAAATGATTATGTACGCAGCGGTGGTCGTGGTAGCCTTTAATATCACTAGTTGGACTTTCGGCGTTTACACAATTACGGGTAATAGAAAAGATATGAGTCTTAAGAGCGCTTTTCTAAATCCTGCCGTAATTACGCTAGTGGTGGCGCTACCTCTTTTCTTCTTTAAGTCGTATATACCTGTGGGAATAATTTCGCCAGTTGAACGAGGTATGGGATACCTTGCGAATATGACTTTGCCTATTTCTATGTTAGTAGTAGGTATTCGTCTTGCGGATATGAATTTTATAGAAGTCGTATCGGATGCAAGAGTGTATCTTGTATGCTCGCTAAAACTAGTACTCGCGCCCTTGATGGCGCTTTCGCTAATGCTAATAATTCGCTTGATTGTTCCGTCGCTTTCGGTAACACTAATAATTTCGCTTTATATAACTATGGCAATGCCGTGCGCTACTATGTCGCTTAACTTCGCTGAACTTTTTGGTGGCGACACGAAAGTTGCGCTTAAATCGGTACTTTTATCCACGCTACTAAGCGTAATAACGATACCTTTACTTATGCTACTTTGTTTCGTAGTCTAATTAAGAAGGAGGTAAACTTGGAAGAAATCGTAATAGGACTAGCGATAGGCGGAACTAAATGTGCCGTCTCGGTAGGTCGTGAAAAGAAAGGGAACATAGAAGTTCTCTCTAAAACAACTTTTGAAACGCAAAAGAGGTTCGGCTGAAGGATTTTGTAGCGGTGGCGGTATGGCGAAAACGGGACAAAGAATTGCAAAAGCGTTAATGGATAAAGGCAAAGAGTGTTCGTTTTGCTCGTCGCCGTCAGACCTTGACGGGATAACTGCAAAACTGATTGCACAAAAAGCGGAAGAAGGTTATGCTGATGCAGAGGAAGTAATGAAAATTACTGGCGAGCATCTAGGTAAAACGCTAGCGATTGTCGTGGATATTTTCAATCCAGATAAGATAGTGATAGGCGGAATATACGCTCGCAACGAAAAGAAACTTTACGGTTACGCTTTCCCTCGCTTTTAAGTCAAAAAGAGGGAATATTAAAGGTAATTGACGAAATAGTTGCCCGTTATCAAAGGGGTGGAAAAGTGCTCGTTTGCGGAAACGGAGGCTCGTCGGCAGACAGCGGACACATAGTAGGCGAACTTATGAAAAGTTTTATTATTCCACGCCCGATAAATGAAAACGATAAGCGAAAAATATCGGAAATTTTGGGCGAGAGCGAAACGGCAAACTGTTTGCAAGAGGGTATCCCACCTACGATTTTGCCGACTTCAAGCGCTGGTATAAAATTATCGAAAACAAAAGTAAAGAGTAAGGAATATGCGCCCACAAAACAAGTGGGTGCATATTTTAAAATATGTTAAAAAATCATACAAAAAAGCCTTGACAAAACTGATATCAATCGATATGATTATACCGATAGATATCGGTTTGATTAAAGGAGAGAATAAGAGATGACCTTTGACAGCGGAAAAATACAAATATCTGGAGTAGCGCTTCGTAGATTGCCGGGGTACTTGCTGTACCTAAAAAATATGCGTAATGCGGGAGTAAAGTTTATTTCATCAACGCTTATGGCGAGTGATTTTAATCAAAATCCCGTTCAGATTAGAAAAGATTTAGCGCTCGTATCGACTTGTCCGGGCAAGCCTAAAGTGGGCTTTGAAATCGCTACGCTCATTAAGGATATAGAGAACTTTTTAGGGTACAATAATACTCGCAAAGCGGTAGTAGTGGGTACGGGAAAACTAGGTAGGACTTTGCTTTCTTACGACGGTTTTGAGGCGTACGGATTAAGTCTAATTGCAGGCTTTGACAGCGACGCAGAAGTGATAGGCTCGACGCATAGCGGAAAGACGGTGTATAGCCTTAAGAAACTATCAGCAGTAGTGCGGGAAGCGAAAGTAACAATCGGCATAATTACCGTTCCAAAGGCTCAAGCGCAAGCGGTGGCTGACGCTATGGTAAAGGCTGGAATTCGTGCGATTTGGAACTTTGCGCCAACACACATAGTAGTACCTAACGGCGTTGCGGTAAAGTATGAGAACTTGGCTGCATCATTAGCGCTTTTATCCAAAAAATTAGATGAAGGAACGAACGAATAGAAAAAAGAAGGGCAATAAAATTGTCCTTTTGATTTATGAAGAGAAAACGAGATGACAATGCATTATTTACTACTTTTTACGAGCGTAATTTTTGCCGTAACCAAGACGCTACTTGCCCGCACCTGCGAGCAACGAAATATATTTTTATTTAACACTTTCAATTTTATCGCCGCGCTAATTACTTTAGCGTTATTTTCAATCGGCGGAGATTTAAGCGTAAGTTGGTATTCGCTAATAATCGCCGTTATTTACGCTATCTTTACGCTAATTTCACATTTTTTATTAATGACTGCGCTTAAGATGGGCGATATCGGAATAACCTCGCTAATTTATTACTGCACTTTTATAATTCCAACCGTTTTTTCTGCGATAGTGTGGAAAGAAAGTTTTGGCGTTATGAAGATAATAGGCGTATTGCTTATTCTCGTTTCGTTTATAATAGGCGTAGAAAAAAAGGGTGGAAAAGGTGGAAAACTTTGGCTTGCGTTAGCACTTTTATCTATGACTTGCGCAGGAGTAATCGGAATTACTCAAAAGATTTTTGCAAAGTCTGCGCACTCAAACGAACTTAACTCAATGCTTATGATAAATTTCGCTATCTTAATCTTAGCGTCGCTGTTAATCCATCTTTTCTACGAGCGCAAGCGCACGATTGAAACGGAGTGGGCGGATAAAAGCAAATTGCCACTCCCAAAAAAAGAATTGATAGCGTCCGTAATTATGGGCGTAACGATAGCGCTAGCCAACAAAATCAATACCTACTTGCCATCAGTTATGGACGGAGTAATTTTCTTTCCCGTGCTAAACGGCGGAAGTATAATTTTGGGCGCAATCGGTGGAATAATTTTCTTTAAAGAAAAGGTTTACGCCCGTAAAGTAATTTCGTTAGTCGTGGGTGTAGTTGCAATAGCACTTACCGTAATATAAAAGGAGAATAATTGTGAAAAAGTGGACTTTTGACGGGCTTTATAACCAAAAAATCGTGGATAAAGCGGTAAAAATAATTTCTAACGAGATAAAAAATTCGTGCGGTTACGAGCCAAGTTTTGGTACAAGCGACAGGACGATAAAGTTTACGCTTGATAAAAATTTGCCAGAGCAGGGTTACGAGATTTTAGTAAGCGATACGCAAGTTATCATTAGCGGTGGCGACGAGCGAGGTGTTTTATACGGCGCTGTTGATTTTATCGCCGAGTATATAAACGGGGTTATGCCCGCTAGCGAGGATATCTTTTTAGAGAATGCGTTTGAGAATATTTTTGATAAGCCTTTCGTTCCTTGGGAAAAGAAAAATGAGCCGTCGATAAGAGATAGAGCGATTTGGACTTGGGGATATTGTATATACGATTATCAAAAATTCTTCGAGAATATGGCAAAACTAAAACTTAATATGGTAGTAATCTGGAACGACGAAATTCCGACTAACGCAAAAACCGTTATAGAGTGTGCGCACTCGTGGGGAATTAAAGTGTTCTTCGGTTACGCTTGGGGTTGGGATAATAAGCAAAATCAAGCCGATTATTTAACGGACAGCGCAGTAAAAACTTTGATTGACGGTTGCGTTAAAAAGTACGAAAACTATCATTTGCCGTTAGACCTTGACGGAATATATTTCCAGTCGTTTACTGAAACGAAAGAAGAATATATGGGCGAGCGGACGATAGCAAACGTAGTAACCGAACTAGTAAACGCAACTGCAAAAGTTTTATTAGATAAGTATCCGTCACTTAAAATTCAGTTTGGACTTCACGCAACGTCGGTAAAAAATCACCTTGATGATATAGCCAAAACCGACGACAGACTAGGAATAGTTTGGGAAGATATGGGCGCGTTCCCGTACGACTATCGTCCCGATTGTATCGAGGGCTACGACGAGATGATGGCGCTACAAAATAAAGCGTGCGTTCTTCGTGGAGCGGACGACAAGTTTGGCGTGGTATATAAAGGTATGACTAAACTTGACTGGACGAGGTTTGTCCATCAAGACGATAGCGCAATCGGAGTAAAGCGTGACGAGTTTATCAAGGAAAGAACGCTAAAACGCTCTTCACTTTGGCGGTTTTTACGCTCGAAATGGCTTAAAAACTTCGATTACTTCCACGACTCGGTCAAAAATCTCGTTAAAATTAAAGGGAACTCAGTTACAGTACAAATGCTCGTTGAGGACGGCTTGTTAGAATCGGGTGCTGATTTGTCGCTAAAAATAGCGTCGCAAACGTTATTTAGCGCAAACGAAACTAGGGAAGAAATCTTTGCTAAAGCGGTGCTTTTGTAGGAGAAAGATATGCGAATTTTTGGCGTTGATATCGGTGGAACTAGTATTAAGTACGCATTGTTTGACGGAGAAAATATAGTAGAGAGCGGACAAACGTCCTCTAATGCAAAAGAGGGTGCGCAAAAGTTGCTCGAAAATTTATTTACTCTTTGTGATAGTCGTAATTTTGATGCGCTCGGCGTTTCTACTGCAGGTATGGTAGGGCGAAACGGAGAAATTGCTTACGCAAACGAGAATATTCCAAACTATACGGGAGTAAAATTGCGTGAAATTTTAAGTATGCGTTACGGCGTTCCTGTTACCGTGCTTAACGATATTTACGCAGGTGCGTATTCCCAAAAATATAGAGACGACGAATTTTATTTTGTCGCGCTTGGAACGGGCGTGAGTGGAGCGTATGTAGGAAAAGACGGACTTTTATGGGGGAACGATTGTTTCGCAGGTCAAATCGGATACTTAAAAGATAGGCTTGGAAAATCGGAAATCGATAAATCGGCATCAACAAGAGGCCTGGAACAAATTGCTGGTATAAGCGCAATAGAAGTGTTTGAAAAAGCGGACGAGGGCGACGAAAGCGCCGTAAAATCGCTCGAGGAGTGGGGTAAGGAAATCGTTCATTTGCTCACTATGATAGTAGGATTTTTCAATCCGCCCCGCATAGTAATCGGTGGTAGCGTATCGGCACAGGGCGAAAAACTACTTTCGATAATAAAATCGCAATTTTCACTATTGCCCGAACCGTACAAAGGAAAGTTTGTTCTAGAAACGGCAATCGGCGGTGGGCTTTCGGGCGTTATCGGAGCGGTAAACTACTTAAAGGAGAAAATCAATGAGCGTTAAAGAAAAAATTAAGGGCGGTTTAATCGTATCCTGCCAAGCACTTGAAAACGAACCTATGCACAGTTCGTTTATTATGAGTAGATTCGCTTTGTCGGCAAAACAAGGCGGAGCAAAAGGGATTAGAGCGAATACGGTAGAAGATATCGCCGAGATAAAAAAGATGGTTGACCTTCCCGTGATTGCGATTATAAAAAGGGATTACGAGGGGAGTTCGGTTTATATTACGCCCACTATGAAAGAAGTGGACGAACTTATGAGCGTGAACCCCGAAATTATTGCTCTCGACGCAACGGACAGACAGCGACCTAACGGCGAAACGCTAGAAGGACTGGTAAAAAAGACGAGAGAAAAATACCCGAGCGTATTGCTTATGGCTGATACCTCTACTTACGAAGAGGCAAAACGAGCCGATGAACTCGGTTTTGATTTTATCGGAACTACGATGAGAGGATATACCGAGTACACCAAAGGAATAGAAATTCCCGATTATGACCTCATTAAAAAAATGAGTGAAACGTTGTCCGCGTGCATTATAGCCGAGGGCGGAATTTGGGAGCCGTGGCAACTTAAAAAAGCGCTTGATTGCGGTGCTTTTTGCGCAGTAGTAGGAGGAGCAATTACGCGTCCGCAAAACATAACTAAAAGGTTTGTTTCCGCTATAGAAGAATAAAACCAGACTTTTTGGAAATACTTGTCGTATGAATAATAAGTTTGACAAGTATAACGTGAAAAAATATTTCAAATCCAAGACTGACCCGAACGGTAGTTATACCGGAGCGGATGAAAGTGGAGAAAAGCCCGTTCAGGATGCCGACGACCTGTAAGGGCTTTTATTGTAGGTATGCTATGTGTGGTAAAATCGCTTGCGAAAACGCTTGAATAGTGATATAATTACCATATGGATAAGAAATTGAAAAGAATAATAGCAATCGTAGCGCTCGTGTTTATGGCGCTTTTTTCGGTGTCTTTAATCTTGACTTTTTACGATAGAACGCTATTTAACGGCGCAATCGGATTCTGCGCTCTATTTACTGGCGGAATAGGGCTTGCGCTTTTCGGTGTGATTAAACTTTCTCGTTCGCCAGAGGACGCCAAGTGTGATGAGCAAGAAGAGGATAGCGAGCAAGAAAACGCCGAGAAAAAAGACTAGTTTTTTTGCGCTTTCGAGACGATAGAAAGTGTGAATAAGGCTACCGCAAAGAATAGGTAATATGGCGAAAACGAAGTTACGGCAGATAGAAAAAATAGCGTTATAGAGCCAAAGAAATACGCTTTCGCTTTCTTTTTGGACACCGACGATTTAACGACGGAAACGAAACTTTTTTTATTCCGTTTTCGTTTTGGAACGAGGTCGTCGCCACCAAAAAACTCAACGACGGAAATAACTTTTTCGAGTGTAAAAATGCGAGTGCTTTTCAAGTCTTCACGCACGAGCGAGAGCGCTTTTTCGTCCGCTAAATTGCATAAAATTATCGCCTTTTTGCCGTTGTCCCGTTCTGCTAAATATGAGAGAAAAACTACTTCGTCAGGGGTAAGCGGAGCGTGGCGCAGTTTGCAAAATAGAGCGATACTATCAAAGCAAAGGTAACCGTCTTTTTTAATAACGATACGCTTTTTTCGTAACAATTCGTAGAAAAAAGATAAGTTTTCTTCTTCGCTTTTTAGTAAGAAAAAATTTTGATAAGCACGCTCGTTTTCGTTTTCTTTTTTGCTCGTTCGCTTTCCCGAAAAGTGAAGATAAATTTCCGAAAGACAAAATGAACAAACGAAGGAAAAAACAACGCTTGTCGTAAAAGTGGGACAAAAATAACCGCCGAAAGTAAGACAAAACAAAAAGGCTATAAATTTACTTAAAACGCTATCTATAAAATAAGGAATTTTACTGTTCATAACTATGAAAATTATTGACGGAAAAACTGAAAATATACCGACTGAAATTCTCGAGCCAACAGACGAGAATCTTTCTTATTGCGCTTCGCTTTTGCGAGACGGTGAACTAGTTGCTTTCCCCACCGAAACGGTTTACGGATTAGGGGCGAACGCACTCAAAGCCGAAAGTGTAAAAAAGATTTATCAAGCAAAAGGTCGTCCGTCCGATAATCCGCTAATCGTACATATTGCATCCGAGAGTGACGTTGACAAACTTGCCCTTACCGTACCCGACAAGGCGAGAGAAGTCATAAGGAAATTTATGCCAGGCCCGGTTACGGTAGTTTTACCAAAGCGAGAAATCGTGCCAAACGAAGTTACGGGCGGACTTAATACCGTTGCTATAAGAATGCCTGATAACGCTATTGCTCTTGAACTTATTCGTCGTAGCGGTTGTCCAGTTTGTGCGCCTAGCGCAAACACCAGTACCCGTCCTAGCCCCACTTCAGCCCACCACGTCTTTTCCGACCTTGGAGGAAAGATAAAGGCAATCCTCAACGGTGGAGAGTGTAGAGTTGGCGTTGAATCTACGGTAATCGACTTTTGCTCCGATAAGCCCCGTTTGCTCCGAGCGGGTGGTATGGCTGTGGAAAAACTAGCCGAGGTAATAGGCGAAATAGAGGTCGTAAAAAACAGCAAAGTTGCGCTTTGCCCGGGTATGAAGTACAAACACTATTCGCCCACTGCGGAAGTTTTCGTAGCGCTTGTAGGCGAGGCTCAAAGCGAGAGAATTATCGAAAAGTATCGTTCTCTTACTGCCGAGGGAAAAAGAGTGGTAATAGTTTGCCTCGACGATTTCGCAAACGAGTTTTTAAGTGAAACGGTATGGAGCGTGGGAAAAACCGTGGACGATTACGCGCAAAAATTATTCGCCCTTCTTCGCCGTAGTGATGACGAAGGGTTTGACGCCGTAATTTGCCAAGGTGTTTCGGACGACGGAATAGGACTATCCGTAAACAATAGAACGGCCAAAGCGTGCGGAGGAAAGTTTATTTGAAAACGAAGAACGAAAAAGTGAATAAACCAAAGAAAAGAAAGATAGTCTTTCTTTGCACGGGAAACACTTGTCGTTCGCCTATGGCTGAATTTATCCTAAAAAGCGAACTTACCGCTAGGGGAAGAAGAGCAGAGTTTACCGTTACTAGCGCAGGACTGTCCGTGTGTGACGGTGACGGAATAAACCCGACGGCTCGAGAGGCGTTAAAGATGCTTAAAGTAAAAACGGGCAAATTCGTTTCAAAACCGCTCACCGTAAAGCAAGCCGAAAGCGCAAGTTTAATTGTTTGTATGACCGAAGGGCATCGCCGAGCAATCGTTCAAAGCGAGGTTGCAAGCGACGAGGTTAAACTAAAAACGGTAACGGTTGCCTTTCTTAC
>JAZOMX010000047.1:0-39319 GCA_045654245.1 Pumilibacteraceae bacterium | reverse complement strand
ATATCTATTGCAACCATGATGGTATTTAAAAGATAGTCTACTACTGGCTTAGTTTTTTCATAGTTCCAAGAGGCAGAAGTAACAAGAAATAATTTATTTTCCAAATTTCTTTCTTTTAACTCATTAAGCACTTTTGAATCTTTATTAAATTCATAATTATTGGTATTAGTCCTATTGAAAATCATTGTAGGTTTAGCTGAATAATACACATCCAATCTTTCATCTATAACCTTTTCTCTAGTGCAACTAAACTGATATGCATACTTTACCCCATCTTTTATAAAAGTAATAGCAAATTCAGTAGGTCTATTAAAACAATTATCGCAAAACTTAAACGGAACCACATTAATAGGCATTTTTTCTAAAAGCATATTAGAGTTTGCAACAAAAGCTGAAACGAAAAGCATTGCTTTGATAAAAGAAGATTTACCTGAAGCATTTGCACCATAAATCATTCTTGCTTTAGAATAGCGGTCTTTACCTACAACTATTAAATCATCCTCGTGAGATTTATCCTTATTGGCAAGCATTGTAAAATTACATTCATCCGCAAATGACAAATAATTCTTAAACTTAAAATCAATAATCATAATATCACCTCGTACTATTATTATATTTAACCGGACCCGGAAAGTCAACTAAAAATGGTTAGTTTTGCAAATATTTTTGCCGTTTTTGCAAAATTTATACATAAATCAAGAAAATATTTTTGATTTTGTAAATATTTTTAGATTAACTTCTACCAATTAAATAATCAACGGTGACGTTGAAATAGTTTGCTAATTTGCATAATGTTGATATATCAGGCTCCCTTTTCCCGTTTTCATATCTGGCATAAGATATTTCTGAATATCCTATAATTTCGGCAACTTCTTTTTGTGTTAATCCCCTAGACTCACGGAGTTCTTTTAATCTCATATTATTCCTCTTCCCCTTCTATAATATCGCAAAGCATATCATATGCTACGATCTTTTTCCCTTGTTTTTTCGAGGAAGATCTTATCCAATAATACGTATCTATTCCTTCAAGATGGCATTCACAATGCCATATCGGATTACCATTTTCATCATATGTTTCAGTATATTCATAACAAGGTTTATTTATATATCCCTTTTGGTACAACTCCTGCAGCTGATTTATCGCCTTATCAAAATTCGGCTCGCCAACTTCGTCAATAGGAAGAATTAATTCCTCCTCTTCTTCTAAATATTCATAAGCATATTGCGCAGCGTCCATTCTTGCTTCACGCTTAGAATAACCATGTCCTTCAAAACTAAGTTCATCGGATAAATTCAAAGTACAGTCAAACACTTCGTCATCCGTTCTATAAAACTCGTAATATGGTAATTCACCATACTTCTTTTGACACCAAGCTTGAATTAAATCAACATAATTTTTATCGTCGTTAAATCCATTTTGAAGATAATAATGAATGTCTAACATTGTATCGACAACGTCTTCTAAAGTTTCCGTATCCCAATAACAATCAATTGCAACTGCACCAATTATCGCTTCAAACAAATCCTCTTTTACTGAATCCAAATGTTGAGCATTTTGACCAATATCACCTTTACCCATTAAAAGGTAATCCGCAAAACCTAATACGTCAATACGATGTGCAAGCATCTTTCTACATACTAGATTTTTCTTTATGTCAGTAAGTTGTCCCTCTGTCTTTGTGGACGTATATTTGCCGTTTTGGGTTTCATCTCCATAACAAACACTGAGTTTCTTCATAACAACAAATTCTAACGCCTTATCGCCATAAAATTCAAGAACCTCGTTATGATGTGCACCGTTTCCTTCTTCTGAATAAGACTTTCTAGTAAAAGCCTGTCTTAATAATCTAGGCTCGTTAAAATCATAATCCAAACGTTCTTCAATAAATTGTAATTCTTTATCCGTCATAATAAAATGACCACCTTGTGTAATTTACAAGAAGGTATAAAAATAGCCCGACAAAAAGCCCACTACGTGCGCTTAATAATTCGAGCACCAGTAAATAAAATAAATCTAAACAAACCAGTCTAACTTGATGAAAACCACTTGCATAGTTTTAATCAAACCTACTTATCTTCTTGTCTAGGAGATTTTACATACCAGTACTTTCGTACCATCTTGTTGTGCTTTTATTATAGCAAAAACGAAAAAGAAAGTCAATATGTTTGACCTATCCGTTTTGGATATATAAATAAAAAATTTTAGCCTTTTTACTATGTAAAAAGGCTAACTGGCGTTCGTGATTGGAGTCGAACCAACGGCGTTTCGCTTAGGAGGCGAACCCTCTATCCTACTGAGGTACACGAACATATTATTAAATTTTTATCGTTTTGACTCTATCTAATACTTATTTTTATTCCGTTTATTATTCCAAAAAATTGGCTCTTTTTTTCTATTCCGTTTCAAAATGCCATTTACACACTTTTGGAATAGTTTAAGTAATGGATTGTGTCAATTTTACCCTTTTTTAGGGGTGTTATTCCGCATCAATTCTACATCGTGTTAATACATATCTAAAACTCGACGAAATGTCATGTTTTAGGTATTACTTTTAGCCCAAAATCGTGTTTACACGAGCCAATCCCAAAGTTAGGAGGGGATTGTTATATCCGTTTACGGGGATTGGGGTGTTTTTGTTTTGGTTTTGGAATAAGTTTTTGGTGGGGAAAAAGGAGTTGTGTGAGGGGCGCTCGCAATTTAGCGGGCGCACCCTACTTTACTGCATATTTAGGTCAACCGTTAGAGTTCGTACTCTTTTGCGAGGGCTGAAAAGCCTGGGAGTGAATTTTCGATACGCTTTTTATCGACGCAGTACGCAATTCTGACGTAGCCAGTAACGCCGAAGTCGTCGCAAGGAACGACGAGGATTTCTCTTTGTTTTGCTCTCTCAAAGAACTCGAAAGCGTCGCCCGTGGGGGCTTTAACGAAGAGGTAGAACGCTCCGTCGGGCTTAACACAGATAAAGCCGAACTTGGTTAAATTCTCGTAAAGGAGGTCTCTATTTTCCTTATACGCCTTAACGTTGACTTGAGCGTTGACGCAATTTGCAACGACCTGTTGGAAAAGGCTGGGCGCGCAAACGTAACCAAGGCTTCTACCCGCACCGCAAACGGCGAGGTAAACGCTTTTACTCTCCTCCATTTCAGGATTAACGGCGATATAGCCTATTCTCTCACCGGGGAGAGAAAGAGATTTTGAGTACGAATAGCACACGAGCGAATTCTTATAATAGTTCATAAGATACGGCACGGGAATATTATCGTACACGAGTTCACGGTACGGCTCGTCAGCGATAAGGTAAATCACTTTACCGTATTCTTTTTGTTTACGCTCTAGAACCTCGCAAAGTTTTTTAATCGTTTGTTCGCTGTAAACGACACCGCTGGGGTTGTTGGGCGAATTAACTATAACGGCACGCGTTTTAGCGCTTATTTTGCCCTCAAAATCGTCGATATCGACTTGGAAGGATTGTTCTTCGGGAACGCTCGTAACAACAACTCCGCCCGCATTTTCGATAAATACGCGATATTCGGTAAAGAAGGGCGCAAACACTACGCACTCCTCTCCCTGATTTAAGATAGCCTTGAGGCAAATCGAAAGGGATGCCGCTGCTCCGCAAGTCATATAAATATCGTTAGGTGAAAGGTTTAAGTTAAAATCAGCGTTGATTTTATCCGAAATAATCTTTCTAACGCGAGCGTCGCCCTGCGCCGAAGTATAGCCGTGCAAAAGCGTAGCGTTTTCGGTCTCGAGCAATCTTTTAATCGTCTCCGTTACCTCTTGAGGTGGTTCAACGCTAGGATTACCTAGACTGAAATCGAACACTTTATCCGCTCCGATTTCGCTAGCACGAGCCTTGCTGTACTCAAAAATTTCTCTTATAATCGAGCGTTTACTACCGAGAGCAAACGCTTTTTCATTTAATTGCATTTTTTTGCTCCTAATCTTTTTATAGCGTGTTTACTTCCTCGGTAGAAAGTGTTTTAATACCGAATTTATTTAGCGCCTCATCAGCCATTTGCAAGTCAGACGCTTTTAGCACTACGGCTGCATCATCCTTATTGAACGACAATCCGTACATATACTCGATATTAACGCCCTCGTCGGTAAGCATACTAATAACGTTTTGCAAACTTCCTGCCTCGTGCGAAATTTTAAGCACCAAGACGTTGGTAAGCATAGTAGAAAAACCGTTTTCGGAAAGTTTTTCCTTGCCAAGCACGGGGTCGTTTACGAGCAAACGCAAAAGTCCGTACTCGGTAGTATCAGCCAAACTCATAGAAATAATATTAACTTCGTTGGCTTTAAGCACGTTTAGAACTTCGCTTAATCTGCCCTTTCTGTTCTCAATAAAAACGGATAACTGTTTTGCAAACATAATTTTTACCTCCCTTAATCAATACAATTTTCTATTGTCGATAACGTGAACTGCTTTGCCCTCGCTTCTAACGAGCGTTTGCGGTTCTACGATTTTAACCTTGGGGTTAAGTCCAAGCGCTTGACTTAGAACGTGAGTAATCTTCTTAGTAAGTTGCTCTATTCCTCTTATCTCGTCGGTGTAGTACTGAGGTTTAATCTCAACCTGCACCTCAAGCGTATCGAGGTTGTTAATTCTATCAACGACGAGCATATAGTGAGGAGAAACCTCGTTAACTTCTACGAGGGCTGCCTCAACTTGGCTGGGGAATACGTTTACGCCTCTAATAATAAGCATATCGTCCACTCTACCCTTGAAACGGCTTATTCTCGCACTAGTTCTTCCGCACTCGCACTTGTCGTAGGAAATACTAGTAAGGTCTTTCGTTCTATATCGAATAAGTGGCAACGCTTGTTTGGTAAGCGTAGTGAACACTAGTTCTCCCGTCTCGCCCGGTTTTTTCGCAGTTAGGGTTGCGCTATCTAAAATTTCGGGCAAGAAGTGGTCTTCGCAAACGTGCAAGCCTTTGTGGAAATCACAGTCGCACGCTACGCCCGGGCCCATAACCTCGCTTAAACCGTAAATATCGTGTGCGCTAACGCCGAGACGATTTTCAATATCGAGGCGCATTTTCTCCGTCCAAGGTTCTGCACCACAAATAGCGTATTTAAGTTTTACTTGGTCGAGTTTGCCCTCTTGCTCAAGCGTTTCAGCGATATGAAGAAGATACGAAGGCGTACAAGCGATTGCGGTTGCGCCAAAATCAATCATCATAGTCGTAAGTTTTTTGGTGTTTCCCGTACTCATAGGCACGACCATTGCGCCCAACTTTTCAGCGCCGTAATGCGCACCAAGTCCGCCGGTAAACAAACCGTAGCCGTAAGCAACTTGCAAAATATCGTTCTTCGTTACGCCAGACATAGCCATACAACGAGCCGTGCACTCCGCCCAGTTGTCAATATCGCCCTGAGTGTAGCCTACTACCGTTGCTTTTCCCGTAGTTCCACTAGAAGCGTGTACTCTCACGATTTCAGAGTGAGGAACGGCAAACAAGCCGAACGGATAATTATCACGAAGGTCATCCTTAGTCGTAAACGGTAATTTCTCGATATCTTCAATTCCCTTGATATCCTTAGGAAGAAGTCCGATTGCTTGCATTTTTTTGCGGTAGAACTCGACGTTAGTGTAAACGTAATCTACCAGTTTTACTAATCTTTCGCTTTGTAGAGCCGTAAGTTCGTCCCTACTCATACACTCGATTCTCTCGTTCCAAATCATATTAGTTTTCCTCTTCTAAATAGAATCGTAGCCTGCTAAGAACGCCTTTTCGTTTACCTCAACCGTTTTTGGCGGAACGGTCTTTTTAACGGTTTCAATCCATTGTTCTTTACTAAATCCGATTACTTTTGCGCTCGCACCCAAAACTACGGTGTTAAGCACTTTGGGGTTGCCTAGTTCCATACTCGTTTTTTGAGCGTCGATTACCATAGTATCGTGCTCTTTTTTGAGCGTCTCGATAATGTTTTCGGGATATGAACTAGCGCCGATTACTACCGTCATAGGGTCTATTCTGCAATCGTTTACGATTAGTTTTCCGTCTTTTTTAAGGAAGTGTGCATAGCGAAGTGCCTCTAATCTCTCAAACGCGATTAGCACGTCAACCGCTCCCTCTTCTACTACGGGTTCTTTTACTTCTTTGCCAAAGCGAACGAAAGTAACCACGCTACCGCCTCTTTGAGCCATACCGTGAACTTCGGAAAGTTTTACGTCGTAGCCTGCGCTTAAAGCCGTTTTGCCTATAATTCTGCTCGTAAGCAAAGTTCCTTGACCGCCTACGCCTACAATCATTACGTTTAAATTTTCCATACTATTTTTCCACCTTTTCGATTGCACCGAACTTACAATAACTCTTGCAAAGTCCACATCCATTACACATAGTTTCGTCGATTTTTACCGTTCCGTCAGCAAGTTTAGTGATGGCGGGGCATCCGATTCTAAGGCACGCTCCACACTTTTTACATTTGTCGCTTACCGCTACGCACTTATACGGGAATTTTTGTCCTTTTAGTAGAGCGCAAGGCGCTTTTGCGATAACGACGGTAAGGGTATCTCCGTTTTGAGCCTCCTTAAAGGTCTTTTTCAAGCCCTCGACGTCAAACGCGTCGATTTCAACCACTTTGGGAACGCCAACCGATTTACAAAGCGTTGCTAGGTCGATTGCATAAGTATCGTCGCCTTTAAGCGTTTTACCCGTTGCAGCGTGCTGTTGGTGTCCAGTCATACCCGTCGTTCTGTTGTCGAGAATAACCACCGTGCCCGTAGCCTTATTGTAAACCATATTGATAAGCGAGTTAATACCCGTATGTAAGAAAGTGGAATCGCCGATTACCGCTACCCAATTCTTAATAAAGTCTTTGCCTTTCGCTTTCTCAATTCCGTGTAGCGACGAAATACTTGCTCCCATACAAAGCGTAGAATCGATTACACCGAGAGGAGCAACCGCTCCGAGCGTATAACAACCGATATCGCCGGCAGCGTGAATTTTCAGCGAATTAAGTACCGAGAATACGCTTCTGTGCGGACAACCGGGGCATAGAATAGGCGGACGAGCGGGAACTTCGGTTTTAGTAAACACGATATCGTCGGAGCCGTAAAGCGCTTTTTTGAGCATATTTGCGCTGTATTCGCCCTGCTTGGTAAATAGTTCTTTACCCTCTACCTTAATTCCCCACGCTCTTACTTGCTCTTCGATTACGGGTTCTAGTTCCTCAAACACGATAACGCGTTCTACTTTGGAACAAAACTCTTCGATTAGTTTTTTAGGAAGGGGGTTGGTCATACCGATTTTAAGAACGCTTGCGCTAGGGCAAACTTCTTTTACATACTGGTAAGGAATACCAGCCGTGATAAATCCGATTTTGCTATCGCCGTACTCCGCTTTATTTACGCAGAAAGAACAACTATCCTCTTGCAAAGCGTTGTCTCTAGCCTCTACTACCAAGTGGCGTTTAATCGCAGACGCAGGCATCATAACGTACTTACCTACGTTTCTTTCGTAAACTTTGTCCTCGGGAACAACTCTTTCGGAAAGTTTTACTACGCCTTGCGAGTGCGATAATTTGGTAGTCGTTCTTAAGATTACGGGAGTATCGTACTTCTCGCTTACCTCGTAAGCAAACTTAACGAAATCAATCGCCTCTTGGCTGTCCGAAGGCTCTAACACGGGAACGTGAGACGCTCTTGCTATCATTCTAGTATCTTGTTCGTTTTGCGAACTTGCTAATCCCGGGTCGTCGGCAACTACGATAACCGCTCCACCGCCTACACCCGTGTAGGAAAAAGTGTATAGGGGGTCGCTCGCCACGTTAAGACCAACGTGTTTCATACACGCTAGACTTCTAACTCCAGACATCGACGCTCCGAAAGCAACCTCGGTTGCAACCTTTTCGTTGGGAGCCCACTCGGGATATACTTCTTCGTACTTTGCAAGTTCTTCGCTTATTTCCGTGCTCGGAGTTCCGGGATACGCGCTGGAAACTTTAACACCAGCCTCGTAAACGCCACGGGCAATCGCCTCGTTACCAAGCATTATTCTTTTGTCGTCCATATTATTTACTCCTTAAATCCTTAATTCTCTTTGCTTTTCCCTCAAATCTTTGCAAGGTGTTGGGGGATTCTAGCGTTACTTTCGCATCTAGTCCTAACATAGTGCGAAGTTTTGCTCTAACCGCATTTGCGAGCGATTGCAAAACACCGAACGAGTCGGTACTCTTTAGTAATTCTACTCTAATCTCGAGTTTATCGACGTAGCCGTCTCTCGTAATAATAATTTCGTAATGCGGACCTAGTTCTTCAAAACTGAGCACCACTTCTTCGATTTGGCTGGGGAACACGTTTACGCCACGAATTTTAAGCATATCGTCACTTCTTCCGGAAAGGTTAGCCATTCTTACGAAAGTTCTTCCGCACTTGCATTTTTCGTAGTTCAACTTCGTTATATCTTTCGTTCTGTATCTTATAAGAGGTATTCCCTCTTTTTTAATACAAGTGATTACTAACTCTCCCCACTCGCCCTCGGGTAAAACTTCGCCCGTTTCAGGATTGATAATTTCGGGGATAAAAAAGTCTTCGTTAATATGCATACCGTCGAGGCATTCGCACTCGCCAGATACTCCGGGGCCCATAAGTTCGCTCATACCGTAGTTAGAAGTTACGAGCATATCGTTACCCCAAAACTTATGCATTTCGTCACGCATAGCGTCGGTGAGAAGTTCGCTACCGACTAAACCGATTTTAACCGAAAGGTCTTTTGCCGGGTCTAATCCCATTTCTCTAGCAACCTCAGCAAGGCGCAAAGCGTACGAAGGCGTCGCTACGAGTAAGGTCGTGCCGAAGTCTTTCATATACATTATTTGCTTTTCGGAATTGCCCGTCGAAGAAGGAACGATAGTTGCGCCGATATTTTCTAGTCCGTAGTGGAGACCAAGCGCACCCGTGAACATACCGTAGCCGAAACAAATTTGCGCTATATCCTTTTCGGTTGCTCCGCCCATACACGCTATTCTCGAAACGCATTCCGTCCAAGTTGCGAGGTCCTCTTTCGTGTAACCTACTACCGTGGGCTTTCCCGTAGTTCCGCTGGACGCGTGAATACGAACGAGTTGCTCCTTCGGAACGGCAAACAATCCGAACGGATAGTTATCACGCATATCTTGTTTAGTTACGAAAGGTAATTTCGCAAGGTCAGAAAGCGTCTTTATATCGTCGGGAGTAACACCCGCATCAATCATCTTCTTTCTGTACGGCTCGACTTTATCGTAAACTCGTCTAACCGTTTCTTGTAGTCTAGCAAGTTGAATTTTTTCTATTTCACTTCTAGATAAAGTTTCTTCTTTTGACCAAATCATAATCGTTATCTTTACTCCGTTATCTCTTTATTGAACGCCTTGCTTACGGTCTCGCCGTCAATCGGCTTGGTAAGTAAACTTACGACCACCGTTACGATTAGCGAAGACGCCATACATATTACACCGATTAGGGGCGAACACGCTACGCCCTGCTTTATCATACTTCCTATTCCTCCCGTGTAAGAGGGCGAGAAATAGCCTAGTACGAATATTAAAGTTACCGTCAGAGCGAGCGAACTTATTATCGACACCCATACCGCCGGACGGGTTACTCTCTTCCAAACTACGCCGAGGACGTACGGTCCCATAAAACAACCCGCTAGCGTTCCCCAACTTATTCCCATAAGGTATGCGATTGCGGAAAGTTTGAACTTTTCGTTAAGTAGCGCAAGCACTACCGATACAACGATAAACACTAAACAAAGAATTCGCATTACCGTAGTCACTTTTTTATCGGACGCTTTAGGATTGATTTTGCCTTTATATAGGTCAACGGCTACTACCGACGCGCTCGCAAGCGATACGGACGAAAGCGTTGACATACTAGCCGACAAAATTAGCACTGCTATTACGCCTAACAAGCCTACGGGGATTACTCCACTAGCAAGCATAGACGGAACTATGTAATCGGAGTGAACGCCAGAAAGCGAGAAACGAGAACTAAGTCCCCCTACGAAGTACGCTCCGAAACCGATTATGAGCGCAAACACGGTGCTTACTACCGTACCTTGCTTGATTGCAAGGTCGTTTCTTACCGTATAATACTTGTGTATAGTTTGCGGTAACGCCCATACTCCGAACGAAGTTAGCAAGATTAACGACAAAAGCGATACTGTATCTCCGTACAAGCCTTTGTTAGAACTTCCGAAAGTGAACCAGTTAAGCCCCTCTAAATTCCAAGAAACCTGCTTACTGCCAAGGAAAAACATTACCATCATTACCACGCCGACGAGCATTACGATTCCTTGTATAAAGTCGGATAGCGCAGTAGCGAAATATCCTCCTACGAAAAGATAAAGAGCAGTAACGGACGCTAGAACTACCATTACTACCCAGCCCGGGATAGAGAACACCATTTCAAACAAACTACTAAGTCCATTGTAAACGGACGCCGAATACGGAATTAAGAACACGAAGATTACGATAGCCGAAACGATTTTAAGTCTTTTGCTATCATATCTTTTTTCGAAAAACTCCGGCATCGTCTTTGCTTGCAAGTTGGTCGTCATAGTTTTCGTACGCTTTGCCAAAACAAGCCACGGTATAAGCGCACCTAAAATAGCGTTACCAACGCCTATCCAAGTTGCGCCCAACTGATATTGCGCACCAAATTTGCCTGCATATCCGATAAAGATTACCGCCGAAAAATATGCCGTACCGTAAGAGAACGCACTCATCCATCCGTTGAGTCCGTTTTTACCCGCAAGCAAAAATTCTTTCACCGACTTTGCGCGGTTCTTCGTGTAAATCGTGATTACTATCATTCCCACGAGGTACAAGGCTAGTATTGTGTAATCGATAATCTTTAGCATTTTTCTTCTCCAAAATATAGCGTTTTGACGCCACACCTATTTATTTTACTTTACTTAAAGTAAAAAGTCAATCATAATGGTGCGTCAATATTAAAAACAACCTCATTTTTACTACTTAAATCACGGTTTTTCCTCGAGGTAAAGGAAAATAAAAAGTCCGCACTCTCTAAATGCTCTAAAGCATAGCGAATGCGGACTGTCCGTTCTTTAATTTTTCCGACAAGTTTTATTTTATATCGGATTTCACAAAAGACGAACAGCCCGTGCTAAAATAATAATAAAAATAATATTTGTTAGCAAACATTACTTGCTCCTCCTTTGCGAATTTATGCTCCGATTATACACCCAAAAAAAAGGGTTGTCAATAATTTTAAGGCGGTTTTGGCGGATTTCTTATTTTTTCATAAAACGACGGCTATTTTTCAAGCAAAGAATAAAACCTTTGCGCGTCCTCACTATTACCCTCGCGCACGCCTATATACGGAAAAGGCAAACCAAGCCTCTCGTACTTTTCAGTGCACATTTTCTTAAACGGCAATAGTTCAATTTTTCTTCCCGATAGCCATTTCTTTAATTCTCTTGCGCTACTTTCCGTATCGTTTATGGTGGGAATAAGCACGCTAGTTAAATGCACTTCCGTGCCGTTTTGGTTGCAAAATTCGATAAACGTATCGTATTTTTGCGACAATTCTTCGGCACTTTCGCCGTTGAAATTTTTGATATCAAGGCGAACTCCGTCAAGTTTAACGATAAGGTCATTATTGAAAATCGTACCGTTAGTTTCGGCGATTACTTTAATAGAAAGCGCGTGCAATTCGTCAATTAACGCCGAGCAAAACTCCGCTTGCAAGAACGGTTCTCCGCCCGAAAGCGTTACTCCGCCCTTTTTGATGTAGTTTTTATACCTAGCGATTTTCTTAACGAGAGTAGAAAGTTCAATCTCTTCTCCACTCTCCGAAAAAGTCTCGGGATTATGGCAAAACGGACAACGAAGATTACAGCCCGAAAAGAATATTACGCTACGAAGCCCTTCTCCGTCAACCGCAGAACCGTGGTAAATCGAACTAATCTTTGCTTTACATTTCATTGTGGTAAGTTCTTTTCAAAACTTCGAGTTGTTGCGCACGCGAAAGTTTATGGAAATTTACGGCATATCCCGAAACTCTTATCGTGATATTAGGATATAGGTCGGGATTTTCCATAGCAACGACTAATTTTTCACGGTCTAGCACGTTTACGTTGAGGTGAAAACCGCCTTGGTTAAAATAGCCGTCAAGCATACTTACTAGGTTGCTCGCTCTAGTGTCGTCGTCTTTTCCAAGCGCGCCTGGAACCACCGTAAAGGTGTTAGAAACTCCGTCTTTGCACGCCGAGAAAGGAATTTTCGCCACGGAGTTAAGGGAGGCTAATGCGCCACAGCACTCTCTTCCGTGCATCGGATTTGCGCCGGGGGCAAACGGTTCGCCCTTAAGTCTGCCGTCGGGCGTATTACCCGTCTTTTTGCCGTAAACGACGTTTGAAGTAATCGTAAGCACCGAAAGGGTGTGAATTGCGTTTCTATAAGTTTTAACTTTTTTGATATCGTTAGAAAAATCAGTTACGATTTTAACCGCAATTTCGTCCACTCTATCGTCGTCGTTGCCGTATTTGGGGAAATCGCCCTCGGTAACGAAACTGTCGATTAGTCCGTTTTCTCCGATTACGGGCGTTACGGACGCATACTTAATTGCAGACAAACTATCGGTTATTACGGAAAGACCTGCAACTCCGCAAGCCATAAAACGGTCAACCTCGGTATCGTGGAGCGCCATTTGAATTTTCTCGTAGGCGTACTTGTCGTGCATATAGTGGATTACGTTGAGGGTATTTACATAAAGGTTAGTTAGCCACTCCATATACTTTGAGAGAGCCTCTACCACCTCGTCGTAATCGAGTTTACCCGTAAACACTTTGCCCTCGGGAGCGATTTGAACACCCGTATTTTCGTCCTTACCGCCGTTAAGCGCGAGCAAAAGTAATTTTCCTAGATTGCAACGAGCACCGAAAAACTGCATTTGCTTACCGATTTTCATAGCCGAAACACAGCAAGCGATACCGTAATCGTCGCCGTAATCGGGGCGCATAAGGTCGTCGTTTTCGTACTGAATAGAGTCGGTGTCAATCGATACTTTAGCGCAGAATTTCTTAAAGCCCTCGGGGAGCGCATCCGCCCAAAGTACCGTTAGGTTAGGCTCGGGCGCAGGTCCTAGAGTATAGAGCGTGTTTAATATTCTAAACGAGTTCTTCGTTACCAAAGTTCTTCCGTCAAGCCCCATACCGCCTACGCTTTCGGTGGTCCAAGTGGGGTCTCCACCGAAAAGTTCATTGTATTCTGCAGTACGAAGTTGGCGAGACAAACGGAGTTTGATTACGAAATCGTCCATAAGTTCTTGCGCACCCTCTTCGGTTAATACGCCGTTGCGAATATCACGCTCGATATAAATATCAAGGAAGGTGCTCACTCTACCAAGGCTCATAGCAGCGCCGTTTTGTTCTTTTATTGCGGCAAGATAGCCGTAATAGGTCCATTGTACCGCCTCTTTAGCGTTGCTTGCAGGACGGGAAATATCGTCGCCATACGCTTGCGCCATTTCCTTAATAGCCTCAAGGAAACTTAATTGTTTGTATAGTTCCTCGCAAAGACGCAAGTTTTCTTCCACCATACCGTTCTGTCCGTAGCGCACCTTGTCCGCCTTTTTAGCCTCGATTAGCGCATCAACACCGTAAAGAGCAACTCTACGATAGTCGCCGATAATTCTGCCTCTACCGTAAGCGTCGGGTAGGCCCGTGATTATTCCAGCGTGACGAGCCATACGCATTTCGTCGGTATAAACGTGGAAAACACCGTCGTTATGAGTGGTTTTATATCTAAATTGTTCTTCTACCTTGTCCGAAAGAGTATAGCCGTAAGCCTTACAAGCGCTACGAGCCATACGAATACCGCCGAAAGGATTTACGGCACGCTTTAACGGCTTATCGGTCTGAAGTCCTACGATAATTTCGTTCTCTTTATCGATATATCCAGGCGCAAAAGTAAGTAACGACGAAACCTTTTCGGTATCGATATCCAAAACTCCGCCCTTTGCTCTCTCTTCTGCGAGCAAGGCGTTCACTTTTTCCATTAGCGCGTTAGTTCTTTTAGTCGCTCCCGATAAAAAACTAGCGTCGCCCTCGTACGGGGTGTAGTTTTGCTGAATAAAATCAGCAACGTTAATCTCCGTTTCGTACTTTCCACCCTTAAATCCAATCCATTGTTCTCTCATAATGCACCTCACAAAAATCAAATCGTAAGAGCGAGTTTTCTTGCCCTTTAGAAAAACAAAAACCTGGGCAGAATACTCGTCTGCCCAGGTGGTCGGCTAACCTAAAACTTTTCGTTCCTCCGCGGTTAATTCCGCCTATCCACCGGTAGCGAGAAGTTCTTTTACTTATGCTTGAATTATAGCCTATTTATTTATTTTTGTCAACCCTTTTTTGAGGATATATTTACCATTTTTGATTTGCGTTATACATTCCGCCCTTACCGATAAAGCCAACTTGTGAGAACTCCTCAAAATCGGACGCAATAATTTCATCAATAAGGCGCATAACGAGTTTTGCGGTAAAGTGATATCCAAACGCGTTCATATGTCCACCGCAGAAGAAATTTTTCTTGATTTCCTCGCCGTACACGGGCGCTTTTTTGTAAAGGTCAAGAACGAAAGTGTGTTCAAACTTCTTCGCCATAGCAAACAGTAATTCTCTTTGCTCCTCTATTTTCGCTCTTCTTTCCTCGTTCCCATCAGTACAGTCGTCCGGTCTAGTCATAAGAAAAATTTTCGCCTTGGGTTGCTGAATTTTAATTCTTTGAATAATCGCTCCGTAATATCCTGCGAAAGTCTTTGCGTTCTTTTCCCAGTCCTCGTCGCAAATATCGTCTATCGTTCCCGTCGCGTAGTCTCTCGAGGCGTCGTTTACGCCGAGCGCAATAATATACGCTTGGCAAGCGTTTTCTTGACCGAAAAAGCCCTTCCAATCAGAAAAACCTTCGATAAATTCCTTTGCGGTCATACCACCTCTAGAGGCGTTTATAACTTCCGCTCCGATTTCACGCGCCATATATTGTCCCCACGAATACTCGTAGAAATCGTGATAGCCTTTAGTTCCGTCGGGTTTTGTGGACTCGTACTCGCCGGACGACAAACTATCGCCTATACACATAATCTTGCGAAATATCGCGCAGTATCCACTCGGATACAACTCTGACACGGTATATCTCTTCTCTTCCATATTTTCCTCCCCTTATAACACTACTGCTTGGAACAACATAAACAGCAAAGGTATAGTAATTATCGACAACAAATGTGAAATTAGCGCCATACCAGCAGCATCAGTCGTATCTTTTCCGTACGCAGCAGGCACTACGATTGCGTTTAGTCCTAACGGCATAGAAATCGAACACATAGCGCATACCAAGAATTCGTCGCTAAAGATTTTGCCGTGAGGCACGAAAGCAAATACCAAAACGAACAAAAGCGGAACAACGACTAGTCGCATTACCGAAATTAGGTATATTCTCCAGTTTTTAATAAGGGCAAGAAGGTCTAGTTTTCCTATCGTAAGTCCCGTTAAGAGCATAGCAATCGGTGACATACAATCGCCCGCTACGGTTATGAGTTTTCCGATATTGTTTTCTAAAACGCCACCCGCAACGAACGCTTTTCCCAAACCCGTTATTCCTATTACCATACCGATAATCATACCAACGAACATAGGGTTTATCATTGTTTTTAGTCGTTTTGCGAGGTTTTGCTTAACGAGGGAGTTCGCAGACGAAATTAGTAGCGACGGCACGCCCCATAGATAAATTACAATCCACAACGGTAAGGTGAATATAATGTATTCAAAGAAAAAATCGGGGAAAAGTGCCATTACGATTGCGTTACCCATAAACGCAAAGTTGGAAAAGCATAGCCCGTAAGTCGCAATATTTTGGCGATATTTATCCCTAAAGCATACTTTAGAGAGCAAAATCGCAAGCGGGATTACAATAAAGAGCACGCCAAAACTTAATAATATTAGTTTCCAAGTGATTGCTAGATTTTCTATCGTGAAATTCTTTATGAAAGTACCCATAACGAGCGCAGGCATAAAGAGCATATTCTCTAGTCTTGACAATACTCCCGCCGCCGCTTCGGAAATTAGTTTGGTCTTTGCGAAAATATAGCCTATAACTATAAACGAAAACAAGAAAATCATTTGGTTTAATATTGATGCGAACACTTTTTGGCCTTCCTCTATCGATAATTTTATATCTAATGCTATATTATATACGACTTTACCTTTTTTGGCAAGCAAAAGACCTACCCTTTTCGGATAAGTCCTCTACTTTTTTATATTCTATTGAGCGGTTTGCATTTCGTAAAACTCGCCTTTCTTTTCCATAAGTTCGTCGTAAGAGCCGAGTTCGACGCAAACGCCTTTTTTGATTACCGCTATTCTATCTGCGTTACGGATAGTCGATAGTCTATGCGCTACGATAAAGGTCGTTCTGTCTTTAGCGAGGTTATTGATTGCTTTTTGGATTTCTTTCTCCGAAACGGTATCAAGCGCACTAGTCGCCTCGTCTAGTATGATTACTTCGGGATTTCTTATGATTGCTCTTGCGATTGAGAGGCGTTGGCGTTGTCCGCCCGAAAGGTTTGCGCCGTGTTCTTCGAGCATAGTGTCTATTCCGTTGGGGAGCGAGGATATAAACTTAGTAAGTTGCGCAGCCTCAATCGCCGAATATATCTTCTCTTCGGTAATATCGTTTATGCCGTAAGAAATATTCTCTCTAATCGTTCCCGTAAACAGTACGCTATTTTGGGGCACGATTGCTATGTGGCGACGGTAGGAGTGCAAGTCGATATTTTGTATATCTTCGCCGTCAACTAACACTTCGCCAGACTTTGCCATATTAAATCCTATAATCAGGTTGAGCATAGTCGTTTTTCCCGAACCGCTCTCTCCTACGATTGCTATCGTCTCTCCCGCGCTAATTTTAAGGTTTAGTCCACGAAGTAGCGGTTGGTCTTGCTCGTAATGGAAATAAACGTCCTTGAACTCAAACTCACCTTTAATTTCGGGCATTTTCTTCTTTCCCGCGTTGTCTTCGACGTCACGGTTAGAAAGTATTTCGCCGATAGATTTAATAGACTCAAAGCCTTTCGACATTATCGGTAGCATACCTATAACCGCCGAAACGGTACCCGTAAGCGAGGTAAAGTAAGACTGATACATTGATATATCGCCGACGAGTATCATACCGCGATATGCCATCCACGAAGAAAACGCCAAACAAACTAGTTGGAATAGCGTAAACGACGCCCAAGTGCAAGAACCGAATAGTGCGTGCACCATATCAAGGTGATAACCCGTGTTTGCAACTTGGTTGATTTGATGAGTTCTCTTTTTAACCTCTCGGTTTTCTAGAGCGTGCGCACGAGTAATTTCGGTCATTTCGACCATATCCATAAGACCTGCTGAACTACGCTCCATATCACGACGGAATTGAGCGTTACGCTTGCCTATTCCACGGCGGAATATCCGCATAATAAATACGGCGACGGGAACGGTGACGAGGAAGAATAAAAATACGGTGATATTATTCGTTATTACCGTAACTAAAGCCACTATCATCGTTGCGCACATAACGGGTAGTTGCTCAAAAAGTTGAGCCGAAAGAGTTTGTATCGTTTCGACGTCTCTCATTAGTTTGGACTGAATTCGTCCGCTTTGCATTTCTTTATGGAAAGTAATGGAGAGTTGTTGCAATTTTCTTACCATCGCTCCACGAAGTCCAGCCTCTACTTTTCTGACCACTTTCGAGTGGAAATGGACGTGTATCATATGCGTCGGCACGTTCATTATTATAAGACCTGCCAAAATCGCAACGTTGATTACGATAGTAGAAACGAGTGCGTCACCCGTTTGGTATATTATCGCATTTATAATATTCTTCGTAACGATTGGAAAAACCCAAACGGGAGAATGTTTTATTAGACAAAATAAAATCGACAGCAAAAGTCCACGCCAAAAAGGTTTATACATCTTCCATATAATCTTTAAGGGCTTAATTTTGCCGTCGCCATTTACGTAAACGTCAATAAAATCTTGCTCGAGCGCAATTACTTCTTCATCAGTGAAAACGTCCGTGCTTTGTGCCGGGTGATGTTTTCCTCGTAACTTTTCTGCTTTTGGCATTACTTTCCTTGCCTCCAAAACTAGCGTTAAAGTTTTCTTATCTTGGGTTTACTCTAGCACAATAAAAAACAAAAGTCAATACTTTTTTCACAAAAAAATTATAATTTTTTTCACATTTTACTATTGACAATTTTTGCCGTTATGATACAATGTTTTTAACCCAAATTTTGATAAGGAGAAAGAAAATGTTGTATAAGAAAAACACGCAAAAGGTCTTATCTTCTGACCTTTTCCGCAACCCCTCGTCAGAATACAGAGGCACGCCGTTTTGGTCGTGGAACTGTAAAATGACGCCTGAACTACTTACGAAACAAATCGAATACCTAAAAGAAATGGGTTTCGGCGGATTCCATATGCACTCTCGTTCGGGTATGGACAACGCTTATATGTCCGACGAGTTTTTAGGGCTTATTAAAGCGTGCGTAGATAAAGCGAAGAAAGAAGATATGCTCGCTTGGTTATACGACGAGGACCGCTGGCCGAGTGGCGCTGCAGGCGGTCTTGTTACCGCTAATCCTCGCTATCGCGAGCGTTTTCTAACCTTTGCGCCTGCAAAACGAGTTAAAACGGGCAAAGACAAAAAAGAGGTTATTTCTCCCGTTGCAGACTTTTCTGACGAAATGCCTCAAAAACAAGCAATCGACAACGGTAAGCCGTACTTCGTAGGCGCTTACGACGTTACGCTTGACGAAAACGGCTATCTTATCTCTTACGAGAGAATTAACCGCTCGGCAAAAGCGAAAGGAAAGAAATATTACGCTTTCTGCTCTACTACTAACCTTTCCGACTGGTACAACAACTTCACCTACGTCGATACTCTCGATAAACCGTCTATACAAGAATTTATTAAGGTTACTCACGAGGCGTATAAAGACGCTGTGGGTGACGATTTTAACGGCACGGTTCCCGCCATCTTTACGGATGAACCTGAATTTACACGCTCCATACCGCTCCCGATTGCAACTGGCGACGACAAAGCGGTAATCGCTTGGACGGGCATCCTTCCCTCTTCGTTTAAGAAACAGTATGGAGAGGATATCGTGGACTTCCTACCCGAAGTATTCTTCGATTTACCTAACGGCGCTCCATCTAAACATAGATATCACTTACACGACCATATTTGCCAAATGTTCTTCGACGCTTTCGGTCAAGTCGGCAAGTGGTGTGACAAAAACAACCTACCCCTTACCGGTCATATGATGGAAGAGTATAACTTGCAAGCGCAAACTCACCAAATCGGCGAGGCTATGAGAGCGTATAAGTACTTCGGTCTTCCTGGTATTGATATGCTTTGCAACCGTCTTGAGTTCACTACCGCAAAACAATGCCAGTCGGTAGTTCACCAAGAGGGTAAAGAAGGTATGCTTTCCGAACTTTACGGAGTTACCGGTTGGGACTTCGACTTTAGAGGGCATAAGTTCCAAGGCGATTGGCAAGCGTGTTTAGGCGTTACGATTAGAGTTCCGCACCTATCGTGGGTTTCTATGAAAGGCGACGCAAAACGCGATTACCCTGCGTCCATCTTCTATCAATCTCCTTGGTACAAAGAGTACCCCTTCGTCGAGGACCACTTCGCCCGTCTTAACACCGCTCTTACCCGCGGTAAGCCTGACATCTCAGTAGCCGTTATTCATCCGATTGAAAGTTACTGGCTCAACTACGGTCCAAACGACACTTCGGCAATTACTAGAAAACAACTCGAAGACAACTTCTCAAACGTTACCGACTGGCTATTATACTCGCAAATCGACTTTAACTTCATTTCCGAATCGCTACTACCCTCACAATGTAAGAAAGCATCCACTCCCTTGCAAGTGGGCAAAATGAAATACTCCACCATCATCGTTCCCGCTATGATTTGTATGAGAAAAACTACGCTTGACGCTCTTACCGCGTTTAACGCTAACGGTGGAAAGATAATCTTTATGGGCGACTGTCCTACCGTTGTTGACGGAGTGGCTAGCGACGAAGTTAAATCGCTTTATGAAAAGAGCACCGTTATTCCGTTCACTTCTCTCGCTCTCGTTAACGCGCTAGAAGACGAAAGAAAAATTTCGGTTACCCTCGAAAATGGTACCCCCGCCGACAACTATATCTATCAAATGCGTATCGACGGCGCATATAAGTGGTTGTTTATCTGCAACGGTAAACACTACAACCTCGCCGACTGCGTAGAAAAGAAGGATATCGTAATCAAGATTAAGGGTAGTTACGCTCCCGTGTTATACGACACGCTCACGGGCGAAACTAAACCTCTTCCCTATACTATTAGGAACGGTTACACGGTAATCAATCAAGAGGCTTACTTACACGACTC
Source organism: Pumilibacteraceae bacterium (assembly GCA_045654245.1). Classification (GTDB taxonomy): domain Bacteria; phylum Bacillota; class Clostridia; order Christensenellales; family Pumilibacteraceae; genus UBA10677. The sequence continues at coordinate 18,882 of JAZOMX010000047.1, read as the reverse complement.
GTTCCTCATTCGCCTTGAAAAAACGAGCAAAAAGTCTTACGAAGAGACTAAAAAAGAATATGAAATTCTCTCCACGGTTGACTTTAAGGGCAGAGTTCCTTACCGCCGTAGCGAACCCAACGTACTTGTTCTCGATATCGCCGAGTTTACTTACGACACGGGTAATCCGTTCTACCCGGCGGAAGAAATTAGACGCCTTAACAATAAGGTAAGAAAACTTGCGGGAATTCAGCCCAAAACTTCCGTGCAACCGTGGTGCTTGCCCGAAGAAAAACCTGAGCATACCGTTACGCTCCGTTTCTCGTTTGCAAGCGAGGTCGAAGTCGAAGGCGCTCATATTGCTCTCGAGGATGCTGAAATGGCGCTCGTTACCTTCGACGGAATTGAAATACAAAACGTTACCGACGGATACTTTACCGACGAGAGCATTAAAACGATTGCTCTTCCCAAGATTGGCAAAGGTAAACATACCGTTACGATTACACTACCTCTTGCCCCCAGAACGAATATTGAAAACGCATTCATCTTGGGCGAGTTTGGCGTTCGACTAGAGGGTTGTGAATCTACTCTTATCGCCCCCACTACGCAAATCGGTTTCGGCTCGGTAGTTCCTCAAGGCTTGCCTTTCTACGGCGCTAACCTAATCTACGATTGCGAAGTCGAAGTTCCCGAAGACGGCGCTATGCTCAAAGTTCATAGCAATCTTTACCGTGGCGCGCTTATTAGTGTAGCGGTTGACGGAGAAACGGAGGGTAAAATCGTTTATGCGCCCTACGACCTTATTACTAAACCGCTCAAAAAAGGTAAACACACCGTTTCCTTTACGCTATTTGGTAACCGCCACAACTGTTTCTCTGCGTTACATAATGCCGAGTACGATGTAAGTTGGATAGGACCGTACCTATGGCTTACGGAAGGCGATAAGTTCACCTATCAGTACTCGCTTAAACCTATGGGCATTATCTCCTCTCCGATTATTAGCGTAATCAAAGAAAAGTAATTCAATAAATAAAAAAGGCTAACGAAAATTTGCGTTAGCCTTTTTTGTAAATCTCTATCATACGGATACGATAAATTAAATTCCGTTTGCTTTCTTTTTTATATGTAATCATTTTCAAAGCGTTTTTATTGACAAAATACTTACTTTAATTTATACTAAAACTAACTAATATTTCAAGGACTACTATATGGAATTAAAATTAAACGACAATGGACAAATTTTAACTTTAAATGGAAACGGGGTTGCCGTTCCTTTCTTGAGCGAAAACGGTTTTGGATTTGGATATACTTACGAAAATAGGATTTACCGCATTACCCTTAATAAAACCGAGGACGCAAATACTTATTCCGCTGAAAGTAACGGCATATTCTATTCTTTAAGTTATGCCGTTTTGTCTGATAGCGTTAAACTTAACTTAACCGTGAAAAATAATTCTCCGTACGATTTTTACGCTGATACGATATTCTTTGAACTTGGCGTTAATTCATACATGGAGTACTTCCCTCAATGGAGCGATAAGTTTTTCCCCTCGTTATTAAGAGTTGAAAAAACTCATTTTTACGGATATTTCCAGTCGCCCGAAGGTAACGCTCTTATAATAGCAGGCGAAAAAGGAATACCCTCTTATGATATTTCTTACGCTCATCCTTCCACTCCTCACCTAAACAACGGTCATAGAGTTTATAACACCATACTTCACTTATACAACAAAGAGGCTTCGATAGATAGAATATCTCAAGATAGAAAGATTTTAAAAGTAGGCGAAACCTATGAAAACTCTATAACGCTAATACCTGCAAAGAACTTAAACGATTTTGAAAAAACGGTATCTACTACCATAAACGCTCCCGTGATTTCTGCGGAAAAATACACCTTTGAAAAGGGCGAAAATTTCGTTTTTGCCGTTACTTATGACGGTAATTATTCCTACGAAATAACTACCCCAAGCGGAACAACTTATAGTAACGAATTACCAAAAACTAACGAGTATGGATTATATAAAGTAACCGTTTTAGCAGACAACGGCAAGTGCGCGGAAAGTTTATTCTTCGTGCGAAAAAGTTGGGACTTTTACCTTAAAGGCGCTAGTAAAGAAGCGTATAATAAACCGCAAAAAGCATCAACTCATACTGAAAGTTGGTACGGATTTTTCTCGATTTTCTTGGCGCAAAAACATTACGGCAACGCTAAAAGTTTGCAAAAGGCGTTACTTAACTTTAACGAAGTAATGCAACTTTGTTTCGACTTTGAAAAGGCAGAGCCTATTCCCGCTCCCGAGCGCATTCAAAACACCTCGTCGTTTATTAGCCTTTTAGTGGACGTTTACGAAACTGATAAAGTTAACAATCTTTCATATTTGCAATTAGCAAGCAAGTTTGGCGATTTCTTGATTACGAAACAAAGTGACGACGGAGCGTATCGTCGTGATAAAATTCATTACACTTGCGTCATTTACGTCGCAAAAAGTATGCTTGAGTTAGTTCAAGCCGAAAAAGAAAGCGGAAATAGCGAACTTATTGAAAAAGCAAAAACTCATTACGCTTCCGCTAAACGCGCTATCGACGAATTAGTTTTGCATCTTGATAATATCGATACCGAAGGCGAACTTACTTTTGAAGACGGTATGGTTTCTTGTTCCGCCCTCCAAATTGCGTATTTTGCATTGACTTTACCTAAAAACGAGCGCGAGAAATACATAAAAGCATCCGAATATATGATTAAAATTCACTCCTGCTTAGAGCAACAACTTCTGCCCGACTGTCGTGCAAACGGAGGCTCTATTCGTTTTTGGGAGTCGCAATACGACGTTATGATTTTAGGTAATACCGTAAACAGTCCGCACGGCTGGTCGGCGTGGACGGTGTACGCTTATTATTATTTGTATATTTTAACGGGCAAAAAATTCTACCTTTTAAGATTTATCAACGGTATATCGGCTTGCTCGCAATTACTTAGTCTAAACGGTAATTTAAGATGGGCGTACTTTTCGCAACCTTTTGTAAAACTTCCGTCTCTCGTGCCCGACAAAACCAAGCCTATTGCCGACGGCTATAAAACGGTAAACCTTAATTCTAAAGCATACCGCGGTAAATACCAAACCAAGATTTACGGCGAGGAGTATATTGATTTAATTTCAGGGTGGTATAGAACGGGAAGTCAAACGATTACGGGCGGTTACTCTTTCTGTCCTCTATTCAACAAGGACGGCACTTATAAAGTTGATAATCAAGGCGGTTGTTGTGACAACGACGTGCACGAAATATTTAAGTGCCTAGAAGAAACGGCGTTTAAAAAAGCCTTTATTCATCAAAACGAAGACGGTTCGTATTTAACTATCGGCGCAAAAATAGTGAATAATGAAATCGTATTAAACGGCAACGAAACTACCCTCGTTTATAACCTAACTAAACAAACTTCTTTTATCTTGAAAGGAAAAACAATAAAATTAAGCGGTTTTGATATGATAACCGTATAGAAAAAAGGCTCTTGGATAATACCAAGAGCCTTTTTTTAATTACTTACAAAGTTTAACGAGCGTTTCCATATCCTCTGGTGGGATAGTAAAGTCGATTTTTGAGTTTTCAATAATATACTCTTCGTGCGTGGACTTTGGAAGTGGTAGCGCGCCTCTTTGGAGAACGTACCTTATGCAAAGACGGGGCACGGAAACGCCTAACTTATCGGCTATTCGTTTAACGACCTCGTTGCCGAGTAGTTTGCCCGTCGCTATCGGAGAATAGCCCTCGACTAAAATTCCGTTTTTGTTACAGTACTCAATCGTAGAGTGTAATTCTTTGCCGATATGCATTATTATTTGGTTTACGGTGATAGGAACGGCGCAGTTCTTTTTGAGGTTTTCCATATCCTCTACCGTGAAATTAGAAACGCCGATTGCTCGAATTTTGCCCTCGTTATACGCTTTTTCCATAACTTTCCAAACGGCAATATTCTCGTCAAAATAAGTCTTTTCAGTTCCAGCAACGATTTCAGGCCACGGCTTTGGCGCGTGGATTAGAAGTAAGTCGATATAATCTACGCCTAGTTTTTGTAACGATTCGTCAAGCGTTTTTTCCACTTCGCTAGGCTCTTTCATCCACGCAGGAACTTTCGTCGTAATAAAGATTTCTTCTCGCTTTAATCCGCTCTTTTTTATTCCTCTACCTACGCCCTCTTCGTTACGATACGCAGTAGCCGTATCAATATGACGATAGCCGTTTTTAAGCGCAAAGTAAACGCTTTCTTCCGCCACCTCGTCGGGAATTTGCCAAGTTCCAAATCCAAGTTTAGGAATTTTCACTCCGTTATTTAGGACGAAATCTTCTTTTAATACCATAATTATTTCTCCAAATATTTACTAACTTCTTCTAAAGTGGGGATTGCGTCGATTGCGCCCGTTTTTTGCGTGGTTAACGCACCTACGATATTTGCTCTTTTCACCGTCTCAAAAAGCGGTTCACCCTTATCTAGCCCCGATAGGCACGCTCCGTAAAAGGCGTCGCCAGCACCACAAGTGTCAACAGGCTTAACTTTTATGCTAGGCACGGTTTTTTCTTCTCCTGCAAAAAGGTATTTACTTCCTCTTCCGCCGAGCGTAATAAAGACTAGTTTATCGGGCATAGAGTAAACGAAATCACGCCCAAAAATCTCCACTTCTTCTTCCGAGAACTTCACGATATCAGATAGCGCAATAAGTTCTACGAACGCTTTTTTCGCCTCGTCAACGGAAGAGAAAATATCACTGCGATAGTTGACGTCAAAACTAACTTTTTTGCCGAGTTTTTTAACCCTTTTCGCTAGTTCAACGGCGTAAGATAGACCTTCGCTCTCGCTGAGCATTAACGAACCGATATGGACGATATTACTCTTTTCAATCATTTGGTCGGCTACAACGGGCATTTTATAGTCCGCAGTACTATGGCGGTAAAAACAGAACGAGCGTTCTCCGTTTTCGTCGTTTTCAACGAGAGCAAGCGTAGTATTAGCGTCCGTTCTTTTTGCTAGAAAATAGTTCTCGCCTAGTTGCTCTTTCGCCGTTTTTTCCAAAAAATTACCAAAAAGGTCGTCGCCTACGCTTCCCACGAAAAACGCATCTCCACCAGTTTTTGCAATCGCACACGAAAGATTAAAGGGCGCACCACCCGCTTTTTTTATAAACACGCTCTCGCCGTTTATGTTAGTCGAAAAGCAATCGACCAAAATTTCGCCTACGCAAAGTACCATTATTCCACCTCGGGCGAAATTATAAATTTACCTTTCGCACGCTCTTTTGCGTCCGCTAAAATGGTAGGAAGTTCGCAAAGGGGCGCAACTCTATACACCATAGAACTTACGTCGATTTTACCCGAGTCGATTAACTCGATTGCTCTTTTTTGAGTATAGGGGTTAATAAACGACGCTGTAATCGTTAGTTCTTTTTTGAACACTTCGAAAGGTTTTACGGGGATTTCGTCGCCAGGCGCGGTTAAACCAAATAGCATAACCGTCGCTTTCTTTCCGGCAAGTTCTATCGCTTGGAGCATAGTCGCTTTTTTGCCTACGCACTCGATTACCGTCGAAACGCGGTCTATTCCTGCTTTTGCTAGTTCGCTCTTTACGTCTTGCGTAATCGGGTCAAACGCTAGGTCAGCGCCAAGTTCTATCGCTTGCGCTCTCTTTTCTGCTACGGGCTCTAGCATAATGAGTTTGCCTGCACCCGAAATGCGAGCGAGTTGGAGCATTAGCATACCTATCATACCACCGCCGATTACCATTACCGTGTCGCCACACGAAATATTCGACATATCAATTCCGTGCAAACAGCAAGCAAGAGGCTCGCCCATAGCGCCCTGTTCAAAAGTAGTATTATCTCCGATTTTATATGCTTGTGACTGCGGAACGGCGCAATACTCGGCAAAACCGCCGTCGATTACCGTGCCGATTCCGTCCATATTCTCGCAAAAATGTCCTATACCGCTCTTGCAGTAATAACAATCTCCACACATTTTATTAGGGTCAACGCTTACTCTATCGCCAGGCTTAAACGCCGTTACCCCCTCACCTACGCTTTCGACGATTCCCGAAAACTCGTGGCCAAGCACCGTTCCCGGAGGGGATTGTGCGCAACCCTCGTCGCCGTTAAAGATATGCACGTCAGTACCACAAATTCCGCAAGCCTTAACCTTAATTAGAACTTCTCCCGCCTTAGGAGTAGGCTTTTCTCTTTCTTCAATTCGCAAATCGTGTTTTCCGTAAAAAACTCCTGCTTTCATAATCTTGTCTCCTTATATATTAACCGAATACGGTCGTCTTTTACTAAAATAATAAATTTCGTTAATTCCTTTTTCTTTAAGGTAGTTTGCCCATACCTCTATTCCACCGCCAACGCTAGACGGAGTATGTGCATCCGAGCCTAGCGTAAACTTCCGTCCGCCTAACTCGATATAACGCTCGATTACACTCTTTTCTACTGGAGAAGAGGCATTGAGTTCGAACGCTAAATCTCGGCTTATTGCCGTTCTTATTATCTCGTCTATCGTTTCGTCGTTTTTAGATAGGTCGAGGTTTATTCCCTGTTTTTTGAAATACTTAACGGGACAAGTAAGATGAGGCAATATATCCATATCGGCAACCTTTACGCACTCTAGCACGCTATCGAAATATATCTTTATATATTCGTCGATTTCGCTTTCCATAAACGAAGTGAAATCCTCTCGAGAAAACGCGCTCATTTGTCCTTTCCACTCGATACAATGCACCGAATAGATTATTTGGTCTAGTTCGCCTAGTTCGTTTAGCATTTTCTCAGACAAAGCGAAACTGTCGTGGCTAAACCCCATTTCCGTTCCCACGAAAACTTGAATTTTATCTTTCCACTCCTCTTTCAACTTGCGCGCACAATTAATCGAGCCGTTAAGGTCGGCGTAAGTCTCGTATCCGTGTAGTTCTATATCACAATGGTCGGTAATCGTTATACCTAAAAGCCCACGCTCGAGAGCGCTATGACAAACCTCGTTAGGGTCAGCGTTACTGTCGTGCGAAAAACGGGTATGAATATGCGTGTCGTAAAGTTTCATTTCGTCTCCGTAAAATCAATTCTTAACATAAAATTCGTTCTTGCTTTCGTCTAGTTTTCGTCCGTCGTAGTACGCCGTTATTCCATAAGGCACGGTTACTTCGTACTTAAAGCCCACGCCGTCGTAATGCCACTCGGCGGAAAGCGTACCGTAAGGCGTTTCTATTTCGCCTTTGGCGTAACCTACATCGGCAATAAAGCAAGGGGATAACTCGATTTGCTCGTACGCAGGTTTACTCTCGCTAACCCTAATTCCAAGCAACGACTTATATAGCCACGCTATTACGCCCGAAAACATATGGTGATTGTGCGAGCCTTTTTCTATTCCATCCCAGCACTCCCAAAGCGTTGTTGCGCCTGCGTTTAGCCAAGTCTTATATCCTGGTTCGCTTTGAGTAAGCAACTTAAATGCGTAATCAGGTTTACCGGATAACGAGAGGGCGTCGTAAAGATACTGAACGCCTACCATACCGGCGGTAAGCATAAATCCGTCCTTTTCTACCCTTTCGACGAGTTGCTTTTTAACCTTACGCTCGTCCTTGCAAAGGTTAAAGCAGATTAACATTGAAAGCGCCGTTTGGCTATCCACTATACTGTTTCCGTCCGCTCCGTTATATCGTGATATAAAATCTCGTTCTAGTTCGCTTAACTGTGCCGATAACTTATCCGCTTTCTCGCCCTTTAATTTGTACGCTATTTCCGTTACCCTTAACGCTTTTATTAGGTAGAAATCTCGAACGAACTCTTTTGGCGTAAGCGGACTACTGTCGTAACCTAACCAGTCGCCCAAAATAAACTCGTGATTTTCTTCTCGTTTTTTTGTTAAAAACTGAACATATCGCTCGAAGTACGGGATTGCGCCAACTAACATTTTGTCGTCGCCCGTGTATAAATAGGTGCGGTATGGTATTTCAAAAAGAAAATTATCGCACACGGGCCCCCAGTCGTCGCCCCAACCGTTAGAAGGAATAATTCCGGGGAGCGAGCCGTCGTCCCGCATATCTTGTTTTAGGTCGGTAAACCACTTCTCAAGCAGTCTTTTTATATCAAAGTTGATTAATACCTGTTCAGCGGACGAGGCGGCGTCGTTAGTCCAACCAAGTTTTTCTCGTGTTGGACAGTCCGTAAGCGACCAAAACATATTAGACTTCGTTGACCTAATGCCTGCCGTATAGATAAAGTTTAACACTTCGTTTCCGCACTCAAAATTAGCCGTGCGCTTAACTTTTTGCGATATAAAATATGCCGTTATATCCTCTTTTTTAGGCTCTTTCGTAAGTCCTTCGATTTCTACGAATCTAAAACCGTGATAACAAAACCGAGGCTTAACTTCGTCGCACTCTCCCGAGGCAATAATCTTGTTTAGATGGAACGGCGACTGCGGATAGAAACGAGTTTGCGCCATATTATATCGTCCCATTTCGTCGTCCGAAACGCTCTCGTGATAGAAAATATAGGCGTATTTTGGATGATTATTCTCGTCGATTTCCTCGCTATGGCGCAATAAAATTTCCGTGCCTGCTTTTTCGCATAAGCGGAGAGAAATATACCCAGCCGTATTAAGTCCAAAATCTACGAGGTAACCCCTATCGTTCTTAATGATTTTTACGGGCTTAATCTCCTCGATTTCACGAACGGGCTCACAAGGCGTTTCCATAAAGGTTACGCCAGCAGGAATTTCCTTCGTTTCCACGCTTTTCCAAGCGGTAATGTCGAAATTAGGTTGTCTCCACGCCTCGCCTTTTCGAGCGTCGTAATGCTCTCCGCTACGAATATGACTATAAATCACGGGCGAATCGTCGGTGCTATATCGCCAACTTTCGTCGCTTACGAGCGTTTCTTGTCCATCTATACAAAGCGAAAACATAAATTGCGGAGCGTCACGCCACGACGAGTCTTGATAGTCCCAAGCGGTAATAAAAGGCTCGTTGAAAAAGCCGTTTCCAGCAATTACCGACACCGTGTTTACGCCCTCACAAAGCAAATCGGTTACTTCGTAGCGGTTGTACCACATAAGTTTATTATAGTTACTAGTCGGCGAAATAAAGAGGTCGTCAGTAACGGGCTTACCGTTTATGTAATAGCACGCAAAACCTGGGCTTACCACGGTAATAACGGCGTTTTTAATCTCGCCTCGGAGCGTAAAATCCCGACGAAAAACGGGCAACGGCGCAAACAAAGAAAACTCTTTATCATATCCTCTTGCCTTTATAAACTTTGCGTTACCAAACATCTTTTTCCCTTCTTTTTTCACCAAATTCTTCTATTAAATTTTACCACCACTTTTCCCTTTTGTCAATATAAAAAAGGGCTTAACCGTATAGGTTAAGCACTTTTTATTATTCATCATCTTCTTCTAATTTTCTAATAATAATTTCAAGATATTTTGTTTGCAAAATTATCGGCGCAATTGCGCATTTTACAATATGTGATATTGTTAAACCCAATATAAAACCGATTATAATCCAAATATAGGCTACCCCTGTTAAACCAATAGCACCATCTATAATAGTGAAAATAATCGAAAAAACCATAATCAAAACAAATATTATTGTTGGGATTGATGCATACGACTTAAACGCATCTTTCCAACCGTCAAGTTCCCTTTTTTCCAACTTCGTTTTTAAATCGGCGTACTCTTTGTCGCTCATTTCGGGATATTTACGAGTATAATAAACCATTCTCCCATCTTCATACACAGACGAGCATCCCGGCTGATACTCATTATTGGGAGTAGGAATTCTATCGTATATTCCATTTTCTCTTAAAAACTTTACTCTTTCCTCTTTTTCTTTCTTTGAAACTTTTTCCTTAAATTTTTCTAACGCCGTCATTTATTTTATTCTCCTTATCATATACTAATAACATTATATATCGCTAATCCTATTTTGTCAATCTCAAATTATTATTCCATTCATTCTTTGCGGTCGGAAGGAATACTAGAAATTAAAAAGGACTTATCTACTTGAGATAAGTCCTTTTTATTATTAACGAAAATTTTTACTAAGCGGATTGAGTTTTAACCGTTTCTTACTCTTCTTCAACGAAGTCGCCAACGGAGTCGTAAAGCGCCTTTACTTCGTCGCTAGGCTCTTTCGTAAATAGCGAAACGCCTACCGCAACGGCAAAACCGATTACAAATCCCGGGAGGAGTTCGTAAAGATTCGTGTTAGCAACGACGCTAGTAAATCCGTAGTATTCGAGGTTGAAAAGCACCATCCAAAGAATAGAACTTACGAAGCCGGCTATAATTCCTGCGCAAGCGCCCTTGTAGTTAAATCTGCGCCAGTAAAGTGCGAGGATAACTGCAGGACCGAAAGCCGAACCGAAGATAGACCAAGCGGCGGAAACGAGTTCCATAATTCCCGACGACGAGGGATTGAGCGCAATCAAGAGCGCAACGATAGTGATTACTGCTACTACTATTCTACCAACCCAAAGCATTTCTTTGTCCGTTGCTTTTTTTCTAATAGCCGTCTTATAGATATCAGACGCAAACGAACTAGACGAAGCGAGAAGTTGCGAATCTGCCGTGGACATAGACGCAGCAACGATTGCCGAAAGCAATAATCCACCGATAAGAGCAAGCGCACCGTTTCCGAAAAGACTTCTTACCATAGAAACGAACGCAAGGTTCTTTCCGCTAGCGTCAAGCGAAGTTCCTAAATACTCGTGAGCAACTAGACCTACTACGGTTGCCATTGTGATAATGATTGTAATCCAAATGCAACCGTATTTTTGCGAGCGTTTCATTTCCTTTTCGGACTTAATTGCCATATATCTTACCAAGATGTGGGGCATACCGAAGTAGCCGAGTCCCCAACTGAGTCCCGTAAGGATATCCGAAATACTCTTCCAGTCAAACTTTCCGCTGGAGAGGAAATTATAGTAGTTTTCGGGCGTAACTACGGGCGCAAGAGGTCCGCTAATATTTACGGCAAAAAGCGCAATAATCGGAACGAGCATTAGCGCTGCGAGCATTAGCATACCTTGTACTAGGTCAGTCCAACAAACTGCGTTAAATCCGCCAAGCGTCGTGTAAAGTAAGATTATACCAGCGGCAATTACCATAGCAACAGTCTTATCTACTTTCATAATAGTATTGAAAAGTTCTCCGCAAGCAGAGATAGAAGACGCTGCGTAAATGCAGTATGCAATAACGAAAATAACTGCGCAAGTTATACGAAGAACGGGGTTCTTTGCCTTAAATCTATTAGACAAAAATTGCGGAATAGTTATCGAATCGTCTGCTTTGATTGCAAATCTGCGAAGTCTTGGTGCGATAAAAATCCAAGCCAAAATAGTTCCTATAAGCAAGCCTATCGAAATCCATACTTGTCCAAGTCCAAAAAGATAGATAGAGCCGGGTAAACCCATAAGTACCCAAGCGCTCATATCCGACGCTCCGGCAGAAACGGCGGCAACGAGACCGCCCATATTTCTTCCGCCTAAGAAATAATCTTTTTCACTCTTATCTTTGCTACGGATAAAGAAATATATTCCTATTCCTAAAACCGAAACAAAATAAAGAATAAATGAAGTTAATTCAAAATAATTCATATTCTCTCCTACTCTTTCTAATTTATCACTTATTTTAAACTAAAAACGCTCAAAAGTCAACTATATAGGTGTTAAACAAACAAAAAACACGGCTTTTTTCCAAAAGCCGTGCTGTTTGTAATTCTTATTACGCTTTGTTTACCGAACCGAAAAGTTCCATCTTTTCTTTTACGGTTGCCTTGATTGCCTCTACGCCGGGAGCGAGAAGTTTTCTGGGGTCAAAGCCTTTGCCTTGGAGGTCCTTTCCCTCTTCGATATACTTTCTAGTAGCAGCAGCGAAAGAGAGTTGGCACTCGGTATTAACGTTGATTTTGGAAACGCCCAAAGAGATTGCTTTTTTAATCATATCCTCGGGAATACCAGTACCGCCGTGGAGAACGAGGGGCATATCCTCGCCAACCTTTTCGCTGATTTTTGCCAAAACTTCAAAGTTTAGGCCAGCCCAGTTTGCGGGGTATTTACCGTGGATATTACCGATACCTGCAGCAAGCATAGTTACGCCAAGGTCAGCAATCATTTTGCACTCTGCGGGGTCAGCAACTTCACCACTACCGATTACGCCGTCCTCTTCGCCACCGATTGCGCCAACTTCAGCCTCGAGCGAAAGTCCTTTTTCTTTTGCGATTGCAACGAGTTCGGTCGTCTTTGCGATATTCTCTTCGATTGCGTAGTGCGAACCGTCGAACATTACGGACGAGAAACCAGCCTCAATGCACTTGAGCGCTCCGTCGTAAGAGCCGTGGTCTAGATGGAGAGCAACGGGAACGGTAATTCCGAGCGTCTCAATCATTCCGTTTACCATACCAACGATGGTATTGTATCCACACATATATTTTCCTGCGCCCTCGGATACACCCAAGATTACGGGAGAGTTAAGTTCCTGTGCGGTAATCAGTCCTGCCTTGGTCCACTCAAGGTTGTTGATGTTGAACTGACCTACTGCGTATTTGCCTTTTCTTGCCTTTTCAAGCATTTCTTTTGCCGATACTAACATTTGTTTTTACTCCTTTTCAGTAATTTACCCGTTTATTATACAACATTTAAGCAGTAAAATCAACAAAATTAAGGGCAATAATCGGTTTTTAACGCAAATACTTTTTCACAATTTCTCTCGTCCGATAAATGCTCGGAAACAATCGAAACGAACTTCTTAACCGAGAGCGTTTCGTTTTCCATAAAACGATATCCCGTAATTAGAAAAAACCGTTTTTTCCACTCGCTATCACGAGAAAATGCGAGCATACTCCTCATATCTTTTTCAACCGATTTTTCACTTACTCCGTGTTCCTTGGCTTGCGCTTTATTGATTTCGCTCATTTGTTCACTTCCGCTAAGATAAAGCAAAACGGCGCTTTTTAGATATGAATAACCTCTTTTACACGGCGAGAGCGACAACGCGAAAAATAACGGTGGCAACGCCAAAGTCACACGATTTTTTTGTTCAGTTTGCATACCTTTCTCCTACTATTATATTATACCATAAATAGGGCGAAAAAGGACGAAAAATCGCCCGCTTAAACGAATAATAAATCGCAAAAGCGGACGAGATATAACTATTTTATTAAACCGATTTGCTCCATAAAATAGGTTACGCAAGATGCAAATCCGTGATTACAACTTGCTCCGTCGCTCATATTTTCCCAAAGCGTTCCCGTTTTTTCAGCCATCGGCAAGAAGAACCCTACGATATCCTCTCTCACTTTATCGAAACAGCCGTTTTTAACCAAGATATCTAGGCGCAAATAGTTGCCTATAAATGCGTTGGCTGGATATATCTCGGCGTATTTATCGCCACGAGCCGAGCCAAAATCGTTTACCATAGTCTTAAATAGCCACGGATTTTCGGTAGGAGACGCCACCCCTGTAAAGAACGCGTAATACTGACAAGTTTCCGTTCTATTCCCCGTAGCGACTAGTTTTCCGTCCTTTCTTACTGCGTTATCACAGAAAAATCCCGACGGCGTCATTGATTGCTCGACGATAGTTTTCTTGAGTTTTTCGTTCTCTTTCGTAAGTTGCTCGTCCCCGTAAAGGCGTGATATTGCGTTTCTAAACGCGTAGTATAGCATATTGCTCGGATAGTTTACGTCTTGGACGAATTCGTTTGCCTTGGACCACTCAATAAATACCCACGCGCGCAAGTTTTCGAGTAAGCCGTATTCGTTTTCGAAAGATTTAAGATAGTTTAATACTCCGTAAACTCTATCTTTTGCGTTCGCTATAAGTTCGTAATCGTTCGTTCTTTGCAAATACTCTTCAAGTTCTAAAACGAACCACATAGCCCAATTTGGAATAAAATTATGGTTGGGATTGTCGGACGGATAGCACATAGGCAATACGCCGTCGTCAATATAATCGAACTTTTCGGGATAGAGAAAGTTCATTATAAACGAACGCTCGATAATACTTTCGCCAGTTAGCGTTCTTTCCGCTCTTCCCGTAAAGAAAGAATCGCACAACCAACCTGCTCGTTCTCTACTTGGACAGTCCATAAAAAAGTCGGACGAGTTCGCTCTAAATGTTTCCACGCCTGCGTCGAACACTTTTTGCTCTTTTTCAGTTCCCACACACTTTGCCTTTACTCGCTCTAGAGGAAAACCACAGTCTATTACCTTAAATCCCGTTACCTTAACGGACGCTCCCTTTGCAACCATACGATAATAACGAGCCACGTAAACGTCGCTAGTTATAAGGCGAAACTTTCCCTCGCCGAGCACGGTAACAACGTTAAGACAAGAATATCTAAATGGATTTACTCTATCGTCGTTGTAAACCTCGTCGAAAGCGATAAAGAGCGTTCCTTTCCCGCTAAACTCGATATCGGCGCAAATTAGACCAGTTGCATTTTTGCCCATATCGATATCTATATAACTATCGCGTTCAAGCGTAAATTCGGTCGGATTTTTTTTCGTATCTTCACCCTTGCCGAAATCAACTTTTCCGTACTCGATTTGCGGAGCGTAAACTATTTCGTCACGGCGATAGCACTTAAAATTATCCAACAAAGTATCGTCGTTTGCTCGGTTAGTAAAATACTTCTCTTTTTCGGAGTAAGTTACCTTGCCCTCTTTAATAAGGCTAACGGGAAAGACGGGCGAAAAATCAAACGAAGGCACGTCGCGAACTAAAATTTTCTTATCCTCAACCTTGGATAATTCCACGGGAGTTTGCTCGTTACAAGCGTTATAAACTTCCACAAAGGGACGCTGAAAGGAATATCTAGGTACTCTTTGCTCTTTTATAGCGTACTCTTTTGCCGTAAAACCACCCTCGTTTTCAGCCGTATATGCTACGACCTTACCGTCCACTATAACTTCGGCTTGCAAAAATGCCGGAGTGTCGATATAGCCGTACGAGTTTACGTTATAACCCACAACTCGAATTTCAATTTTAGTCTCATTTCTATCACTAGCAAACTTTACTCGTTCGTTTTTATAAAATCCGTGACTTGCTCTAGCCGGACCAAACGTAACGAATTCGTCGTTTATCACGACCTGGTACACGCTATTACCCGCTAGCACTAATTCGCCTTCCTTGGCGTTTACTACGGTTGAAAAAAGGAGCGTTAAATTTTTCTCACGCTCTCTATTTTTCGCCCAAACGGGCATAGCCTTTTCAAACTGAAAATAGCAAATATTCATTTTTCACTCCTTAATATCCTATACCTACTGCAAAAAGCAAGGTAAGTACGCTTAGAACCAGTAAAATTAATTGAAGTATGGCACTCCATTTTACCCACTTTCCATAAGAAACGCCAGCCATAGATAGTCCGATTAAAAGCACGGGATTAGTGGGGATTATGACGTCGGTAAAGCCGTCCGCCATACAATAAGTTAGTATTACGAGCGCAGGAGAAAGTCCAAGCGCCGTGCAAATCGGCATTATTATCGGCATAACTAACATAATTTTTGCAGATGCCGAACCGATAAATAACTGTAAAAATAGCGTTAGTAGGAAAATAAGGATTACACATAAGAACTTGCTTTTTCCGTCTAACAGATTGATTACGAAATTCATCACCGTATCAAGTATTCCGCTCTCGGCTAGAACGAGTTTGACAGACGAGGCGATTGCGATTAGTAGAACGGCAGGTAACATAGCAACCGCTCCCTTGCCCATATGTACGAACGCATCTTTTTTGTTCTTACAAACGAGCAATCCGCACACTATTCCGCCCACTAGAAAACTTACGGCAAGCACGGGTATTGCATATCCCGAGATTGCTCTTACGGACGCAAGTAAAACCAAAAGGACTATTTGAACGAGGAAAAAGATTGCGAAAACTTTGAAAATTCTTCTTTCTTCGTCGCTCTCCTGAGTTATTTCAAAACGGAGGTTTTCTTTCTTTTCTAGGTCTATTTCGTAAGTAAGCGATTTTTGCGGTTTTGCCGTAATCCTTTTTATATATAGCAATAAGTAAGCGCAAAGCGAAACTAAAACTAGCACGAAGAACACTATTCGTAGCCATACGCCATCAGTTATAGGCGTGCCTGCAACCGACGAGGCAAGACCTACCGAAAAAGGATTCGTTATCGCTGCGGAAAAACCGAAACAGGACGCCACCATACAAGTTCCTAATCCCGTCATTGTGTCAAGCCCAAGCGAAAGCATTACTACGATTACCAACGGTAAAAGCGCAACGAGTTCTTCAAACATACCGAAGAAACTACCGAAAAGCATAAACACGAATACGCAAACGCACACTACCGTTTTTCTTTTTCCGCTAAACTTTTTGAGTAGCCTAGAAACGGTAACCTTAATTCCACCCGTCTTTTCGATAAGGTTGAATACTCCGCTCATAATAAGCAAGAACACGCTTATCATTATTACCGTCAATGCGTCCTCGGAAACGAATACTCGCACGGGAGCGGTAAGCACTCGCCAAAATGCAATACCTTTTACTTCTCCACGAGTATAACTACCCACGATTAGCGTGCCGTCGTCCGCACGCAAAAACGAGCCTTGCGGTATAAACAGCGTTATTATTCCGCATAGCGCAAGTACACAAAGCAAAAGTATGGTTACGGATATAAACGATTTGAAGTTTATTCCTGCAAACGCTTTTTCTTTTTCCTTAACTTCGTTTTCAATTGTTTTCATTTTTCTCTTCTCTTTCGTACCTATCGCGAAGTAATCCGCTTACGGTGTACCAGTCCACGCAACAGCGACGCTCACTCGGAATAAAATACCAAATTTGTTCGCCGTCGTAAACCTCAAAATCCTCGCCTGCTCCAAAGAGCAATCTGTATATATTTTTCATCGGGAAGAATTTTTCAATCTCCTCCCCGTCTTCTACGCCGTAATAAGTAAGTCCTTGCGCTGAAAAGACTACTCGTCCTTCGCCTGCGTCACGGAGCATTGTTTTTCCGTCAAAAGATGCGTGCTTGAGTTTAACTTCGCTCTCTAGCCTAAAATCGGGATTTTCGATTTCTTTTGCCCACTCGCTCTCTTGCCAGTCGTACCACTTGGACAAGTTCTCGAACGGCTTATTATCTATAAAACCGTATCTATCGTCCATAGTAGCCGATAGCCCACAATGAGAACAAGTTATCGTTCGTCCGCTAGTCGTAAACGAGTACCTTTCTCCGCACTCGGGACAACGAGTTAGGATATTTTCTAGTCCAACTGCGAGAGTTTTAGACTTATAGCGGAGTTTGGGTTTAGTCTTGAGCCACTCGAACTCGTCGTAGTAAAGCGCACTAGTTACCTTTTCCGTTACTTCTTCTATCGTTGCCTCTTTAATCTCGTCGGCGGTGTAAAGGCGATAGAACTCGCACTCGACTAACGAGCCTTTTCTTATTGCATCTCCCCACTTAGGTCTAGCAAGATAGTCGCCGTGTAGTTTGAATATATAGACTGGCACGCCTGCTCTTTTAATAAACTTGTAAGTTGCGTCTTGAATACCCTCGAACTTACCTGCCGTTGATAATCTTGCCTCCGGCATAAACGCTAGTACGCCCTTTCGAGCAAGAACTCTTACTATGTTCTTTGCGTTCTCCATATCGTTTTGGAACATACTTTTGGGGAAACAGCCTACCTTAGCCATATTTTTTCCAAAGAACTTTTTGTAAAAGTACATTCTATTCGAAATAAAGTTTGCGCCCTCGTTTTTAAGGAGCATGCCCGTATAGAAAAAGTCAACGAACGAGCCGTGGTTTATTAAGATGATGCTCGGACGCTCGATTTCGCCTTCAACTAAACGAGTTAATTTTACTTTCATTTTAGGCTTAAAGTGGAAACACGCAAAAAAGTAAATGAGTTTTACAAACCATCTTTTAGGCACTTGCGCTTTCGTCACTGACGAATACGGCTCTTTTTTCTTGTCCATAAACGCATTGACTTTTGCAAACAACGCTTTTCTGTGTTTCGTCATTATCGCCAAAATTACGACGAGAACGGCAAAAACGCATACGGCTAGTATCCAACTGGACGCTATCGCTATGTGGCCTAGTCCTACGCCGATAAATATGGACGGGATTGAACCTAGCACCGTTATAAACATATACCTGTGATATTTCATACCTAAGGTTGCGGAGAAAAAACAAATTAGTCCGTACGGGATTGCAGGCAAGAAATACATAATCAAGATTATAAGAGCAACCCTCTTGGATTTGCTCGCCTTTTCAAAGTCAATCTCTAATTTTTTATCGAAGTATTCGGTTAGTTTGTTTCCGTAAAGTTTGTATAAAACGAAAATAAGCGTATTTCCTAAAAACACTCCCGCCGTGCAACAAAGTACGCCTTTCCACAAGCCAAAACTTATTCCTGCTAGCACTTGCACGGGCTCGGCTGGTACGAAAGTGAATATGACTTGGAGCATTGATAGTATTCCTATCGTGATATAGCCTTTCCACCCAAACTGCGAAAGGTGGTCGTGAAGTTCTTCTTTGGGAATATCCTTTACGAACGCATCTATTAGAATTTGCCTATTGTCGCCCGAAAAAGTAAATGCGAGCAAGCCAACGAAGAGTAGTACGAAAACTACTCCGAAAATTATTCTTCTTTTTCTTCCTTTTACCTTTGCCATTTACTCTCCAAAAAGTTCAATCACTTTTGATATTATCATACATTTTAAGATTTTACAAGCATTATGCCGTATTTTTCCCATTTTTTAGGGCTAGTTACAATATTTGTATAGTTTTATACTTGTATTCACAAGGCGATAGTGTCGTCAAATAATTTTACGCGTGGCGCCGACGGGTATAATCGGGCAAAGGAGAAACTTATGAGTAAAGTACAAAACAACGTAGCAGTGGAAAACAAGAACGCT
>JAZOMX010000046.1:0-4052 GCA_045654245.1 Pumilibacteraceae bacterium | reverse complement strand
TTCCGCGAGCATCCGAAGATTAACGGCCTTACCGCAAAGCGTAACATCTTGGGTGAGCCGTGCGCACTTACCGCGTACTCGGTTGATAACGCAACGCTCGATACTATGTTGTTTAGAGAACTAGTTATCGCAGAGTATTGTTTTAAGAGCGAAGTAGTAAAGGTAACGGCGTTTGTAAACGCTCCGTCGGCAACCGTTCTTATGAAACTTGCTAACGACGGTACTTACCACGTTACTATTCACGGCGCAAACTTTGGTGAAAAGCACTTTAAACACGAGTTCTTTAACACCGAGGGTATGATTTCGAACCGCGTGGTAGATACCGTAATCGAGCAACACGCTTTGAATATCTTTACGAAAGACGGATATGAGCATATCACGGATAACCACTATATCCTATACGGACTAGAGCAGGACGAGGTAAACGAGGTAGTATCTATTTATGCAACTATGATGAAAGACGACGTTAACGCTCTTAACGCACAAGCAGAAAGACTTGATAAAATCGTTGACGTGACGCTCGCAAACGCAGGTAAATGCGTAATTAAAGGGGAGGACTTCTAATTATGGAACCGATTAAAATTGCATTACTTTCCTGTAATCACGGCCACGCAAGAGGTTATTACTATCTAAAAGACGACCCGAGATTCGACTTAAGAGCAATCTCGATTGCGCCTGGCTATCACGATAGAATTTTCATTGAAAGACTAGATGGAATAGACCAATATGACGACGATGAAAAGATGCTCGACGCGCATCCCGAAATCGAAGCGGTAATAATGTGTAGTTCCAACTGGTATCATCCCAAGCAGTTCAAACTCTGCTTAGAGAGAAATATACATATTCTTTCTATGAAAGTGCCTACTCTCGACCTAGAAGAGTACGATAAAATTCTCGAACTCAAGAAGAAGAGCAAGAGTATCGTAACGGTAGAACTTGAAATGCGCTATCACGCTGAAAACTACCGCCTTAAAGACCTTATTCACAACGGGAAAATCGGTAAGATTACTTCTTTCGTAGCGTCCAACACTTCGCACAATCCTATGTGGTGGTTGCCGTGGCACGGTCTCCCCGAGGAGAGTTACGGTAAGCGCGTACCCATTAAGCCGGGTAGCAAGATTTACCGTGGCGGATGCTTGACTGACCACCCGCACATCTTCGATATGATGCGTTGGTTGCTTGAAGACGAAGTAACAGAGGTTTACGCAGAGACCGCGCCTAACGCAAGAAAGGCGGAAGTCGAGGACTTCGTATTCGTAACGGGCGTAACCAAGAAAGGAACGACTTTCTCGCTCGACCCGTCATATTCGAGAATGGAAAACCCCGCAAAAGTTATCGGCGACGGCTGGGAGAGATACCCGAAGCGCGTAGAAGTTAATATATCGGCGTTTGGTACTGACGGCTACGTAATCGGCGACGTTTTCGGTTATAAGATTCACCACACCGGACTACCTAACCATAACTACACTTCGGCTAATTGCGGATCTCGTTACGAATTTGACGGACGAATTGAAGAGTTTGTAAACGCCGTTCGCTACGGAAAAGAGCCTTTCGTAACGCTCGAGCATCATAAAAAGACGATTGAGATTATGGACGCAGCGTATCGTAGTATTTACGAAGGCAAGCCCGTTAAACTTAATAACTAAAAAAATATTGCAATACTAGAACGATATTAAGGAGAAAATAATGGAAAGAAAATTTGATTTAGGAGAGAAGAAAGGCATTATTGCTCGTGGTGGCTTTACCGACTACTCGATTTATATCGCTCCCAACGCTAACGCTACCGTTCGTTACGTAGCGGAAGAGTTAGTTCGTATGGTACAAGAAGCAACTGGCGCAACTTTACCCGTAATTACGGAGAAGAAAGGTAAAGTTATTTCTCTTGGTGACAACGATTTATCTAAAGCAGTAGGACTTAAAGCAACTACGGCGGAGATAACTCGTCACGGCTTTAAGATAAAGACTTTCGGCGACGACGTAGTAATCGTATCTTCGTCGAGGACCGGTCTTATCTACGCTATGCAAAGATACCTAGAACTCAATATGGGTTATATGTATTATCATTGGGAAGAGGTTCATTACGGCGACGAACTCGTTGCTCGTGACCTTGACGTAGTAGATTTCCCTGATTTCCTTAACCGTGACGTATTCTCTTTCGACACGCTACAGAGACAGGAAAATCACGTTAAACTATACAACTGCGGTACGGCAATTAACAAAAACGCCGACAAGAATTTATCCGTTTACGCTGTGCACAAGGATAAATACGGCGAAGGTTCTTGGTGGAGTTCGTTGCACGACCAGTCGCTAGCGTTACAACTTGTAGATTACAAGGTTTATCGTGAGAAATATCCGCACTGGTTCTTCGGAAAAGAGGGCGGTAGCAACGGAACTAACCCCCAAATTTGTTACACCGAGGCGTTATATTCTCGTGACGAGTACGAAAAAGGCGACTTTTCCGAGCCGAACTACGACGACGGACGCCACGGATTATTCTGGACGCTCGTATATAACCTAATACATAAGTACATAGCGGTTGAGACGGACAAGTCGTTGTTCCAACTTGGTATGAGCGACAATAGAGATTTCTGTAATTGCGAGAGATGTAACCGTGACGTAGAAAAGTACACCCGTAGCGGAATTGCGATTCGATTTGCTAACGCCGTAGCCGACGAGGTTAAGAAGTGGCAAATGGAGAACTGTCCCGAGCGTGAAATTTACCTAACGATGTTCGCGTATATGACTATCGTTGACCCGCCGACCGAAAAAACGATAGGCGAGGACGGAAAGCCCGTATGGACGCCCGTTGACGAGAGCGTAATCGCTAGAGATAATATCATTATTCGTTACGCGCCTATTCAAGACTTCTATATGTATTCTTTCCTAAACGAAGAACAAAATCCGCAGTCTTATAACGCGCTAAACGGATGGACGAAAGTTGCAAAGCACTTTGCCGTTTGGGATTACCGTGTTGACTTTTGCTCAGTTCACGTACCGTATCCACAATGGATAACGGCGCAAGAAAATATCCGCCTATACAAGAGACTAGGCTTCGTTGACGTTTTCCATCAGGCTTGCAGAACGAGTGGTGGTGTACCGTTTATTTCAATGGATAACTGGGCTCGCTCTCGTATGCTTTGGGATACCACGCTCGAGTACGACGACCTAATAAATGAGTTTATCGACGCTTTCTACGGCGTTGCAGGCGAAGCTATTAGAGAGTATAAAGAGTACTTAACCAAGCATTACTGGTGGGCAAATAAAGAACTCGGCTATAAAGGACACTCGCACTATTCGGTAGGAAGAAAGAAAAATCATTTCCCGCTTTCTTTCGTTCGTGACGTAGAGGCAATCTTCAAGAAAGGCTATGAGGCGTTAGATAAGATTAAGGATAGCAATCCCGAGCGTTACGCACTTGAGAAAAAGCGTTTCGACGGTGAGAGTTTGTTCTACCGTTTCTGCAAGATGGCGTACTATCCGACGGCTTACGATAGAGCGGAACTCGCTACCGAGGCTCGTTACTTCAAAGAGGCTGGCGAGGCGGTAGAAACTAAAGTATGGTTCAACACGTTCGATACTTTCTGGACGATAGCAGAAATATTTATTATGCAATATTGTGATTAAGGAAATAAAAATGGAAAAAATTAAAACTGTTGCAGAAGGCGTAGTTCGTTTCTTTGACGAGAAGAAAGAGGCGCTACCTGCATACGAAATTTTGGAAGGAAAAAGATACAAAACGATTAAGTGGGAAGGAAAAAGCGCGCCTTTGTTCTCTTTCCGCGAGCATCCGAAGATTAACGGACTTACCGCTAAGCGTGCTATCTTGGGCGAACCTTGCGCGCTTACCGCATACTCGGTTGATGACGCAACGCTCGATACTATGTTGTTTAGAGAACTAGTTATCGCAGAGCATTGTTTTAAGAGCGAAGTAGTAAAGGTAACGGCGTTTGTAAACGGTCCGTCGGCAACCGTTCTTATGAAACTTGCTAACGACGGTACTTACCACGTTACTATTCACGGCGCAAACTTTGGTGAAAAGCACTTTAAACACG
>JAZOMX010000045.1:0-5279 GCA_045654245.1 Pumilibacteraceae bacterium | reverse complement strand
GAGCAATCTATTGAAGGTCAACTACGTGAGTGCTACGATTTTGCAAAGCGAAGCGACATTACAATTGTTGGCGAGTACATAGATAGGGCTTTAACGGGAACGTCAGATAAACGTCCACAGTTTCTTAAAATGATTGAAGATAGTAAGAAAAAGAACTTTGAGTACGTTTTGGTTTATCAATTAGACCGTTTTGCTCGTAATCGTTATGACAGTGCTAACTACAAAGCAAAATTAAAGAAAAACGGCGTAAGAGTTTTGTCTGCAAAAGAAAACATTACCGACGATGCAAGCGGAATACTCGTTGAAGGTATGCTTGAGAGTATGGCGGAGTACTACTCCGCCGAACTTTCTCAAAAAGTCAAACGTGGCATTAAAGAAAGCCTTATAAAAGGCAATTTTATAGGCGGTCACGGACTTTTAGGCTACGACACCGTTGATAAGAAGTGGACGATTAACCCACTTGAAGCAACAGTAGTTAGAGATATTTTTACAAGATACCGAAACGGCGAAAAAGCCAAAGATATTATAGCCCGCCTTAACGCATCGGGTATTAAAACCAAGTCAGGCAAAAAGTTTTCAATGAGCCAACTTGCCCGTATTATACGAAACGAAAAGTATATGGGCATTGTAAACGTGGACGGAAAAGTCTATACAAACGTAATTCCACCTATCGTGGACGAAAATTTATTTAGGGAGTGTAATTTAATTATGGATTTACATAAGCATAAACAAAGAAAAAACTATGATGAACAACCTTACATTTTGAGCGGAAAACTCTTTTGTGGGTATTGCGAGTCGGCAATTACCGCAGAAACAGGCACGAGCAAAACGGGACGTGTTTACCATTACTATAAGTGCTACGGCAAGAAACTTAACCCAAATGACTGCCACAAGAAAAACGTTAGCCAAGATTTTATTGAAACGCTTGTGTTTGAAGCGACTATAAAATACGTGCTACGCCCAAAGGTTATAGATAAAATTGCTAAACTTGTTGCAGATAAGTTCAACGCAGAACTTTCTATGCCAACCGTTTTATTATCGCTACAAAAGGAACTTAAAGAAGTAAATAAGTCAATCAATAGTATTATGACGGCAATAGAAAACGGCATCTTTACAAAGACGACAAAAGACCGCTTACTAAACCTTGAAGCAAGTCAATCCGACCTTGAAAACAAGATAGCCGTTGAAGAAGCAAGACAAGTTAAACCTTTACAACCTAACGAAGTTAAGAAATTTTTAACCTATTTTGCCTATATGAAATACGAAAAAGGCGAAGAAAAAAACGAGTTCTTCAACTCGTTTATAAACCGTGTTATTTTGTATGATGATAAGGTAATTATTCTCTATAACTCAAACGATAGAGAAACTAAACGCCTTAACAAAAAGCAGTTAAAGGAAATTGAAGGTGGCAAAAACCTTGAAGAAATAAAAGAAAACTCGTCTGAACGTAAAAAGTTCAAACGAGTTGCTCTTGGCGGAGAGAAAGGGATTTGAACCCTTGTATGGGTATCAGCCATAACACGATTTCGAATCGTGCGCATTCAACCGCTCTGCCATCTCTCCACGACAGCCATTTATTTATAGCACAACGGCGCATTTTTGTCAAATGATTTACGCAAATATGTTATTTTTCTTAGAGGGAAAGTTGATAAATAAAGTCGTCCATAACGAAACCGTGTCCGATATCGGTAACGACGGCGTCGATTTGCTTGAAACCGAACTTCTCGTAAACGGCGATTGCGCGAGCATTTCCCTTATTAACCGTCAAATAAACGGCGAGTTTTCCGTACTCTTTCGCTTTGTCTGCGATAAACT
The DNA here is from genome assembly GCA_045654245.1 of Pumilibacteraceae bacterium. Lineage (GTDB taxonomy): Bacteria > Bacillota > Clostridia > Christensenellales > Pumilibacteraceae > UBA10677. The sequence goes on along the minus strand of JAZOMX010000045.1, from coordinate 3,464 downwards.
CCAAAGCCTTTACGGCGTAGCCTTTGCCCTTAAACTCGGGTAAGAGGTAGAGTTTAGACAAAAACAATCTGTCCTCGTCAGGTCTATTCGCAATCGCGGTATAGCCTACGACCTCGCCGTCGTCCACGACGAAGTAATACTCGTAATACTCGCTCGTAGTTTGGCGCAAGAAAGCCGAGGGGGATTGAAATCGCTCAATCATATAATCTGCTTGCGCAGGACCTATCAAGTTATCGAAAGCACAATGCCAACACTTTTTCGCCATTTCTCCTAAGCACGTAAAATCTTTTTCTTCAACTCTAACGAAACTAGCCATTTTTTCTTTCTCCTTAACCCTATTATAACACAAAATTCCGCCTACGCAATAGCATAAACGGAATTTTTTAATATTCTTTCTAAGGACGATTAAAGAGCCTTTTTGTAGATTGCGAGGATATCGTCAACCGTAACGTCGGCGGGGTTACCACCCGTGCAGGGGTCGATAATAGCGTCTTTAGCGAGCATTTCGAGGTCGCTCTCTTTAATGCCGATTTCGCTAAGATGCTGGGGAATACCGATAGCCTTGCTTAGTTTTACTACCGCGTCGATAGCAGACTTAGCGGCGGTATCAGCGTCCATATCCTTTACGCAAACGCCCATAGCACGAGCGATATCAGCGTACTTAGCCTTGCTAGACGCCATATTGTACTCCATAACGTAGGGGAGCAAGAGCGCGTTTGCAACGCCGTGAGCGATATCGAATCTTGCGCCGAGGGGGTGAGGCATCGAGTGAACGATACCAAGACCAACGTTGGAGAACGCCATACCAGCAACGTAAGAGCCGAGAGCCATACCCTCTCTAGCCTCTGCGTTAGCGCCGTCCTTAACAGCGTTTTCGAGGTTATCAGCGATAAACTTAATCGAGTTCCAGCAAAGGAGGTCGGAAAGGGGTTGAGCGCCCTTGGTGATGTAGCCCTCGATTGCGTGGGTAAGAGCGTCCATACCGGTAGCAGCGGTAAGTCCCTTAGGCATACTCTTCATCATATCAGCGTCGTTGAAAGCAATCATAGGAATATCGTTGGGGTCAACGCAAACGAGTTTTCTGCCTGCCTCTTCGTCGGTAATAACGTAGTTAATCGTAACTTCAGCAGCCGTTCCCGCAGTCGTAGCGAAAGCGATTAAGGGAAAAGACTTATTCTTGGTGTCCGCTACACCCTCAAGCGATTTTACGTCGTAGAAATCAGGGTTGGTTGCGATAATGCCTACTGCTTTAGCGGTATCGATTACCGAGCCACCACCGATAGCGATAATAACGTCGGGCGCGAACGCCTTAAATTGAGCGTAAGCGGATTGAACGTTGTTAATCGTGGGGTTTGCTTTTACGTCGCTAAAAAGAATATATTCTGCTTTCATAGCGTCGAGTTCGTCGGTAACGAATTTTGCTACGCCGAATTTAACGAGGTCGTTATCAGACACAACGAACGCTTTCTTAAAGCCTCTTCTCGCCATTTCGCCAGCGAGTTCTTTTCTGCAACCTGCACCAAAGTAACTGGTTTCATTAAGAATCATTCTCATAGTATTTTTCTCCTTGAAATAAAAGGTTTATTGGTTATATTATAACACAAAGTAAGATAAAGTACAACCGTTTTAAGCCATTCGCTATTTTTTTATTGATTATAAAAAGAACAAGCGCAAAAGAAAACTCTTTTATGCTTGCTCTTAATTATTAGTAGATATACTCGACTACGAGACCTTCGCCTTTGCCGAATTTCGTGCCGTCCTCGTCGTAGTAGATATTATAGGTTTTTCCACGGAAGGAAAGGTTTTCGACCTTAAACCATTTCCAAATGCCCTTAATTCTCGGCTTAACTACGAGGCATTGAGCCGTTTCGTCAATACCGATAAGGCCACGCAAAACTAGGTCGATAAAGGTGGAGTGGTTATAGTCCTTACCTCGCTCGTAACCGCCCTTTCTTTCGTTCCAGTTTGCGTTTTTAAGGTGTTCTCTCGCAGACCAAACGAGAGCGTCGGGGCGCATAACCTCGTCGATAAAACTACGCTTGCCTTTCTCGTCCTCGATATAGTGCATATTTGCGTAAGTCTTAATAAAATCGTATAGGTCTGCGTTGGTAATCTCGTTTTGCTCGTAGTTGTTAAGTAGCGATATTACCGCTCCGATTGCTTGTGAGGTTGCGTAAGGCCAAACGTAGCCGTTCCATAAGCACTCGTGGGGGAAAGGATACAAAAATCTTTCGTGGCTTTGCTCGGCGGTGGTAAAGCCCGTTTTGCCCTTGAACGCCTTTTCGTCTTTGAGGTACTTAAACATAGTCGCCTTATCTGCGGTGGGCAAGCAGTAAATCCACGGGTTATAGCCTATTAGTTCTCTTGCGTTCATTTCGGGGCGAATATCACGCCACGACAAGGGCGAATTTATATCCTCGCTATGTACCGCTTTATAGAAATCTCCGTCCCAAAGTTTTTCGTTTACGAGCGACCTAATCTTTTCCGCTTTTTCTCTATATTCGCTCGCCTTTTCCTTGTTGCCAACGCTTTCAAAAACTGAGGCTAGCGTCATAGCGTCGCCGTACATATAAGCGTTAAGCGTGGGGCGTAAGCCTTTAAGCACTTTTGCCGTAAAAGGCTGGCTCTCCATATTTTTCGACCACTTGTCGAAAAGTTTATCCGCGCCCTCTTGCACGGTAGAACCGCTAATCGACCACTCCATAGCGTCGTAGTTATCTAGCGACCAGTAAAGCCCGTTATCCGTCTCGTGTCGTTTTTCCCACTCGAGGAAATACTCTTCGAGTAGGGCTGTGTTCTCTCTAATAAAATCGCCGTTACCCGTATGCTCTAAAAATTGACATATAGCCGTAAGAGCAGGTGTAAAATACTTATAAGCGTTACCGCCCTTGTTTGTTAAAAAGAATAGAGCGTAACTAACGAGTTCGTCAGCGTTTTTGAACCAACGGTATTCGTTTAGGTGGTGGAAAAGCGCAGCGTTTATCGTATTATGCTCGCCCGACCAACTAACGGGAGGCAAAAATTCGGTCATCATAAGCCCGTCGCAAGTTTCCTTGATATGCTTTCTAATCGTCCAAGAGCGGAAAGCAAAAGTTTCTTCTATTATCTCGTCCGGACATTCTAGTCTAGGTGCGTTTCGGTGCAAAAAGTCGTACGCTTTCTCGTTAGATACGGACTGGATTACCGTTTCTTCGTCGGCGGAATTGAACTTATCTACGAACGCTATAAGTTCTTCGACCTCGAAAAGATTACGCTTGTTAAAAGTCGCAAAACCGATATACTGTTTGTTCTTTCTTCTACCGTTATTATAACCTCGCCACTCCTTTTCTTCCTCGTCCCATTTCGCAGACGGCTTATAGGTAGCGTTCTCGTCCCACTCGCCCACGGTCGGCTGAACGATAGGATTAAGCGTAGAGCGTTCCCAATCGGTAATGCCGTTTTGAGAACGAGCAACGCAAATGCGA
>JAZOMX010000044.1:0-64025 GCA_045654245.1 Pumilibacteraceae bacterium | reverse complement strand
CTTCGGTATTCCTACGAAGTCAAGCGAATGGTATTCCTCGACAATGCTATTTTTCATCTATTCTGCAAAAAGACTCACAGGAGAACTGACGTATGAATGAGGTTATAAAACAGCTATACGAAAGGCGCTCGGTAAGAGCATTATTGTTGGTGGCGCTAACTACGGTCAAGGCTCGTCTCGTGAGCACGCTGCTCTCGTTCCGCTTTACCTTGGAATTAAAGGCGTTATCGCAAAATCGTTTGCTAGAATACATAGAGATAACCTAATCAACAGCGGAATTTTGCCCCTCGCTTTCATTTGCGAGAGTGATTACGACAAAATCGACGAGGGTGACGAATTCGCGATTGAGAACGCAATAGAGCAAGTTAAAGCAGGCGGAGAGATTGAGGTATTAGTGGTAAACAAGGGCTTTACCGTAAAGTGCGCGTTGCCGATTACCGACCGTCAGAGAACCTTTATTCTAAAGGGTGGCGTACTCAATAGCCTTAAAGCGTAAAAATTTTCCATAAGAGAGGAAATAAAAATGAAAAATTTGCAAAGTTCAATACTTGATATACTTAAAAACGACGCGCGCACTACTACCGCCGAAATCGCGGTAATGCTTGGTGCGGACGAAAGCGAAGTTGCAAAGGCGGTTGCCAAAATGGAAAAGGACGGAGTTATCGTTAAATATACGGCAATCGTAAACGACGAAAAACTTCAAAAAGAGCGTGTAGAGGCGCTAATTGAAGTTAAGGTTTCGCCCGTAAGAGAAAAGGGCTTTGATGAAATCGCCGAGTATATTTATCAGTTCGACGAGGTTAAGAGCGTTTACCTTATGAGCGGAGCGTATGACCTTGCCGTTTTAGTAGAAGGAAAGACTTTGCGTGATACCGCTCGTTTCGTTAGTGAAAAACTATCTGGAATTGACAAGGTATTATCGACGGCTACTCACTTTATCTTGAAAAAGTACAAGAGTGAGGGTATCGTTTTGACTAAACCTGAAGAGAAGAAGAGGCTTATAGTACAAGCATGAATTACGAAGAGATAATAAACAAGAGCGTCCGTGACCTACCAAAGAGCGGAATTAGAAAGTTCTTCGATATAGCGTCGACTATGGAGGACTGTATTTCGCTTGGCGTAGGCGAGCCCGACTTCGTTACGCCGTGGGAAATCCGTGACAGCGCAATAAAAGCAATTCAAGCAGGACGCACTCAGTACACCTCAAACGCAGGACTACTTTCTTTCCGTGAAGAGATTGCTTACTATATTTCCTCTCGTTACGGCGTAAATTACGAGCCGAAAGACGAGGTTATAGTAACGATAGGCGCAAGCGAGGCGATTGACCTTGCTCTTCGTACCGTAGCAAGCGCTGGCGACGAAGTGCTAGTGCCTTCTCCTTCGTACGTAAGTTACCTCCCTTCCGTAGCGCTTACGGGAGCGACGGCAGTCCCTCTCGAGCCTAGCGTTGAGGACGAATTTAAACTTACGCCCGAAGTGCTAGAACAAGCAATCACGCCCAAAACTAAGGCTATAATTTTCCCGTACCCAAATAATCCTACGGGCGCAATTATGACCAAAGAGGAAATGGAGCGGATTACGCCGATTATTAAAAAGCATAACCTTATCGTTATATCCGACGAAATTTATAGCGAATTAACCTACGACGGAAAGCATACCTCGATTGCGTCGCTTGACGGGATGTGGGAGAGAACTATTTTAATCAACGGTTTTTCAAAAGCGTTCGCTATGACGGGCTGGAGATTAGGATATCTTTGCGCGCCAAAGCCACTTGCCGAGCAAATGTATAAAATCCACCAGTACGTAATAATGTGTGCGTCCACATTGTCGCAAGTAGCGGGCGAGACTGCGCTTAAAATCGGCAAAAACGACGGATATAGCGCGGTGGAAGAGATGCGTGCCGAGTACGACAAACGCAGAAGATATCTACACGCCGAATTCAACAAGATGGGACTTAAATGTTTCGAGCCGAAGGGCGCGTTCTACGTTTTCCCCTCTATTAAGAGTACGGGTTATACGGGCGAAGAATTTGCCGAAAAACTATTGTACGCTAAGGCGGTTGCAGTAGTGCCGGGTTCTGCTTTTGGAAGTAGTGGAAAAGATTTTATCCGTTGTTCGTACGCTACGAGTATGAAAGACTTAAAAGAGGCTGTTCGTCGCATACGCGAGTTTTTAGTCGAAAACGGACTACTAAAATAATGGAAATAGCATAAAAGCGGAGCAAAAGCGTATTAAAAGCGTACTTTTCGCTCCGCTTTGCTTGACAAAAAAAAGAAAAAAGTATATAATTCGTTTAGTTTGAATACATTTTAATTATGAGCCGTCTGAAGTAAACTATTTCGGACGGCAAAAAAAATGGTAACGAAAGCGCCTAAAAGGCGTTTTTATAGTGCGTAAGGGAATAGGCAAAACTAATCCGCTTTACGCATTTAATATTATAAGGCAGGTAAATTTTTTATGGCAGTTTACATTAAAGCGCAAACCAAGGTAGAACTTGAGAAAGAACTCGCGTACTTAAAGACTGAAGGACTTCAAGAAATCAACAGAAAGATTAAAGAAGCCCGTGAGTTCGGCGACCTTTCCGAAAACGCTGAGTATCATATCGCTCGCGCCGAGAAAGGAAAGATGGAAGAGCGTATCGCTCTACTCGAAAAGACGATTCCCGAGTGCGTCGTTTACGAGCGCAAAGGCTCTTATGACAAAGTAGAAGTTGGTTGCGTAGTAACATTGCTTAACGTTGACACGGATGCGAAGAAGAAGTATGAAATCGTAGGCGAATACGACTACGCTCTCGACCAAAACCCTCCTCACGTTACGAGCGAATCGCCACTAGCGAAGGCTTTACTTGGGCTCGCCGTTGACGACGAGGTGGATTTCGAGCATAACGGCAACGTAATTACTTACGCAGTTTTAGAAATTGAATAACGATAGACAGTGAGGTTTACTATGGAAAACAATCAGGCAAATATCGTAAACGAAGAAGAACAACTAATCGAGCAAGCAAGAGTGCGCCGTGAGAAACTAGCCAAACTTGTCGCAGAGGGCAAGAACCCCTACGAGAAGGTAAAATACGAGGTTACCGCTCACTCTGAAGAGATTAAATCGAATTTCGAGGCTTTCGAGGGAAAAGAAGTTTCCGTAGCAGGTAGAATGATGTCTCGCCGTATTATGGGCAAGGCGTCCTTTTCGCATATTGCCGACAAGAGCGGACTAATCCAAATTTACGTTACTAGAAACGATATCGGCGAAGACAACTATATGGCTTACAAAAAAGACTACGATATCGGCGATATTTTCGGAATTAAGGGAACGGTGTTTAAGACGCAGACGGGCGAAGTAAGTATTCACGTTACTTATATTGAACTTTTGTCTAAATCGCTTTTGCCGTTGCCCGAAAAATATAACGGTTTGCAAGACAAGGACACGAAGTATAGACTTCGTCACCTTGACCTTATAATGAATAAAGAAGTTAGAGATACCTTCAAAGTTCGCTCGGCAATCTTAAAAGAGATTAGAGCGTACCTCGACGGAAGAGGATATCTAGAAGTGGACACGCCCACGCTACTCCCGATTGAAATCGGAGCGGACGCGCGCCCCTTTAAGACGCACCACAACGCTCTCGACCTCGATATGTATATGAGAATCGAGACCGAACTTTTCTTAAAGCGTCTTATCGTAGGCGGTATGGACAGAGTTTACGAAGTTGGTAGAATATTTAGAAACGAGGGTATGGACGCTTTCCACAACCCCGAGTTTACCTCGATTGAAATGTACGAGGCGTATTCCGACTACTTCGATATGATGGATATGATAGAAGACCTTTATAAGACGGTAACCGAGAAAGTTTGCGGAACGCTCGATATTACCTACCAAGGTCAAGAAATCCATATGGGCGAGTGGAGCAGATTAACTATGGTTGAGGCCGTTAAAAAGTACGCAGGCGTTGACTATAACGACTGGGCTACCGACGAGCAAGCAAGAGCGGTTGCTAAGGAAAAAGGCGTAGAACTTGCTAACGGCGACGAGTCCACCAAAGGTCACGTTCTAATCGACTTCTTCGACGCGTTCGTAGAGGACAACCTTATCCAGCCTACCGTAATTTACGATTACCCCGTAGAGAACTCGCCTCTAGCAAAGCGTAAGCCCTCTAATCCCGCGTTCACCGAGAGATTTGAGTACTTTATTTGCGGACACGAGTACGGCAACGCTTTCTCCGAACTTAACGACCCGATTGACCAGCGTCAACGTATGGCAAAACAGGTTGAGGCGAAGAGAAGTAAGGGCAACAAGGACGCACAAATCGACGAGGACTTCATTAACGCTCTCGAGTACGGTTTGCCTCCCACGGGCGGACTTGGTATGGGACTTGACCGTTTCGTAATGCTCCTTACCGATAGCGCAACGATTCGCGACGTAATCTTGTTCCCGACTATGAAACCTAAGAAATAAAATGGACAGTAAAATCACGAAAAAAAGATTATTTCAGCACCTCGAAAGCGACTGGGTTAAATACGTAGCCGTAATTTTGGTGTGCATTTTCGGTTGGTATTTTATCTTTATGGAGATTAACATCAACCGTGAGTTTGAAGTAATAAACGTGTTTTTTACTTGTTACGATACTGACGATACTAAACTCGGCGCGGAGTTCGAGGACTACCTCGAAGACAAAGGCGATACCGTAATTCGCGACGTAAGAGTTGCCTACAAAAACCCAACGCTTGGCGGATATAATCAACTTCTTACCGCCGAGGGATTTATCGACGATATTATTATCTTGTCTAAAGAGGACTTATTTGCCTATTCCGTGCAATTCGTTCCGATAGAGGGCGAAGTTTTGGATGCTTGCGTACCAAAAGAAATGCAAGACGACCTCGAGTATTTTACCTATACCGAGGAGGGAAGAAATCCCGACAAGATTGCCCAGTCTTATTTGGGTAAAAGACTAGGAATAAGAATAGATAATTTGCCTAAACTTTTAGGTTCTGCGTCCCCCTTTATTTTTGATTTGAGCGTGCTTTATCCCGATATGAGCGAAGAAGACCTTGCGTCCCATCAAAAGGAATTTTATATCGTTATGAATAGACGCAGTTTGCACGTTGGCGAATACGGAAGAAAGAAAAAGTATAGAGATTTAACGCAAAGTTACGATTTTATCAATTTCTTCTTAACTAAATACGGTACGGTGGCGTAATATGAACGACCTTAAAACCGCGTTTTCGTTGTGCGAAGAAAGGAATACGGAAGACGAACTTAATTTTTCGTCGCTCGAAGAGAGAGCAAACAGTTTTTCCGATTACGAAGTTTTTTCTACCCCGGGGCATAAGGGATACTTGGACGGGCTTGATATTACCGAGTACGACGAGGACAGGCTATTCCCCGGCTCGCAACTAAAGAAGGCGGAAGAGCGAGGAGCGGAGTGGTACGGCGTAAAGAAATTACGCTTTTCGGTAGTAGGCTCGTCAATGGCGATTAAAGCGTCGGTGCTTGCGCTTTGCGGAGATATCGTTGCGCCCGCGTTTTCGCATAGATGTTTAAGAGAAGGACTTGCCCTTAGCGGTAATAAAGGATATTTTTTCGAAACGGAAATCGTTGACGGGCTACCAGCCGTGCCAACGGTAGAGGATTATAAAAAGGCAATCGAGGGAAAGGATAGCGTAAAGGGACTGTTCGTAACCTCGCCCGACTATTTTGGTCGAACTGCCGATATTGAGGGGATAAGAGAGTTTTGTTCTAAGCGCGGTTTGGTTATGATTGCCGATTGCGCACACGGAGCGCACTTTGTGTCGAGAGCGGATATTTTTCCTAAAGGTGCGGAAAGCGTAGCCGACTTTGCTTGTATGTCGGCGCATAAGACTTTGCGTTCGCTTACTCAAAGCGCGTTTGGCGTTTGCAACGACGAGAAGTATTTTGAGGCGTTCGACAAAGCGTTTACTCTTTTAGGAACTTCGTCTCCGTCGTACAAACTACTCGCCTCGCTAGAGAACGCATTACTTTACGAAAGAGCGAACTCGAACAAGTATGACGAACTCGTAGCGATTACTAGAAAGATTAAAAAAGAGATACCGTGTCTTGGTAACGACGACGCTCTGCGCTTGGTCGTTCGAGCAAAGAGCGGAAAAACGCTTTACGGCGAAATGATAAAAAGAAAGATAATGCCCGAGACTTATTACGGAAAATATTGCGTGTTTATCGTAACGCTCTCGGATAGCGTTAGCAAAGTTAGTATGCTTTACGAAACGCTTAAAGAACTCTTGAAAGAGGAAAGTTTATGGGAAAATTCGTTACAATCGAAGGTTGTGAAGGCGTAGGAAAATCAACGCTACTTAAAAAACTTGCTCGTTATTTCGACGAGAAAGGAATTTCGGCTAAGTTTACTCGTGAGCCTGGTGGCACGCCCGTTGCCGAAAAAATCAGAGGGGTTATTTTGGACGCAAGTAACGCCGAAATGACATCTACCGCCGAATTACTTCTTTACGCATCAGCGAGAGCGCAACACACCGAAGAACTTATTATGCCCTCGCTCGAGCAAGGGAAAATCGTAATTTGCGATAGATATTCGGACTCTACGCTAGCGTACCAAGGTTATGCTAGAGGGATTGATAAAGAACTTTGTAAGAGCCTTGCTAAAATCGGCGAGAGGGGAGTAAAAATAGACCTTACCGTATTTTTGGATTTACCCCCGGCTCTTGGCTTTGCAAGAAAGGGCGGAGCGGACAAGGGCGATAGACTTGAAAAAGAAACGCTTGCTTTCCACGAAAGAGTGTACGAAGGATTTTGCGATATTGCGAAAAACGAGCCCGAGCGAGTAGCAAGGATTGATGCGAGCAAGACTGCCGACGAAGTGTTCGAGCAAGTTATAACCGCGTTTAAGGAAAGAGGAATTATTTAGTAAATGAGTTATTATGGCGCCTTAAAAAAGAGCGTAGCGTACACGCTAATGCACCGTGATATCACGGAGGGGAAGACCGCCCACGCATACCTAATCGACTGTGAAGACGAAGGTATGGCGGACGGACTTTGCTCGCTGTTTATCGCGCGCCTCGTTTTCGGCGAGGGCGAAGATGCGATTAATAAGGCGGAAAGACTTGGTAGCGTAGATATCGTTTCCGTGCCCGAAAAAGGCAAAGAAAAAATAACCGTTGACGATATTCGCTCGATTATAAAAGGAGCGTACTACACGCCCGTAGAACTCGATAAAAAGATTATCGTAATCGGCAAGAGTGAAACGCTTAACGACGAATCGCAAAACGCTCTACTGAAAGTACTTGAAGAGCCACCCTCGTCGGTAATATTCGTCCTCAAGTGCGCAAATATAAAAAAACTTTTGCCCACGGTTCTCTCTAGAGTGCGTAGAGTAACTATTCCGCCACTCCCCGATGGCGATGTTATAAAATATCTACAAGACAATTATCCCGAGAGCGCCGATATTTATATAGCGAGCGCATTGTCTAGAGGATACTTGTCTAAAGCGGATGAAGTAATGACTTCGAGCAAACTAAAAGATACTTTTGACCTTGCGTTAAGCACGCTCAAAGGTATGAAAACTAGCAGGGAAATATTGCATTACTCTGCGCTTATAAGCAAAAAGAAAGATATTTTACCCGATTTTGTGGATGCGCTAGAACTTATACTAGCCGATTGTTTGCTTGCCTCGTTGGGCGAGAGAGTGAACCTTCGTTTCCGCAGTTCGGTCAAAGATATAATAGAGTTATCCGCGCTATACACGGCGGAAGTAGTGTTAGCGCTCCGCCCAGTTCTTACTAGGGCGAGAAAGAGAATAGAGGGAAACGGCTCTTCGCAATCCGTACTTGACGAACTGCTGTTTTCGTTACTGGAGGTTAAGGCAAAATGCCAAAAGTTGTAGGAGTTAAATTTAAAAACACTAGCAAGGCGTACTGGTTTTCGGCTGGTAACTTTACTTATACCGAGGGGCAAGGCGTAATAGTTGAAACGGCGAAAGGAAACGAGTTCGGAACGGTTGCGTTTCTCCCTAAAGAAGTAAGCGAGGACGAAATCGTATCCCCGCTTAAGCCCGTAGTTCGACTTGCGACTGAGAAAGATTTACAGCGCATTAAAGAGTTTGAAAGCCGTAGAGAAGACACTATGCGTAAAGTTAGCGAGAAAATCGAATCTAGCGGTCTTGAGATGCGATTAACGGACGTCGAGTATGCTTACGACGGCTCTAAACTCGTCGTTTATTTTACTAGCGACGGCAGAGTGGATTTCCGTGAACTCGTAAAAGAACTGGCGTCCACTTTCCATATGAGAATTGAACTTCGTCAAATCGGCGAGCGTGACGAGTGTAAAATGTTAGGCGGTCTAGGTCCGTGCGGAAGAGCGTGCTGTTGCGCTGGAACTATGAGCGATTACGCCCACGTTACCGTAAAAATGGCGAAGAACCAAAACTTATCGCTAAATCCGACGAAGATTAGCGGACTTTGCGGAAGACTTATGTGCTGTCTTGCTTACGAGAATGCGTACTACACTGACGTAAATAAGCGCGCGCCCAAAGTCGGCTCGACGGTTACTACCGTGGATAAAAGAAAGGGAATAGTTACGGCGATTAACCAACTCAAAGAGACTATTCGTGTAAAATACGAGAGCGGAGAAAAGATTGAATTCGTCGAAGTTCCCCTTTCCGAGGTAGTTTCTTCTCAAAAGACGGAGAAAAATAACCAGCCTCACGAAAAAAATTCTCAAGATAAGGCTTAAAAGGTGGACAAACCGTTTTTATTAGTGCTATAATAAAGACAAGCAACTATTCTATAAAGGAGAGAGGAACAATGGCATATCAGATTTCGGACGAATGTATTGCTTGCGGTGCTTGCGAAGCGCAATGCCCCGTAAACGCTATCGCTCTTGGCGACGGCAAGTACGAGATTAACCCCGACGAGTGCATTGATTGCGGTTCTTGCGCAGCACAGTGCCCCGTTGAAGCAATCTCCGAGAAGTAATTGAAAAATTAACGATAAACGGCGTAGGGATAAGTCCTTACGCCGTTTATCATTTTCCGTGGCTATAAAATACTTCGCGCAACTTCGTTTTCCGCTTGTGTGCGTACCGCTAGTACGCTACTGCGCAAAGAAACTCGTCCCGCTCGTATTTTCTACCGCCACGGCGAGGAAGAACTTCGCGCTACTTCGTTTTTTGCTTGCCTGCGTGCGCCCTAGTACTCAATAGGTAAAACAAAAATCCGTTCATAACCGTAATAGTCATAGGGATTTTTATGGTAAACCGCAGGGTTTCCAATTAACAAGTTAAGGCGTGGCATCACGCCACGCCTTTTCTCGTATTCAGTTTTAATAATCAAATTTGTCCCAACTGTCAAAGTCAGGTAGTTCTATAGCTTCAACGAAGTTATAGACTATTTCTATTGTATGCCTTTATATTTTTTTCCTAATTTTTCTGTTTCTAATTTTTCTTCTAGAACTTGGTTTATATAAGCAATAGTATCTAACTTATACTTGTCTCTATTAGGTAAAGTCTTAAAAAGAAGTTCGTAATTGTGCTCAAATACTTATTTTTCAAAAATATTTAAACGTGAAACGGAATACACTCCTAATAAATATCGAGAAAAATTTAAAAATTAACTAATAGCTTGCGTTAAAGCAAGGTTATTTTTATAAATAAAACGTTTAAATTGATTTTTAGCGCCTTAAAATAATTTAGTGTATGTTTATTTGCAAATTTTAATGCAAGTTAAAAAGAAAGGATACGGTATTGACAATTATTTGTATAGCCGATATACTTAAATGGTAAAATTAAAATGAGAGGTGCTTTAATATGGATTTATTAAACGATGAAACACTTATTGCTAAACGCAATGAATGGACGCAAAAATTACAAGACTTATTTAACGGCGAGTATAAAGGAAAAAACGCTTTTGCGATACTTGGCTTTGCGGGTAAGTCAACCGCCGACAGATATACTGAGCCTGAAAAATGGGTGGAAGAATGTTTAAAAGATATACAAGACAATAAAGCAAACTTAATTTTAAACGATAGATTGTTCGTTCCCATTTGCGTAGAATGCGAAATGTACGGCGTTCATTATATAGATAAAATTTTCGGCGCAAACGTTTTTATGCAAGACGGATTATGGTACAACGATTATTTAAAAACTCCGATAGGCGAATTACAAGACCCAGATTTAGAAAACAACGAAACTTTCCAAACGTCTATTCGCGTAGCTAAAAAATTTGCAAAAGACGGCGGTAAATTTCCGTTGTTCGGCTTACCTACGATAGCAAGTGCGTTAAATATTGCCGTTAACTTATACGGACAAGAAATTTTACTTGAAATGCTTGCCGACCCTGATAACGCAAGAAAAGACTTAGAAACGATTAACCGCACGTTAGTTAGAGTTCACAAAGAATTTCAAAAAATCGTTCCTGAAGAGCAATTACGCCCCGTAATCGCTTGGAAAAGAACTCAACCTGCGGGATACGGTCAAATTTGCGGATGCACAACGCAACTTCTTTCTAAAGAACTGTATCGTGATATGATAGCCGACCTTGACGAAGCTGTTTTAGGCGCGTATAAAAACGGCGGTATGATTCATCTTTGCGGAAGCCATACTCAACATATGGAAACGTTTAGAAATATGAAAACTTTAAAAGCCGTTCAACTTAATGACCGCGCCGCAGAAGAATTAGAACTATATTTTAACGGGTTAAGAGACGACCAAATTATCTATTTTAACCCTTGCCCTAATATGACTATTGAAAAAGCAATAGAAATTACAAAAGGTAAACGCTTAGTAATTTGCTATCCTATAACTGAAGATTATCCTATTTAATAACCGTATTACTATAATTTATAAAAAATCAACTTTAATTTCTTGCTTAATTGAAAGGGAAAAAGAGATTTTAACGTATGACCAACGTTTTCGATTTTAACAATAAAAAAGAACTTTTAATAGAAGATCGTATTTTGCATACGTACTATACGATAACCAATCAAATAGACGAAGAATACTCCGTTTCACCTAGCCTTGACGTTTGTAATTATTTTGAGATAGATCTTATTGTTGAAGGTAGTGGAACTCATTGCATAAACGAAAAAACGTTCCCTTGCAAAGAAAACGATATTTATATTTTATCCACAAATACTACACATAGATATTTTTCAACTAACGAAAGCAAACCTATAACGGTACGAAGGTTAACCTTTTCTATTGACGATTGGTTTAAAGGAGCCGCCGTACTAAAAGGAAATAAGCATTATTGTTACGGAGCGTTTGAAAACGATTCGCCTATAGCGTACGCAATGCTAAACAATACCGTTAAAGAAAAAATAGACGCGATTTTCGATTCTATTGAAACAGAATTGATGGATAAAGATAACGAGTGGAAATCTATGGTTCGCGCCTATTTAATTCAACTGTTTTCTTTAGTTGGAAGATACGTTAGATCTTCTATTAAAAACGATATACGAAAAACTAAGTATCAAAATTTAATTGACTCTACGCTAAAAATTGTAAATAACGAATTTAGTAATCAAGAATTATCGCTTGACTTTATTGCTAAACGCGTGTTTGTAAGTTCTTCACAACTTAGCCGTAACTTCAAAGAACACGTTGGACAACTTTTTTCAGAATATTTACGCGAAACGAGATTAAAATATTCAGCAAAACTACTTAAAGAAAGCGATATGACGGTAGAAAGAATAGTAGTTGAATGCGGATTAAGAAATTTACCTTCGTTCTACCGTAATTTTAGAGAATATTACGGTATGACCCCACAAATATACCGACAAATATCAAAAATATCTATCGAAGAAATAAATAACAAAGGAGATTATAAAAAAATGGAAATTATAAACGAAATTTCAACTTGCGTACAAAACGGAAAAATAAAAGTAATAAAAGAAATCGTTCAAAACGCTATTGACGCTAATGCAAACGCTGAAGAAATATTAAAAGACGGTCTTCTTTCGGGAATGAGCATCGTAGGCGAAAAGTTTAAAAATAACGAAGTATACGTGCCTCAAGTACTTATTTCGGCAAAAGCAATGACTCTTGGTCTTGAAGTATTACAACCGCTTTTAGTTTCTAAAAATGTAAAACCTATAGGTAAAGTTTGCGTAGGTACGGTACAAGGCGATTTACACGACATCGGTAAAAACTTGGTTAAAATGATGATGCAAGGTAAAGGACTTGAGGTAGTTGATCTTGGCACTGACGTATCTCCTGAAACATTTATCAAATCGGCTATAGATAACGATTGTCAAGTAATTTGTTGTTCCGCCCTTCTTACTACTACGATGCCCGTAATGGCTGAGATTGTAAAAGAGGCTGAAAAAGCAGGTATTCGCGATAAAGTTAAAATTATGATTGGCGGAGCGCCCGTTAATCAAGAATTTTGCGATAGTATCGGAGCCGACTGTTATACTCCTGACGCTGCGTCTGCTTCTGACGTAGCAGTTGAATTTTGCAAGTTATTGAAAACGGTTTAATTTTTATAACCTTTAATAGTTTTAAAAGGTGATATTTATGAAATTTAATATGCAAGAATGGCTACGTTCTATCAAATCAACAAAAAATAAAAAACCTATGCCTATTTTGTCTTTTCCGTGCGTGAGCCTTTTAGGAATTAGCGTTCGCGAATTAATTTCGGATAGCGAACTTCAAGCAAAAGGTATGAAAGCAATAGCGGATATAACAGACGCATTGGCTTCAGTTAGTTTTATGGATTTATCTGTAGAAGCCGAATGTTTTGGTGCAACGGTTGTAGTTTCCGATGATGAAGTTCCCACCGTTAAAGGTAGAATTATTAACGATTTTGACGACGCTAACGCTTTAGCTATTCCCGTTATTGGAAGTAAAAGAACTAAAATATATATCGACGCTATTGAAAAGGCGTCGAAAATGATAACCGACCGTCCCGTATTAGCGGGAATAATCGGACCGTATTCTTTGGCAGCGCGTCTTTTTGAAGTGTCTGAAATTATGATGGCGTGTTACGTAGAACCGGACACGGTACATACCGTATTAGAAAAAGCAACCGCTTTTTTAATTGAATACGCAAAAGCGTATAAAAAGGCAGGCGCGAACGGTATCGTAATGGCTGAACCAGTTACCGGTTTATTATCTCCCGATCTTGAAACGGAATTTTCTTCGCCTTACGTAAAGAAAATAGTAGACGCCGTTCAAGACGAAAATTTTATAGTAATTTATCATAATTGTGGCGAAAACGTACCAATTATGTTACAATCTATTTTATCAACGGGTTGTTCCGCTTATCACTTTGGCAACGCTATGGATATGGAGAAAGATATTATTCCTAAAATTCCTAACGACGTAATAGTTATGGGAAATATCGACCCAGCGGGAACGCTTCGTATGGGCTCGCCTGAAAAAGTAAGAGAAGAAACGTTATCTCTTTTAGAAAAATGCGCTAAAAACCCTAATTTCGTTTTATCTTCGGGTTGCGATATTCCCCCGTTAACGCCTTGGGAAAATATCGACGCTTTCTTTAACGCGTCTAATGAATTTTTCAATACTAAAAGTTAACGCTTTAATGTTATGATATCGCAAATAGATTTATTTAAAAATCTTTTATTAGAAGTTAAAAATACCCAAGCGTTTAAAGTAAATATTATTAAAGTTGACGCGATAGAAACTAACGCAAATTTTCGTGCTATGTGTGATAAAAATTTTTGTGGTATGTACGGCAAATGTTACACTTGTCCTCCTATCGTAGGAGATATTAACGAACTTATTAGCAAAGTAAAATCGTACGATTACGCTTTGGTATACCAAACCGTTAGCAAAATTGAAGACAGTTTTGATTTTGAAGGAATGATAGTAGCAAAAAAAGCGACTAATTCTATAACGCAAAAAATTCGTAAAATTTTTCAATGTTACGAAATTTTTAACGCATTACATCTTGGCGCAGGTGGTTGTGGAGTATGCAATCAATGCGCTATACTAACTAACGAGCCGTGTCGTTTTCCCAATTTAGCAATACCTTCGCTTGAAGCCTACGGAATTAACGTATCTCAACTTGCTAAAGCGTCTAATATGAAATATATAAATGGAAACAATACCGTTACTTATTTTGGTTCAGTTTTGTTTTCGCTTAACGGAGATTAAAATGAGCAAGCAATTTAAAGTTACGCTAAATGACAAAGTCGTACTAGTTAACGCTGGTACGACTCTTTCTAATATTTTAGATATTGAAAAACCGTGTGGTGGTAATGGAGTTTGTGGTAAATGCAAAGTATTAGTAGACGACAACGAAGAACTTGCTTGTAAATATAAAATAAATTCTAATATAACCGTAACTACTTTTAAACAATTTGAAATAGTTTCTGAAACGGGCATTGAAGAAAGCAACTCTTATACTAGTAATATTTGCTACGTTCTTGATATAGGCACTACTACCCTTGCCCTAGCTTTAGTATCTTTAGACGATAAACGAACTATAAAAGTAACTACTGCTACCAATCCACAAAGAAAATTTGGCGCAGACGTTATTACTCGTATAGATTATTGCCGTAAAAACGGCGTAACCGAACTTCAATACGTTTTAATTTCTAAAATCAACGAAATGATTAAAGAAATTGGCGCTACTGCAAATACTATGTACGTTTCGGCAAACACAACTATGCTTCACACCTTTTTCGGCGTTGATTGTTCGTCGATAGGAGTTGCGCCGTATAAACCCGTATTTCTTGAAAGCAAACGCAAAAATGCTAATTTGCTTGGTTTAAAAGGCGTAGATACCGTAATATCGTTACCGGGCATATCATCTTTCGTAGGCTCAGACGTAGTTGCAGGACTTAACTTATTAAACTCCCCCGAAAACGGAAAATACAATTTGTTTATCGACCTTGGAACGAACGCTGAAATTGTTTTATACTCAAACAAATCTGGACTTGCTACTTCTGCCGCGTCAGGTCCGTGTTTTGAAGGCGCAAATATAACTTGTGGTATGAGCGCAACTAAAGGCGCTACGTACGCTTTTAAAATTAACGACGGTAACGCCGAATATAAAACTATTGGTAATGAAAAAACATTAGGCATTTGTGGCACGGGGCTTATTGATATAATTGCAGAACTTGTAAAATACGGCGTTATAGACGAAACGGGATATATGGAAGATAATTACCAAATCTCTAAAACCGTTTACCTTTCGCCCGACGACGTGCGCCAATATCAACTTGCTAAATCTGCCGTTTATTCTGCAACGTTAACTCTTATGAAAACGCTTGACGTTAATTTCAACGACGTTTCTAATTTATATATTTCAGGTGGATTTTCTTCTAAAATAAATATTGCTAACGCAATTATAACCGGCTTGCTACCTAAAGAACTTGCTTTGAAAACTAAAACTCTTAACAATAGTAGTTTGCAAGGCGCGGTAAAATACCTTTTAGAAGGCGGAAATATTAACCGCTTCGTTGATAATATAAAATACGTTGACCTTTCATCTAACCCTTATTTTTGCGATTTATTTATGGAGAATATGACTTTTTAATAACGGTTAAACTAAAAGAAAAAGTGCCGCAAAACGGGGTAAAATCAAAGCAGGTAAAGAAAATTGCCACAAATTGCAATTTTGAAATAAAACTAACGGAAAACCCGTTTATTTAAGAATAAAAATGGCGTAGCGATAAATCCCTATCACTACGCCACATAGCGAACGGATTTTTGTTTTATCTAGTCTTGTTTAGCCTTTGTTATTTTATTTACGATAAGACCGCTTATTAGGAATAGTATGGCTATGCCGACGAGGGAGAGAGCGACTATTGCGCTTACGTTATTATCAATCGTTGAGCCGTTCCAGACGGAGAAGTTTGCTTTGAGAATATTAAATTTATCGATTTCTTTTTGAAAGGATTGTTTTGGCGAGTTGAGAAGTAGAGGCGGAACGAAACAAAACAGAGTGATTAAAAATAGGATTGCGCTCGTTTTTAGCAGTCTATTTATTCTTAAAAACCTAACGGCGAGCAAGATACATAGAGCAACGTAGAAGTATAGGACGATAGGCAGAGCGATTGGGAAAAGCCAACTCTTGCTAGCGAAACCGTATTTTAGGGTATAGCCGTTGATTACGGCAAGCATAACTACGAGAAGAAGAAAGCAAAGGGAAACGGAAACGAAATCGTTATACTTTCTTACTTTTTTGAAAATATCAAACTTTGCGATATAAACGGGAGCGAAGACTGAAGTAAAGGCGAGCAAGATTGCAAAGAAAGTAATCGTGAACCAACGCCCGTTAGCATAGATACAACATATGCCTAAAAGAAGAAAGAGCGCGCCGAGAGAGGATAGGGGCAAAACGAGAAGTTTATGTTTTTTAACGAGGCTCGGTAGATTAGTGAAAGTGAACGCGAGCAGTAGAGAAGAAAACACAATCCAAAACCACGATAGCGTACCCGAAATAGCGAGGTTACAAATAAAACAAGGGATAAGGGCGACGCAGTAAGCGATATAGAAAAACAAATTCCAAGTAAAGGAAAGAGTACGCCATTTTTTGGCTTGCTGTTTTTCTTCGCGCGTTTGCTTGTCGATACTAGCGGTAATGAGTTCGTGCTCGGTAACGCCTAAAATTGAGGCGAGCGTTGGAAGAAGAGAAATATCGGGACGGGCAACGCCTTTTTCCCACTTGCTAATCGTTGATTCGGAAACGAATAGCATTTTCGCTAGTTCTTTTTGCGTTAGTTCTTTTTCAAGCCGTTTTTGTTTTAGGAACGAGCCGAAACTGTTTTCCATAAACATCTCCTTTAAGTTCTTACGCAAGTTATTATAGCACGATAAAGCGGAAAAGTACAGTTTTTTTCTTTAAAAGAGGCTTGAAGATTTTTCAAGACGGCGTTTTTTATCTTTCGATTGCAGATACTAACTCCGTTATGAAGAACAAAAACTTTTTTACGGGCGCAGGAATACTTGCTTTTAGTATGATTATCGCCAAACTTTTAGGAGCGCTATATCGAATACCGCTTACGAATATTTTAGGCGGAGAAGGTATGGGGTTATATCAAATGGTGTTTCCACTCTACACGCTACTTCTGACTTTAAGTAGCGGTGGTTTTCCCGTCGCAATTTCGAGAGTAGTTGCTCTTTGCTTAGCGCGTGGGGACGAGAGGGGCGCAAAAAAGACTTTTAGGGTATGCCTCGTTACACTTATAGCGTTAGGGATTATCGGCTCGCTAATCTTAATTATTTTTGCGCCTCGGCTCGCCTCTTTTCAAGGCAACCGTTCGGCGTCGCTAGCGTATATAGGGATTGCGCCTGCCGTAACTTTCGTAGCCGTACTGTCGTGCTATCGAGGGTACTATCAAGGCAGAGAGAATATGTTTCCCAGCGCATTAAGTCAATTGATTGAGCAAGTGGGCAAACTTCTAATCGGACTAACGCTAGCAGGAGTTATGCTTTCTCGTGGCGCAAAGTACGGAGTTTTTGGCGCGCTTTTGGGTGTTTCGCTTTCCGAGGCAATTTCTGTAATCTTCGTTTTATGCTATCACGCGGTAGGTAAAACGAGAGTTAGGGGCAGACTTTTAGAGGGCGAAATTGCAAGCGATATTACGGTTGCGTTACCAAAAAAGAAAGTAAAAAGTGACACGGCGAATATACTTAAAAGTGTGTTTTCGCTAGCAATCCCAGTAACTTTCGGCGCGCTCGTTATACCGCTAACACAGGTCGTAGATAGCGTGCTTATTATAAATATTCTTTCTCGGCTCGGTCACGAGGTTTCGCAAGCGACTATGGCTTACGGACTGGTTAGCGGAACGGTAACTACACTAGTCAACGTGCCGGTTGTCGTAATCTCTGCCGTATCTATGACCTTACTCCCAAAAATCGCAAGAGTTAGCCTAGAGCCTAGCAAGGTAATAAAAGAGGGAACGACAGGACTGAAGATTTGCCTTGCGCTAGGGCTTATGGCGTTTTTGATTACTTTCACTTATAGCGATAAAGCGATTGAACTTCTATATTCTAGTGGGCTAAACTCATATCAAAAACGGCTTGCAAGCAGGCTACTTCGCATAAACAGTCTTACCGTGTTTTACGTTTCGCTCGTGCAAGTTAGTACCGCCGTTCTTCAAGGCGTGGGAAAAGCGAAACGCCCCGCAGTTAACCTTGCTATCGGCGGAGGAGTAAAAATTCTCGTAACTGCGCTTACTTTACCGCTGTTTGGAATTTACGGAGCGGTAATAGGTTCGGTTGCGTGTTACGGATTAACCGCAATTTTAGACGTTCGCGCGGTAAGAAAGGAGGTCGGATTGCCCGCTCTTACAGTTAGGTGGCAAGCGCTACCTATTTCGGGTGGAGCGTTTCTTTTAAGCGGATTTTTGCTTATGCGTTTTTTGCCCGGAATAGTGGGAATTTTCCTTTCCGTGGTAGTCGGCTCTTTGTTATATATTACGGGGCTTTTTGCGTTTAAGTGGTTTTCTTTTGCAGAAGTTCGCAGACTTTTACCTTTTTTTCGCAGGAAAGATAGACAAACGAGAAAAAATTGTTGATTTTTTCCTTTCGTTGGTATATAATTGTTCCATACACGAAATCATTAAGAGGAAAGAAAAAATGTTAGACCTAAAGTTTGTTGTAGAAAACGCCGACCTCGTTAAAGAGGCTATGGCGACTAGAAGTGGCGAGTATAACGTTGATATCGTAGTTGAACTCGATAAAAAGCGCCGTGAAATTCTAAAAGAAGTAGAGGCTTTAAAAGCAGAGAGAAATAAGGTTTCGGGCGAGGTTGCCGTGCTTAAAAAAGCAAAGCAAGACGCAAGCGCGCTAATTGAGAAAATGAAAGAAGTTGGCGAGAGAATTAAGGCTCTCGACGAGGCTCTTGCTCCCGTTGAGGCAGACCTTAAAATGGCTCTTCTTTCTATCCCGAATATCCCCGATAAGAGCGTTCCTATCGGAAAGGACGACAAAGATAACGTAGAAGTTAGAAAGTTCTCCGAGCCCACCAAGTTTGACTTCGAGCCCAAAGCACACTGGGAAATAGGTGAAAAACTAGGCATACTCGACCCTGCAACCGCAGCAAAGATTACGGGAACTCGTTTTACCGTATATCGTGGTTTAGGCGCAAGATTAGAGCGTGCAATTTACAACTTTATGCTTGACACTCATATCGAAAACGGTTACGAGGAGATTTTCCCTCCCTATATGGTAAACCGTGATTCTATGTACGGCACGGGACAACTCCCCAAGTTTGAAGAGGACGCTTTCGCGGTAAAGAACACCAACTACTTCCTCGTTCCGACTGCAGAAGTTCCCGTAACGAATATGCTCCGTGGCGACGTAGTACCCGAGGCTAATTTGCCTATTCACTACTGCGCTTACACCGCTTGCTTTAGAGCGGAGGCGGGCTCTGCCGGAAGAGACACTAGAGGTCTTATTCGTCAGCACCAGTTCAACAAAGTAGAACTAGTTAAGTTCACTATGCCCGAAACTAGTTACGACGAACTCGAGACTCTTACCGCCGAGGCTGAACTAATCTTGAAGAAGTTAGGACTTCCTTATAGAGTAGTTTGCCTATGCTCGGGCGATATGGGATTTAGTTCGGCTAAGACTTACGATATCGAGGTATGGATGCCCTCTTACGGTAGATACGTAGAGATTTCTTCTTGCTCTAACTTCGTTGACTATCAAGCAAGAAGAATGAATATTAAGTACAAAAACAAGGAAGGCAAGACGGGATTCTTGCATACCCTTAACGGTAGCGGACTAGCAGTAGGTAGAACTACCGCTGCAATTCTAGAGAACTTCCAGAACGCAGACGGAACTGTTACTATCCCCGAGGCTCTCGTTAAGTATATGGGTACGGACACTATTAAATAAGCGTTTCGCTAAAGTAAACCAAGGAGCAAAGAATGAAGACGAGCGGTATATCCAAGTTAATTAAAATATTACTTTTTAGGCTTGGATTATGGGTTCCGCTTGCTTATTCTTTGCTTTTTTTATTCGTTATGCTCATAACCAAAACTCCGCTCTCGTCAGTAAGCGCGCTGTTTTGGATAGGACTAATCGTTTCACTCGTGTTCGGCGTTAGTTCGGCTATTTTGTTTAAGATTAAAAAGATTGAGCGTTCTAGCGAGAAGAAAGAACGAACTCGCTATATTGCTCCCACTCAGCCCAGTAAAGAGGAAACGGGATTTTCTAGCGATATAGTTTCCCGCTCGAACTCGGTCGTAAGAGACGGCGCGCCCGCTCCCACTCGACTTTTCCCCACGAACGCTGAAATCGAGGCGGAAGAGGAGCGTCGCTACGAAGAGCCAGACCGAACGATTGACGAGTTCGTTCGTCCGAGAACGGATAGACAGTACTTATCGGAGCGTAACGGGTTTTCTGACGAACTACTCGAGCGTGAAAGTTTCGTTTCGCGCCGTCAAGACGAGCCGATAGAACGCACTTTCGATAGGCGAGAACAAGAGCAACCGAGAATATTTAGAACTCGTATGGACGAGAATATGCTCATCTACGAGTATAGCGATAGACTGGAGTTTTATCGCAACGAAGGTGGAATACTAAAAAGACTTTCCACCGAATACAAAAGATAACGAATAATCCGATTTGCTTTTTACGGCAAGTCGGTTTTTCTTTTTATTGCAAGAATAGATAAAAGGCGACAAAATTAGCAAGGCAAAGAGAGGTATAATCTAAGAAAAAACGGAGAAGTAGTGTGAAAAAGCGTTACGAGAGAGTTGCTCGGTTTGTGTTTATTAGTTTGTTTTCGGGAGTTTTTACCTTTGCTAAAAGCGGAGCGGTCAATTCTTTTTCGAGTGGTTTTGCATCGGCTCTTATTCTTTGTCGTCCTTTCGCTTTCCCTACGGCGCTAGGCTTTATCGTGGGTAAACTAGCGGGCGATTTTTCTTTTTGGAGCGCGCTTGAAAGTACGATACTCGTTTTAATCAGTTGCATTTTTTCGTTGTTTTTATCGAGGCGTAGAAAGAAGATAACGCCCTTTTTTGCTCTCGTATGTTGCCTTTCGTCTTTTTCGGGGAGTATCGTTAGAGCGATTATAGAAAACACGCCGTTTTTCTTTGTTCTTGCAAACGCAGTTGCAATTTTGGTAACTTGCTATATCACTTTCACGGCGTTTTCGCCACTTGCAAACAACGAGGGAGAACTCTCTAAGGTATGCGCTCTTGCCGTTTTGAGCGTATTCTATTGCGCCGTTTCCGTTTTGGGCGCGGAATACTCGTTGTTGCTACCCGTGTGTTTATTGCTTGGTAAAGCGTACGGAAAAACGGGTGCGATTGTTTCGGCGATTGCGGTGGGCGTAGGTCAATCGTTATTTTCGTTTTCGCCTAATTTTCTCGCTCTCGCCGTATTCTGCGTGGCGGTAGGCTCAATCTTTATTACCCTGCCTCGTCCGCTAACGGTGCTAGGCTCGGTAATGGCGGTAATCGTTTTTCGGCTTTACTTTTTCGTGTCCGAAAGCGGACTGATTACCGACCTTATTTTGCTAGTAGTAGGAGGCGTGTTGTATTGCGCCGTTCCGCTTAGCGCGATTAAGAGACTAGAAGAGAGGAGTATAAAACGGAGCGCCACTTTGTCGCTTAAATTTTTATTGTCGCTTGAGCGTGAAAAATATACCCAACGGCTATTGCGCCTCGGCGAGTGCTTTTTTGAGATGTCGAGAGCAATTAACGGAACGATTTCTCCGCTTGCGCCCGAGAGCGTTAAACAGCGTTTAGTTCGTGAGGTTTGTTCTACTTGTAACGCTTGCAATCAAGATTGTCTAGATACGCTATGCAAAGTCGTTTCCGAAAAAGAGAGGGCTGATGCTAGCGAAGTTCCCGATTTGCTTTCGGTTGGTTGTCGGCACTCCGCTAGACTTATTTCGCTTGCAAGTGAGGTTGCGAGCCTTAACGCGTACTACAAGAGAAAGAACAAGGCGGAAGAGATGTTAAAGCGAGAAGTATCGTTTCATCTTGAAAGCGTAGCCTCGGTAATTGCAAAGAGTGGAGAAGAAAGTTTCGTAGCCTTCTCGTTCGATAACGAAAAGGAAATTTTGCTTGCCGACGAGATGCGTCATCGTGGGATAGGCGTAGTTGACGCCATCGTGAAAACGGGAGCGGACGGGGAAGTGATAGTCGTGCTTTCTAGTAAACCTAACGAGGAGGAAATAGTAAGCGTTATTAGCGCCGTAATGGAGAGCAAGTTTTTCGTTGAGCGTAAAACGAGAGAGGCAAAAAGCGGACTTTATATTCTTTCGTTGAAAGAAAAACCGCCCTACGAGGTAGTGTTTTCGGCGTCGGGGATTAGTAAAAGCACGATGGCGACGGGGGATACGCACTCGTTTATTCGTATCGGAGAGCGCAAGTTTATGATGGCGCTTTGCGACGGTATGGGTAGCGGAAAAAAGGCTGGGGATATCAGCGAGCGAGCAATCGAACTCGTCGAAAGTTATTTTCGGGTAGGACTGCCAAACGAGTTTATAATTTCATCCGTCAATAGATTTTTAAGCAAGCAAAGCGACGAGAGTTTTTGTGCTTTCGATATTTTGGTGTGCGACCTATTTTCGCTAGAACGCACTATTATTAAACTGGGAACTCCTCGCTCGTTCATAAAGCAAGCCGAGGGCGTTACTGCGCTTGACGGGAACGCCTTGCCGTTGGGTGTAGTCGAAGAGATAAAACCGTTTATAAGGACCGACAGGGCAAAAGACGGGGATACCGTAATTTTCGTATCCGACGGCGTGTCCGATACGTTTTCGGGCAACGAACTTGGCGAACTCATACTTGACGGAGACGAACGCAATCTCAAAAATTATACGGACAAAATTTTATCGGTAGCAAAATTGCATAAAAAGGGAGTGCCTACCGACGATATGACCGTAATTAGTGCTAGGATAGTGCGAAGAATTTGAAAAAAGTTATTGACTTTTGCTCTATATAATTATATAATAATACTATTATGATAGATTTTAAGAACAAATCGGAATTGATGGTATTTGGCGCAATGGTATTATTGACGCTTATTTGGCTTGTTTGCGTATCGATAATCGCCGTAAAACTTGCCACTAAAGCGACGAAAAAGAAAGGTGCTTTTTTAGGCGTAATCTTTTTTATCCTTTCCCTTATCGTTGCCCTTGCAACTTTACTAGCGTTGCTCGTAGTGGGCGCTAATTATTTGCCGAACAAGATTAGTGAGGTCGTTTTTGACGGCAACGCGCTAATCATTTACTTCTTTAGAGAAATAGGATTTAAAATTCCGGTAGTGGGCGTTTTCGTCAAGGTTATGCTTAAAGCAATCGTAATCGTAGCGCTCGTTTCTGCGTTATTTGTCTTGTCGTTACTATTTCTTATCCTTATGCCCAAGCGTTGGAAGAAGAATAGAACTCGTTTTAACGAAGAAGACGGTAGTGGATACGTAAGCGTAAGCGAAGAGGAAACGGCGAACGCAAGCGTAAACTACGAGCAGAGCGACGAAACTTTCGCTTATTATACCGAGAGTGAACCCGAATTTGAAGACGAACTCGAGGAAAACGAAAAGCCCGAATTTGAAACCGAACGAGAATTGACTTTCGAGCAAGAACTTTTCGGCGTAAACGATACGGAAACTGAACAGCCCGTAGAGGCAAGTGAGCCCGAAGAGGAAACTGAACTTACCGACTTAACCGCTGAAGAGGAAACGCCCGTAGTGGACTACGAACTCGCTGAAGAGGAAACGCCCGTAGCGGACGACGAAACGGAGGAGAGTGAAGAGATAACTCAGCCTACCGAGGAGATAGTAGAGCAAGTCGAGGAAAGCGTAAGCGAAGAGGAGACCGAAGAAGAAACCGAGGACGAGTACGATTTCGATAAAATACTAGCAAAAATTGAAAGCGAACTTGAAAGTCAAGAAGAGGCGGAGTATGCCGAAGAAACGGACGACGAGCAAGAAAGAGTAATCGAGGAAATCGTTGAAAACGAATTCCAAGAAAAACTTGTCGAGGAAGAGAAAACTGCGGACGAGCAGGTGGCAGATAACGACGGATATTCTTACGAGGTTATTTACTCTGACGACGAGAATACTGCGCCCGACCTATCGTATCAAGAAATTATCGAGGGCGACGACGAGGAAGAAGAGGAGAGCGAAGAATCGTCTTTCGTCCGTCCGCTTGCGCCTGTTATTAGCGACGAGGACCGTGCAATAATAGAAGAGGCGTTCAGCGTACTCGAAACCGACCAGCCCGAAGAGGCAAGTGAGACCGAAGAAGAAACTCAACCTATCGAAGAAAGGGTCGAGGTAGAAACTCCTGTTGAAGAACCCACCGAAGTAGAAACGCTCGTAGAGGAAGAGGAAAAATCCGAGATTGAAATTCCCGAAGAACAGCCTACCGAGACTGAAATTCCCGAAGAGGACGAACAATCCGAGGTTACCACTCTTGCCGAGGCGACTGACGAACCTACCGTAGAAGAGGATATTGTTCTCCCACAGCCCGAAGAGACGGTAACGCCCGAAGAAGAAACTCAACCTACCGAGGAAAAGGTCGAGGTAGAAACTCCTGTTGAAGAACCTACCGAGGTAGAAATTCCCGTAGAGGAAAAACCTGAAGTAGAACAACCCGTTGAGGAGACCACCGAAGTAGAACAACCCGCAGAGGAAACGCAACCTACTGAACAGACCGAAGAGGCAATCGTTACCGACGGCGAGGAGCGAATAAAGGACGCTCTTGATGCGCTAACGAAGATATCTTCTTTGGAAGTGAGCGAGCAAGCGGAAACGAAGAATACGAGAGTGCTAGATTTCGGCGAGATAGTATATAAACCGAGAACGGTATATAAAAAGCCGACGAAGAAAGCGCAAGCGAAGACGGTAGTAAAGCCAGAGCCTACACCCGAGCCAAAAGAAGAGAAACCGCAAAAGAGCAGGCGCACCGTGGCGAAAGGTAGCGTAGGCGAGTTGTTTGCGCAGTATCTAGCAGGCAAAGACGATAACGAAAAGAAGAAACTGGAGAGCACGCTTGCAAGAGTAGTCGTAAACAAGAAAGACGAAGACTAAGGAAAAATAATGATAAAAAACAAGCGGATTAAAAAGATAGTGTCGATTGCGCTTTGCGTAATGCTATGCGGAGCGATTGTAACTCCCGTTTCGCTAGCAAAAGCGGATAGTTTAGCAACGCTAAAAGCGGGCGACGTAAAAGTTTTTTATAGTGAGGAAAAGGACGCGCAGTACTCGGGCGAATACGAGTCGTACGGTGGCGGACTAGTAGTGGCTGGCACGACTGATTATGTTATTACGCTAGGCACGATAAACCTTAACGAGTTTAACGGTGGCACGACTGAGCCGTTGTTTAGAGTATCACCCTATTTTGGTGACGGTGGTATGGACAAATCGAAGGCAACTTTCGAAAAGAACGCACCGTGCTGTGATTTTTACGTTGATTTCGTTTCGGTGGCGAATCCAAATCGAAAACTTTCGTTCAAGTTTGGAACGAGAACGAGCGATAGTACCGAACTTAATATAGCGGTAGCGGGAGATAATATCGGATATGCTTCGGAGACTTGGGCGTCAACAACTGCGAAGAAATATCAGCGCTGGGGAAACGGTAGCGCAATGAACACGCAAATGTTCAGTATGGCGAGCCAGAGCGAGAGAAATATATTCTACGATAGATACGGATATTTAGTAACTGCTCCGCACCCGATTGCGATATATTACGATAATGCGACGAACACGACCTATACGGATACGGGCGTTTACGACGAGAAAAAGAATTACACTAAGTTGCGTGAAAGTAAGAACGGAGATTATAGATACCGCATACTAGAAATGACTTATAACTACGCAACGAAAAACGGGACGGTAAAAGACGATTATGGAATATGGACGCCGTTTACGGAGCAAGAGAAAGAACAAGTTAAAATCGTCGTTCGGTTTGGACGCGCGGTAAACACGGATATACCTTGTAAGTTAGTATTCTATACGATTGCAGGCGAGGTTATGGAATATCCCAGCGGAGACAGTACCGTAGGCGAGGTTTGGTCGCAGTCCGCAACGCACGAGAGGGTAAGTTACAGTTTGACTTATACTAACGGCGGTGTGAAAAAGGCTCGTGTAACTTACGGCGTAGGCGAAGTTACCGAGAACACGGTTGAAGACCCCGTTAGAGAGGGATTCGTTTTCGCAGGCTGGTACAACGGCGATACAGAGTTCGTGTTCGGCGAGGCGAACGACGAGGATATAACGCTAACGGCAAAATGGTACGAGTCGTGCCCTAAATGTCAAACTCAAGTTTTTGAAGGTACAGAGAATTGTTCTAATTGTGGAAGTCAAATTGATTCGAGTGGCGAGGTAGCGACGGACGACGGAGCGGAAAAGAAAGAAAAGAGCGGATGCGGAAAAGAGGCGATTTCGCTACTAGCGTTCGTAACGCTAACGCTTGGCGCAACGCTCGTTGACAAAAGATAAGGAGTTAAATTATGAAAAAGAGTAAAGTAATGAGAATAATGCTTGCTGTTTTCGTGGCTATGGTAACGGCAATAACGGTTGCTATGCCTGTAAAAACGGTTGCGAGCGCATCAACTCCCGGAACGCTAGAAGAGGGTTCGGTAACGATTGCGGAGTCGGGTGGATTTTTCCCCGGCATAACGCTAACGGGCGAGACGAACAAATATTATAAGATTGCAAACGTTGACTTAACGCAAGAAAAGTTCAAAGACGCAAAAACGCCGATAGTACAAATGATGCCCTATACTCAACAGCGCATTCAAAATACTGATTTTAACTTAAACGCGACTTGGTATAGAGCGTGCGTAGATTTCGTTTCGACGGTAAATCCCGCAAAGAAGATTTCGGTAATGATGTATTCGAGAACGAACGATACTTACGAACTAAACCTCGCTTGCGAACTAGACGGCAAGACGGGATATAAGGCGGAGAGTTGGTATAACGATACGAAAGACCCTGTTAGTGGAGATTATAATCGCTCGAAAAAAGATTTGCTTGGCGGATGGAGTAGAGGAACGGCTCTCGTAACTCAAAAGTTTGACCTTTCCGGATACGCTTACCGTGATTTCGCTAGAGACGAGGACGGCAACCACGTAAATCACGTTGCGCCGATAGATATTTACTATGATAGAAACACGCACGAACTTACTACCGGTATGGGATTTTGCGCTGAATATAGAGTTGGCCAACCCACTTCGATAAGGGGCGAGCAAACGAGAGTATGGCGTAACGGTAAGTGGCGTTACACTATTCGCGACCTAGACTTTGATTATGAGGGTTGCGAATACGTTTGGGAGCCTTGGACGGACGAAGAGGCGTCATCTGTTGACGTAATGTTTCGTTTCGCAGAGATTATTGATATGGCAAGACCTCCGCAGATTACCTTTTTGACGATAGGCGGAAACGCAATGGTTGACGATATGGGCGACGGACAAACTTTTGCCGAGAAGTGTATCGCTGGTTTTTCTTCGAGAAAGTACGCGCATAAAGTAACGTATAAGAACGGAAGTACAATCGTAGCGACCAAAGAAGTTCCCGTAGGAGAGGCGCTCGAGTCAGACAACGCACCCACAGACAAACTCCCCCAAAGAGAGGGTTATACTTTCGCAGGCTGGTATAAGGACGGAAATAAATACTTATTCCTTGAAGACCTCACGGACGATATCACGCTAGAGGCAAAATACAGTTTTGCTTGCGAGAACTGTACGGGCGAAGTAATTGAGGGCACTACTGTTTGTCCTACTTGCGGTTTCGATTTTGACCTCGGCGCAGTACCCACAAACCCCGACGAGAAAAAAGATAAAAAGGGTTGCGGTAAAGAAAGCGTATCTTTAATAGCGCTAGTTCTTTCCGCCCTAGCAATAACTCTCGTAGTTAAAAATAAATAAATCAACAAAAAATCCCCCAACGAAAAGTTGAGGGATTTTTTTTATCGTGTTCTTTGTTTTGCTTTGGTCTATCCTTTTTTAGATACCCGCCCGTGGGGGCGTCCCCACCTATTTGTTTAGGATAAGTGATGCTGCGCCGATAAGACCTGCGTCGTTGCCGAGAGATGCGATAAGAAGTTCAACCTTGGGTGAGTGTTCTCCGCCGTAAGAGTAAGTAGCGAGGAATTTCTCGAGAGGCTCGGTAAGGTATTTACCTTGAGCGCAAACGCCACCGCCGAGGATAATCGCTTGCGGACGGAAAATATTAACGAAATCGCAAAGTCCTTCGCCGAGAGCGTTGAGGTAATCTTCAACGACCTTTGTAGCCGAGTAATCGCCCATTTTGGAGCACTCGAAAGCGGTTTTGCCGTCAACTTTGTTGATATCGCCACCGACGAACTCCCACATTTTCGAGCGTTTATCTTTTTGCATAGCCGATTTAGTATCACGAATAAGCGCGGTAGCCGACGCATACGCCTCAAGACAACCTCTTCTACCGCAAGTACATTGTTCGCCACCGCGAACGATAACGGTATGACCGAGTTCAGTACCCTTGGACTCGTTGCCTTCGAAGAGTTTACCGTCGATAACAACGCCACCGCCAACGCCCGTACCGAGCGTGATAAAAATCGTATCCGAGAAATTCTTTCCTGCGCCGAAAGTAGCCTCGCCAAGCGCAGCAACGTTAGCGTCGTTACTAACCGCCGAGGGAAGAGGAATATACTTATAAAGTTCCTCGAGTAAGGGAACGTTCTCCCACTTGAGGTTGTTAGAGTAATCAACCGTTCCTTTTTTGCCGTTAATTGCGCCCGGGCAACCGATACCAACGCCCGAAACTTCGGACAGAGCAATACCGCTGTCGGCACAAAGTTTTTTTAGTTGGTTAGCGATATCTTCAACTACCGCCGTGTAATCACGTTCTTTTCCAGTCGGGATAGAGGATTTAATGACGATATTACCTTTCTCGTCGATAATGCCTGCCTTAACGCCCGTACCACCGATATCTACGCCAAATATATACATACTAATACTCCTTAAAAATGATTACCTTAATCATAACACATTTTTTTGGGTTTTACAAGTCATTTCCGCCTTTTCCTTTTAAATATATAATATATTATTCCGTAAGAAAAATAAAAAATTTTTTTTAATAAAAAGCGAAAAAACACCGATATTAAGTTTGCCAATTACAAAAAATTATAGTATAATTAAAATAAAATGACGATATTCTCGCTAACTATAACAAAAATTAAATGTTATACCAATATTTTTTCAAAAGCGCTTGCGTATTTTGTTTGGAACATTTATAATAGATATGGTACACGCGGGGAATTCCCGTTAAATCTCGAAAAAGGAGAAAGATAGGAAAATGAAAAAAAAGACGAAAAGCCTTATCGTTTCATTTGTATTGGCTTTTGCTATGCTTTTGTCTGCTCCGTTCGCGCTCGTTAAAATCGAGTCAGCAAAGGCGTACGGCGTAACCGAAGTTGCTCCTGAAACGTTGGTTCAGTTTACTGCAACTTGCGCCGACAAGGACTGGTACTCGCCAAAGGTTGCAACGGTTGAAAACGGCTTGAGTAGCAATTTTGTTAGTTATGAGAACAAAGGTATTATAACGACTTTGTTTAAGGAGGGCGATGGTATTGCACCCGATAGTTCTTTGTGCAAAGTTATTACCAAGTCCTTTGATGCGAGCCAACTTACTAAAGACCAAAAATTAATTGAGTTCTTACCCGTTGGTGATAGATACAACAATTGGAGAGCGTATCGTATCGCTATTGGCGACGGCACGAACACTATTAACGTTTACCTCGGTAATAAGCAAAGTGATAATACTGGTTACGGAAACGTTAAGGGTGGAGATAGAGACGCTATGTACGTTCAGGCTGGAAATCAGTCTAAACTAGGCGGACTTACTAACGGCGCTGCTGGTACGTTTATTGACAACGCTCCCACCAAAACGAGTAGCATTGACGTAACGAACGCAACCGGTACTCCTATTGACGACAGTAAACCTATTGCAATCTTCTATGATGCAACCGAAAAAGCAATTTATACTAATAATGCAACCGGACAAAAAGTTCTTGTTCGTGACCTTGATGCAACTGACGTTACAAATGGTAACGACAGTGCTTTTGCTGGTTTTAGCGGTCCTGTTACCGTTACTTTCTCGCATAACTCTGGTCCTGGTGGTACTCCTACTGGCGGATATACCGGTAACACTCCTGCTTGGTACGGCGTGTTAATTACTGCGCTTAATGGTGTAGACTTGGCTACCGACGCTGACGGCAAAATTATTGATACTTATAGATATGCTGACGGAAAGATTAGCGCAAGCCCCTATAAGAACCTCGATGCAGTTACCGTAGTAGAGGGCGAAAACGCTCCCGTTTCCGCTCCCGTAAGAAAGGACGCTAAAACGCTTGAGGCTAGCGAGAAAGAAAACTGGGTAGTTACCGCAGTTGACGCTGACGGCGACGACGTAACGGCTACCGTTATTACTGGACTTGCTGACGGCAAGTGGGCAGAGGACGCAACGATTACTCCTACTAGAGGAACTACCGTAGTTACTATGACTAACGGCGTTGATACTTTTACTCAGTCGTTCGTAGTAGCAGGCTTAAAGCAGGCTAAAATCACCGTAAACGGTGCAACCGGAGACTCTTCCGTTAAGATTGCTGATAACGCTTGCGCTGACTTTACGGACGTAGCGGAAGGCGAAGTTGCAGTCGTAGTAGATGGCGACAACCAAGTTTGTCTATCGCTTATGGTTAACGGCGTAGAGAGAGTAGAGGATATCGAAGACGGCGTTCTTACCCTTTCTTACGACGAACTTACTTATAAAACTGAAATAGTTGCTACTTTTAGCGCTATTTGGACTATGAATCTAGTTGATGGCGAGAACGCAATCGGCTCGATTATTACCGCAATTAACACGGCGTTTACGAAAGCGGATGCTGACGAAATAGTTGCTAAAGAGGGTTACACCCACGCGTATAAAGTAGATAACGCTGATTACGACTGGGCAACTATTGCAGAGGCTGATGCAACCGTTACCGTAGTTTACACGCCTATTTCCTATACCGTTGCAGTTGAGGCTGACGGTGGTTCTTGCGACCCCGCTCCCGAATATCCTGCAACCGTTAACGTAGAGACCGTACTTGCACTACCCGTTCTCGTTAAAGACGGCTACACCTTCCACGGTTGGTTCTTAGACGACGAGTTTACTACCGCAGTTCCCGCTGAGGCGTTTGCTAACGCTTACGAGTTCGAGGTAGATGGAACTATTACTTTCTACGCTAAGTTCACGCTTGACGAATTCACGATTGCTTACGACGGACAGGGCGGTACTCTTACCGGCGCTGATACCAAGTACAGCATCAATAATCAAACCGTATCGCTTGCAACCGCTACTAGAGTAGGTTACACCTTCGACGGTTGGTACGCTGGCGAGACCTTGGTTGAGTCGGCTACTTACGACGACGTTAAGGCTGGCCTTGCTCTCGTTGCAAAGTGGACTGCAATCGAATACGACCTAGTATTTATGGCTAACGGCGCTCAAGTTGGCTCTACCATTAAGTTCACGGTAGAGAACACCGTTCTCGAGTTGCCCGAGCCTCCCGTAAAAGAGCATTATGCTTTCTCGGCTTGGATGTACGGCGTTAAAATCGTAAAAGACGGCGCGTTCGTATTCCCCGCTGAGAATATGGAAATCGTTGCAGTTTACGCTCCTATCGAGTACGAGATTATCTGCATTACTAACGGTGGTAAGTTCACCAACGCTGCAGACTATCTCCACACCGTAGAGACCGACTGGACTGCAGTAGAACTTCCCAACGTAACGAGAAACGCGTTCGACTTTGGCGGTTGGTTCACCGACGCAGAGTTCACCGTACCTTTCGATAAGAACGCTTACGTGTTCACTCCTGCAAACGTAACTCTTTACGCTAAATGGATTGCTCAAGAATACACCGTAACCTTCCAAATTGAAGGCGAGGCTGACCAAACTGACACTTATACTTCCGACGCAGTAAACGCAATCGCGTTCCCCACTGCTCCCAACAAGACTTATTTTGAGTTCGTTGGCTGGTTCAACGGCGAGGACGAAGTAACGGCGGAAGGATTTGATTATACTGCTGGTAACCTAACTCTCGTTGCTAAATACGAGGAAATCAAGTACGCAGTAGTATGGAATACTAACGGCGGAACGATTACCGAAACTGAGTACACCAAGTACATCACCATTTCTGACGTTAACGGCGGAAGTATCGTAATTAGCGTTCCCACGGTAGAAAAAGAGGGATACTTGTTTGGCGGTTGGTTCGTTGATACTACCGAGTACGAAGACGCAGACACCTTCGCTCTCAACGCATCTTTCCTCTCTACCGAAACTCCCGCTACCTTTACTGCAAGTTGGACGCCCGTTGAGTACACGATTACTTACAGCGTTTTGGGTGGAACGATGGGTTCTGAGGCTAAGACCGTTACCTTTACGGTAGAGGATACCGAGATTGCATTACCTTCCGTAACTAAAGAAGGTGTAATCTTCCTCGGTTGGTTCGACGCAATGGGTAACGACGGAGTTTTGGTTGAGTCCGGCGACTTTACTTTCCCTGCAAAGAACTTCACTCTCTACGCTAAATACGACGTAGAGAACTACAACGTAATCTTCACGGTTGAGAACGCACAGTTTGATATCATTAATATCGTTAAGGGCGCTCCCATTACCAAGACGACGCTCGTTCCTACTAAGGACGGCTACGACTTCGTTGGTTGGTTCTTAGGCGATACCGCTTACACCTTTGGTACCGCAATTACGGCTAACGTAACGCTTACTGCTAAGTTTGAACTCGTTACTTACCAAATCGTATTCGACGCTAACGGCGGTACGGTTGACACCGAAGTATTCGAGTTTAATGCTCAAACGACTGCAATTACTGTTCCCACTCCCGTAAGAGAGGGATACGAATTCGACGGTTGGTACTACAATGGAGTGAAGGTTGACCCCGCTACTTACGTTCCCACCGTTGGAAACAAGACCTTCGAGGCGCATTGGATTTTCATCACCGAAGATGCTCCCGCTAAAGAAGGTTGCGCTAAAGAGGCTGTAGGACTTCTAGCCGTTGTTCTTTCCGCTCTTGCAGTAGTATTGGTTATCAAGAAGAAATAAGTAACTCATTAGGTTAAATCAGGCGCCTTCCCTCGAGGAAATAGAGGGAAGGACAGCCACGAAATAAGGAGATTTCAATGAAAAAGAGCATTCTTACAAAATTATCCGCGTTCGTAGCCGTATTCGTTATGTCGGCTATCGCTTGGGTAACTTGCTTGAACGTTCCTTCGCTTGCTCTCGCTGACGAGAGCAACGACTTGTTCGTTGGCGAAGATATCGTTGTTACGCGTAACGCAACGCGCCCCGAATATCTTACCAACCTTTCGACTGAAGTCGGAGCAAAGGTTTCCTTTAGAAAAGGTGACAATACCGTTACCTACGCTAAAGAAGTTACCTTAGGCGAAGGAGAAAACAGTCTAATAGATTTTGCGCCCCTACCTTCCGAGAAAGAGTATAACTCTTATACGGGAGATAGCGCGACCGCTCCAGCTACTTCTAACCTTGAGGAAATGACCATTAAGGTTGAAAGTGTAACTAATTCGAACGATTATTTTGAAATTAAGTTCGGTACTAACATTTACCATGATCCGTCTACCAAAGACGACTGGACGAAAGCAGGAACTCTCGGTATTAGAGCAGCGGCAAACGGACAGAAACTTGGTGGACACGAAAAGTCTAGCCTAGAGCACATCCGCCAAAACGGTACTTGCGCAGAATTTTCGTTCTTTCACGGAAAAGAGACCGACAGGATTGGTTTTAACTATAATACTACCACTACCGTAGTTAGCCATACTGGAGTGGTTTCTGGTGGTTATAACGCCGCTATCCGTCAGTTTAACAAGGCTTACGACACTTCTAGTGGCAAATCTGGTGCCGTTGTTGATACGAAAACTTGGGCTGGTTTTGCACCTGGAACGAAAGTTAAAATTTCGGTTACCATTGGCGCGATTACTAGCGGTAGCACCGACATTATGTTCTATAGCGTTGGCGGAAAGGCTCTAGCGGACGATATCTACGCAGTTTCTAAATATGACGTAGTTGCCGGCACTTCCGTTCTCGTTCCCGACCCTGATTTCTTCGTTGGCGGATTTAGCACCGCAGGTAAGCAAGCAGGCGCTACTTATAAGATTGAGAGTATCGGTACTGGAGTTGACGGCGCTGACGAAGTTCTTACCGCTGGCACTGAAGGTTGGGTTGCTTTCGACACTACGAGCGCTCCCGTCTATACCGACCTTATTACCGAGGCAGGCGAGTACAGATTTAGTTATAAAGTACCTGGTGTTGATACCGCGTACGAGACTAGTATCGTAATTACCGCTGTTTCTCAGGCTGATGCTGATGCTCGTCCTTTGGTTGCATCCGTAACCAAGACTAGTTACAAGAACGATATTCGTATTCCCGGTTATACTCTTGCTCTTGGCGCTCAAGGCAACAGCGGTATGGATAAAGGTGAATACAATACCGTAGAAATTTATTACGCAGTATTCAAGAACGGTTCGTCCACACCTTTTGCGACGGGTATGCTTGAAGAGGGAGTTGGTTCGTTCACTCCCGATACCGAGGGTACTTACGCCGTAAGTTACGCAGCAACCGACGCGGCTGGTAGAGTTTTCGAATTCGACCTAGATGAGCCTATCGTAGTTTCCTATGCTGACCACAGATTTGTTGACGGAAACGAGGCGATTACCGTTCCGTTTGGTAGCGAAAGCGCTTACTTTAACCCCTCGTATGCTGATATTGAGTTCTATGACGCAAGATTTACGGTTGCTCCCGTAGTTAAATGTAGCGTACGCGTTCAAAAGCCCAGTATGAACGCCCCCGTAGAATTCAATAGTTCGTTCGAGTTCGACGAACTTGGCGAATACTTGGTTTGCTACGATCTCGAATATACTTACGGTAGCGATACCATTACGAAGTTCCTAGAGCGTCCTATGAGAGTAGTTGACGTAACTGCACCCACGCTCGTAGCAACTAGACTTCCCCAAAATACCACTCTAGACGTAGAGAAGACGACGACTGATTCGGTTATCTACCTCCGCGCGAAGAGAAACGCAGAAATTATTCTTCCTGAAGTTAGAGCGTTTGATACCGTTGGTTTGGTTGAAGACTTAAACAGCGAACTCCGTTATATGGAGGCAGCGCCTGGTGGACAAATCGTTGATAAGAGCCTAGCGTACAACGCTAACAAGACTGGATACAAAGTAAAGCCCACGATTAACGGACAATACGTATTCAAGTTCTCCGTACTCGACAAGCAACCCGACGGCGCAGGAATGCAAGCGTCACTAATTTATATGGTTGACGTAAGAGAAAAATGGTTGTCGATTGACGTTAATAGCGTTCCCGTTGCAGTTCAAAACTCCAGCGACGGCGTAATCATCCCCGACTACACGGTAGTTGATTACGACGGAAACAAAGTTGACGGCGCAGTAGTTGCAACCACGCTCGTTCGTAACGGCGTAGCAGTTTACGACGACGTAGCAGGCAAGACGATTATTGATATCGTTCCTGGCGAATACGAACTCGTTTATAAACTTTCCGAAGGCGCAGGAATGACCTTCGTTAGAAAGTACAATATCGTAGTAAAAGATACTAACAAGCCTAAACTCGAAGTTGCAGGCGTTAAGACGAAAGGCGAGACTGGTAAAGCAATTCCTATCGCAACCTTCTCCGCGCTCGACAACGACGTAATCAAAGGTAGCGAAATCGTAGTTACCTTCGGTGACGAAACGGTTAACGTTTTCGACGGCGCGTTCACGCCTACCAAACCTGGTAAATACGTTATCACCATTACGTCTGAAGACTTAGCGGGTAACGTTGGTGTTTACACCTATATCGTAAACGTAACGGGTGATGAAATCGTAATCGGTGAAGAGAGCGGACTTCCCACTTGGGCGCTCGTACTCATTATCGTTGGCGGAGTAATCGTTCTTGCTGGTATCGTGTTTGCCGTACTCTTTATCCTCAACAAGAAAGGTATCGTTAAGATTGGTTTTATGGATAAACTTTTCGCTAAGAAAGTTAAAACTGAAGAGCCTGCTGAAGAGACCGCTGAAGAGGAAGAAGTAGTAATCGAAGACGCTACTGACGAAGAAAACAAATAAGGTAATTTTTCCGAAAAATAGGGAGGAGGCGAAAGCCAAAACCGAACGAGGCTTTCACTTCTTCCTGAAAAAATCGGTTATATAACAAAAGGAGATAGAAAATAATGAAAAAATTGTTAACAGCATTGCTTGCGCTTATTATGGTAGTTGCCTGCGTTCCCCTTGCTGCTTGCGGTGGCAAAGACGACGGCGAAAAAATTGATAAAAGCAAGACCCAACTTTACGTAGGTATTTTCGAAGGTGGTTGGGGAAGAGTATGGATTGACGAAATGAAGGCTGAATTCGAAAAGCAGTACCCCAACGTTCAGATTATGATTGAGGGTAAAAAGGACGAGTTCACAAACACCAATCTTGAGGCTAACATTCTTGCAGGTAAGAACGATATGTACTTTACCACGATTTCTCCCTACTCTGCAGTAGCGCAAGAGAACGAGGCAAACAAACTCTTGGACGTAACGGACGTAGTAACTACGCCTATTAAGGACATCCTTTCCGACGCTAAAGACCCCTCCGCTTTTGCTAGCGAGACCGAGTCTATCGAGGACAAGATGGACCCGTTCCTCCAGACTTATATGAAGTCGGCATCCAAGAACGGCGATAAGTACTTTACTATTCCTCTTTACACTTCGTTCTACAATATCGTTTACGACGTAGACCTCTTTGAAGAGAAGGGATACTTCATTTCCGCTAACGAAGGTGGAAATATTACTTGGACGACTGGTCTTGCTGGTCAACCCGCTAAGTGGGCAGGACAAGACGGCGTTCTTTCTACCGCTGATAAGATTTCGTACGACGACGGTCTCCCCGTAACTTACGAAGAATTCAAAGCGCTTTGCGCAAGAATGTCTGCTGACGGCGTTGACCCGCTTGTTTGGGGTTCTGACGTAAGCGGATACCGCGCAGACTACTTCACCACCGTTTGGGCAAACTACGTTGGTGGTGACGAGTACAAACTTGGTCTTACCCAAGACGGTTCGATTTCCGAAGAGTTCGGCGTTGCAATCACCGACGAGAACGCATACGAACTTCAAAAATCGCAAGGAAAGAAAGCGGCGCTAACGATGGCTTACGATATCGCAAACAACCGTTGGTACAACTCCGAGGCAACCAAGGCTAACTACCTCGAGGCGCAAGATACCTACGTTTTCTCCAAGAAGGCAGCAGAGACTGGCGGAAAGAGAATTGGTATGCTTATCGAAGGCGGTTGGTGGGAGAACGAGTGTAAAGGTACTCGTGAAGAAATGGCTGCGCAGTACGGCGCAGGCTATGAAAATCGTCGTTTCGGCGTTATGACTATTCCTCGTTTCGTAGGAACTCCTGGCGTTACCAATCAGACCAGCACCGAGAGAGTACTTTACTCCGTAACGACCAACTCCACGGTATTTATCAAGAAGAATACCGACGTTGCTGATATTGCAAAGAAATTTATGGCGTTCACGACGACCGACGCAATGCTCCGTCTTTACACGAGAGTTACCGGTTCGACCAGAATGTACGACTATGAACTTACCGCAGACGACCTTGCTGAGATGTCCTACTACAAGAGAAACCTTTGGGATTACTTCTCCAGCGACGATACTCATATCGTTTACTCGCACGGTCCCGCTAAGATGGCTCTACTTAACCAGTCTTACTTCCGTACCGAGTGGAACTGGAGGGCTGTTACTTCTAGCCGTTCGTATAGCGAGCCTATCACGATTTATATTAACTATCCGACGGCAACCGTAGACGAGTATATGACAGCGCTTTACGCTCATCACCAAGAAGGCTGGGCAGCAAAGAGAACAGCAGCAGGACTATACTAATTAGTAGTGAGACTAAAAAATGGCAGTTATAGACAATTTTGAAGAGAAAAAGCCCTTCAAAGAGCGTGTAGTCGAGGGTATTAAAAAAGCCCTCGGCGCTACGCTTGGAAGAGCGTGGAGAGCGTTTAAGAAAGCGAGATACGACTTAGCCGTAAAAATTCACAAGGCTACGCATAAGCGCCCCCGTAAGGCTAGAACGAAAGGACAGAGAACGGCAGCGGAAATATTCTTCCTCTTCTGTATTCTCGTTCTTCCAATTATCTTGTTCTTACTCGGCTACTTGTACGTAAACTTGAGTTCGTTCGCGCTAGCGTTCCAAAAGTTCGACCCCGACACGGCAACTTATGCTTGGATGGGTATTGATAACTTTGTAAACGTATTCAATGATATCACTAGCGACCCGAGAGTTGCTCCTATGTTTGGTCGTTCGCTTATCGCATACGCGTTCTCTTTGGGAATCGGTTTCCCTCTCAATATTATATTCGCGTACGTAATTTACAAAAAGATTCCCGCATCGGGATTCTTCCAAGTAGTTCTTTTCTTACCTTCGATTATTTCTTCGATGGTTATCGTACTTATGTTTAGATACTTCGTTATTTACATAGTACCCGAACTCTTGGTTATGGTAGGATTTGAACACCTAAAAGACCTAAACCTTATCAACGACATTAACTATTCGTTCGGAACTCAAATATTCTATGGACTATGGTGTGGTTTTGGTTCTCAATTAATCCTATATTCTGGTGCAATGAGTCGTATTCCCGATTCTATCGTTGAATCTGGAAAACTCGAAGGAATTTCTGCTCTTCGTGAGTTTTGGTCGATTACTATACCTATGGTATGGCAAACGATTACCATCTTCCTCGTAACGGGTATTGCAGGAATATTCACCAACCAGTTGAGCGCATTCTCTTTCTTCGGAACGGCGGCGCCCGACGAGATTCAAACTTTAGGATACTACTTCTTCGTTAAGGTTATACCGACCAACTCGGAGAGTGGAGAGGCAAACTTC
Source organism: Pumilibacteraceae bacterium (assembly GCA_045654245.1). Classification (GTDB taxonomy): domain Bacteria; phylum Bacillota; class Clostridia; order Christensenellales; family Pumilibacteraceae; genus UBA10677. The sequence continues at coordinate 25,176 of JAZOMX010000044.1, read as the reverse complement.
AGCGATTATCCGTACGCAGCAGCCGGTGGTATGTTGTTTACTCTAGTCGTTGCACCGATTACTCTAATCGGTAGATGGGCACTAGAGCGTTTTGGCCCGAACGTAGAACTATAAGGGAGGTGGACTGAAATGGCTAAAAAAGTAGAAGCAGTTGCTCAGCCTACTAACCTAGTAAAACCGATGAAGAAGATGAAGGTAAAAGACTCGTTTATGCGTCAACCTTTCTCGGTATTCATTTTCGTTCTACTAATCGTATATGTAATATCGTTCTTGTTCCCCTTGTTCTGGGCGTTCTTGACCTCGTTTAAGGACCAACTAGACTTTATTTCCAACAAATTCGGACTTCCGAGAGTATGGCATTTCGAGAACTACCCGACGGTGTTTAACGAACTATACATCAGAATTACCGAAGAAGACGGACAAAGAAAAGTTTACGCTTGGGAAATGATTTGGAACGCGCTATTCTATTCCGTTTTTGCAACTGGAGTATCCACGATGTCGCACTGCGTATCTTCCTACGCAGCGGCAAGATACAACAAATACGCAGTATGCCGTATGCTTTATCCTATCGTTATCGTAACGATGGTACTACCCATTATCGGTGCGTTAGGAGCAGAACTTAACTTCCTCCGTGCAATCGGAGCGTACGACAACGTAATTATGCTTTGTATAATGAAGGGTGGATTCTTGGGAAGTAACTTCCTAATATTCTACGCAACGTTTAAGGGCATATCTTGGGAATACGCCGAGGCGGCGTTCATTGACGGCGCGAGCCACGCTAGAGTACTCTTTACGATAATGATTCCTCTAGCAATGACCTCGATTGGCGCAATCTTCCTACTTGGATTTATCGGTAACTGGAACAACTGGAACGTAAACGTAATTTACCTCCCCAACTACCCGATGATTTCCTACGCGTTATACTATTTCCAGAAAAATACTATTAACGCAGTATCGTCTACCCCTGCAAAACTTGCCGCTTGTATGATAGTACTTGCTCCGATTTTAGTTCTATTCTTGTTATTTAGAAAGAAACTAATGGGCAACCTAACGATAGGTGGACTTAAGGGTTAAGCGAAAAAATGGTTACTTACTACGAAAAGCGTTGCGCTTTAAGTAGAGAAGTATAGTCGAAAGACGAAAAAAGAAATCTAATTAAGCCGAAAAGCAAATTTAGACAACGGCCAAGTGGCTGTGAAACGCCGAAAGGCAAAAAGGGCATTACCCTTCAAATAAAAGAATACCTTACGCGGACTTACCGCAAAAAACAAAGTAAGTCCGCAAAAGAGTTCTTTGAAATTCGTATAAGGGCCCGAAAGGGTAAATCCAACAATTTTGTGTAATAGAAATATTACTGAAAATTATTGAACGGAGAAAAAATATGAAAAAATTTAAAACGACATTTATAGCAATAGCATCCGTTCTCGCAATCTTTGCGACTACTTTTGCTATGCTTGTGTTCCCCGCAAAAGGAACTGATGCAAACGCGTCTGCGCAAGAAGTTAAGGCGACCAGTTTGTTTTCCTTTACCGATGCGGACGTTGAAGAGAGCACGCACCGTGGTTATATTCAACAAGCCACTGGAATTACGTCTTACCTTACCGACGGCTCACTTTTGACTCAAACGGGTGCTTTCGGTTACAGCGACTACACCAACAAAGGCGTTTACGTAGGTCTAGCGAAATCTAGCGATAATAAAGGTAACAGACCTAACGACTCCGGTTGGGGCTCGGGTATTGCGGACAGTAACGTAGTTCGCTCCAAGAAGTTCTCGCTTACCAACAACACGAAGAACGACGTCTTGTTCTCGTTCAAGGGTGCGCAAAAAAACGGTAGCAGATACCAACAATCCAGTGAAGGTGGTACCGTAAGTGCGCAAACGCTCCTAAACGCTAGCACGCTTCCTTATCAAAGAAACCAGTACGTAAGAATTGCAGACGCTAACAGCGACAAAGCGCTTCTTATCGGTTTCGAGTACCATAAAGCAGCCGCTGGCGGTACTTACGAACTTATGCAAATGAGATTATACCCGATGACGGGCGAACTTAATCCTGGTTACGCTCCCGCTCCCACGGTTGGCTCTGCGCTTAATGTTCAAAGAGGTGGAGAAGTCGTTACTTCCGAAAGTAACGCTAAAGCCTCTGCTATCGTACCCGATATGGCGTGGAACAAATATAACACTATGACGAGAATATACTTCGACTACGAAGAGAAGGCTCTTTACGCTGATATCGTAAATCCTGGTTACACCGACGCGGCTCCCGGAAGTACCAGTACGGTAACGCAAAAGGCGCTTATCCGTGACTTTGACGACGGCGTTTACGGAGATTCTTTCAACTTCGATTTCGAAGAAGTTTACATCGACTTCTACTTCACCGAGGGTGGCGGCGAAACGCAGTTCATCTTCTGTGATATCGATGGTGTAAGCCTTGCTACCGACGCTGACGGTAACCTCTTGGCTGACGTAGCAGAGGAGTATAACGCAAAAGGAGACGAGTACGTAAACAATACTCTTACCTTTACCTCTATCCAAGGACTTCCCGGCGAGTACGAGATGCCCAGAATTGCCGTTACGAATATGCTTAGTAACGCAAAAGAGAACGTTCCTCTTAACAGACAGTATTTCGTAACCGTAACTGACGCTTACGGCGCTGACGTAACTGACGAGACCGTAGTAGGTCTTAACGACGGCAGATGGACTCCCGAGGCTAAGTTTAACTTTGCAAAGAACGGTACTTATGACGTAAAATATACTCGTGGTGCGTCCGTTTATACGCTTAAGGCGTTTATCGCAGAGTACGAGTCGATGGACGGCTTCCTTTCCGTAGCCGATAGCATTGACGTTACTTACGACGCAAGCGCTCCTGCGTATATGAAGACGGGTGATGCGGCTGGCGAAGGTATTAAGTTCACTTGGACGACTGGCGGAACGATTAACATTAATAAAGAGTTCGACGCTACGATGTTCGACTGGAACCGCGATATCGTTAAGGTGGTAGTAACGCCTAAAGTAAAGAGTGATTACGTTGGCGAGACTTGTCCTGATTCCGCTTATGAGTTCGAGCGCGTTACCGTAAGACTTTACGACGCTGAAGATTCCAATATCTATATCGATTTGTTTGCTAACGCATCTAAGTTCGGTAATAACACCGGATTTACTTCGGCTGCAGCAAACGGTCAGGTTTTCAACAACCGTAAAGTAAAAGACGGAACGTATTCTTATGGTACTTACGCAAGTAACAACGGTGTTGCAACCCACGTAACCTTCGACGGACAACAGTCCACCGCATTCGTACCTTACTATAACAATGAAACTTACGAAGTAGCAGTTGCTAAGTCGTTCTATAAGAACCAATATACTGCTCTTGATAAGTTCATCATCCGTGACCTTGATGCAGAAGGTGAAATTCAAGCAGACGAGATTCCGTTTGCAGGATTCCCCAGCGGAAAGGTTAAGATTAGCATTACCGTTACCGACGCTCTTCACGACGACGCATCCATTATTCTTTATGAAGTAATGGAGCAAAAAGTTGCTGGCGAGACGATTGAGGACGTAACTGCTCCTGAAATCGTTGACCTTCAGAACTTTAACGAGATTAAGCCTCTTGCTCAAGCAGGCAAGGAGTTCCCCTTCCCGAAGGTATATGCTTACGATATGATGGACGGCGACGTAACCGATAAGGTAACCGCTACGATTACCGCTCCCGGTGGAACGCCCGTTGCAATTACTGAAGATAGTTTCGTTCCCACGGCTTTAGGTACCTACACTTATACCGTAACTGCAGTTGACGAACTTCTCAACTCTTCGACGAAGACGTTTACCTTTGAGGCAATTAAGAAACTACAAAACGTTTACGTTGACCTAAAAGGCGCATACCCGACGACTGCGCGCGTAGGAGATTCCGTTAAGGTTATCGATTACGAAGCAGGTGGTGGTAGTGGAGAGATTTCCGCAGAAGTATTCGCATTTGCTCCCGATGGAAGCGAAGTTGACCTTTCTACTTCTACGATTAATTTCACGATGCAAGGTCTCTACGAGATTACCTATAGAGTATCCGATTATATCGGCGTTAAGAACATTAAGTACTATATTTCCGTTGCTTACTCCGATACCCCCGTTATTTCCAAGGTTAACGTTCCCGTTGCAATTCTCGCAGGAAAGAGCATAACTCTTCCCAAGCCCACCGCATACGACTACTATTCGTATATCGGCGAGCGTCACGAGGCAGACATTGAAGTTTACGTAACCGAGCCTGGTAAACAACCCGTTAAACTCGGCGCAGACTACAAGTTCACGCCTACTGTTGAAAGCGGAAATATTACGGTAGAGTATAAGGCAAAAGCGCTTCTCGACTCGACGAAAGTAAGCGCGCCTGATACTTACACTATGAAGGTTGTTAAACCCACCACGCTTGCTGATTACTTCATTAAGAGTGAGGGACTTAGCGTATCTTATGAAAAGGCAGACGGATTTACCGAAGAGGCAATCTTTATGACGTCCACTTCTGGTTCTTCGCTTACCTTTATTAACCCCCTACCCGCAATCGGCTTTACCGCTACTATTGCCGGCGTAGGTATGAATTCTATGAACAACGTTGACGTTATCCTTACCGATTCCGTTGACCCCAACCAAAAAGTTGTAATCAACATTGATACTTCCGCTACTAGAGCTAAAGTTAGAATTAACGGAGGCGAGGCTAAGGATGCGGCCGGTGAGTTCAGCCAACGTGGATTTGCTCTATCCTACAAGGCAGGAAATAGAGTTTACGACGCAGAGAACAACTCTCTTGGTACGGTTAGAAATACCGTTTACGGCGAGGCGTTCAACGGCTTTACCAGTGGTAAAGTTTATATGGAAATCGTAGTTAACGGCGTTGGCGAAAACTACGCTAAGTTCGCAGTTCGTCAGCTTGTTAACCAGCCAAGATTTACCAAGGCCCTTAAGGATAACCAAGCGCCCTTCATTTCGCTTGCTGGCGAATATACGCTTTACAATACTTACGGCTCTGAGGTAGTTCTCCACAGCGCAGTTGCTGCCGATATTCTCGACCCCAACGCGCAAGTATTCCTTACCGTTGTTAAGCCTGATGGCGAAACGCTCTTTAATAACGTTCCCATCGATACGCCTAAAGCCCTAACTCTTGAGCAATATGGTACTTACAAACTTACCTATAGCGCAAAAGATAGTTCTGGTAACGTTATGGCTGCTCCGTATAACCTAGTTGCTCACGATACCGTTAAACCTACGATTGAGGTTGAAGGCGCAATCCGTACGACTTACAGAGTAGGCGATAAACTTGTACTCAACAAGGTAAAAGTATCCGATAACGTAACGAAACCTGAAGATATGATTGCTTACGCTACGATTACCGAGCACTTCACTCACATTGACCAAATCTACGTACTCTCCGAGTATGGCGATAAGAATGAAGAGACGGGTGAAACGAACGACTTTACGTTCAAGTCGGTAGGTACGTACACGCTTAGAATCTTCGTTCGCGACGGTGCTTACAACTTCAGTTACATTGATGCTACTATCACTGTAATTGAATAAGGAGGATAATAGATATGTTTAAGAAAATTATTTGTCTATTACTTGGTATTATAATGGTCCTCTCCGTTACCGCCTGTGGCGGTAACGGGGGCAAAAAGGACCCTAACGCTAATGAAGACGTAACGCACGAGACTAACACCGGAATAGAGGAGACCGTAACCGAAACGGATACGTATTTCTTCAAAGACGGCGTGTCCGAGTGGAAAATCGTTGTTCCCACGAACGAAACTTCGCCTATCAAAGAGGCTACTAACGAACTTAAGTATTTTATTAAGGACGCTAACGGTTTCAATATGGAGGTTATTACCGACGAAGGACTTACCTTTAACTCTAACGATAAGTACATTTCGCTTGGTAATACGACCATTGCTCAGGGCGCAGGTCTTACTGCAACTGAGGAAGAGGTTGGCTGGGACGGATTTAAGATTAAGACTTACGGCAACACCGTAGTTATGGTATCTTCTTCCGACAACGGTATCATTAACGCAGTTTACGGTTTCTTGCAAAGAGTGCTCGATTATCATTACTATGCTGATGACGAGTGGGTAATTGATAAAAACCCCGACGTTAAGTTCCTCGAAATGGAAATCAAAGAAAAGCCTACCTTCTCTGGTAGATGGATTGACTTCGAAGGAAACGGTCAAAGACACAGTAATGACTATGATGCAGTAAGATGGTGGCTCCGTACCCGTCAGACTGGTGGTCAAGGTTCTTCTGCTGTTGGTAGAATAGCAGACTGGTCCAACACCAACGACCAATCTATGGAAACGCAGATTTGGAGTAACAAATATGCAGTAGGCGTAACTCAGGTTAATACTCAGACTGGCGAGAGAGTTCCTTGGACTAACGACGACGGAGGTCATGACGCAGGTCAGATTTGCTTGGCAACGTTGCTCGACGGTCTAAACGGCGCTTACGGCGACGACCTTATGGGCAAGAACGAGGCGTTCACCTCCTTTGCCGTTGAAATGGTTAACAAGTATTTTGCCGTTGAAACGGACAGAAGAATTTACTTCCTCGGTATTAACGATAACAGAAATAAGTGCTTGTGCAAAGAGTGTATGGCTTACTACGGCGCAATCAACGAGGCTGGTCAATTCGTTAAACTTTCCAACGAACTTAACAAAGTATTCAAAAAGTGGCTCAACAACGAGTATAACGGCGTAACCTTCACTTTCGAGAATCCCTCCAAGTATGGTTCTTATCAGTTCGTTGACTCTCCCGTTGGCGACGAGAACAGAAGTTATATGATTGGTTTCTTCTCTTACCTTTACACGATTAACCCGCCTTGCAACTGGGATAAAGACCTTCAGGACTACGTAGTTGCAGACGACGTTAGAACCGTTTACAAGAACGGCAAGTGGACTACCGAGTCTTTGGGTGTTCCCCTACTTTGCGACGACGAAGTAATGGTTCGTATTGCTCCTATTGAGGACGTAAATATGTATCCTCATATGGACGAGAAGATTAACCCCCTTGGTCATAAATCGTTCTCGGCTTGGGCAAAATGTACTCAACACCTTACCGTTTGGGACTATGGTACCAACTTCAACGCATATCTTGCACCTTATCCCGATTGGGGTACTCTCCAAGAGAACTTCATTATGTACGAAGAGAAGGGCGTACTTGACGTATTTACCCAGCTTGCTGCGCATACTGACGGTGTTGCTTGGAACAGAATGATGGTATATCTCCGTACGCAACTTATGTGGAACGTTCATCAGGATATGGAAGCGCTTATCACTGACTTTATGAACCACTACTATAAAGATGCTGCTCCTTATATGAGAGACTACTTCGACTACGTTCGCGCTGAGTTCAACACTATGAAACTCGTTGGCGGACATGTCGTTGCAGGTTCTTACGACGGTTACATCTACGGTAAGAAACCGTATGAAAACTGGAAGTACGAGCAACTCCTCATTATGAAGGATTACTTTGATAGAGCGTTTGCTCAACTCGAGCAAATTAAGGTGGCTAAGCCTGAAGAGTACGCAATCGCACACAAAAGACTTACTACCGAATCGCTATTCTATCGTTACGTTATTATCGACAGATTCTCTTCTTACTATCCAAAGACTGTTGTTGCGGATATGATTGACTCTTTCGAGATAGACGCTGCTAATGCAAGACTTATCTCCGTTGGTCGTCTCGTAGGACAGCCTCAAGGTGGTACTGCAGACCGTCTCGATGTAATTATCCCCATTTGGAGAGCAACTAAGATTTAGTTTACGGTTTACAAATTATATAAAGGATTCTAGTATGAAAGAGAATATCACTTCATTTAGTATTCTTTTACCAAAGGACTCCTCCCCGGCAATAAATTTTGCCGTAGAGGAGTTCAATGGTATTACGGCGCTTTGCGGGCTTTCTCCGCTTTCCGTAATTACCGAGGTAAAAGACGGCGACAAAGTTATCTCAATCGGTGAAACCGATTTATTTAAGCAGACTGGTCTAAAACCCGATTATAATATCGGCGGTGGCTATAACGTTAAGAGTGTGGGCGATAGCGTTTTCATTTACTCGCTTGAGCCTAGTGGATTAATTAACGGTGTTTATGCGTTCTGCGAAAACGTATTTGGTTATCATTTTTACGCAAAGGACGAGATTAGGGTTGTTAAGCGCGACACCTATATCGTTCCCGAGTTCGACCTTTCAGTAAAACCCGATTATATCGGCAGACGCGTGGACAGTTTTCCGCTTTATCACGACTACGAATATTTCGTTCGCACGAAGCAAAACGCAACTGTTATGCGCGACGAAAAGTACGGCGAAGGAACGCCTTGGGCACGCCTTGGCGACCAGTCGCTTGCTTTTCAACTTATTCCTAGAGAGGAATATAAGACGGAAGAGTACATAAAGAAAGGTTGGTGGAGCGAAAAAGGCGACCAACTTTGCTGGACGAAAGCGTATTACGACGAGGAAATGTTCGAACTTCTTTGCGCTAACCTTATTAAGGTTGTCAAAGAAGAACCGACCAAGAAGTTTTATATGCTCGGTCAGACCGACAACGTTTTTTATTGTACTTGCGATACTTGTAAACGCGACTACGAAAAATACGGCGTTAGCGGTGTTATGTTGCGCCTTGCAAACAAACTTGCTGACCGCGTTAAAGCGTATATTGACGAGTATCAGGGCGGTAGAGAGCATTATATCGTAATGTTTGCTTACCTTCAAACTGAAAAGCCTCCCGTTAAGGTGGTCGATAACAAAATCGTACCGCTCGACGAGAGTTGTATCGCTCGAGATAACGTGATGATTCGTTTCGCACCTTTGCGTTCGGGTGTTTTGTATCCGCACATTAACACGAGGGTAAATCCGCACTCTGCCGGCGCGTTTATCGGCTGGAGAATTTGCGCTAAGCACTACACGATTTGGGATTACGGTACCGATTTTTCGGCGTACGTTATGCCGTACCCCGACTGGGACGTAATTCAGCCTAACCTTAAATTTTTCAAAGAGTACGGCGCAAAAGATATTCTTACTCAAGTTCCTGCGCACACTTCGGGAACGGAGTTTTACGCTCTAAAAATTTATATGCGCTCTCGCCTTATGTGGGACGTTAATCTCGACTATAAGGAACTAATCAGCGACTTTATTGATAAGTACTACGGCGCGGCTGCGCCCAAGATTGAGGAGTACCTAAACTTACTCCGAGAGCATTACAAAAACCTTAAAGAAAACTCGGCGTATTCGGCTACTATTTACGCTCCGCTTCAGCAAGCGTTCGTTTGGCCGTACCCCGTGATTGAAAAAATTGAAAAAATATTCAAAGAGGCTTACGCCCTCGTTGCCGAAAAGGAGACGGGCGAACGCCGTTTATTGCTTGAAAAGAGACTGCGCTGTGAAAGTCTTTTCTACCGCTTGATTCAGTTCGATATGTACAAGATTCGCTATTCTTACGACGAGCAAGTTAAGAATCTTGACGATTTCGAGCGTGACGCTCAAGAGGCTGGACTTATTGCTTTTTCCAACGGTTGGAAACAAGGGCGCGGACATCTTTGCGATTTAATCGCGCAACACCGTGAAAGACTAGAACATATGAAACAGGCGATTGAACTGGAAAATGCGGAAAACAATCCGCTCAAAGACCTTCCCAAGCAATGGTAGAATAAAAACGAGAGTACCGTTGCAAAGCGGTACTCTTTTCTTTTGTAAAAACTCGGCTATTTTCTAGCCGTAAATATAATATAATTTAGGAGAAAATTATGAAAAACTATAACGAATATAAAGCGCTTATTCCTAACGACGCTCCTCCTATTTGCGAGGGAGCGATTAGTGAACTTAACTATATTGCCTCGCTTTGCGGACAAGCAAAAATCGAGGTAACTAGCGTTTATGACGGCTCGCCCGTAATCTCGCTTGGCGATACCGAACTATTTTTATCTACGGGGCTTAAGTCCGATTATCACCCAGGCGGTGGTTTTAATATGACTAGCGTGGGCGATAACGTCTTTATTTATTCGACCGTGGAATCGGGAATTATGAACGGTATTTATCGTTTCTGCGAGGAAGTTTTCGGCTATAAGTTCTACGCTATGGACGAAATTAGAGTGGAAACGAAGGAAATTTATCCCGTTCCGCAGTTCAATATTTCCGACCAGCCGACCTTTATGGGCAGAAGACTTGATAGTTATGCGCTATACCACGACAATATCTATGCGGCTCGTTTGCGCCAAAACGAGTCCGTTTCGCGCGTGACTAGTGAAGACCCACGCTATCAAGGCGAGGGCAACCTATGGTCTAAACTCACCGACCTATCCGTTTCTCACCAACTTGTTCCTATGGATATTTACCAGACGGAAGAGAACATAAAGAAAGGTTGGTGGGCGGAAAAAGGAAACCAACTTTGCTGGACGAAAGCGTACTACGACGACGAACTTTTCTCGATAATGTGGGGTAATTTGCGCCAAAACATTATCGACCAGCCCGATAAAATGTTCTATATGATAGGACAAGAAGATAACTATCATAACTGCTATTGCGAGACTTGTAAGCGTGACTACGCTAAGTACGGAGTAGGCGGTGTATTCCTTCGTATGGTTAACCGTCTTGCCGACGAGGCGAAGAAGTTTATCGACGAGCACCAAGGCGGTAGAGAGCATTATATCGTAATGTTTGCTTACCACCAAACCGAAGTTCCTCCCGTAAAGGTAGAGGGCAATAAAATCGTGCCGATAGACGAGACTTGTATTGCTCGTGACAACGTGGCGATTAGAATTGCGCCGATTAGAACGGGCGTACTTTATTCGCATATCGACCCCAAGATTAACTCGGCTGGAACGACGGCGTTCGTGGGCTGGAGAGTATGCTGTAAAAAGTACACGATTTGGGATTACGGCTCTGATTTCCACGCGTATATCGCGCCCTATCCCGATTTGTATGTAATCGGTAAGAACTTGCGTTTTTATCGTGATTACGGCGTAGTTGACGTGCTTACGCAAGTACCTGCTCATACGGTTGGAACGGAGTTTAACGCTCTTAAATTGTTCGTTAGAGCAAACCTTATGTGGAACGTTGACCAAGACGAAAACGCGCTTATTAACGACTTTATCGACAAATATTACGGCTCGGCAGGACCGAAAATTCACGAGTATTTAGACTTACTATATAATCACTATAAACATCTAGCGAAAGAACATTCGTATATCGCCGATATTAACAAAATCGTTCTAACTTCGGCGGGATACTGGCCGTTCAGTTTGCTTAAGAAAATGCAGAAAATTTTTGACGAAGCGTTCGCTCTCGTTGCCGAAAACGAAAGCGGAGAAAGAAGAGCGTTGCTCGAAAAACGCTTGCGTCAAGAGAGTTTGTTCTATCGCTTTATGATGTTTGACGCTCATAAATTCCAGTTTACTTACGAAGAGCAAAAGGAAAACGTGGAAACTTTCGAGCGCGATGCAAAAGAGGCAGGACTTATTGCTTGGAGAAACGGTTGGAAAGTAGGCGTTGGTCATCTTGACGAACTGATTGCAAACCACAAAGACAGGCTTGAGATTATGCGACTAGCAAAAGAGATTAGTTCGGCTGATAACAATCCGCTTGTTGACTACAAATACACTAAAGAGTGGGATTAAATTATGAGAAATTTGACCGGTTATAAACTATTATTGCCTAAAATTCACCCCCAAACTACCGATTTTGCGGTGGCGGAACTAGTCGAAATTATGGCGAAATGTTCGCTTTCGCCCCTAGAGGTAGTTTATGAAAAACCCTCGTCGCCCTTTATTTCGCTAGGAAACACCGACGCTTTTGCCGAAAGCGGACTAAAAGCGGATGAAAATAAAGGTGGCGGATACAATATTACGAGCGTAGGCGATAGCGTTTATATCTATTCGTTAGAGCCAAGTGGAATACTCAACGGTGTTTACGGATTTTGCGAAACGGTTTTAGGTTATCGCTTTTACGCTATGGACGAAATTAAGGTGGAGGTTAAGGACGAATACTTAGTCCCTGATTTCGCCGTGTCTGACAAACCTGATTTTATGGGTAGAAAACTCGATACTTTTGCGCTTTATACCGATTCGCTTTACAGCGCGCGTTTGCGCCAAAACGGTTCGTGCAGAGGCGTGGAGAACGAATATCACAACGGCGAGGGCTCGCTTTGGTCGGTTCTACAAGACCACTCGCTTAACGGCAAGATTATGCCTCTATCCGAATATAAGACGGAAGAGACGATTAAAAAGGGCTGGTGGAGTGAAAAGGGCGAGCAACTTTGTTGGACGAAAGCATACTACGACGAGGAGTTGTTTGAAATCCTCTCTAACCGTGTCATTGATTTCGTAAAAGCAGAGCCTACCAAGACTTTTTATATGATAGGACAAGCCGACGACTACGATTACTGTACTTGTGAGGATTGCAAAAAAGAGTACGAAAAGTATAGCGTAAGCGGTGTTTTTATTCGTTTGGTGAACAAACTTGCCGACAAGGTAAAAGAGTTTGTCGATAGAGAGCAAGGCGGTCGAGAGCATTACCTCGTTATGTTTGCCTACCAGCAAACTTCCGACCCTCCCGTAAAAGTGGTGGATAACAAAATCGTGCCTCTCGACGAGAGCGTAATCGCAAGGGACAACGTAGTTATTCGTTTTGCGCCCGTTGAGAGCAATCTACTTTACGCGCATACCGACAAGCAGTCTAACCCGATTGCAACGCTATCGTTTACGGGCTGGAAAGCGGTTGCGAAAAAAGTTGCGATTTGGGATTACGGAACTGATTTTCACGCCTATTTAGTACCGTTCCCCGACTGGGACGTGCTTGGAAAGAATATGCGTTTTTGGAAAGAGTACGGAGCGATTGATATTTTAACGCAACTACCGGCTCACACGATAGGCACGGAGTTCAACGCTATGAAGTTGTTCGTTCGCGCTCAACTTACTTGGCGCGTTGACCAAGACGAACACGCGCTTATGGACGAGTTTATTTCCGCTTACTACGGCTCGGCACAAGGTTATATTCACGAATACCTTGATATTTTACGCAAGCACTATGCTCGCATTAACCGTGAAAACGGCTATACGGGTCATATTTTCGTTGACTATAATCTAGGATTTTTCTGGCCATTACCGTTGCTTAAAAAGATTGAGAAACTATTTAATAAAGCGAAGAAATCACTTACCGAAACGGGCGAGAGAAAATCGCTTATTTGTGACAGACTAGATAGAGAAACGATTTGGGTACGCCATATTATGCTCGCTAGTTACCTCGACTTTTTCTCGACGAGAGAAATGGATAAAATGCTTCGTGAATTTATCGCCCTTACCGAGAAGAATAACGTTATCGCTTGGAAAAACGGTTGGCGTTGGGGCGCAGGCAAAATCGACGATTTTATCGAGAATAGGCGGACGAGAATAGAACTGATTAAGCGAGCAAAGAAGTTCACGCAAGCGGAAAACAATCCTTTGCTTGGCAACGAGTACTACAAGGTTTGGGAGGAGTAAGAAAATGCTAAAGATACAACAATATTTATTAGAAATCCCTCCCTTTGTAGGAAGAGACGACGCTATTAAGTTTGCAACGGCAGAACTGTCGAGAATTATGATGCTTTGTGGATTGCCTTATACGGGCGTAAAAGGTTGCGACGTAATGGGTATGGTCAAAGAGGACGGAGTACCCGTAATATCACTTGGCGAAACTCCGCTTAAGAAAAAGTACGGTTTAGTTGCCGACGCAAACGTTGGTGGTGGATATAACATTAAGACCATTGACGACAACGTGTTTATTTATTCGCCCGAGCCAGAGGGTATAATCAACGGCGTATATCATTTTTGCCGTGAAGTTTTCGGCTATAAGTTCTACGCTATGGACGAAGAACGAGTAGAGATTAAGGACGAATATTTCGTTCCCTACTTCGATATATCCGAAAAGCCTGACTTTTTGGGTAGAAGCCTAGACTTTTATGGTGCTTACCGATTGCCCGAATACGGCGCGCGCTTGCGTCAAAACGCAGCAAGTACGCATTGTGAGGACACATACCATTGCGGTACGGGTACGCCTTGGGCGGTGCTAGGCGACCAGTCGCTTGCTTTCCAACTTATTCCTAGAGAGGAATATAAGACCGAAGAGTATATAAAGAAAGGTTGGTGGAGTGAAAAAGGCGACCAACTTTGCTGGACGAAAGCGTATTACGACGAAGAAATGTTCGAACTACTTTGCTCTAGGCTAATCGACGCCGTAAAAGCACAGCCTACTAAACTTTTCTATATGCTTGGTCAAACGGACAATAGAGAGTATTGTCGTTGCTTAAAATGCCAAGAGGATTATAAAAAGTACGGTGTAAGCGGTGTTTTTATTCGCTTGGTAAATAAACTTGCTGACCGCGTAAAAGCGTATATAGACGAATTCCAGGGCGGTAGAGAGCATTATTTGTGTATGTTTGCATACCTACAAACCGAAGTTCCGCCCGTAAAAATGCAAGGCAATAAAATCGTACCGCTTGACGAGAGCGTAATCGCTCGAGACAACGTAATGATTCGCTTTGCCCCGATTGAGGCGGGAGTGAATTATTCGCTAATAGACCCGGTTAAAAATCCGCACTCGACTTGTGGATTTATCGGTTGGAAAACGATAGCGAAACACTTTACGATTTGGGATTACGGCACTAACTTCCAAGGCTATATTGCGCCCTATTCGGACTGGGACGTGCTTGAGAAGAGTTTGCGTTTTTATAAGAGTATCGGTGCGAAAGATTTGCTAACGCAGATGCCGGCGCATACGACGGGAACGGCGTTTTGGGCTATGAAAATGTATATGCGTGCTTGTCTTATGTGGGACACTACTTTGTCCGCTCGAGACCTAATGAACGACTTTATCGACAAGTATTACGGCAAAGCGCAGGACGAAATTAGAGAGTATATCGCACTCCTTGACGAGCATTACGCGCGCCTTATTAAGAACACGCCGTACGCAGGATACATTTGGGAGCCTATTTATCTTGGCGTAACCTTTGACAAGAAAACGCTTAAGAAAATCGAGAATATCTTTAATCGAGCGTTCGCAAAAGCGAAAGGCGAGAGTGTAGAGCGCCGTCCGATTATCGAAAAGAGATTAAGATGTGAAACTCTATTTTACCGCTTTACGGTGCTATGCTCGTATATTCACGAACTTGATTTGCCCACGCTAAAGAAGTTGTTCGCCGGCTTTAAGCGAGACGCGTTAGAGCACAACCTAATTGCGTTTAAGAACGGTTGGCGTTGGGGAAACAACAAGATGAGCACTTTCTTTAAGAGCGTAGAACAGAGAATAGAGCGTATGGAAAAAGCGGAACAATATGAAAGTGCGGAAAATAACCCACTTAACGGCTTAGAATATAAAAAACAATGGTAAAACGGAGGCTTTATGCCTGAAAGAAAATCGTTAATAATATACGAAAAGATTAAAAGCGACATACTTGCAAGGAAGTTTGGTGAGCCTGGCGATAAGTTTATCACGATAAGAAAACTTATGCTTGATTATAGTGTGTCTTTGGTTACTGCGCAACGCATAATGACTAGGCTAAAAGAAAACGGGCTAGTATGCTTATCGGGAAAGACGACCTATCTTAGTTACGATAAAATTTCACCAAAGTCTGAATTTCGGAAAAAGCATAAAAAGACTAATATGATAGGTCTGCACGTCGTAAATATTGATAACCCTTACTTTTCGGCAATTGTTAGAGCGGTAGAAGAAGAGGCGAAAAGGAACGGGTATAGCGTAATCACGAAGAGTAGTAATTACGACGCTAGTGAAGAACGAGAGGCGCTTGCGCATTTCGAGGCGTTAGGAGTGGACGGTGTAATTTCGTGTCCTACGCAAGACGGACAAAACGCAAAATACTATCGTGATTATAAAGTTCCTTTCGTGTTTATGTCAGCCTCGATTGAGGGAGTGCCCTCCGACGCCGTGCTAATCAACAACTATGCAGGCGGAGGTATGGTTGCTCGGCATTTTCTAGAAAACGACTACGAGCATTTTATGTACGTTACGAGTGAAAAACTCAAAAACGAACTTGACGCTCGCCTTAAGGGTTTTAAGGAAACGCTAGAGAAAAAAGGCAAGAAATTGCTTGACGAGGATATAACGATTCCCGAATATCACGGAAAAGCGTTTGAAAATCATATCGTGCAGATGATAAAAAGAAAACCTAAACCGCTCGGTGTATTTTGCTATCACGATATACTCGCTATCGGCGTACTAAGAATATGCCAACAATACGGGTACAAAGTGCCGAGCGAGGTGGGAATAGTAGGGTACGATAACCTGCGACACTTCCAAGATATGTTCCCCACGCTCAGTAGCGTTGATTACCGCATAAACAATCTCGTAACGCAAACGGTTAAAATTTTGCTTAAACGAATTAACGGTTACGACGGCGAAAACGAAACTTATTTAATTGAGCCAATCCTAACCGTTAAAGGAAGTTCGGGGGGGGGGTAGATAAATAAACCCTTTATTAAAAAACGAACAAAATAAAATAAAAAAAATAGGTATTTATCGTTTACAAAAAAAATTTACTATGGTATAATTATTATAGCAAATAAGTGCTATGTATAAAAACAAAAAAGCAAAATTAAAGGAGAAGAGAAAATGAACGATTTTGGTTATTACAAGAGTATTATCGAAAATATGGAACTTGTTAACGAAAAGCAGGGCGAGAACATTGTAGCGGCTGCTAAACTTATGGCTGATGCTATTGAGCAGGACAGACTAATCAGCGTTTACGGTGGTGGCGGACATACCACGCTTTGTATGGGTGAGATGTTCTTCCGCGCGGGCGGTCTTGCAAACATTAACCCCGTAATGGAAACTGGTCTTTCCGTATTCAACCAGGCTCTTAAATATCTTGAATTAGAGCGTACCGTGAACTATGGCTCGGCGATTATGAAATACTACGACCTACAACCCGGCGACCTTCTAATCGTATTCCACAATATTGGTATTAACCCTGCAACGATTGACGCAGTTATGGAGGCAAAGAAAGCAGGCGCGAAGATTATCGCAATTTCTTCTTCCTACTGGCAAGAGCAAATGCCCGCTGACCACTTCATCCGTCACCCATCGGGAAAGAACCTTTTCGAGTTTGCAGACGTTTGCATTGACGACTACAACCCCGTTGGCGACGCAATGGTAACCGTACCCGGAACGGATACGCCGATTGCTCCCGTAAGTAATATCGTTGACTTCTATATCGCTCACCTCCTCGAAATCGAGTGTGTAGCAGAGTGCGTACGCCGTGGCGTAACTCCTCCTATCTGGACGAGCGCAAACACCCCTGGCGGAGACGAGAAGAACGCGGCTATGCTTAAGAAGTATAGACCTCGTATCAAGATGCTTTAATTTTAATAATTTAGCAAATTTTTAGCGTGACGGCGCCCTTGAAAATAGGGCACCGTCATACCTATATAAAAAAGTTGTTTTATTTGCGCTCAAAAAAATGGCGCAAGAGGAGAATGGATGAAAAAGTTATTAGTGTTAGTTCTTGCTCTAACTTTGCTTGGCGGAGTATTTGCTTGTGGCTCAAAAGGAGCCGGCAAAAAGGACGGAATTACCTTGGATAAAACGGAGATTACTTTAGAGGTAAGCGATAGTGAGACGATTATCGTTTCTACCGAAGAGAAGTATTCGGGTGGAACGGCTTTCACTTGGGCTTCGTCCGACGAGGCGATTGCTACCGTTGCTATTCCTAGTAAACTTGCGCCCGAAAAGGCAAGAATAACCGCTAAGGCAGTAGGAACTGCAACCGTTACCGCAACTTCGGATAACGGTAAAACGGCATCCGTAACAGTAACGGTTATTCCTAAAACGGCGCTTTCGGCTACCAAACTTACTTTGGTAACGGGCGAGACCGCTGATTTCCCGATTGAGAACGCCGACGGATATACTTACGCTACCGAGAACGATAAAATCGTAACCGTTAACGCAACTACTGGTGAAATAAACGCAGTAGGCATAGGCTCGACTAGAGTGTACGCCGAAAAAGACAGTAAAAAATTCTTCGTGTCCGTACAGGTTGAAAGAGCGTTTGCAAACGCGCTAGTTACTGATACCGATTTAGCGCTTCCGTTGAAAGACTTTACCGGTTACGCGTTAACTTCTTCTAATAACGCAGTTGCTACCGTTTCGGCTAACGGTAAGATTACCCCCGTTTCGGCAGGAAGAGTAGTATTTACTGCAACTAAAGACGGCAAGTCCGTTGATTTTGAATATGGAATTTTGGACGGTAAGCAAACTAGCGTAACGCTTTCTGCTACCGCTGACGATAGATTTAACCTCTTTGGTAGAACGAAGTTTAATACTTCTACTTCTGCTCAAGAGTTCTACTACACCTCTTCGGGCTTTGACGTAACTTTCTACGGCACCGAACTAAAAGGTAATTTTAAGACTTATAAGTCTGGCGAATACGTAACTTGGCTATCCGTATTCGTTGACGGCGAGTCTATGACGAACGCAAGTCTAAATCCGAGCGGAGATAGAGTAATTAAACTCGACACCGACGGGGAAAAGACGATTGTATCCGGGCTTACTAAAGGCTGGCACACCGTAAAGGTAAGAAAGCGTACTGCGTTCCAGCGTGGTGGTACGGCTATGGACTACTTTGCAGTTAAATCCTTTACCGTAACTGATAGCGACGGATATATCGGTTATGCGCCTATTAAGAGCGACTTTAAGATTGAAGTTTACGGTGACTCCATTTCTTGTGGATACGGTAACCTTACCGACGGAAAAACTATGAACACCGAAAACACGGACGGTCTTATGACTTACCACTCGATTTTCGCTAACACTCTTGGCGCTGACCTTACCGTAAACGCTTGCTCTGGTTGGGGCGTAATGTGGGGTAACGACAAGGGTACTACTTGGGTTTGGCCTGATTACTGGAAAAAACTGCACGCAAGAAGTTCGGAAACTTACGCAAACGCTGGCGGAGCGGATATGATTATTATCAACCTCGGCGAAAACGATAGCGTTGCTGTAAACGCGGGTAGTCCGATTGCTGATTTTACTGCTAAGTATGTTGCTTGGCTCACGGATCTTCGTTTAGCAAACCCTGACGCCGTAATAATTTGTACTTATGGTATGATGGGACAACAACAAAATATGAAAAACGGAATTACCGCAGCGGTAAATCAAATGAACGACAGCAAGATTATGGCTTACTACTACACGAATAAAGCATCGAGTGATCACCCGACGGTAGACGTGCATAAGGCTTGCGCGCAAGAACTACTTTCGTTCTGCGAGCAAAACAATTTACTACCTTAAAAGGAAAATAAATAATGAAGAAAATTTTAGCAATTCTCCTTACTTTAATATTAAGTCTTACCGTATTTGCTTGTGGTGAAACGCCCGACGATAACGGGGAAAAGAAGGATGGAATTGTTGCTAGCAAAACTGAAATAACGCTAACCGTTGGAAATACGGAAAACCTTTCCGTTTCTGGCGAAGAAAATTTTGCCGGCGACGGGACTTTCTACTGGACCTCGGAAGACGAAACCGTAGCAACCGTTGAGGCTATCGTTCTTACGCCCGAAAGCGCTTGCGTAACGGCGGTGGGAGTTGGCTCTACGACGATTACCGTAATTTCTGGCAACGGCAAACTTGCAAAGATTTCGGTAACCGTAACCGAGTTAGTAGCAACGCTAACGGCACAAACCGTATCCGTAGCGAAAGGAAATACGGCTAATTTCCCGATTGAGAACGCTGACGGATATACTTATTCTACCGACGACGAGACCGTGGCGACGGTAAACGAGACTACGGGCGTAATTACAGCGGTAGGCGTAGGCGAAACCAAAGTAAACGCAGAGAAGGGAAACACTAAACTTTCCGTAACTGTAACGGTAACCGTTCCTGAAACGGCGCTAACGGCAGAAACCGTATCCGTAGCAAAAGGAAACACCGTTCCCTTCCCGATTGCAAATGCGGAAGGATATACATATTCAAGCGAAAATTCTACTCTAGTTAGCGTAGATGCTACTACGGGCGTAATTAAGGGCAACAATATCGGTACGGCTAAGGTGTTTGCTCAAAAAGGTAGCAAAAAGTTCACCGTAACCGTTACGGTAACTGTTCCCGAGGCGTCGCTAACCGCTCAAACGCTAACGCTCGATATCGGCAAACTAGTGTATTTCCCCATTAAAAACGCTACGGGATATACCTATTCGAGCGATAACGAGGCAATCGTAACGGTAAACGCAACGACTGGTATGATTACCACCGTAAGTGCGGGTACTACGACTGTTAGAGCGCAAAAGGATAGTAAAGTCTTTACCGTTTCTGTAACTGTAAATCCGCCCGAGGCAACGCTAACGGCGTCCACCGTAAGCGTAATGAAAACCGCTACCGTACCTTTCCCGATTGAGAACGGTTATGGATATACTTATTCTAGTTTTAATACTGCCGTTGCAACCGTTGATGCAAGCACGGGTGTGATTACGGGCGTAGAGACTGGAACGGCGACGATTAAAGCGCAAAAAGGAAATAAAGCCTTTACCGTAACGGTAACGGTAACTGAATATAAAATGATTTTATCTACTAATGCTTTGAGTGTGCTCGTTTCCGAGCAAGGCGTAAAATTCCCGCTTGCTGATACTACGGGCGTAACTTTTGCATCTCTTGACACCACGATTGCGACTATTTCGTCCGACGGCACGATTACACCTAAAAAGGTGGGCGAGGTTATGCTTACGGCGTCCAAGAACGGCACGACCGTGTCGGTATGGCTTGGCGTTCTTGCTAGCAAGAATAAGAGCGTAACGCTTTCCGCTACCGCTGACGAGAGATTTAACTTCTTTGGTAGAACGAAGTTTAACACTTCTACTTCTGCTCAAGAGTTCTACTACACCTCTTCGGGCTTTGACGTAACTTTCTACGGCACAGAACTGAAGGCTAACTTCAAAACTTACAAACAAAACGGTTCGCAAGGTAATCAACCCGTAGTATATACGCCTTGGCTATCCGTATTCGTGGACGGCGAGTCTATGACGAACGCAAGCCTTAATCCGAACGGAAATAGAGTTATTAAACTCGATAGCGACGGCGAAAAGACTATTGTATCTGGTTTAACTAAAGGCTGGCATACCGTAAAGGTAAGAAAGCGTACTGCGTTCCAGCGTGGTGGTACGGCTATGGACTACTTTGCAGTTAAGTCCTTTACCGTAACTGATAGCGACGGATATATCGGCTATACGCCTAATAAGAGCGACTTTAAGATTGAGGTTTACGGCGACTCCATTTCTTGTGGATTCGGTAACCTTACCGACGGCGGAACTATGACTAGCGAAAACACGGACGGAGTTATGGCTTACCACTCGGTTTTCGCTAATACAATCGGCGCTGATATTACCGTAAATGCTTGCTCGGGCTGGGGCATAATGTGGGATACTTCGGGTACTACTTCTAATTGTTGGCCCGAGTATTACAACAAACTCCACGCTCGTAGTAGTGAGACTTATACTTCTACCGGAGTGGATATGATACTAATCAACCTCGGTACTAACGACGATAGCGCGATTACTTCGGCTAACAAGAACCAGTTCGTAAGCAAGTACGTTGCTTGGCTAACCGCTCTTCGCTCCGCTCATCCCGACGCCGTAATTCTTTGCACCTATGGTATGATGGGAGTTAATTCCGTAACGAGAGACGCTATTAACGAAACGGTTAACCAAATGAACGATAATAAGATTTACTCTTATTTCTATACTAATCGCGCGTCTAGCGGACACCCCGTAGTTTCCGTTCATAAAGATTGCGCGCAAGAATTACTTGACTTTTGTGAGCAAAACAATTTACTACCTTAAAGGAGAAATATTATGAAAAAAGTATTGTTAGTGCTTTTGTCACTTGTCCTAAGTCTTACAGTATTTGCTTGCGGTGTAGAAGGAAAGAACGGCGATGGCAAAAAAGACGGAATTTATTTCGAGAAAGAAAGCGTAAGCGTTTTATCGGGAAGAACGGACTATCTCGTAGTAAAAGCGGAAGAGAACTTTTCAGGCTCTACCGAAGAACTCGAGTGGACCTCTTCGGACGAAACGATTCTTACCGTTAAAGACGCTACTATGCCCAACCTTATGTCGGGAGAGATTAAGGCGTTAAAGGAAGGAACGGTTACCGTTACGGCAACGGCTAGCAACGGTAAAAAGGCAACCGCGCAAGTTAAAGTTTTAGTTAAACTTACGGCTAATGCTAACACCGTTACCGTAATGCAAGGCGAAACCGCTAATTTTCCTATCGGCTCGGTGGAGGGACTTACTTTCGAGTCTAAGAAAGAGTCGATTGCAACCGTTGATAGCACGACGGGTGTAATCACGGGCGTGGCTGAGGGCGAAACGACGATTGTTGCAAGTAACGAACTTTCTTCGTGCGAAGTTACCGTAGTGGTAAAAAAACTTACTTTACCGTTACTTACGAACACAATGAGCATAATCAAAAACGAGGCTACGGCGTTCCCTCTTGATGATATTACGGGCGTAACCTTCTCGGTTGCGGACGCTACTATTCTTTCGATTGACTCGGAGGGAAAAATGACTGGACTTAAAAAAGGCACGACTACCGTAACGGCAACGAAAGGTTCGCTTAGCGCGCAACTATCGGTTAGCGTAATTGAGAGCAGAGATGCGAGCGTGACCTTATCCGCAACGATAGACGAAAGATTTGCTTTCTATGGAAGAACGAATTTCGTGGCAGGTAAAGGACAATCGTTCTACTACGGTGCGTCGGGATTTGATATTAGTTTCTACGGCACTTTCCTAAAAGCGGAAATCAGCGCTAGCACTACGGCTAAGGGCAACAATATGTTAAGCGTATTCGTTGACGGCGAGTCTATGACGAACAGGAGCGCCGAGGGAAATAGAGTTATTACTATAAACTCTACCACGGCGAAAACTTACACGCTCGTTAGCGGACTAGAAGAGGGCTGGCACACGATAAAGGTAAGAAAGCGCACGCCTTATCAAAGTGGCGATAACGTATTTGGCTATGTAAGTCTAAAATCGGTTAACACAGACGGCTATATCGGTGAAGCGCCTAGAAAGAGCGACTTTAGAATTGATTTCTACGGCGACTCTATTACTAACGGTTACGGTAACTTAACCGACGGCGCAACGGAGAACGTAAGCAATACCGATACTAATATGACTTATGCGTCGATTCTAGCGAACAAACTTGGCGTTAGCCACAATATCGTAAGCGCAAGCGGTTGGGGAATCGTTTGGAGAAACAGCGGAGCAAGCGGATACGCAATTCCTGACTTCTACGACAAACTCCACGTTAAGTCGCCCATAGCAACGGGCAGCGTAGAAAATTATAGCGCAAGCGGAGCAAGCGTTATCGTAATTAACCTCGGAACTAACGACGCAAGCGCAATTTCTAATCACGGTAAAACGATTGCTGAGTTTAAGGAAAAGTACATAGCGTTCCTTAACAATCTCCGCTCCGCTAACCCCAACGCTCATATCTTCTGTACTTACGGTATGATGGGTACTAACGCAAGCGTTATGAATGCGATAAACGAAGTCGTAGTGGCGCTAGGAGACAGCAAGATTTACGCGCATAACCTAACGAAAACCTCTACTGCGGGTCACCCGTTAGTTAGCGGACATCAGCAAAGCGCGCTTGAACTTGAGACACTATTAAGAAATAAGGGAATTATTTCTTAAAAAATATTTAATAAAAGGAGAAAATGGAAAATGGCAAAACATACTGCGGTTAGTTATTACGGAATGAACTATGCTGAACACGCAGAGCAGGACTTTATCGAAATGAAAGAGCACGGTTGCGACACCGTAATCTTGGCTCTAACTGAGTTCGATATCGACTTTTGGTTTCCCAACATCAACGCAATCGTTAAGACTGCTCACAAGTTGGGTATGCGTTGTCTAGCAGACCCCTGGGGTATCGGAAAATATTTTGGAGGCGAGCAAGTAAGTTTGTTCTTACAGAACAATATTCATCACCGTCAGGTTACTGCATATACGGGAGAGACTTTGCCCGCTGCTTGCTTTAACACTAACTCTTTTAGAGATTACTTTAAGCGTATTTGTCTAAAACTCGCTAGAGAAGTTGAGTTCGACGGATTTTTCTGGGATGAGCCCCACTACTTTATGCCCAAATCTTACGCTGCTATGAACGGTGGTAGCGGAGACGACTGGGCTTGTCGTTGCCCCGAGTGTATGGCAAAGTTTAAGGAGTATTATGGCTACGAAATGCCTAAAATCCTTACCGACGACGTAAAGCAGTTTAGATGGAGAGAGGCACTCGTTATCCTTACCGAGACGAGTAAAGCGCTTAAAGAGGTTAATCCCAACCTAGAAATCACTTGTTGCGTACACGCTACGCTAAACACCTACTACGTAATGGAACAGCGTGGTTACGACAACTGGGATATGGTAGCATCTTGCCCATACTTCGACGTATTCTCTACGACGATTATCAACTGGGAACTTCCCGAATCTTTCTTCCGTGATATCACCGAAAGAACGGTTGCTATGGCGAAGAAGTACGGAAAAGAGAGCGAGAGATGGTTGCTTGGATATTATAAACAACCTCCCTTTGACTGGAAACAGATTGATAAAGTCGTTGACCTATACGAAGAGTTGGGTGTAGATAGACTTGCTACTTGGACTTACCGTGGTGGATACGGCACTTCCGTTGCCGCTCCCGAGCCGTTAAAACTTTGGGATGAAATCGGAAGAAACTATAATAGGGTATTAAAAAAATAATATATATTTAAAGGAGAAAAGAAAAATGGCTAAACACACTGCAATCAGTTATTACGGAATGAATTACGTAGAGCACGCAGAAAAGGACTTTATCGAGATGAAAGAGCACGGTTGCGACACCGTAATCTTGGCTT
The DNA here is from genome assembly GCA_045654245.1 of Pumilibacteraceae bacterium. Taxonomy (GTDB): domain Bacteria; phylum Bacillota; class Clostridia; order Christensenellales; family Pumilibacteraceae; genus UBA10677. The sequence continues at coordinate 295 of JAZOMX010000044.1, read as the reverse complement.
TAACTGAGTTCGATATTGACTTTTGGTTCCCCAACATCAACGCAATCGTTAAGACTGCTCACAAAGTAGGTCTTCGTTGTATCGCTGACCCCTGGGGAATAGGAAAATATTTCGGAGGCGAGCAAGTAAGTTTGTTCTTGCAGAACAACGTACATCACCGTCAAGTTACCGCATACACGGGCGAAGTTTTACCCGCTGCTTGCTTTAACACCAACTCTTTCAGAGACTACTTTATGCGCCTTTGCGTAAAACTCGCTAGAGAAACCGAAGTTGACGGATTCTTCTGGGACGAGCC
>JAZOMX010000043.1:0-10376 GCA_045654245.1 Pumilibacteraceae bacterium | reverse complement strand
CGTGTTTAAAGTGCTTTTCACCAAAGTTTGCGCCGTGAATAGTAACGTGGTAAGTACCGTCGTTAGCAAGTTTCATAAGAACGGTTGCCGACGGACCGTTTACAAACGCCGTTACCTTTACTACTTCGCTCTTAAAACAATACTCTGCGATAACTAGTTCTCTAAACAACATAGTATCGAGCGTTGCGTTATCAACCGAGTATGCGGTAAGCGCGCAAGGTTCGCCCAAGATAGCACGCTTATCGGTAAGTCCGTTAATCTTCGGATGCTCGCGGAAAGAGAACAAAGGCGCGCTTTTTCCTTCCCACTTAATCGTTTTGTATCTTTTTCCTTCCACGATTTCGTATGCAGGTAGCGTTTCGTGTTTCTCTTCAAAGAAACGAACTACGCCTTCTGCGACAGTTTTAATTTTTTCCATTATTTTCTCCTTATTTTTCCTCTTCGGGATATAATTGTTTAAATAGGTCTGCAGTTACCCAAAATTGGTCGAAGGTATTAAACCATACTCTTAAGTCAATCGTAGGTCCGATTTCACGGAATACTTTTGCCTCGCGAGCAAGTTCAGTCTTGTCGTAGTTGTCGTGGTAGAAAGTCATTTTTAGATAGCGATAGAACAAACTCTCGCCGTCGAAACGCTTTTTCTCAAGCGCGTAACGCTCGGGATTGCTATCCTTAATCTTATCTAACGCCTCATAGCCTTTTTTGAAGATACCCTCTACTTTCTCCACGAAGGAAAGCGGATAGTGGTCTCTCTTCCAGCATAGTCCGTAGTGCGAGTGAGCCTTATAGCCAAGTTCACGATAGCACCACTTATAATGCTCGGTTAGGTAGTCTTTGTACTCCTTTATCGCACTAGCCGTTACTCCGTAGAAAACGTCGATAAATTCGTTTACTAGGTCGTCGTACTCGAGCGTGGTGTCCCAAAGCATTCTTGCGCGCGCCCAGTTGTCCATAGCGTTAAAGGGAGTGTTAGCACTCGTTCTGCACGCTTGATGCAGAATATCGAGCGCACCCATTTTTTTGTAAGTTCTAATGTTGTCTTGGGCGGTAAACCATTGTGGGAAGGGAGCGCAAATAGAACGGAAGTCTACGCGATAATCCCAAACGGCAAAGCGTTTTGCAACTTTCGTCCAACCGTTGATTGCGTTATACGCCTCCGGATTTTCCTTTTCGTCAAGGAAGGAGAACATATAGTAATCCTTAATCGGAGCGTAACGCATAATAATATTGTCACGCACGATTACGCTTTCGTCAAGCGGAACCCACTCGTTTCCTACTTTTTTGGTGGGCGGGTCCACTATCGTTATGTATGCGAACATAGTAAGATAAATTTCACGCTCGGGACAGTTCTCCATTTGCCACTTCTTAACCTCGTCGGCTACGGCGTTAGCAAAACGAATCGCTATACCACTTCTTGAATACTTTTCTACGTCGCGATTACATCTTTCGCAGTTGCAGAAATCGTCGTTATCGCTCATTCCAAGTTGGAACAACGACTTATCGGTCTCTACTGCTATGTATTTGTGGATTAAGTTATACACGAGCGTCCAGAACATTCCGTGACGGCCGTCGTCGTAGTTAGGCTCTGAAAAATCGCCCTTCTCGTACTCGTCACGAGAATATCACGCCTCGGTATAACAAATTTGCGGGCATCTTCCGTACGGCTTTCCGGGACCACCGTAAAACCAGTGCGGATATTTCTCACGATAAACTTTATAGTCTAGTAATTGCGTAGCAAGTGACTGGTCGTGTAAACTTCCCCACCATTGACCTTCGCCAAACTTTTCGTGCCAAGCGGAAAATTCACCACCAGTAAGATATAATTTTACGGCGTGCTCGGGAAACTCTTTCGTTGCAAAACCAAAAACGTCACGATTGAGAATATCAGGATAGTCAATTACGTCAAGCGTTCGTTTTACGAGTTCGTCAGCGTAGCGCTCTTCCTCAAAGTGATAATACTTATAACCCATATTGAGTTCTAGATATCTTTGCATTGCGAAAATAAGCGCAGTCTCGCCAACGGCAACGATAATAATATCGTCGCCCACCGTTTTGATTGCAAATCCATTTCTAGTAACTTCAGAAAGTTTAACTGAAATTCCAAGTTTTCTAGAATAATAATTGTTGCCCAAAGAAATTACGGGCCCGGTTTTTTCCGTAACTATAGGAAGAACCGCGCCCGTTGCTTTCTTCACAAGGCGGGCAAGTTCTCCGGCGGCGTATTCAACCGCCGGACTTGCGTTCTCCGTAATTAATATGGAATACTCGGTAGCGCCTGCTTTTGCAATAGCGCCCGCTCTTTCTCCCAAAAGGAATTTTCTTTCCATTTTATTTATTCACCTTGTAAATGTAGTTAGTTTATTCTATTAAATTAAAGCCTGTTTAAATCCTGCAATAATGTCTTCAATACCACCGTGGGTATGCATACCAAGAATTCCAGCCTTGGAAACGATACGCTCGAACTCAGCAATCATATCCTCAAGTTCTGCAGTCGTATAGAAGTTAGTGTAGAAAGCAAGTTGCAAGTAACGATAAGGTACGGACTCGCAATCTACTCTGAACTTTAACTTCTCGTATCTAGCGGGGTCAGTCGTCTTCTTGGGTTCGATAGCCTCGTACGCTCTCTTGAAGATATCTTCTACGTTGAGCATATATCCTCTCGGGAAGTGCGCGGTATCAATGTACGCTTGGTGCGAGTGAGCCTTCCAACCGATTTCTCTATACAAATTCATATAGTGAAGCGTGGTGTACTCAAGGTACTCTTTCATAAAGGCGCTTGCCTCGTCATAGTATGCGTCCATAGCCTCGCCCATAAGAGCCTCATAATCTAGGGTAACGTCCCAAAGAAGTCTAGAACGAACGTAGTTATCTACCGTTACGAAAGAGGTGTTACCAAAGGTACGGCATCCCTGATGGAATACGTCAATGTAGCCGTAGTCATAGTATGCCTTGATATTGTCGTAGTTGGACATCCATTGCGGGAAGGGAGCAAGCATATTGTTAAATCCAATACGATAGTCCCAAACTGCAAAGTTCTTTGCAATTGCTTTCCAACCGTTCATTGCGTTGTAAGACGCTACGTTGTTCTCTTCGTCGAGAAGGGGGAACAAATAGAAGTCTTGGATAGGCGCGTAACGAACGACGATATTGTCTCTTGCTACTACGGAGGGGTCAAGGGGAACCCAAATGGTGTTACCGTCTTTATCCTTCTCGGTCTTGGTCGGGGGGTCAACGATGGAGAGGTACGCAAACATCGTAAGATAAATCTCACGCTCGGGCGCAAACTCTTGTCTCCAAGCCTCTACTACGTCAGCAACAGCGTTAGCAAATCTAAACGCTAGAGCAGAACGGCTACCGCCAAATCTTGCAAGGTCATCAGTACAGGTCTTGCAGTTACAGAACATAGAGTTATCGGACATACCCAACTGGAAGAACGACTTATCAGTTTCTACTTTAATATAGTTATTGATAAGATTATATACGAAAGTCCAGAACAAACCGTGAGGCGCGTCTGCGCTTGCATATTCTTCAGCAGGAATGTCTAGCCATCCCCACTCGCCTTCGCCACCCTTGGGGTACTCGTCTTTGGTGTAAAGAGCCGTCGTGTAGCATACTTGGGGGTTAGTAGATGCTTCGCCTACAGGACCACCGATATACCAGGTGGGGTGCTTTGCGTTATATTTGTTATAGTCAATAATCTGCAAGCAAATCGACTGGTCGTGGAGCGATGCCCACCAAGTACCTTCGCCGTACTTACCGCCACCAACAGTAGCCTTATAACCGTTGTTGTAAAGGCGCGCAGCGTTTTGCGGGTCGGAAGTCGTATCGTAGTTAAATACGTTTCTCTCCAAGAAGTCGGGCCAATCTTCGAAGTTAAAGAACTTAAGGTTAAGGTCTTTGCCTACGTAGTCGCCCACTCTAATCTCGGTCGGAGCATAGTAGATATAATCGATTTGATTTTCAAGGAAACGATAAGAGCCGTACAAAAGTCCGCTCGGATTGGGAGCAACGATTACGATTGCGTCCTTGTAAGACTTAATTCTAAAACCGTTTCTCGTGAGTTTTTCTCTCGTTACGTCCTCTATTCCCATTTCCTTAGCAAGTTTAGTGTTGCCGATAGAAATATATTTCGTGTTAGAATTAGCATCAATAGATACCTCGCCATCTCTATAAATAGGAAGAGCAACGCCGGTAGCCTCAGACACGCGAAGACAAATTTCGTCCGCTGCGTATTGATGCGTCGGGGTAAATCCTTCACTAGGAATTAAGATTGCGTAATCAGACGTGCCGTCTGCCTTAACTAATAATTTTTCGGTTTCGGTTACGACTTGCTCGGCTTTATTGGTAGTATCACCAGTACTGCCATCACCAGGCTTACCGTCGTCCTTCTTGCCACAAGCGGCAAGCGAAACAACGAAAGTTACAGCAAGCGCTAAACAAATGATTTTCTTTAATAAGTTTTTCATAATTTAGTTACCTCCGCTTACTTTTCAGTTACCTGAATAAAGAACTTAATCCACTGAGCGTTAAAGTCAGCATCAAACGCTTGATAGTAAACAACGTATCTACCTGCTCTATCGGGTACGAAGGTAGAAGTCTTCTCGCCTTCTACAACCTTAATAGCCGAACCACCGGGACGAGTTACAACGATATGAGTATCAATTGCTTCGCCTACGCTGTTAACAGCCGACGCGTTCGTAAGGGTAATAGTCTTACCTACTACTCCAGTCGTGGGAACGGCTGCATTTAGAGAAATGATAGGTTTAGTGAGGTTGTTACAGTAAACGTTTGCAGTATAGTTAAGAGTGTTACCTCTCTGGTCACGACCTACTACGGTTACGGAATAAACACCGTGCTCAGTTGCCGTGAATTGAACTTTTCCGCTATTGCTTACGATTACTTTTCCGTCCTTTTCAACGGTAGTCGTGCTTGCAACCTTTCCGCTGAAAGCGTCGAATAGTTCTACTTCAGGAATCGTTACTACTTGACCGATTTCAGTGGTGGTAGAGAACACGCCCTTGAACGAAAGTACGGGACGAGAGTTATCTTTTGCATCCCACAAGAAATTAGTATGGCTAGAGAGCGAACGAAGTTGGATACTAGCGTCAGTAGAAGTTGCATTTACGAAAAGTTTAGTATAGAGGCATCCGCTGGGGAATCCTTCGAACGTTTCGCCATTATCCCAAGTGGTAATCTTTGCTATTCTTGCGCCAAGGTTTGCAATATAACCATCTTTGAAGGTGATTGCAAAAGGCTTGGTTGCATCAAACGAACTTTGACCTGCTTTGTAAGCAACGCCGTTGTACTCAATCCATCCTGCATAACGATTGCTGGGGTCAGCGGTCAATTTAATGGTAAGCGTCTTGCTAGCGTCATCTCTATCGGTGAGCACTAGTTTAACGTAGTTAATAGCCTTGTAATAATCTGCATTTCCTTTCTCAGCATTCATAAATCTGATATCGAAGTTACTTGCGAGCAACGGATTGATGAAAGCAAGCGAGCAATCTTCGTTTACTACGTCGGGAGAGAAACGAATAACGTTATCCTCCTTCTTCATAGTCATATTATCAGTCGTAAAATAGTCTCTTACGTAATCAGATGCTACTACGGTGAAAGGATAATCCTTCTCTACAAAAACTTCAGACTTGTGAGCGCGAACTTTAATCTTAAGAACGTGCGCACCAAGAACGTCGGACGAATACGACATACTATTTAAATCGGTAAACGTAGCCTCACCCGGTTTTTTAAGTTGTACTTTAACAACTGCATCAACGGGAGAGAGGTAAGAATACCAGTCGGTTGCCTCGAAAGCGGGAATATCAACTTTATAGCCCTTTGCAACTACCGAAGGAAGTTCGGGCCACTCTACGATAGACTCCTCGTTAACGAGAGACAAGCAATAGTAATCGTAGTTTACGCGATTGTCAAGGTAGTCGTAAACGGAATAACGAATACGATATACACCCTGCTTAGACGCAAGGAATCTACGAGTAACGTCAAGGGGAACTTCATTACCGCTTGCATCAGTTACTATAAGGTCATATCCTTTATCAGTAGTACCACCAACAATCGTTGCGGGAGGACAAAGAACTTTTTCGCCCATTTTTACTTGCGTGGGGATAGTTCCAGCAAGGTTTGCCTTAAGCGGAAGTAGTCTTTCCGTTACGGTTACGGGAAGTTCGCAAGCGCCTACGTTGTTTGCTTTATCCTTAGCAGTCGTTACAATCGTGTAAACACCAGCCGAAGTAGGCGTGAATTTTCCGTTGGTAACAGTAAATTCGGTTTGAGTAAGCGAACCGTAATCTTTATATACCTTAACGCTCATTTCGTCAATGATACCGTCGTGCGCATCATAAACGTTGAACGCCGGAATGGGGAAAGCAACACCTTTTTCACCAACTACCGCAGAGTTATATTTGTTATCAACTTCTACAGCAGGTGCGTAAGTATCGGTCTTTCCTTCGCCAAAAAGCGCGCCGTTGAAAGAAAGAAGAGCAATTTTAGCGGGCGCATCACCTGCGATTTCAGTAAGTTTTAAAGTTGCTCTTACTCTATCACTGGTAAAACCTTCCCAAGGCATATCGCCGTTGAGGTCGCTATCTGCATCAAGGTCACGAATTCTTTCTGCTTTTTTGTTTCTGGTCGGATAAACGTAGGGGGTTCTTTCATCAGGCTCGTAAGCAAATCCACCTGCATATCTTTTCGGAGCGTCTGTAATGCCTTCGAAAGGAATAGACAACTGCGTACCATAATTGGTCTGGAAAAACTGTCCTTTGTTACCATTACCAAGGAATTTACCGTGTAAGCCTTGGCCGTTACCACCTGCTACTGCGCAAGACTCGTAGTTCTTATCATTACGAGTTTGAACTCTAAAGGTTAGCGTCCTAGTGGGGTCGTCAACCTGCGTTAACTTTACCTCTATTCCACCAAAATCAGGATTACCTACAGCCGAATCGTTAAGAGGTTTGTTGGGGTCGTATTGAGAAGGAAGAACATAGAACTCAATAAAGTTGAAATTCTTGTTCATCTTCGAAAGACTTAATTCCGCATTAAAGGTAAAAACGGTATTAGCATCATTAGTAGATAATACTAACGGTTTTGCGTTAGTCATCTCTTCTGCTTTTCCATTTCTATTATAAACTAGAGTTTGGAAATCAGCATTGATTTCTTCATAAGCGGCAGTACCACGCGTAGTCGATATCGAAACGACATCCGTAGGGGCGTATGCTGCGCCATAAGTTCCCTTCTCTAGTTTTTCTCCACCGTCGCCACAAGCAACGAGTGAGCCTGAAAAAGCAAGAACGAGAACTGTCAATAATATGAGAAGTTTCTTTTTCATATTTTCTCCTTTAAGGTTTATTAACCCTTAAGTCCGCCGACTGTTAGCGAACCCATTAGTTTGTTACGGAAGGCAAGGAACAATAGTAAGATGGGAACTACTACTAGCATACACGCTGCCATTAGGTAGTTCGTTCCGCTGGTATTGTTCGTATAGTTGAACTGGAATGCGTATAGTCCGTACGCTGCCATCGGGAAAGACGGGAGGTAAATCATAGACGTTTGCCAGTCGTTCCAAATTCCGATAAACGAAGTAAGCGCCAAGCAGAGACAAGTTACTTTCGCTAGAGGTATCATTATCGTAAACATAACTCTTGCGTGACTTGCTCCGTCGATAAACGCTGCTTCTGCGTACTCCCAAGATATTCCCTTGAAAGTTGCGTAGAAGATTAGGAAGTTCGTTCCCGTAAACGACGCTTTCATTACGATTAAGCCTACTACGTTGTCATAGAATCCAATCGTGTGCATTAGGTTAATCATAGAAGGTAGGTTACCTACGATAGGAATAATCATCGTTACGATAACGGTTCCGTACAAAATTCTGCCAAAAGCGAATCTATACTTTGCTACTACGTACGCCGTTACACAGTGCGAAAGCGTGGATACGAGCGTACAAGCAATTGCATATACGAAAGAGTTCAAGAACATTTCGGGTAGATATACGTTCGTAGGAGCGCTACCGTCAACGTGCGAAACTTTTATATACATATTCGTAAATACGTCAATATAGTTTCTAAACTCCCAACCACCGTGCTCTGCGCCCGGTAGTCCAAATGGGTTCATAATGAAGTCAACTCTAGTTTTTAGAGAGGAAATCAAAACCCAAACAAAAGGTACTATAAGCGTAACACAGTACAATATTAAGATTATGAAAAATCCAACTGCAAAGGGCTGACGCGATATTCTTTCTTTAACCATTTTTCTCGTCCTCCCTTAAAACTCTGCGGTAGGACCATACTTTTCAAGCAAGTATTTTGCAAGCAAAGTTATGGGCGCTGCTACTAGAGTAAACAATAGTCCTGCTGCGGATGCGTACGGGTAATCGGAAAGTTGCGCGCTTGCTCCTACTACGCGGACGAACAAGTAATATCCGTATGTATATAGATATTGCGGTGCGTGCTCGCCGTAGAAGGTATATACACCACCTTGGTTGGTGAAGATTCCCGCAATTCCCGTTACCAAGAATACGGTAATCGTCGGCCAAATTAGAGGCACGGTTACTTTCCAGAACTCTTTCCACATTCCGAGTCCTTCCATCTTTCCGTACTCAACGAGCGAATCAGGAATTCGGCTCATTGCACCCGTATAGAGGATTATTCCTCCGCCTAGTCCAAACCATATATTATAGAATATAAGTACTGGCCAAGCCGTTTCTTGTGATTTAAAGAGGTTAGGCATAGCCTCTACGCCAAACAACTCTGCCACGGCGGGTACTGCACGGTCAACAAAGTATTTGTACATAATGGTCATTACAACCGAAGACATAATACTAGGAACGTAAAGGAAAATTTTGAACATTCCTGCCAAAGGTATCTTCTTGTATACGAAGAACGAACTCATTACGTGCAACGGCATACTAATAATTAAGCCGATTGCGTATAGTATAAACGAGTTTTTCGTTGATGCGCGTAACACGAATTCTTTTGATATTTGGTCAATAAATGCCGTAAAGTGTTTTCCACCTACGTAATAGTATTCGCCTGTATCAAGGTTATAGTCCTTAAACGCGAGTAGTATCGAGTTTATGTTAACCACTATGTAGAACACGATAAACTGTACTACTGGAACGACTAGGACGCAGAATAAGAACAAGTTTTTAGCAAAGTTTTTGCTCTTCATTGAGCGTTGCTTTCTTTGTCTCTTATCCAAACCCGTGACTCTACGAAACCAGATTCCGGCGTCGTAAAGTCCGAGTTTGCATTTCGCTATTAAAGCGTCCCACTTCTCTCCGATGCGTTCTTTAAGTGATGGACCTTTTTCCTTAATTTCATCAATATTTTTAATTTTACGTTTCATCACTTTGCACCTATGATTTTAGTGTATTCTCTAGTTATTAGTTAAGTTTGTTTTCCCAAGTAACTTTGTTGGTCTCTACTACTGCGTTAAAGTAGTCTTCTACGGTAAGTTCAGGATAAGTTCTAAAATCACTAATGGGGTCGGAAAGAATTTTTCCATCCGAAGTGTTTGCGCTGAACTTCCAAGAACCCTCGAAGTACTGCTCGTTCTTGTACATTACGGGGTTGTTGCAGGTGTGATATACGATATCGCTGTTACCCTTCCAAGCGCCCCACAAAGTTTGATAATAGGTGTTCATAGTTGCGAGTTGCTCGTTCGTCATTTCGTAATCAAGCGCTCTGGGCATTCCAGAGTATTGAGTACAAATTTGGAGAGCCTCGTCGGACTGGAGGTATGCAAAGAATTTCTTTGCGCCTTCAGGCTGTTTAGCGTTCTTTCTTACTAGTACGGAGGTGTAGAACGAAGATGCGAAGTAAGTCGTTCTTTCTGCTTTTTGTCCCTCGAATACGGGGAAAGGCATAACGCCCAAACGACGGTTAGCATACTCGTCAGACATAGCCTTCATATCGTTAAAGGTGTCTTTTGCCTCGTTGAGCCAGTGAGAACCGTCGATAAAGAATGCGATTCTGTCGCCCTTACCTTTCTTTGCTTTCTCTACGGAAAGGAGGTACTCGGACTGAGCGGTCATAAAGCCCATAGATGCGGTACCAGACTGGTTGTGGAAGTAGTGAGGATTGTCTGCAATCTTCTTAGCGAAAGAAAGCGCTGCTTTTCTTCCGTCCATCTTGAGAAGTTCCCAAGCGTTTTCAGGAGTTACGTTAAGTTCAGTTCCGTCGTTGAACTTGTAAGTTCCGTTCATTTCCTTCATTACGTCGAAGTACTCTTTACCCTCGTATGCTGCTACGATAGAATAAATAAAGTTCGTGGTGTATTGAGCCTGGTCAGACCAAAGGAAAGGAATTACGGAGTTGTTGGACATATATTCGCAAAGGTTCCAGAACTCAGCCTCGGTTACGGGTAGA
>JAZOMX010000042.1:0-25408 GCA_045654245.1 Pumilibacteraceae bacterium | reverse complement strand
TCGAACAAAGTCGAAGAGCACCTATAAGGGTGCTTTTTGTGTTATGCTTGATTTTACTACTATAAAGGAGCAAAAATATGGCAAAACAACTTTCGGAACTTAAAAAACGCGCGCTAATTGCAAAACAACGCTTAAAAATGGGATACTGGCAAAAAATGGAGGAAGAACGACGCAAAATGGAAAAGGAAAGCGTGCAGGAAAGTACGATAACGGAAATTCAACGACAAAAAGTAAGGCGAGATATAATGTTTATTACAAACGAGGAGAAGGCTCTCGAAGAGGAGAGATTGTATAAAAAGGTGTGCTTAATTTTGGATAAAGACGAGCATACTTTAAGTCCTATCGGGCAACTAATCGATAAAGATTACTATAAAACCTTATCAGAAAACGGAAAGCAAAAGTATATACTCGAACTGTCTGAAAAATTTAGAGAACTTTCAAAGCGTTATTACCTCGAAAGAGATGGTAAAACGGGAGTGAAAAGTCTTGACTGAATAGGGGGTATTGTGGTAGAATAGAATTATAAATTCTAAAGAGAAAGGAACGAGTAATGAATTTCGATTTAACGGGCTTAAACGACGAACAAATGAAACCCGTCCTCGACACCGAGGGCGCTGTTTTGGTTACGGCTGGTGCAGGCTCGGGAAAGACGAGATTGCTTACTCACCGCATAGCGCATTTAATACGAAATAAATCGGTAAGTTCGTACAATATTTTAGCGATAACGTTTACGAATAAAGCGGCTGGTGAAATGAAAGAAAGACTTGAGCGTATGCTTGGAGCGGATGCAAGCGGATTGTGGGTGTTTACTTTTCACGCCCTATGCGTGCGCATACTCCGTAAGTTTATTTCCGCTCATTTTCCCGAATACACTTCCAGTTTTTCAATTTATGGAGAGGATGAAAAAGAACGCCTCGTAAAACGAATCTTAAAAGAAGACGAGGTTGATGATACGGCTGTAAAAGATATAATATCAGCCCTTTCTAATGCAAAGAGCAACGGACATTCACCCGAAGAATATAAAGAAATTTACGCTTGGCGAGACGATATTGACTTAATCGTGAAGGTGTATAAAAAATACGAGGATGCGCTTAAAAAATCAAATGCGCTCGATTACGACGACCTATTGATAAAGGCTTATAAACTCTTGCGAGCGAAAGCGGAAGTGAGAGAGTACTATCAAGAGAAATTTCGTTATATTCACGTTGATGAGTTTCAAGACACGAACACGGTGCAGTACGATATCGTAAAAATTTTATCAGGCAAGCACGGAAATATTTTGGCAGTAGGAGACGAAGACCAAAGTATTTACGGTTGGCGTGGCGCTAATTTTAGAAATATTTTCAACTTTACCACGGATTTTAAGTGTAAAATATATAAACTCGAGCAAAATTATCGTTCTACGAAGAAAATTCTAAAAGTTGCTAATACGATAATATCTAACAACAAAACGAGACTAGAAAAAACGCTTTGGACGGATAACGAAGACGGTGAAGAAGTTAAGTTTTTCCCGGCAAACTCAGATAGAGAAGAGGCGGATTTCGTCATTAGTACGATAAGAAGATTGCACGACGACGAGGGCGTTAACTATTCTGATTTTGCCGTGCTTATGAGGATAAACGCCCTCTCGCGAGTATTTGAGGAACGGCTTATTCAATACGGCGTACCGCATAAAATTTTCGGTGGTTTTAAGTTCTACGACAGAAAGGAAGTCAAGGATTTACTTGCCTACTTAAAAATTATTTGCAACCATAATGATGAGGACGCTATTTTGCGTGTAATCAATTTCCCTAAACGAGGAATAGGCGACGGAACGGTAAGACAAATACGAAATTACGCGTTAGTGACGGGACAAAGTTTTTACGAAGTTCTTTACGATATTGAAAATAACAAGGATTTACCAACTGCGGTAATAAATAAAGCAAAAGCGTTTGGTACGGTTCTTAAATGTATGGATAACGCTTACAATCAAGGGATAACGCTATTTGCCTTAGTTCGCTATATCATTAAACTAATTGGCCTGAAAGAATATTATGCAGAAGATACGGATGAAAACGAGGCTAGAAGGGCGAATATTCGAGAACTTGCTCACTCAATCGAACAGTTTGAAAATGCTAATCCCGACCTGGGGCTAGACGAATACCTGCAACAAATTTCGCTTTATAGCGACCTTGACGAAATGGACGAGAGCGATTGCGTCACGCTTGCAACCGTTCACTCTGCAAAAGGACTAGAATTTAAGAACGTGTTCGTCGTGGGGTTGGAAGAGGGAATATTCCCTTCGTCTAGGGCGGATGAAAGCGACGGCGAGAAAGAAGAAGAGCGTAGGCTTATGTACGTAGCCGTAACGAGGGCGGAAAAAAGGTTGTATTTGTCTATGGCTAGAACTCGTTTCCGTTTTGGAGAACAGCAGTTTTGCTTGCCTAGTTGTTTCTTGCGCGAGGGTGGATTTATCGCCGAAGAGAGTGTTCCTAGAAGAAGTGGTGCTACCGAGTACGATAGTGGTTATAGGTATGGAAGATACGGAGGGGAGCGAAGTTATCAAAACTCTTTCGGCTCGAAATACAATAGCGAGGAAGTCCCGTTGTCAGGCGGTTCGACAAAGAATTATAACCTTGATTTTACCAAGAAAAAACAGAGTGAAAATTCACTTGCGAAGAAGAATTACGCCGACTATGAAGTAGGCGTTAAAATCCGTCATAAAAAGTTTGGCGAGGGCGAAATCGTAGGCGTTACACTTTCGGGTAGTGCGTCGATAGAAGTGTCGTTTCCTAATGTAGGTAAACTTAAATTGATACTTGATTATGCGCCCATAGAGATAGTTAAATAGGGTTTTTCTATATGAGGAAAGTATATTAGAGGTTAATTATGGACCAAAATTCCAAAATGAAAGAACTCGTCGAAAGGCTTAACAAGTACGCATATCAGTATTACGTTTTAGATGAACCGACGATTGCGGACAAACAATACGACGAATTATATAACGAGTTGTTAATGCTCGAAAAAGAGACGGGGGTGGTGCTCCCGGATTCGCCTTCGCGCAAAATAGGAGGCGAGCCGATAAAGGAGTTTACCGCACATACGCATCTATCAAAATTGTATAGTTTAGATAAATGCAACAGTTACGACGAACTTCGCGAATGGGACGCAAAAATCAAAAAAATTGCGCCGTCCGCTCAATATACTTTGGAGTATAAACTGGACGGGCTAACGCTTTGCTTAACTTACGAAAACGGCTATTTTAAGGGTGGAGCAACGAGAGGTAACGGCGAGACGGGAGAGGACGTAACGGCGCAAATCTTGACGATAAAATCAATTCCGCTTTCCGTTCCGTTTAAGGGCGTATTTGAGGCTCAGGGCGAAGGAATTATGCGATTGTCTGCGCTTAAAAAATACAACGAAACGGCAGAAGAACCTCTTAAAAACGCTCGAAACGGCGTTGCTGGTGCTATTAGAAATTTAGACCCGAAAGTAACGGCGTCGAGAAATCTTGACATAATTTTTTATAACGTAAACTACCTTGACGGCGAGGAACTTTCTTCTCAAAACGACAACATTACTTTTCTTAAAGATAACGGGTTTAAGACCGAAAAACTTTTCGTGTCGTCCGATATGGAAAAAATTATTGCCGAAATCGACCGTGTTGATAGAGATAAACTCGACTTTTTAATTGACGGTATGGTCGTTAAGATTGACGACCTGAAAACGCGCGAAGAATTAGGTTACACCGACAAATTTCCTCGTTGGGCTATGGCGTTTAAGTTTGAGGCTGAAGAAACTACTACGATACTAAAAGAAGTCGTGTGGAACGTGGGAAGAACGGGAAAACTTACGCCTTTAGGACTGCTCGAGCCCGTTGAACTTTGCGGAGCGACTATTCAAAAAGCAACGCTTAATAACTACGACGATATTTTGCGTAAAAAAGTTAAGAAAGGAAGTAGAGTATTTATCCGTAGGTCCAACGACGTAATTCCCGAAATATTAGGCCTTGCCGAGGATAACGGAGGCGAGGAAATTTATCCGCCGACGGTTTGTCCGGCTTGCGGTAGTGAATTAGTTAAAGACGGAGCGCATATTTTCTGTCCTAACGAAAAGGATTGCCCACCGCAAATCATAGGAAGAATAACGCACTTTGCTAGCAAAGACTGTATGGATATAAAGGGTATAAGTGAAAAATCAGTTGCTCTTCTTTATAGAGAATTAGGCGTGAGAGAACCTACTGATTTATACTCGCTTAAAAAGGAAGATTTATCAGACCTTGACGGGTTTAAGGATAAAAAGAGCGAGAATTTTCTCTCGTCAATTCAAAAAAGCAAAGGCGCGTCTCTCGATAGGTTTATAAACGCAATCGGAATTGATAATATCGGTAAAAAATCGGCGCGAGATTTAGCGGAGGCGTTCGGCTCGATTGACGGACTTATGGGCGCAAGTAAAGAAGAATTGCTTGCTATTCCGGAAATAGGAAATATCGTAGCAGATTCAATCCTTGCGTTTTTTGAAAAAAGAGGGGAAATTATCGAGAAGTTTAAGCAAATCGGAATAGACCCTCGCTTTGCAAAAAATACGGGCGGGATTTTTGCAGGCAAGAAATTCGTGTTAACCGGAACTTTGCCTACGCTAACTCGTTCGCAGGCTAGCGCGCTTATTGAAAGTGCGGGAGGAGTAGTGTCTAGTTCCGTCTCGAAAGACGTTTCTTTCGTGCTTGCAGGTGAGAGTGCGGGCTCGAAATTAGATAAGGCGCGCGCGTATAATATAAAAATAATTACCGAAGAAGAATTATTAACCATGTTAAACGCTTGAAATTTGTGAAAATAGGGTGTATAATATAACATATGAGACTAGGCAAATTGACAACTGACGAACTTAACGACAGCGTATTACGCCACCTAAAAAAAACGAGAGAAGAAGTTTTGCTTTCGGCAAGCGTGGGTGAGGATTGCGCTGCTTTGTCGTTGCCTGGAACGGTGCTAGTTTCCTCCGACCCTATAACGGCGGTCGTAGAAAACGAAAAAATGGGTGCGTTGGCCGTAAGTGTATGTTGTAACGATATATGCGCTAACGGAGGAACTCCGATTGCTATGACGCTAACGCTTATTATGCCTCCCTCTTGTTCGCCCAAAGAAGTTGACGAGATTATGAGGGGCGCGAGCGAAAAAGCGACGGCGTTAGGCGTTGATATCGTTGGCGGTCACACCGAGTTTTCGGATTGCGTAGTTCGTCCTATCGTGTCTGGAACTGCAATCGGAATAACCGAAAGGCTAATAAAAAAAGACGACCTTTCCGTGGGGGACAAGTTGTTCGTAACGAAAAAACTTGCTCTTGAGGGAACTTGTATTTTGGCGGATATCGTAAAGCCGAGTTTAACGGAGAGCGAAAGCGACACTCTTAAGAAGTTTTCAGTTTTGCTCGACGTGAAAACCGAGTCGCATATTATTCGAAAGGACCACTCCGTAACTATGATGCACGATATCACGGAGGGCGGAGTGTTGGGTGCGGTTGCGGAAGTTTGCTACGCTAAATCGCTGGGCGCGGTTTTATATGAGGATAAAATGCCCGTTGACGCACTTACTAAAAAAATGTGCGAAACGATAGGCGTAAATCCGTTAAGATTACTTTCTAGTGGAAGTATGCTAGTAGCGTGCAAGGACGAGAGCGAAATTAAATCTGCGCTAGCAAAAGAAAAGATTGACCTTACTTATATCGGAGAAGTTACGGACGGAGAAGAGGTAACGCTTATTAAATTGACGGGCGAAAGAGAGAAAATTGAGGTTTTGCCCGACGAATTATACAAATTTTAGGAGAAACGGTGCTGATGAACAGTATGACGGGTTACGGTAAGTGCGTTTTAGAAAAAGACGGAAGACGACTTACCGTAGAAATGAAATCGGTAAATAATCGCTATTTAGAAGTGAATTGCCGAATGCCCAAAGTTTTGGCTTTTCTAGAAGACGAGGCAAAACGGGTAATTAAGAAGAGTTTGAGCCGTGGAACGGTTGACGTGTTTTTCAATTATGAGAATAACGCTAGCGACGGACGGGAAATTAGCGTTGATGAAACGCTTGCGGAAAAGTTCGTTGCAACGGCGAAAAAACTTTCCAAACGATACGGACTTAAAAATAATTACGGCGTAACCGAACTTATGAAAACGCCCGACGTGTTAAAAGTCGAGGCTACGGCAGAGGACGAGGAACTGCTTAAGAAAATCGTTTGCGAATGCGTTGACGGGGCTGTAAAAGAAATGCTTAAGATGCGCAAAATCGAGGGCGAATCGGTAACCGCCGACCTAAAGAAACTAATCGGCAATATAGCAGACGCGCTCGCTAAAGCCGAAAAAAGAGCGCCGTTAGTCGTGACCGAATACGCTGAGAAGATTAAGACGAGAGTTGCCGAAATACTTTCAACCGTTGAAGTTGACGAGAATAAATTACTTAACGAAGTTGCTTTTTTTGCAGACAAAGCGGACATAAACGAGGAGATATCGAGACTTCACTCGCATATCGACCAGTTTAATAAAGCGCTCTCTAGCGACGGACCTCAAGGACGAAATCTTGATTTCATATCGCAAGAGGTTGGACGAGAAATAAACACTATGGGCTCGAAGTCTAACGATAGTGAACTTACTGCGCTCGTAATTTATATGAAGAACGAACTTGAAAAGATTAAAGAACAAATAAGAAATGTGGAGTAACGACTATGAAGAAAGGATTGTTAATTGTAATTTCAGGACCTTCGGGAGCGGGAAAAGGTACGGTTTATAACGAAGTGCTTATTAGAAAACCGGAGATTAACCGTTCTATTTCGGTAACTACGCGCGCGCCGAGAGTGGGCGAAGTTGACGGAATACATTACTATTTCAAGACGGAAGAAGAGTACCAAAAAATGATTGCGGCAGGCGAGTTTTTAGAGACGGCAGCGGTATATAATAATTATTACGGCACGCCCAAAAAACCCGTTTATGAAAAACTTGCACTAGGTCAAGACGTAATGTTTGAGATTGATACTTTGGGAGCAAAGCAAATTAAGAAAATGTATCCCGAAAGTATTACGATTTTTATAATTCCGCCTTCATTTGAAATTTTGGAAAAGAGACTTCGCGCTCGCGGAACTGATTCTGAAAGTAGCATTACCCGTCGTCTTGCGTCCGCTAAGAGCGAACTCGAGAAGTATAAACAATACGATTATATCGTATTTAACGACGACTTAGATTCTGCAATCGACCAAGTAATGGCAATTATCGAGGCAGAAAAGAGAAAAATCGAGCGTAACGAGGAAATTATTAAAGAATACCTCGCTACGAAAGAATAAACTAAATTCAAGGAGACTATTTAATTATGATGATTGACCCGCCTATTGACAAACTCATTGATAAAGTAGGTTGTAAGTACGCTCTCGTTTGCGTAACTGCAAAAAGAGCAAAACAGATTGCGGATAAGGCTATCGAGGGTGCTGACGGCAACAAAGAAAACCCGGTTACTAAAGCCGCTAAAGAACTCTACGAGGGAAAAGTAGCGGCTAAAGAAGAGGTATAAATTGAATCTTAAAGGCAAGCAAATCGTAATAGGAATAACTGCTGGAATTGCTGCGTATAAGATGTGTTACGCGGTTAGCGCGCTAAAGAAAATGGGCGCTTGCGTATCCGTCGTTATGACTAAAAACGCTACGCAGTTCGTAACTCCGCTTACTTTTGAAACGCTGTCGGGAAACCGAGTAATAGTCGATACTTTCGACCGCGATTTCGAGTGGGAAGTGGAGCACGTTTCGCTTGCAAAAAAAGCGGATATTTTCGTCGTTGCGCCTTGCACTGCTAACTTTGCTGGCAAACTTGCCTCGGGCATAGCGGACGATTTTTTGTCCACTACCGCTATGGCTATGAAGTGTCCTATCGTAATCGTACCTGCTATGAATACGAATATGATAACTTCGCCGGCGTATCTTCAAAGCGAAAAAACGCTTAAGGAGAGAGGATATCTCTTTATAGAAAGCGCAGACGGATATCTTGCTTGCGGTGACGTCGGCAAGGGAAGATTACCAGAACCCGAAGTAATCGTGGATTTTGTCGTGAAAACGCTTTGTCCCAAGCAAGATTACGACGGCAAAACCGTGCTAATTACGGCAGGTGGAACTAGCGAGCCTATTGACCCCGTTCGTTTTATTACTAATCGTTCTAGCGGAAAAATGGGTATTGCGCTTGCTGAGAACGCTCTCTCTCGTGGAGCGGAAGTAATTCTCGTAACGGGCAATATTTCGGTGGAAGTACCGAGTGGAGTGGAACAAATTAAGGTTAATACTACGCAAGAAATGTACGACGCGGTAATGGATAACCTTGCTAGGGCTGATATAATTATTAAGTCGGCAGCGCCGGCTGATTATAGAGTGGAAAATAGTGCGTCTCTTAAGATTAAAAGCGAAACTTTAACGCTAAAACTCGTTAAAAATCCCGATATAGCAAAGTCTGTTGGAGAGAAAAAGGGTAACAAAAAACTCGTGATATTTTCGGCTGAAACTAATGATTGCGAGAAAAACGCAACCGAAAAACTTACGAAAAAGAACGCGGATATGGCGGTACTAAATGACGTAACGCAGGCAGGCGCAGGCTTTAACGTCGATACGAATATCGCAACTATAATCACTAAAGATGGAGCGGAAAAATTACCGCTTATGAAAAAAACTGAACTTGCTGGGGAAATCCTGGACAGAATTATAAGGCTTAAATGATAGCGGAAGTAATAGTCGATATAAGCAATTCGGAAGTTGATAAAGTTTTCGATTATACAATTAGCGACTCGCCCGAAATTAGGGCGGGTTTTCGCGTATTAGTACCTTTTGGAAAAACTATGGTAGAAGGGTACGTTATAGCCCTCAAAGAGAAAAGCGATTATCCTTCCGTTAAGCCTATCGTTAAAGCGCTTGACGGCTATCAAGTTATATCCGACGAAATGCTCGCACTTATGTCGTACATGCGCGAGCGATATCACCTCCGTATGGTTGATATTTTAAGGCTTTTTATTCCGTCGCAAATGCGAGGTGGAAGGGTAAAGGAATTAACCGTTTCTTACGCGCAAATTGCAAGTGAGTACGAAGAAAAGGATATAGCCACTTTTATTAAAAAATCGGCTCACGCACAACTTGATTTGTTTGAACACTTGCTCGAAGTAAAACGGGAGAGCGTAACGCAACTGAATAAAAATTTTTCAGCGGCAGCGCTTCGTAATTTAGTTGCAAGAGGAATAGTCGTTTTGTGCGAGGAAGAAGAAATGAGAACTCCGTACAAGGCGGTTGAGGGCGAAAAGATTAAGGAAGTTACGCTTACTTCGTCGCAACAAGAAGTAGTGGACACCGTTTGCGTAGGCGAAAAGAAAACTTATTTATTGCACGGTGTTACGGGAAGTGGAAAAACGGAAGTTTATATGCGTTGTATATCCAATGCGTTAAAAGAGGGAAAATCGGCGATTATGCTCGTTCCTGAAATTTCACTTACGCCCCAAGTTTTGCGTTCTTTTCGTTCTAGATTTGGTGAAGAAGTTGCGCTTTTACACAGCGGACTTTCGGCGGGCGAGAGGTTTGATGAGTGGAGACGCTTGCTTACGGGTAAAGCCAAGGTCGCAATAGGTGCTCGTAGTGCGATTTTTGCACCACTCAGTGATTTGGGACTTATTATTATTGATGAAGAACACGATGGTAGTTACGTTTCTGAAACTAATCCTAGATATATTACTCACGAGGTTGCGAGAAAAAGAGCGGAACTTAATGATTGCTCGTTACTTTTAGGTAGCGCAACACCGTCGATTGAGAGTTATCATAACGCCGAGATAGGCGAATATACGCTACTTAAACTACCCGAACGCGTAAATAAACGCGCTTTACCTGAGATTGAAGTGGTAAATATGTGTCACGAGATATATTCGGGCAATAACGAAATGTTTTCTCGTACGCTTATGAACGCTTTGTCTGAGTGTATGGAAAAGGACGAGCAAGCGATTATCTTTATTAATCGTAGAGGATATTCGTCGTATATGATGTGTCGTAGTTGTGGTTACGTTGCCAAATGTGAACAATGCGACGTTTCGCTCGTTTATCACAAGGAAGAGAACGTCCTTAAATGCCATTATTGTGGTAATAGATACGAGGTGCTTAGCGAGTGTCCAGAGTGCCACTCGACCAACGTAAAACGAGGATTCGTGGGAACGCAAGCAGTCGTTGAAAAACTGCAAGAACTTTTCCCCGATAAAATGATTTTGCGTATGGATAACGATACGACGCAAAACAAGGATGCGCACGCTCGCATTTTAGGCGAGTTTGGTAAGAAAAAGGCGCATATTTTGGTTGGAACACAGATGATAGCGAAGGGTCACGATTTCCCAGACGTAACGCTAGTGGGTATAGTGGACGCCGATATGAGTTTACATTTCTCGGATTTTAGGAGCAACGAGCGTACTTTCCAGTTAATTACGCAAGTGGCGGGCAGAGCAGGTCGAGACGAGAAACCCGGTAAAGTCGTTTTGCAAACTTACTCGCCTCGTCATTACGTTTACCGTTATGCGGTAAGCGGAGACTATAAAGGTTTTTACGAGAAAGAGGCAAACCTTCGCGAAGTAACTAAATATCCACCTTTTTCAAAGATAGTTAGAATTCTCGTTTCTGGAGAGGTTGAAGAACTTTGTAGTAGAACGCTAAAAGGCATATTTGACGAGATTTCCGTTATAAGCGGAGAACAGCGAGAGAATTTTGCGTATTTCTCGGCAATGAAATCGCCTGTAAAACGAATACAAAATAAACATAGAATGCAAATTCTTATTCGCCTCGTTGGTAATTACGACGAGATAGTATCGAAAATTTATAAAACGGTTGACAAATATCTTATCCCAAAAGTAAGCGTATTTGTTGAAATCAATCCAAATAATTTAAGTTAAGGAGCAAATAAAAATGGCGCTTCGTAAAATCGTAACGATAGAAGACCCGATTCTTCGCCAAAAATCAAGAGAAGTAACGCAATTCGACGATAGACTTGCGTATCTTATCGACGATATGATTGAAACTATGTTTCACGCTGACGGAGTAGGTCTTGCCGCTCCGCAAGTAGGCATACTCAAAAGAGTGTGCGTAGTTTGCATTAACGGTGAAAAAATATACGAACTAGTTAACCCCGTAATTAAAAAATTCTCGGGTGAACAAACTGGACCTGAGGGATGTTTAAGCGTTCCTGGTCGTAGGGGTATGGTAAAACGCCCTCGCCGTATGACGGTAGAGGCTCAAGATAGATTTGGAGTTATGCACAAATATATCGTTGAAGGATTTTTAGCGGTAGCGTTCTGTCACGAAATTGACCATCTTGACGGAACTCTATATATCGATAAAGTCGAGGGCGGAATATGCGGATAGTTTTTCTCGGAACTCCAGATTTTGCTATTCCATCGCTTAAGGCGCTTTCAGAGCGATACGAAGTCGTAGCCGTAGTTTGTCAGCCCGATAGGGAAAAGGACAGAAAGGGCAACTTCGTTGACGGTGCGGTTAAAAGCGAGGCAAAATCGCTTGGAATTGAAGTTTATCAGTTTGAAAAGATTAGAGTTGACGGGGTTGAGACCTTAAAATCGCTCCGTCCCGATATTATGGTAACTTGCGCTTACGGTCAAATTTTGTCGCAAGAAATTTTGGATATTGCTCCACTTGGCGTAATTAACGTGCACGGTTCGATTTTACCTGAGTACAGAGGTAGTGCACCTATTCAACGCGCTTTAATCGACGGTAAAACGGAAACGGGAATTACGATAATGAAAACGGATATCGGTATGGATAGCGGAGATATTTTGGCTATTGAAAAACTCACGATTGAAGATGGGGACTACGTGTCTGACCTATATCGTAAATTAAGCGAAATTGGCGCAAATTTGCTTATTGAAACTTTAGATAAGTATATCAGTGGACAAATAACGCCCATAAAACAGGACGAAAGTAAGGTGACTTTTGCTCCGCCTCTAAAAAAAGAAGAGAGTGTGATTGATTTTTCTCGCTCGGCTACCGAGATAAGAAACACGATGCGTGGTTTTGGCTACGCCGTTTGTTCGTATAAAGGAACACCGATTAAGATTTACAATGCGGAAACGCTTGATTTTGAGGGAAATGACGGCGAAGTTTTACGCGCGCAAAAGAAAGAATTAGTGGTTGCTTGTGGAGTTGGCGCACTAAAAATTAACGAGTTGCAAATGAGTGGCAAGAAAAAAATGGCTACTGCCGACTTTTTGAACGGAGTAAAGATTGCTGTTGGAGACAAATTCGAGTAAGTGGAGACTATAGAGAGAAATTTAATAACGGCTCGCCTTTTGAGTAAGGTTTTTACGGATGGTGCGTATTCGGCGATAGAACTTAACAAAACGCTTAATCAAATACCAGACGGTAGGGATAAAGCATTCGTTACTCGCCTTTTTTACGGAGTGCTAGCAAAGAACACGCAACTAGACTATATTTTATCGTGTCTTACCGACAAACGCCCCAAACAAATTATTCGCACGGTGCTCAAAATGGGCTTTTATATGTTGCGATATATGGAAGTGCCTGATTATGCCGTAATTTCTACCCAAGTAGCCCTTACAAAAAAACTTGGTAAAAAAGGACTATCGGGGTTAGTAAACGCTGTTCTTCGGGCATCTACCGCCGTAGTTTTACCCATAAAGGACAAAAATATAGTCAAAGAAATTTCCGTTAACTATTCTTGTCCCGAGTGGATAGTAAAGAAATTGATTGAGCAAAAAGGTAAAGATTTTACGGTTTCATTTTTGTCGGCTAGCCTTACCGAGAAAACGCATATAAGGTTAAACGAGCGAGTTCTTCGTGGCGAAGACTTTGAAAAAATCGTACCGACGGCGCAAAAGAGCGTTAGCGGATATTACCTAACGCACGAGCAAATATCGTTGCTTAAGCCTAATCAGTTTACTATTCAATCGCTATCTAGTATTTTGGCTACGAAATATTACGCAGAGGGGGTTGAAAACGGCGCAAAAATTCTCGATACTTGTTCCGCTCCTGGGGGAAAGGCTGTATATATTGCCTTTTTAACGGGCGGAGAAGTTACCGCTTGCGATATTCACCCTCATAGAGTTGAATTAATTAAGGCGTATGCGAACCGTATGGGCGAAAAAATTACGGCTACGGTAAACGACGCAACCAAATTACGAGAAGATTTTGTGGAAAAATTCGATTGCGTAATTTGCGACGTGCCTTGTAGTGGCATAGGCGTAATTTATTCTAAACCGGATATATTGCTTTCAAGAAAGCCCGAAGATATAGCCTCGCTTACTGCTATTCAGCGCAGTATTTTAGAGACTTCAGCAAAGTATGTGAAAATAGGTGGAACTCTTAACTATTCGACTTGCACGATACTTAGAGAGGAGAACGAGGATATAGTGACGGAGTTTTTAAAAACGCATCCGCAGTTTGAACTTGTCAAAGGAATGGCGGAAGGCGTAACGGCGGACGGTGACGGGTTCGTGCGATTATATCCGCATAAAGCGGGTTGTGATGGATTTTTCGTTGCAAAATTAAGGAGAACTAAATGACGGCATTAGCATCGTTAACTAAAGAAGAACTTACTTCCGTGCTTACGGAAGAATTTTCCGTGCCGTCGTATAGGGCAAAACAAATATACGAGCATATCGTAAGGTATAACGATTACGAAGAAATGAGCAATATTCCGCAGTCTCTTCGTGATGCACTTAAAGAAAAGTATATTGCCCGTTGCGTTAAGATAGAAAAGAAACTAACTTCCGTTGACGGAACGGTAAAATATTTGTATTCGCTTTCCGACGGAAATATTATCGAGGGAGCGTTTATGAAACAATCTTACGGGAATACTTTGTGCGTATCAACGCAAGTCGGTTGCCGTATGGGTTGTGCTTTTTGCGCGTCGGGAATAGGTGGATTAGTTCGTAATTTGACGGCGGGCGAAATTCTTTCTCAGGTGTTGTGTGTAAACCGTGACGCAGGAGGAACTAAAGATAAACGAGCGGTAACTAACGTCGTTCTTATGGGTAGCGGAGAACCGCTTGATAATTACGACGAAGTAACGAAATTTATTCGCCTTTTATCATCTCCAGACGGGTTAAACATTAGCGAGAGAAACATATCGTTATCTACCTGTGGAATACTTGAAAACGTTAGACGGCTTGCCGACGACGGTTTTTCGGTTACTCTAACTTTTTCGTTGCACGCAAGTTCTGACGAGGCTAGGCGTAGAATTATGCCGATTGCCAACAAGTACACTATGAACGAACTGATTGATAGTGCAAAGTATTATTTTGAAAAGACTGGAAGACGGGTAATCTTTGAGTACACTATGATAAAGGGTGAGAATATTAACCATTTTGATGCAAAAAGGTTGTCCGAACTATTAAAAGGTTTTCCGTGTCATATAAATCTAATCCCGCTAAACCCCGTAAAAGAAAAAAATCTTAAGGGGTGCACTAAAGAAGAGGGCGAGAGATTTATGAAAAAACTTATCGATATGGGCGTAAGCGCTACGATAAGAAAGTCTAAGGGAGCGGACGTTGGAGGCGCGTGCGGACAACTTCGCCGTAGTTATCTTGGAGGAGCGAAAAAATGACGAACGGCTTTTTCAGGGTAATGAAACATAAATCTGGAACTTTCGAGATTGATGAAAACGGAAAGATTATTACCGTAAAGGCAAGGGGTAAACTTAAGCGAGACGGTGAAATTTTGGTAGGAGACTTCGTATCTTTAGCCGAAGAGCGAGGCGAAAAAGTAATATCAAGCGTGCAAAAACGCCGTAATTCGCTAATTAGACCTGCCGTTGCAAATATTGATATAATCGTGTTAGTAATCGCTCCCAAGCCTGAAATCGACTGGTTTTTAATCGACAAGATGATTATTAACTGTAAGCGCGCTGGAATTGATTGTGTAATTTGCTTGAATAAAACTGACCTTGGGGGAGTGACTCTCGACGAAATTAAGGCGCAATATAAAAACGAAGTAAGCGATATCGTATCGACGACTGCGCTTACTGGCGAAGTGAGTGAACTTATAAGCGTTATAAAGGGAAAACTCGTTTGTTTTGCCGGGCAGTCTGCCGTTGGAAAATCTACGCTTTCGAACGCTATTTTGGGCGAGAAGATTATGGAAACTGGCGAGGTGAGTGAGAAAATCGGAAGAGGTAAAAACACTACGACTTCGGCGACGATATTGCGTTCTCCCGAGGGCTTTTATTTTATCGATACTCCGGGATTTTCTATGCTTGACGCTACTGAAGAAGAGTATATGAATATTTGGACTTATTACGACGATTTCGTTCGTTTTGCCGACGATTGTAAATTCCATCCGTGTACTCACACTAGCGAGCCTGATTGCGCAGTAAAACGCGCCGTCGAGCGTGGCGAAATTGATAAGAATAAATATGAAAGATATCTAAAGATTTTTGAAGAAAGCAAACAAAACTATAAAAAAAGGAGATAAAAATGAGTAAATTTATAGTTGCGCCCTCCGTTTTGGCGGCTGATTTTTGTAACGTACAAAGAGACTTAGAACGAGTTGAAAAAGCAGGGGCGGATATGTTTCACCTCGACGTAATGGACGGCGTTTTCGTGCCTAATATTTCGTTTGGACAAAGAATGGTAAAGACTATTAGAAAATATACGAGATTACCCCTCGACGTGCATCTTATGGTAACTCGTCCCGAGCGTTACGCAAGCGAGTTTATCGAGTGTGGAGCGGATTACCTTACAATCCATTATGAATCTACGACGGCGCTTGCTTATACGCTTGATTTTATACGCTCAAAGGGAGTAAAGAGTGGTATTGCTATAAGTCCCGATACGCCTGCCGAGGCTGTATTTCCGTATTTAGATAAGGCTGATATGGTTTTGGTTATGAGTGTTTATCCGGGCTTTGGGGGGCAGAAATTTATTCCTAGCGCGCTTGATAAAATTAAAAAGATTTCCGCTGAGATTAAACGCAGAAATCTTGATACGATAATTGAGGTTGATGGCGGAATAGGGACTGGCAACGCAGGACAAATTTGGGATGCGGGAGCAGATGCCGTTGTTGCTGGTACTGCCGTTTTTGAGGCTCCAAATCCAGTCGAGGCGATAAAGGGAATTAAAAATTCAAGAGTATGAGAGCAATAATATTTCTAAATGGAACTCCGCCGAAAAAAAATGAACTAGATAAGATTGATTTTTCGGATGCGATAATTCTTTGTGCTGACGGAGCGTATTCGTATCTTAAGGGAGTGGTAACTCCGTCCGTAGTTTTGGGCGACTTTGACAGTTGCCCGATTTCTAGCGTCGAAAATGGGATTGAAACGCTCGTTTTTCCGCCTGAAAAAGATTTTACCGACGGACATTTGGCGGTTGAATTAGCGGTAGAAAAAGGTGCTAAAAGCATTGTGATTTACGGCGCTTTCGGTGGAAGACCAGACCATTTTTATTCTAATCTATCGCTATTACTGCTCGCAAAGAATTTGGGGGTCGAAGCGTCGCTTATCGGCGAAGGTTTTATCGTCACGCTAGAGAGTGGCGTGATTGAAAAGAAAGTAAAAATAGGTGCAACTGTGTCGCTAGTACCATTTTATCGCGACGCGCATATAATACTTACGGAAGGACTTAAGTATCCTATGCGTGAAGTAACTCTTAATAGACAGCATATTTTGGGAATCTCAAACGAGGCTCAAAGTGATAAAATTAAGGTCGAGTGCAAGGGGGAACTTCTCGTCTTTATCCAAAACGAATAGAGGAGAAGGAAAATGAAAATTATCTGTATAAAATTGCCCCGTCCGCTTGGCAAAATCGTTTCCATACTTACTAAAAGAAAATAAAAACGCCGTCGCAAAAATGGTGCGTGACGGCGAAAAGAACACAAAAAAGAGCCGTAGAAAAAACGGCTCTTTCTCGCTTTTTAATTGAGAAAAAACTTAATCTTCTTTGTTAAGAGTTCTCAAGCATCTAGTACAAATGTACTCGTTTGCTTTAAGTCCTTCTATTTGACCGTTAGCCTTATGAAGATTAGCGCTAAAAGTACGCTTGGTGTGACGGTTGGAGTGGCTTACGTTGTTACCGCTTACTTTGCCTTTACCGCATACTGCACAAAATTTACTCATAATAACACCTCCGAAAGAGTGAAAATTGACTTACCCGAATACTATATCACTTTTTGCGATTCAATGCAAGCAAAAACGCGTGATTTTACGAAAAAAATATTTTTTTTACAAAAACACGCATTATATATATAGAAAAAGGACATCTAATAATAAAAAATTCTCAAAACCTTGTAAAAATCCTTGATTTATTTATAAAATTAAGTTAAAATGATAATGTGCGTTTACATATAATTGCTTTGAGGAGG
Organism: Pumilibacteraceae bacterium; assembly: GCA_045654245.1. GTDB lineage: Bacteria > Bacillota > Clostridia > Christensenellales > Pumilibacteraceae > UBA10677. The sequence goes on along the minus strand of JAZOMX010000042.1, from coordinate 8,062 downwards.
TTCTATGAGCGTAAATACAGTCAACGCTTACGGGCGCATTACCGTTACTGAAGACGCAATTGCTGAAGTCGCGGGAAGTTCTGCTCTCGAGTGTTACGGTATCGTGGACCTCGTACCGAAGAGATTATCTGATAGCGTCTCGGAATTGTTGAGAAAGAAGAAGGTGTCGCGCGGAGTTCGCGTGCTCACTAACGGAGATAGAATATTCATTGATTTATACGTCGTTATGAAATACGGAGTGTCTATTGACGCCGTAGCACAAACGCTGAAAAAAACTGTTAAATACGACGTTGAAAAGTTTACAGGTATGGTCGTTGATACGGTCAACGTAAACGTGATTGGTATTCGCGTTTAGGCGCGGTTTTAATACGGAAAATTATCGGAGGATAAGATGCAAAAAGCCATTAACGGAGCATTGCTACGCAAGATGTTTTTAAACGGAGCAAAACTCCTTGATATAAATAAAGAATATGTGGATTCATTAAACGTTTTTCCAGTTCCCGACGGAGATACCGGAACTAATATGTCGCTTACGATGTTCTCGGCGGCAAAAGAAGTTACGGCTTGTTCGACGAACAATGTTGACGCTCTTTGCGGAGCGATGGCAAAAGGCGCACTACGAGGCGCTAGAGGAAATAGCGGAGTTATATTAAGTCAAATAATAAAAGGTATGTCGGACGTATTGTCTGCGTGCGAGGGTGATATTACCGCAAAGCATTTTGCGAAGGCTTTGGTTAAAGGAACGGAAGTTGCTTATAAGGCGGTAACAAAACCTAAAGAGGGAACGATTCTTACGGTAGTTAGAGCAATGAGCGAGGCTGCCGAGAAAATAACGAAAAAGAGTATTGCGGTTGACGATTTCTTCAATCAAGTGATTGAGGCGGGCGAGGAAATGCTTAAAAAGACGCCCGAAATGCTCCCCGTACTTCAAAAGGCTGGTGTCGTTGACGCTGGTGGAAGAGGACTTTTGGTAGTATTCCAAGGTTTCTATCACGTTTTACTAGGAACGGAGGACGTTTCTCTTGCTTTTGACGATAAAGTACAAATCGTTGAAGATAAGTATAGTGAAAAAAGTCATTTTGACTATAATGACCTTGCTGAAATCGAATTTGGCTATTGTACCGAATTCTTTATCGTAAATCTCCATAAAAAGACTACGGAGGCAGATATTGATAAACTTCGTGAAAACCTTATGGCGATTGGCGATAGCGTTTTGGTAATCGGTGACCTATCCTTCGTAAAAATTCACGTTCATACTAACGACCCTGGTCTTGCGCTTTCTTACGCTTTGCAGTTAGGTGAACTTGATAAAGTTAAGATTGAGAATATGCTCGAGCAAAATCGCGCGCTTATCGGACAAAGAAAAGAGGAATTAAAGCCTTTTGGTATCGTTTCGGTGTGTGCTGGCGAGGGGTTATCTACGATTTTTAAGGATTTACTCGTTGATTATATTATTGAGGGTGGTCAAACTATGAATCCTAGCGCTGACGATATCGCAAAAGCGTGCGATAAAGTTATGGCTAAGGACGTATTCGTAATTCCAAACAATAAGAATATTATCCTTGCTGCAGAGCAAGCAAAAGCACTTTCTAAGCGTAAACTTCATATTATTCCGTCTAGAAACGTTCCGCAAGGTTTATCCGCAGTACTTGCGTTTAACCCCGAGGATACCGTTGCAAATAACGAAGAGAATATGAACGAGGCTATGCAGTACGTTAAGGCAGGTCAAGTTACTTACGCCGTTCGCAGTACGCAAATCGACGATTTTGACCTCAAGGAAGGCGATATTATCGGCATCAACTCCAAGAAAATCGTTGCAAAAGGCGAGAACGTAAACGAAGTAACGATTAAACTGGTTGACGATATGATGGATGACGAAATTTCCACCGTAACGCTTTACTTTGGAAATAACGTAAGCGAAGAGGAAGCCGGCGAGGTTGCGTCTGCCGTTGCTGATAAATATCCTATGTGTGACGTGGACGTTCACTTTGGCGGTCAACCCTTGTATTACTATATCGTATCGCTAGAATAATTGCATAAAAACGAATAGAAAAGTTATCCGCGATATGCGTGGGTAACTTTTTCTTTTTTGGTATAAATCGTGAAACTATGTGAAACGATTTATCCACAGAAAAATGGGGTATAATTACATATAAAACTGCATATTTTGTGGATAACTCAATGTTTTTGTGTGGAATTGTGGATAACTTGCTTGTTTTCTAATAAAATAAGGTAATAAGATATGGAATTTAACGAGATAAAAGGTTTTGGTGAAAAACGAATAATTGCGCTAAAATCGGCAGGAATAGCCTCGCCCGCCGACCTTGTTTCGTATTTTCCTAGTAGGTATATAGACACTACTTCGCTTGCTGATTTAAGGGCTAAAAAAGAGGGCGATAGAGTAGTTATTTTAGCGTGCACTCACGATAAACCGAAAGTTGCGTATATCAAGAAAGGGCTTAATTTAGTTAAGGTAAAATTCGTTTATGATAATTGTACGGTTTGGTGTAGTTGGTTTCGACAGCCGTATATGGCAAAAAATATAGTTCCAGAGCAGTACTACTATATCGAAGGACGCCTTAAAAAATTTAAGAACACATACGAAATTGTTTCGCCTCAACTTATAAAATTTACGGGGCAAGAACCATCCGTAATTCCCGTCTATAAACCTATCGGAAAGGTAAGCGGAAAACTGATTGAAGGGGCGATAAGGACGGCGTTAAGTAAAGTAAAACTTAAGAGTTATATTCCCGAAAAAATAATGCAAAAATACTCGCTTAATAGCGTAGATACGGCGTTTAGAAATATTCATTTTCCGACTAAAATGAGTGAAGTTTTCAGCGCTAGGAAAGTTCTTGCATTAGAGAAAATGAGTTATATGTTTACCGCGTATTCGCTCATAAAGAAAAGCAATAACGCTGGGAAAATTTATCGTTACGAGGATAGAAAAGCGGAAATAAATAAAGCGGTCTCGAGCCTTCCATTTTCTCTTACCGGCTCTCAAAAAGAGTGCGTTAATAAGATTGTTTCGGTTATGCTTTCAAGTGAAAAATTAAACGCTCTTATCGAAGGTGACGTAGGTTCGGGAAAAACGATAATAGCGTTTTTGGTTATGTATTTTTGTTCGCTTTCTAATTTTCAGTCGGCGATTATGGCTCCAACTGAAATTTTGGCGTATCAGCATTATAAGAAAGCGCTTGAATTTTTTACGCCTTTAGGCGTAAGGTGCGGATATTTATCTTCGTCACTTTCAAAAAAGGAAAGGGACGAGGTTTTGTTAGGTCTATCAAGCGGAAAAATAAGATGTGTATTCGGAACGCACGCGCTCATTTCCGACGACGTTGTTTACGATAAACTTTCACTCGTTATAGTGGACGAACAACATCGGTTTGGTGTAGAACAACGAGCACGATTAGAGCGCAAGTCGTTAGGCGCGGACAGTATCGTTATGTCGGCAACGCCTATTCCGAGAACGCTTGCGTTGACGCTTTACGGAGATTTAACGCAGATTACTTTAAGTGAAGTTCCGCCGAGGAAAGCAAAAATTACGACTAGGTTCGTGCCCTCGAGCAAGGAAAGCGATATGTGGAAATATCTAGAGAAAACGGACGGACAAGCGTTCGTAGTCGCACCTAGAATTGAGGGGGACGACGAAGACGATAATAGCGCTGAAAACATTTACGAAAAATACAAACAGGTATTTGGAGATAAGATTGCGTTGCTCCACGGGCGTATGAAAGAAAGCGTTAAATTACAAACTATGCAAGCGTTTTCGGAGGGGAAAATCAAGGTTTTGGTGGCAACTACGGTAGTTGAAGTCGGTATTGACGTGCCTAGCGCAACTAGTATGGTAATATATGACGCAGATAGGTTTGGGCTTTCGCAACTCCACCAGTTGAGAGGGCGAGTAGGTCGTGGCGATAAGGACGCTTATTGTTTCGTCTTGTCTGACGGTGAGAACGACGAAACGAAAGAGCGAATAGATAAATTTATTTCTTGCTCCAACGGTTTTGACCTAGCCGAATACGATTTCGTTTCAAGGGGTGCTGGCGATTTTCTCGGTTACTCGCAACACGGTGACGGAGAGTTTAGTGCGGACAAAGAGACGATTTTATTAGCAAAACAAATATCAAACGATATGCTTTGTGACGAGAGCGCTGTTTCTATGGTAAAACAGACGATTACTGGCAAAAAATACGAATTTTTTAGCGGAATTACCTTAAATTAGTAAGATTTTCGCTAAAATAAAATATTTATATATTTTCCTTAAAATACGCTTGACAAAGACGAGTACGCGTAATATAATATGAATATCCTAGTAAAAAGGTAGGAATTGCAATGAAACTTTCTACGAGGGCTAGATACGGACTTCGACTTGCTTTTCTTATAGGCATAGCAGGAGAAAAGACGGTTTCACTTTCAACGCTCGTAAAACAAACGGATTTGAGTGAAAAGTATCTTGAACAACTCCTTACGATGCTGAGAAAAGGGGATATCGTAACGAGCGTTAGAGGTAGTAACGGCGGTTATAATTTGTCTAGACTTGCAAACGAGATTACGATTAAGGAAATTCTCGTTTCGCTAAACGACGCTTTCGATATTTCTGAGTGTGCCGATGGAAAATGCAAAGACGCGTACTGCCCAAACAAAATCATATTTAGGCGACTATACGACGGAATTGACGGAATTTTGTCTGAAACGACGCTTGACGATATGATTAAAGATTATAGATGCGTGAGGTAATTATGAACAGAATATATTTAGACCATTCGGCAACCACGCCTCTTGACCGCGACGTATTGCAAAAAATGCTCCCGTATTTTACCGATAATTTCGGTAATGCGAACAGTATGCACGCGTTTGGTCAAGAAGGAGCGTACGCCGTAGATAATGCAAGAAGAAAAATAGCAAGCCTAATCGGTGCGAAACACAACGAAATTTACTTTACTTCGGGTGGAACAGAGGCTGATAACTGGGCGATAAAAGGAATAGCGTCAAAACTCAAAGAAAAAGGTAATCATATCATAACTTCTTCGATTGAGCACGCAGCAATACTTTCGTCTTGTCGCGCGCTTGAAAAACAAGGATTTAGAGTTACTTATTTGCCCGTTGATAAAAACGGCGTAGTTACTCCCGAGGTTTTGAAAGATGCGATTACCGATAAAACGATACTGGTTTCTATTATGCTTGCTAATAACGAAATAGGAACTATTCAGCCGATTAAAGAACTTTGCGAGATAGCAAAGGAGAAGGGAATTCTTTTTCATACCGACGCTGTTCAAGCGGTTGGGTCAATCCCAGTTTCGGTTGCCGACCTTGGCGTAGATATGATGTCGTTCTCGGCTCATAAATTCTACGGACCTAAAGGAATAGGTGTTCTTTACATTAAAGGTGGAACTAAGCCTGACAAACTAATGACGGGTGGACACCAAGAGCGTACTATGAGAGGCGGAACGACCAACGTACCGGCAGTAGTAGGTATGGCGGAGGCTTTAGAAAAAGCGGTTACCGATTTAGACAAGAATTACGAATACGTAAAATCGCTCCGTGACCGTTTCGTCGCAAGAGTAAAAGCGGAAATACCGTACGTCGTTTATAATGGACACGAAACGGAAAGATTGCCTCAAAACGCAAACTTTGCTTTCGAGTTTGTCGAGGGTGAGTCAATTTTGATGTCACTCGACCTAGCGGGAATTGCTTGTTCGTCGGGCTCGGCTTGTTCGTCCGGTTCACTAGAGCCGTCGCACGTTTTACTTGCAACGGGCTTGCCGATTGAGAAGGCGCACGGTTCGATTAGATTTAGTTTCGGCAAAGGAAACACCATTGAAGAAGTTGATTACACGGTGGACAAACTAAAGGAGATTATCGTAAAACTCCGTAAAATGTCGCCACTTTACTGTGAAATACAAGGAGATTGTAAAAATGTATAACGAAAAGGTACTTAACGAATTCCAAAATCCCCAAAACGTAGGGGAAATGAAGGATGCCAACGCAGTTGGAACTGTTGGAAACGCGTCGTGCGGAGATATTATGAAAATTTATATGAAGATTGAAAACGACGTTATTTTGGACGTTAGTTTCCAAACTTTCGGTTGCGCAGCGGCGATTGCAACTTCCTCGGTTGCAACCTCTATGATTAAGGGTAAGACGGTAGAAGAGGCTCTTAAAATTACTAATGCTCAAGTTGTAGAAGAACTTGGTGGTTTGCCCGCTCAAAAACTACATTGTTCGGTATTAGCAGAAGAGGCTATTAAGGCTGCAGTAAACGATTATCTTTTGAAGTATAAAGCCGAGAATAAGTAAAATTTATACGCTCCTTTCCGTAATAATTTGCGCAAGAAAGCAAAATACTATCGGTAAAAGGAGGTAGAAATGAAGGATTTACTAATCGGTATGGCTTTGGGTGTTTCTCTTGCCAGCGCTATGAACTGTCCTAAAACGCACGAACTTATCAAGTGTGCGGAGAAGAAAATGAAGGATATTTGCGACGCTATGATGCAAAAGAAAGACGGCAAAAAGGAGGATAACTCCCAGCAAAATTCTTGTGAGTGCGAGTGCGGTTGCGACTGCGTTTGCCCGGAAGAAGAAATTTATTGATTAAAAATATGGCCGAGCGACAAAAATCGGTCATATTTTTTATTCTTACTGCTTTATTTACTATCCAAAATCAAAAAAGTATGATATAATTAACTTATGAGAATGCTTGGTATTGATTACGGCGATTCTAGAATAGGATTAAGCGTATGCGACGAAATGGAGATATTAGCAACTCCGCTTTATACCGTTAAGTCGGAAAGTATGCGCAAAAATATTGATAAGATTGCCGAAATAGCAAAACGCGAAAACGCGCAAAAAATCGTTTTAGGACTTCCGCTTAATATGGACGGAACTGAGGGTGAAAGAGCGTCGAAAACTCGCAGTTTCGGTAGAGTGCTAGAAAAGGTCAGCGGAATTGAGGTTGTGTATTTTGACGAGCGTCTTACCTCGATGCAGGCTGAAGAGATTATGGATAGCGTGGGCGTTAAGAAAGGTAAGCGAAAAGAAGTAATTGACCGTATAGCCTCGCAAATAATTTTGCAGGGATATATGGATGCAAATAAAAAATAAGGAGTTTATTACTATGAAAAATGAAAACGAAAACGTAGAAATTATCGAAGACGATGCAATCGTAACCCTTTACGACGATAAAAATAATCCCGTTGATTTTTACGAGGTTGCTTGTGTTGAATATGAAAACGATTTTTACGCTTTACTCGAACCCGTTGAGGAGATGGAAGGTATTGAAGAGGGCGAAGTTCTTATCTTTAAATTAGAAGAGCAAGAGGACGGAGAAGACCTATTCGTTCCCGTTGAGAGCGAGGAACTTCTTAACGCCGTTTTTGAAGAGTACCTCCGTGTAGCGTCTGAACACGAGTGTGACGGCGGTTGTGAGCATTGTGCAAGCGAGTGTGAAAATCACTAAAATTTAGGAAAAACGATAAAATTATTGTTTTGTCAAGTAAATTTATTCAAAAAGTAGAAAAATAGCGAAAAAAAGTAAAAAACAAGGTAAAATAAGGATACCAGAACACTTTTAAAAGGGTTATGGTATCCTTATTTTAGAAAAAAGCGCAAAGCAAAATAGACTTGCGATATCGCAAGTCGAAAATTTTACATTTTTTAAGCAATAAGACGAGATAATTGATTTCTAAACAATTCTTCGCTAGTTGAATAAGAAAGTATAGAACGAGGATAATCATTTATCCACTTTTCCACGAACGCAACGTCTGGTTCTTTATAAGTAGCAAGATTAGTACCTTTAGGAATAAGTTTACGAATTTCACGGTTAAGTCTTTCGTTTGTACCACGTTCGGAAGAACAGTACGGGTGGCAGTAGTAAACTTTAGTCCGTTCTCCAGGAAAAAGTTTAGAACGTTCGATTCCTTTATAATCAGAAAATTCCGCACCGTTATCAACGGTAATAGTTTTGAAAACTTTAGGAAACAATTTCCCATAACGTCGTTCTAACAAGTCAATACAAGAAACGACGTTGTTTGCCTTTTGGCTATCCATTTTGAATATT
>JAZOMX010000041.1:0-16036 GCA_045654245.1 Pumilibacteraceae bacterium | reverse complement strand
GAAGTAAACGCACAAAAACGCAGACTCCGATAGTCGCTAAACAAAACATAAATGAGCGAAGTATTACCTTACACAATCACTTAGTAGAATCTGCATTTTATCAAATTCAAAAAGTAATTGTGCAAAATGATATAAAGCGCCCTAAAAATAAAGACACTCCGCTCCATACATTTAGTTTTGTTTAGCATAATTATTATAACACTCATAAAAAAATTTTTCAAGTGTTTTTGTGTGGATAAAAGAAAACTCGACTTATTAAAAGTCGAGTTTTCTAAATTGCATAACTTAAATCCCTATGAGTGACGCCCATAAGGCGTTCCTTTTTGGTTATTTTTTGAAGTCGTCGAGGGGGAATTCCCACTCGGGGCGTTTTCTAAATGGCGTTTTGAACTTTTTGGTTAGGACGCCTTTTTCTTCGAGGTGCATATAGCAGTTCATATCGCACGCTCTTCCGCAAATCGAACATTGATAAGCGTGTTGAGCGGGAGGATAGAAGTAGATATTGTCGAGGATTTTTCTTGCCGTTTCGGGCGTAACCTTTGCCTCTCCGCTAATGATTTGCAGTCTGTTTTCAAAGTCGTCGAACGCGTCGGGAGGCATAAACGGATTTTTTTGACCGTTTGCGCCGTTATAGTAAACCGCGCATTGCCAAGCGTCCACTTTGCCGTCGGGGGAGATTGCTTTGCCTGGGCAAGCGGAAACGCACTTTCCACACTTATCGCAAAGCGAGGGCTCTTTTACGGGCGTAGGCTCGATTTCGGCGTCGGTAAGAACGAAACAAACTCTAACGAACGGACCGAACTCGGGGGTAAGTAAAGCGCCGTGTAGTCCTATTTCGCCTAGACCGCACAAAACGAAAGCCTCCGAAAAGTCCATTTGCGTTTCTTGGGGTTTGTTGCGATAAACGGCGTCGTAAGCAACTTCGGGGTTGGTGGAGTTTTGCTCCGCCATAATTTGCTGATGACGGCGCTGGGGAAGAGCGGAAAAGCCTTCTTCCTCTAAAAGCATAGAAAGGCGAACGGACGCCATAGGCATAATCGTTTCTTCCATATTTTCAACGCCCATAGTGGTGTACTGATAGTACGTACTGCCCTCTTCGATACCGCGGTAAATTCCACGGAGAACACGAAAGCCAAGACCTATTACGGTTTTCGCCTCGGGCATAAGACGGTGAACGGCGGAAGAAGAAGGGAAACGAGAAACGGGTGCAAAACCGACGAGGTCTGCTCCGCATTTATGACAAAGACTAATAATTTTATCTTTCATTTTTTCTCTCCTTTAAGTGTTTATAGCAAGCGTAATCGCACGCTCGTCCGCAAAGACAAGGCGAGTAGCCCCATTGAGTATTTGGTAAGAAGTTCATTTTCGGGTAGATTTCACGAGCGGAAGTTGCATCAAATCTCTTTTTGCCGTTAATAATATCCTCTCGCTCGGGGTGACCAGCCAAGAATTCGTCCGTCATAAAGGGGTTGGACTTGTGCGCGCCTTTATAGTAAACGGAACATTGCCAAGTGTCTAATCCGTCTTTTCCGATAGCGTTACCGGGGCAAGCGGAAACGCACTTTCCACAGCCGTCGCAAACGGGAGTGGAGAGAGGCTCGTCAGTCTCTAGCGGAGCGTCGGTGATTATAAAACAGTATCGAATATAAGGACCGAACTTGGGGTTTAAGATTTTTCCGCTTAATCCTTGTTCTCCGATACCGCACGCTTTTGCCGCTTTGCCGAAGTCGATTATTACGTCGGGAGCGGGTTTTCCCTCGGCAACCGCCGTAGCGTGAATAAGTTCGTAAGTATCAACGACCTCAGGGTTAGTCGTCTTATCGCCTTTTATACGCAAGTTGGGAACGGACTTTTGCAAGCACGCATCATAGCCCTCGTCCTCAATCATACCGCCCATTTTAAGGAGGAAAATTTCGGCGAGTTCTTCGTCGGGGTATTTAACGCCAAGGGTGGTGTAGGTATAATACTGCGTATCGCTATTCATATTTGAAAACAAAGTTTTAGGAACAACGAAACCAAAACCGATTATACACTTTGCCGACGGCAATATTTGGAGCGGGTCCTTTTGTTTGTTTGATTCGTCGTAAATTTTACCTATTCCGCAAACGCTTGCGCCAAGTTCTTTCGCTTTTTGCTTAATCATTTCGCTAGTTAGCATACTCGTTCTCCTTATCTATCCAGTTTCCACGGTTTGCTGCCACGGAGCGGAGCCTTAAATCTTTTCTCCATACAACCGCCCTTTTTCTCGAGCATTGATACGCAAGCACGAATACAGCCACCGCACTTTGCCATATTATATCCTACCCAACTGGGGAAATATTTTTGGAGCGCACCGTAAACTTTCATAATTTCGGTTTCGTTTGCTATATCCGTCTTTCCTTCGAGTAGGTTGAGCGCACCGTTCTCGTTTTTATCGAAAACCTCTTTGGGTACGAAGGGGTTATAGTAGCGTCCTGCGTGAGTGTAGAAAGCGTAGCAACGCCACATATCTATATCGCCCCACTCGCAAATCTTGCCGTCAAGGTCAATCGTGATTTTTTTGTCAGAGTTTATAGGAGGAATACAACCGCCGGGGCACTCTCTAACGCAAGCGCCACATTTTCTACAAAGAGGCTCGCCGTTATACATTTCGTCGTACTCTAGTTCTGCGTCCGTAAATATGAAAGCAACGCGTTGGAGCGGACCGAACTGGGGAGTTAGGAGCATTTTACTCCAACCGATTTCGCCAAGACCACACGCAACGGCAACGATACGGAACTGGAATTGTAGGTCGGGAGGCATATTATCCTCTCTCGTAGCGCGCGTAAACTGTACCGTTCTATGGTGAGCCGTCGAAGTCTTTGCGTTCTCGTTAACCTCGATTTGTTCTTCGGGCGAGAGCGTGTTTCCGGGGCTACCGTCCATATCGGACACGCAACCTCTTGCGCCCGTATTACGGTAAGTGAACGCCTCGTAACCTTCGTCCTCAATCAATTTTCCAACGTGATAAAGAACGGCAGGTGCAAAAATTTCGTTAATTCCGCCGTAAGCCATAGAGGGGTACTGATAGAACTGCGTGCCCTCTTCAATACCACGCTGAACGCCACGAGGAATACGGAAAACGAAACCGATTACGCTTTTCGCCTCGGGGAACAGAAATTTAGGGTTCATTTCGTCGGGAGCGCCGGCAAGCCTAGACATAGGCGCGATACCGCACGCGTCTGCGCCTGCCTCTCGAGCGACTTTCTTAATCATTTCACTAGTTAGCATTAAATTTCTCCTTTATTGTTTTTTCGTTATATCTTCGCCAAGATAAACGATGGCTTTTTTTAATACGGACTTACAATATCCACATTTTTCGCATTGTTTATCGCAACTACCGACGGTAAGAGCGAAACGCTCGTCGAAGTTCTTGTTCTCGATATAATCGGGATAAAAAACTCCACTGTGATTTGGCTCTAGAAGTTCCATAATAGAGCCTCGGTAACTTTTCTTTAAGTAAGCCTCGATTACTCTTCGGGGCGAACTGTTTACTCTCGTTGCAAGTTTAACGGCGGGCGTAAACTCTTCGTAGAGGTCTATATCCTCGGGGCGAATAAAGTTGGTGCGTTCAAGCCACGCTTTTTGATTTTCCTTGCTCGAAAGGAAATCCCAACATACGCCACGGAATTGATAGCCGTTATCCATTTTAGATATTTCCGCTTCGTGAGCGACGAGATTATCGTGGAAAGTATGCGCCGAACAGTAGTTAAGACAACCGCTGTTAGCAAGAAGGTATAGCGTTTTTCCGTTATCGTCACACCACGCTTTAAGCCGACGGAGTTCGGTAAAATTTCGGTTGAGTTCTCGTTTTGCATAAAACCCGTCGAAGAACTCTTTTATGTACGATATGCCCTCGATACTGCCTATTTCCATATTGACGGACGCTCTTACTTCAAGTTCGGGGAAGTTTGTTTTGATAAACTTTGCTATAAGCGGAGAAGAAGTGGTAATAGAGCCGAGATTAAAGTTGCTTTTTATATGGTCCGTAAGGTCGCCGACGGAGTTGAAAAACTCACGGGACTGACTGTCCTTTCCGTAGCAGTTAGCGTTAAAGAGAAGATTAAGCGAAACACCTGCGTCCGATATTCGTTTTAAGTCTTGTTCTTGCTTTTTTTTGCGTTCGTCGAGCGAAATCGTTTGCTCCACGCCAGCCGTAGAGCGTCCGCTAGGCGTGTCCGCCCACGAAAAATAGACTTCGCTAATCTTACTTGCGTTCTCGATTACGCAATCAACGAAATCGGCATTTAAGTTATGTGGATAACCTACGATAAATTTCAAAGTTTTCCTCCGTTTTTGAAAAACAAATTCGATATATTCGCAATTTTACAACAAAAACTATGCTTTACCTCTTGATTATACTAAAAATATGTGATATAATCAATTAAAAAACAAACTAGAATTTTAAAAAAACAAACTTTTTATGCCTTGAAGGAATATAAAAATGAAACTTTGTCATACAAATCCATTTATGCGTTATTCCGCTCTTCAACCGTCGGTAATCTCGTCCGCGCCACTTTCTTGTTCGTACGACCATCGTCTTTTTTTTGTCGAAGAGGGCTTTGCTACGCTCGTTTTAGGGCGAGAAAGAGTGTCTCTTTGCCCCGGAATACTCATTTATTTGCCGTCGGGAACGCCGTACTATTTCGAGGGAAAGGTCAAAGTTATCGTAATCAACTTTGATTTTACGAGAGAGAACGATAATATTAAAAAGTCGTTTATTAAATCAAAAGATATTGCCTCGTTTGACCAAAGTTTAGTTTTGGAAAAAGACTTTCCCGAGGGGTTCGAGAACGCAATAATCCTTTCTAATTGTTTCGAGGTGGAAAATAGACTAGAAAAGTGCTTACTCTCAAGCGCATACCCTTCCGAGGTTGAGGACGCTCAAAGTTCGGCAATTATAAAAGAAGTCTTGTGTTATATCGCCAAACGCCAAAGTTCGACGGACGTTGCTCTTCCCGAAATCGTAGGGAAAATAACGCTGTATATACGCCAAAATTACGCTCGTGAGATTAACAACGAGGAAATAGGAAAGGCGCTTGGCTATCACTCGTTTTACCTAAACCGAGTGTTCAAAAACAGCACGGGGCTTACTATCCATAAAGCGATTATCAAAGAGCGAGTTCGCATAGCAAAACGGTTGCTCGTCGAGACTGACTTGCCCGTTTCCGCAGTTGCAACCGAGTCGGGCTTTTGCGACCAAGCGCAGTTTTCTACCGCGTTTAGAAAATACACGACTTTTACGCCCTTAGAGTATAGAAAAAAGAAGAAGATATAGAAAAAAGCAACCCTGAAAGGTTGCTTTTTAATTGCTAGGTTATGCCGTAACCGTTTGTAACTGGGTCTAAAAATAACGGGATTTGAGGCGGGTAGAAGGTGAACAGAGTAAACGCTACCACGCCAAGCAAAAGCAAAGAAAGAGATATCAATTTTTGATAAAGATTACACTCGATTATTCCAAATAGGTAAAATTCAAGAAGATATTCGCAAATTACCGCGACGAAGAAAATCGTAATATCAATTACGGTGGATACCTCTCCAAAACTTCCTCGCAAAGTATAGAAAATAACGGGAATAAGCGCAGTTCCTACCGAAATTCCGATTAGTTTTACGAGCCAAAAATTGCCGTATTCCTCTGCGAAGAAAGATTGCGTCACGGCAAAGAGTAGCGACGGAACGAATGCTAGTTTCATATGCTCCCAAGTCGATTCGTTAACCGCCGATACGGGCGCAAAAATTCTCCACTTCGTCCATTGATATAAAAAATGGAGCAAAGTCCCCGTTACCGCCGTAAAAGTTATTCCCACGATTTGCCAAATAAAAAGCCGTTTTTCCATAATCCACTATAATTCTATGCGAAAATAATAATAGATATAACGGAAAAATACTTTTTGCTTGATTGAAAGCGCAAAAAAAGAACGAGCGTAAGGGCGTTTCCCTTAGGGATTTTTTAGACACTTTAAAAGGATAGCAAAAATTTTGCTATCCTTTTTTTGCTTTGTAAAACACACGACTTTGCAGAGCAAAGTATAGTGTGCTACACCTTAAATGTTAAGCGAGTCCACAGCTTTTAATAAACTCATTCATTTTCCAAGTAGCTACAAAATCTGCATAACCCATAAATGAATCTTTTCTTATAACTAAGCCAACAAAATTAAAATCACTATCTAAAACAGGAGAACCATATAAACTCTCTTTATATTTTATTCTTGATGTAACAGGGGAAGAGCCAGCAACAGTTTCATTCATATAAGTTGTTTTGAACGTGGTACCATCTTTGACATAAAGTCTTTCATCATTGTAATAATACCCACGTGACGAAACTGGTAATACGCCAAGATTATAAGCATTTATGCTACCAATTGCCATTCTAAAATTGTTTCCAAGAGAATAATCCCTTTCGTATTGTATAGAATTTATTTCATATTTCTTGCCGTTGCAATCTTTGGCTGTCCACTCTTGATAATCATATCCATCAATCTTTTTAAAATTATCATAACCAGTAATAAAATAATATGTTGTACTGCTTTGCTTAAAAATCGTGGCTGTAAAGGTTTTTGTTTCAGATTTTGTTGTAATACCTAAAAAAGTATTATAACATTTGTTTGTTATTGTTAAAGTGGCAGAATTTGTTATTGTTGTGCACTTATTTATATCGCTTTGCCCATTACTTTTAGGCATTACCTTAAATGAAACACTATTACTTATTTCCCCATTTTTTGCTTTAACTGAAATACCTGCAGTTCCAACGCCGACAGATTTAATCACACCGTTTTCAACAATTAATACATCCTCATTTGTGCTTGACCACACTATGCAATCGTCTGTATCAACAGGGTTCACCTCTGCGCATATTGTTATAGAATCACCTAATTCTATAGCTTTAGAAGATACATCTAAAGTTATAGTTTCTATAGGTTTAGTTATTTGGGTGTCATTATTATTTGAACTATTATTAGATGAGTCGCAAGCTGAAGAAGTAATAACAATAATAAATAAAAAAACAAATAAAAAAACCTTGCAAATTTTTCTCATGTAAAACCCCTTTGTTTTAAATAGTGAAAAAGTTAAATATTATTAAAAGTTCATCTTTTACTTTATTTATAATAGCATATTCCATATAAAAAATCAAATGCTTTTGTATATTGCATTAAAATCCCTATGGAAAGAGCGCGTAAGCCCGTTCTTTTTCTCTATTAAAAGCCGTAATACTACTTTTGATTAAAGCCGACCAGTTCGTCAATCGTTATAGCAAAAAAATCCGCAAGTGACATTAAACAGTACATACTTGGCTCTCTTAATCCGTTTTCCCACAAACTTATTATGCCTTTGCTTACGCCGATTGCTTTAGCAAGTTCAACTTGACCTAGATTTTTTTCCTGACGCAATTCTTTTAAATTTTCTTTGAATTTGTTTTCGTATCCCATCATATATAACATTTTCTCACTTTTGTAAGAAAAATACTTGACTTCTTACAATTGTAAGATTATAATATAAATATATTTTATTCAAAGGAGGAAAATTTATGGCTTATTGTTCGAAATGTGGTAGTGAAGTTCACGAGGATGCTGAAATTTGCGTACATTGTGGATGTAGAATTAAAAGTGCGCCGATTTTGGCGTCTAACGACGGTAAAAACGCAATTAGATTTTTACTTACCTTTTTCTTGGGGTGGATAGGTAGTTTCATTATCAATCATACTTCGCTTAAACCTAACGGTTGGAAATCTAGAACGTGCGCTTATTTCTTTTTACCAGCGATAACGTTTGGAATTTACGCGCTAGTTGCGTCAATTTGTAACTTTACGTTTAACGCAAAACAGTCGTCAAATATAGGTTATTTTAAGGATTAACAAATAATTTACGACAAAAAAAGGACTAACTTCGGTTGGTCCTTTTTATATTAAGAAATTGAAGAGAGGTGGAAGATATTTGTAGTGAGCGGGCTGGTATTAGGGTGTTGACTTTTTTAACAAAAATATGTACAATTATTATATCCTAAAATAAAACTTGGTAAAGTATGAAAGAAGAATGTTTGATATGTGGCGCTCCGCTTAAATATTTAGACGGCGAGCAACAAATACAATGCGTCGTTTGTAAAAAAATTGAAAACACGAAAACCGTTTGTATAAACGGGCATTACGTTTGCGACGCTTGTCACACCAAAGGAATAGACGGTATTTTTGCCGTGTGTTTAAACGAAAAATCTAAAAACCCCGTAGCGATAATGGAAAAACTTATGAGTTTACCTTTTTGTCATATGCACGGACCGGAACATCACGTTATGGTTGGTAGCGCGCTTTTAACGGCTTATAAAAACGCAGGGGGCAAAATAGACCTTGAAAAAGGACTGCAAGAACTTAAATCTCGTGCGGAAAAAGTTCCGGGTGGCGCTTGTGGTTTTTGGGGCGCTTGTGGTGCGGGAATTAGCACGGGAATGTTCGTTTCGGTAATAACGCAAGCAAATCCGCTTGCTAATAAGCCTTGGGGACTTGCTAACCAAATGACGGGCAAATCTCTTGATGCGATAGGTAAAATCGGTGGTCCACGCTGTTGTAAGCGAAATTCTTACACGGCCATTATTCAAGCAGTAGAGTTTGTAAAAGAGAATTTAGGCGTGGAAATGGAACTTAATGATATTATTTGCTCTCGTTCACAAAATAACAATCAATGTATAGATGAGAGGTGTCCGTTTTGGAAAAGAAAAAAATAGCATTTATTTGCGTGCATAATTCTTGTAGAAGTCAAATTGCAGAGGCGCTCGGTAAAAAGTTTTTGAGTGATAAGTTTGATTTTTATTCGGCAGGAACGGAAACGAAAGATAAAATCAATCAAGACGCCGTAAGGCTTATGAAAACCCTTTACGGGATTGATATGGAGCAAACGCAATATCCGAAAACGATGGATAAAATTCCTGAAATGGATATAATGATTTCAATGGGTTGTGGCGTAAAATGTCCGTTCACACAAAAAGGGTTTGACGCAGATTGGGGCTTGCAAGACCCAACAGGTTGTAGCGACGAAACTTTCATTAAGGTTATAAAAGAAATAGAAAGGTTGATTAAAAAATTATAAATTATTTCAAAAGATAGCATTAAAAAAACACCACTCAAAAAAGGTGTTCCCTATAAGGAATTTTTTGAAACATTAAAAAATTTATAGGAAAGTGCACTTCTTCGCTTACGCTCGAAGAGTTCTCTTCCGTATGCTCGAGGGGGGAGGGCAGGAAACTGCGTTTCCCTTGGTCGCTAAATCGCGACCGCGAACATCTTCTTTGAATGATTATTGGCAAATCCTTTTAAGTTTGTTTGTTGCATGAAATTAAAGTCCTTGACAATCTATTAAATCTAAGATATACTAATAACAGCTAGGATGTTATAGGATGTAAAATGAGATTTATTGGAAACAAAACAAACCTTTTAGAGAAAATAAAAGAAGTTATAGATGAAAACTGCACCGACAATAATCAAATTTTCTGCGATATATTTGCAGGAACAGGCTCTGTTTCTCGTTTTTTTAAAAAATATTATAGAATCATAAGCAACGACTTGCTATATTTTTCACATATTTTAACAGCTTCTACTATTGAAAATAACGTAATTCCGAAATTCTCTAAACTTAAAGACTTTGGAATAGATGATGTTATTTCTTATTTAGAAACAACAGACTGCTCAAATTTTTCAGGGTTCATTACTGAAGAATACTCTCCAATTGGTAGTGCGGGTAGAATGTATTTAACCGAGGTAAATGCACGCAGGATAGATTTTATTCGATATACTATTGAAGATTGGAAACAAAAAAACCTCATAGATTCATACGAATATAAATATCTTATTGCATCTCTTATAGAGGGAATTCCTTTTGTTTCAAACATTACAGGAACTTATGGTGCCTATCTTAAAACATGGGATAAACGTGCTTTCAAACGTTTTGAATTAGTAAAATTAAGTGTACACGATAACAAAGAACGTAATATTTGTTACAACGAAGATGCTAACGAATTGATTAAAAAAATAAGTGGAGACCTATTATACATTGACCCGCCTTATAATGAAAGACAATATTTGCCTAATTACCACCTTTTAGAGACCGTTGCAAAATATGATGCTCCAACCTTAAAAGGTGTTACAGGCGTTAGACCTTACACTAATGAAAAATCGAATTATTGTATAAAAAAATCCGTTAAACAATCTTTTGAAAATCTAATTAAAGATGCTGATTTTAAGCACATAATTATTAGTTATAGTGATGACGGACTTTTATCGGCAGATGAAATTATTGAAATACTTAAAGCTACTTGTATAAGTGATTCCGTTAAACTTTACAAAATACCATACAATCGTTATAAATCTAAGTTGCCACAAACAACCGACTCGGAACATTTTGAATATATTTTCTACGCAAAAAAGAAAATAACTAATGATACTATTACCACTATAAAAAAACAAAAAAACAAAGACTCTAACTCAACATTATTAGACCAAAAAAGATTTGTAAAAAGTCCGATGAATTACATCGGTGGTAAATACAAATTATTGCCTCAACTAATGCAATATTTTCCAAAAAATATTGGCACTTTTGTTGACTTGTTTGCAGGTGGATTCACTGTATCAGCGAATGTGAACGCAAACAAAACTATTTGCAATGACTTAAATAGTAAAGTTGTAGAAATGGTGCGTTTCTTCTGCTATGCTGACGAAAACACAGTATTAAAGCGTATATTAGATAAAATTAATGAATTTAATTTAACAAAAGAAAACGAAATAGGATACAAAGCTTTTAGAGATTATTATAACCAAACAGGTAATCCTATTGATTTATTTACATTGTCATGTTTTTCGTTTAATTATCAATTTAGATTTAATAACAATATGCAATATAATAATCCTTTTGGTAGAAATCGTAGTCAGTTCTCTGAAACTACAAAGAAAAACTTATTGTTATTTATGGAAACAATGAAACATAAAAATCTAGAATTTTATACTAGAGATTTTCGTAACATACAATTAAATGGTCTTGGAACTAATGATTTTATATATTGTGACCCACCATATTTAATTACTAACGGCTCTTACAATGACGGAAATCGAGGCTTTCATGATTGGGGAACTGAAGAAGAAAAAGACTTGTATTCTTTCCTAGATAAAGCCCACGAACAGGGAATAAAATTTGCATTATCAAATGTTTTTGAACATAAAGGAAAGAAAAATGAAATTTTGCAGGAATGGGCAAAAAAATATAAGGTTTATGAAATTGACTCAAACTATTCAAATTGTAGCTATCAAAAAAAGGATAAAGAAGCTATCACAAGAGAGGTTTTAGTAGTAAACTATTAAAAAAGAAGAGGCATTTAGCCTCTTCTAATTTTTTTAAATCTTTTCAAAATATCCTTTGGTAAATCTTTATTAATAATTATTATACCATCATTATTCAAATACAACATAATTTTTCTATCGGGCAATTCTGTTTTATCTCCACCAAAAATAGATAAATACCTTAGATAATTAAAATTTGGATATTCAGGAATTATATACTCATTCTCTATGCTGTCATAATCCTCAATTTCTTCTAACCCTTTTCTTAATGTAGATAATTGCTTGCCTTCAATTAAATAAATGTTTTTATATTTCATATCAGCTAAAACAACGTCAGGTATTAATAAATTATCGCTATTATTATCTTTCTTTGGTAGCGTAACTAATTTTTCATTAGCCGTTCTAAAATATCCTCTTTCACAACCAGCATGATTTTCATAAATATATCTTAATCCCACATTCATACCCATAATATGTAGCAAGATTGAAGCAACTTTTTCAGAAGAATATTCATAATGCCAATATTTCTCACGATAGCTTTCAGGATAAATAATATTTAATCCCTGCATTTTAAGGTTTAGCAATTTACATAAATATAAAAATTTATTATTTCTATTCCTATCAACATATTCTTGACTAGTTGCATGCTTAGTTATAATAATATCATGTTTCCAACCTAACTTTCTTAAAGCCCCACATATCATAGAAAGCCCACCAATACTTGGGTCATGAGCAATATTTCCTGCATCTTTTGGTTTGGCAAGTCTGCCTGAAACTTCAATAGAATTAGCGTTTTTAATTATTTTTATTGGAACATTGCCCACAGGGGGTTCTCTCATTCCATTTTTAAAAGCGATAATTTCATCTATTGTATTAAAAGGCTTAAACCAACTTAAATTTGTTTTACCAATAATCTTAACACCCAAAGTCAATAAAATATTAGTTCCAAATATATTTGTATCACTAGGCTTTTTCTCTTCGTTATTTTCCAACTCTTCATTATAAAGCATATATAATTTTGCATTTGGACAATATTGTTTAGCATATATAAATTTTGAAGCCCTTTGAGAAACACCTGTATTTCTAGATTCTTTATCGCTAGTCTTAGTTTCTTCCACAGCAATTAATACGTTAGAACAATCACCATCAGCAGGAGCATCTTCTTGTAAACAAACCAAGTAATCAACAAAACTTGAACTACCACTAACTATTTTAATATATACTTTATTAAAATCCTTAGAACAAACACCTTTTACAGCATAAACAAATTGAAATTTCCCTTTTTTAATAACAGGCTCAATAACAACTTTTTTGTGTTTATTTGGCAAATTACAATCATCTTTTAAAATATCAAGTAAAGAAGAAACAACACTTATTTTTGGTCTTTCCTCGGTTAAAATCCATAAATTATTTTTCATTTTTCAACCTCATTAGTTATCAAAATCAAAAAATTCACAAAGAGACATCTCAAATGCTTTTGCAATCTTTTCCAAATTCTCTAAAGAAATATTACGTTTGCCTCTTTCTAAACTTGTAATGTAGGTTCTATCCATTTCACATTTAAACGCAAATTCTTCCTGACTAAGACCTAATTTTTTTCTTAATTCTTTAATTCTGTTTCCAACTTGTTCTTTTATCATTAGAAAATTCTCCTATTAAAATTATTATAATAAAATTGTGACTTATATTACAACTGAGTCCGTGTCACATTATTGAATTAATTTTAAATTTTGGCACTATGGCGTGTGCTTGTCTTGATATAAAAAAATAACCTAACCCAGAACTAGAGTTCGGATTAGGTTACGATTGGCGGAGAGAGGGGGAGGGTAGGAAACTGCGTTTCCCTTGGTCGCTAAACCGCGACCGCGAACATCTTCTTCGCTTGCGCTCGAAGAGTTCTCTTCCGTATGCTCTTGTTCGCACAAAAAAAGCACCCTTGTTTGGGTGCTTTTTTGTGGCGGAGAGAGGGGGATTCGAACCCCCGGAACGGGTTACCGTTCGCACGCTTTCCAAGCGTGTGCCTTCGACCACTCAACCATCTCTCCACAGTCGCGAGGCTTATTATAGCAAATTTTCTTTTCCTTGTCTAGCGTTTTTAGTGGATTTTTGGGTAAAGTTTATAAAAAAAGACCGCTCCGATTAGTTTGGAACGGTCGTTTTTGTTATTTTACTCTAAATTTATATACGGTTTTAGTTTTGTACTCGTCGCCAGCCTTAAGGGTAGTGGTTGGATAGTTGGGACAATTGGGGCTGTTGGGGTAGCATTGAGACTCGAGACAGAGCGCGCAGTAGTTTACGTAATGCTTTTTGCCCTCGGGGTTTTCGTCACCAAGTCTATTCGAGGTATAGAGTTGAACGCCGGGTAGAGTGGTGTAGCACTCCATATATCTACCGCTTTTTTGGTCGAACACGGTAGCGCAAAGTTCGAGTTCGTCTTTAGTTTTTCTATCAATTACGAAGTTAGCGTCTAGTCCGTCCTCTTGTCTGATTTGCGGTTCGTCGGAGAACATAGGTTCTCTTAGTGCAACGCCGTTTCTGAGGTCGAACGCAGTACCCGTAACGTCACGGAGTTCGCCGTGGCAAATGAGTTGCTCGTCGTAGGGGGTAACGAAAGAAGAGTTTATCGTAATTATTTGGTCTAGTATCGTTTCGTCGTCGCCGATATTAAAGTAAGCGTGGTTGGTGAGGTTGCAAACGGTGTCCTTGTCCGAAACGGCGTAATACTCGAGTTCTAGGTCGCCCTCGTCGGTAAGAGCGTAACTAACTTTTAGGTCGAGGTTGCCGGGGAAACCTTCTTCGCCGTCGGGCGAGAGGTAGGAAAGAACGAGTTTATTATCTACGATTTGAGCGGAAAGAACTTTTCTATCAAAGCCCTCAAATCCACCGTGGAGCGAATTTCCGTTCTCGTTTGCACCTACTTTATATGTTGTATCGCCAAGAGTAAATTGCGCTTTGCCGATACGATTGCCGTATCTTCCGATTAATGCTCCGAAGTAGGTAGGCTCTTTGTCAAAATAGTCCTCGGGTTTAGCGTAGCCCACGATTACGTCCGTAAATTTGCCGTTTTTGTCGGGGGCAGTGAGAGAAAGTATTCTTCCGCCGTGAGTGCTAACTTCCATTGTCATACCGAGCGCGTTGCGGAAAGTGTAAACGTCAACCGTCTTTCCGTCGCGAACGAACGAATAAGTTTTTTCAATCATTTTCTTTTTATCTCCTAAAAGTCGTTGACTATATTATAAACTAACTCGGCGGTTTTGTCATTTATTTTAAGCCACTTTTATAAAATTAATCTTGACTTTTATTTCGTTTTGACTTATAATCATAGCGTAACTCGATAGCGCCTATTTTTGGCTCGTTTTTTGCGACGGGAGCATACCACTATCGAACCTAATTATGACCACGAAAACCGACTACGGTTTCGTTTTTTGGAGACAAAATTATGGAAATTTATTTCGTTAGACACGGAGAAAGCACGGCTAATTTATTAGACGAGACCTCAGTTCCCGATACTCCCTTGTCCGAAAAAGGCGTGCAAGACGCTATTAACGCTGGAAAACTATTGAACGGTAAGTTCGATAGGGTTTTCGTAAGCCCCTATCTTCGCGCACGACAAACTCAACGGTACGCTATGGAGGGCGTAAACGCCGAGGTGGTAGATTATATTCACGAGTTGGTTTTGGGCAAGGCGGAAGGAATACTTTACTCCGACCTCTACGAAAAATATCCGCTGTTTCGCTATCATTGTGAGGTGGACGATTTTTCGGACTACGACGGAGAAACCTACGACGATATTCGCAATCGCGTACGCCGTTTTAAGGAGTTTTTGCAGACGCTCGACGCCGATAGGGTAGTCGTTTTTTCGCACGCTGGTTTTATTTGGACTTTCTTCGACGAGATTATGCAAAGAAAGGATAAGTCGGGTAGAAATATTCGTTGCGATAACGGGAGCGTAAGCATTTTCTTCTTTGAAAACGGAAAGTGGGAAGTAGGCGCTTTTAATATTACGCCAAACTTTCTTAAGTAATAAATCCTGTTTCGCTTGACATTTGACTTAAAAGTAATGTATAATGCTCATTGTCGCCGTATATCGACGAAGCGACTGTCGTCCCTCTCAAAGGGCAACAATTTAATAATAATGCGGAGGAATATACTCCGTGAATGCTCTACGAGCATTTAGCGAAGCGGTCATAACGAGGCGAGTCCCCAAAAACCGTTTGGGTGAAAGCCCACGGGGGTTCGAATCCCACTTCCTCCGCCACCGAAACAAGGGACACCAGTAGGGTAGTCCCTTGTTTTGTGTAGAGAGAGGGAGCATACGGATGAGAATTGCCGATAGGCAAGGTTCGCGGTCGCGATTTAGCGACCAAGGGAAACGGAGTTTCCTGTTCTCCCTCTTCCTCCGCTATAAAAACGCCTAACCCAGGGTGTTTTTTCTTTTTAGCCGTGTAAAAAGAAAAAAATGATATGAAAATTCACTTTCTAGGACGTTTTGTTTGACACGAAAGTAGTGGGAGTGTTAAACTAGGAATATAATAAGTAAAAACTTTATAAGATTAGAACATTTTAAGGAGAAGAGAAAAATGAGAAAGAAAAGAAGTCTCATAACGGCGTTAGCTTTTTGTTTTTTGTTTGCTTTATCGGCATTACTCATTATACCGTTTAAAAGTGCGAAAGCAGAGATTGTAGTGATGGGCGGTACGGCAT
>JAZOMX010000040.1:0-57381 GCA_045654245.1 Pumilibacteraceae bacterium | reverse complement strand
AAGTTCCTACTTTCCATCGGGGTAACGCAAGAAGAAATTGATACCTTGCGCGATATTTTCTTAGAATAATAGATATTTTCCGCTTGCAAAGAAGATTGTAAGCGGAAATTTTTTGTTTATGAAATAAAAACAGTTGACATTTTTCTTTGGTGGGGGTATAATAATTTTATTGATATGCAGGAATATCGAAGCGGTCATAACGAGGCGGTCTTGAAAACCGTTTGGGTGAAAGCCCACGGGGGTTCGAATCCCTCTTCCTCCGCCACCAAAACAAGGAACACCATTTTTTTGGAGTTCCTTGTTTTGCGTAACGAGAGGGAGTGTACGGAAGAGAACTCTTCAAGCGCAGGCGAAGAAGATGTTCGCGGCCGCGATTTAGCGACCAAGGGAAACGAAGTTTCCTGCTCTCCATCCGTTCCCCTACAAACTCCCCGATTTTAGTTGACTTTCGGGCGGGAATGTGCTATGATTATAGCACATTTATAGTTACAAAAACAATCAACAGGGGGATTTAAGAATGTCGTACCAAATAAATCTCAATTCCAACAATGGAGTTGCGGAATACAACGGTAATGTGATTTCATTTGTTGCAGAAAGAGACGATAATGATACAAGACTTTCTTTATCCGTTTGGTTTCCGAATTGGGAGCAGGATTCGTATGTCTTTTTGCCTGCTTGTGCGTATGACGGAAACAAATTTGAAAAGATGGACGTCGAGTATCCTCCGATGTATCTCAAAAATCATTGCAAAAGCAACGCGTCTCCCATCATATCCGACGTTCCCGCTCTAAATCCCGACGGGAGCGGTAAGATTGAGGTTACGACGGGGGATATGTCGGTGCCTTGCTTTGGCGTTTTCTTAAAAAAACACAAAAAAGCGTTTTTTATTTTCACAGAGCAGGCGTGCAAGGGGAAAAATATCGGATTTTTGGTTGAAAGCGGAAGGGTTACCGTACAGTTTCCCGCCATACGTTCGAAACGTTACAGAATATGTCGCACGGACGAGCCGTCAATCGATTGCGGAATAGTGGTAAGACGCGGTGAACTTGTTTCATCAAGAGTATTGATTAAAGATTTTAATTGTAACAGCATTACGGAATTTTTTGAGCTGTTTTTCAAAAATCGCAGATGTTTGCTCTCGGATAAGTGCGCCCCAAACGGCTATACAAAAGAGCTATGGGACATTATGGAAGCTCACATGAACAACGATAATTTCAGCGGTGAGTATTATGCTGAAATTACAAAAATCTGGCAATGCGGTTGGGTCGGAGGAGGAATGTCATCGCTTCCGTTGTTCAAACACGGAAATGTGATTACGGCGCAAAGAGCATTGCAAACGATTGATTTTTTAACTTCTCATGTATCTGGCGTAGGATTTTTTTACACGATTATCGTTGACGGTGTCATTTCCCACGACGGCTTTGGACGTGAGCACATGGCAAATTCTGCTCTTGTAAGAAAAATAGGAGATGCTCTTTATTTTCTGTTCAAGCATTTTGACGTGATTGAGCCAAAGGAAACTTGGGTTTCTGCGGCACGAAATTGCTCTGACGCATTTGTAACGCTATACGAAAAATATCACGATTTTGGGCAGTTCATCAATGTTGAAACAGGAGATATTATATACGGAGGTACGACCTCGGGAGCATCTGTTATCGGTGCTTTGGTGCGAGCTTGGCGTTATTTCGGGGACGGCAAATATCTCAACATTGCAAAGCTTGCGGGAGAAAAATACTATCAAAATTACGTTTCTCGCGGCATTACCTACGGAGGTCCCGTAGAAGCACTTTGCGCGCCCGACAGTGAGAGCGCGTACGCTATGGTTGAGAGCATGACTCTGTTATACGAGGCGGAACATGAAGCGAAGTGGTTGAAATACGCCAAGGACAGTCTTCACCTGCTTTCAAGCTGGATTATGCCGTATTCCTACGCCTTTCCAAAAGAAAGTGAGTTTGGGCGGCTGAATATCAACACGGTTGGCAGTGTGTTTGCCAATGTGCAAAACAAGCACTCCGCGCCGGGGCTCTGTACTGCATCCGGAGATGCCATATATAAATTATATAAATACACGGGCTCAAAGGACTATCTTACGCTTTTGCGAGATATTTTGTTCTTTATACCGCAGTGCGTATCTACCGAAGAGCGTCCTATCTTTTCGTGGGACGATGAGCCGAGAAAACTTTTGCCCGGTTGGATATGCGAAAGAGTCAATACGAGTGACTGGGAAGGACCGAGACGTATTGGAGGCGTATTTCACTCATCGTGTTGGTGCGAGACCTCTGTTTTGCTGTCTTTCTCCGAGCTGATATGGAACGATGAAATCGCCAAGGAGCTGTAATTTTACGTCGGAGTTCGAAACCTTAATGCAAAACGCAAAAAATATCTTTTTCGTAGCCCATAGACACCAAAACAAGGAACACCATTTTTTTGGAGTTCCTTGTTTTGCGTAACGAGAGGGAGCGTACGGCTTATCAGAGCATTTTATTGACGGAGTTGGGACTTTCCGCGCTTAATAATTTGCCATTTATATAAATAAATTTCCTATTCCGCTTGCGTTTGTCCTTCTTCTGTGTTATAATACAAAAGTATTATACTATATTTGTGTAAGGTAAAATAGTGTAAATGGAAAAAGAGAAAACTAAATTGTTAATTTTAGGAGCAGGTCAGTACGGGCATCTTTCAAAAGAAACTGCTTTTGAAA
Source organism: Pumilibacteraceae bacterium (assembly GCA_045654245.1). GTDB lineage: Bacteria > Bacillota > Clostridia > Christensenellales > Pumilibacteraceae > UBA10677. The sequence continues at coordinate 54,680 of JAZOMX010000040.1, read as the reverse complement.
CGGGCGAATTTGATATCGTTGATTTCCTTGACGATGCAAATGAAAACGCCGTAGGGAAACTGCTTGACTATGAAAAAATTGTAGGAGAATATCCTCAAGCGTTTGTGGCGATAGGAAACGCAGATTTAAGACTTGAACTTCTATGCAAATTGAAAGATGCTGGTTTTAGATTGGCTACGATTATAAGTCCGAGAGCGTACGTTTCTCCTTCTGCGAGCGTTATGGAAGGAACGCTTGTTGAACCTATGGCGGTAGTGCATACTGGGTGTCAAATAATGGAGGGAGTTTTCGTTTGCGCAGGAGCAATAATCAATCATAACGCCGTCGTTGAAAGAGGATGTCAAATAGATTGTGGTGCGGTCGTAGGTTCAAATGCGAAAGTTCCAGAAAAAACGAAAGTAGTGTATAATGAAATTTTTACAAAAGAGCAGATAAAGGAGAGAAAAAATGTATAAGCATTTTTTAAAGAGAGTTTTTGATTTTTTTATGGCGTTTTTCGCCATTATTCTTTTGGCTTTGCCATTACTAATTATTGCTGTTGCTATTAAACTTGATAGCAAGGGTCCCGTTTTTTTTAAGCAAAAGAGAGTTGGAAAAAACAAAAAACTTTTTACTATTTTGAAATTTCGTACTATGAGAACGGATACGCCTCACGATGCTCCTACTCACGAACTTTCCGACCCCAAGAAGTGGATTACGAAAATTGGGGGCTTTTTGAGGAAGACTTCGCTTGATGAATTGCCTCAAATATTTAATATTTTAAGCGGAAAGATGGCAATTATTGGACCTCGTCCGGCGCTTTGGAATCAAGACGACCTTATTGCTGAGCGTGACAAATACGGCGCTAACGACGTAAGACCAGGTCTTACTGGATGGGCACAAATTAATGGAAGAGATGAACTCGAGATTCCCGTTAAAGCAGCGCTTGATGGGGAGTACGTTCAAAAAATGGGTTTTTTCTTCGACTGTAAATGTTTCTTTGGCACAATTTTATCGGTTTTTAGACACGACGGCGTGGTGGAAGGTGGTACTGGTGAAATGAAAAAAGAGGAGATAAAAAAAGACCAAACAGAAGGTGAAATAGAACATCAAACCCAAATAGATGAAATTATCGAGCAAAAGGTCGAGGAAGTAGTGGAATCGCCCAATAAGGATAAAATCGAACCCGCTCTCGAAGATAATAATGAACCCAGTGCGCTAGAAGAAAACCAGGAGGGGAATGAGTGAAAAAAGTTTTAATAACGGGAGCAAATAGTTATATCGGGACTTCGTTTGAGAAGTACGTTATGACGAATTATGGTGACGAAATTTTACTAGATACCGTTGATACGCTTGACGGCAGTTGGAGAGAAAAAAGTTTTGTTGGTTACGATGTAGTTTTTCACGTTGCTGGAATAGCACACTCAGACAACGGCAAGATAAGTGAGGAAAAAGCGAAACTGTATTATGCGGTTAATACGGACTTAACGATTGAAACGGCAAAAAAAGCGAAGGCTGATGGTGTTAAGCAGTTTATTTTTATGAGTTCAGCAATCGTTTACGGCGATAGCGCCCCAATCGGAAAGAAGAAGTTGATTACTGAAAAAACCCCCGTATCTCCAGCAAATTGTTACGGCGATAGTAAGGTTCAAGCAGAAAACGGAATCCTTCCCCTCGTTGACGAAGACTTTAAGGTGGTAATTCTTCGTCCGCCCATGATTTACGGAAAAGATTGCAAAGGGAATTATCAAACGCTTGCAAAAATGGCCCTTAAGTTACCGTTTTTTCCGTTTGTTAAAAACGAGAGAAGTATGCTCTATATAAAAAATCTTTGCGAGTTTATACGGCTTATGATTTTAAACGAAGAGAATGGAATATTTTTTCCGCAGAACGCAGAGCATACGAATACGAGTGAAATGGTTAAAATTATTGCCTCTGCTTATGGTAAAAAGCGGTGTCTTATAAAAGGTTTTGGCTGGTTACTCAAGATAATGAGCCATTTAACGGGGCTCGTTAATAAGGCTTTCGGTAGTCTCGCATACGATTTTGGAATTAGCGCATACAAAGACGAATATCAAAAGTATAGTCTAGAACAATCTATCGTGGATATGACGAAGTAAGGAAGGAGTATGAAAAAGCGAATTTTAATAATTTCACAATACTTCTATCCAGAGCAGTTTAGAATAAACGATATTGCGAGTGAGTGGGTAAAAAAAGGGTACGAAGTTACAGTTGTAACAGGGGTACCGAATTATCCTAAAGGTAAGTTTTATAAAGGTTACGGATGGTTTAGAAAAAGAAAAGAGACTTGGAACGGCGTAAATATCGTAAGGCTTCCGCTTTTTGCTAGAGGAAAAACTGCGATAGGTATGGTGCTTAACTATTTATCATTCGTAGTGTCTGGTTTCTTTTGGAAATGTTTTACAAAAATTAAGGCAGACCTTGTTTTTACTTTTGAAGTATCGCCTATGACTCAAGCGTTGCTTGGAGTATGGTATGCAAAGAGAAAAAAGGTTCCTTCTTATTTGTACGTTCAAGACCTTTGGCCAGAAAACGTTGAGGTGGTAACTGGAATTCACAGTAAATTTATAATTAAACCTATAAGTAAAATGGTAAATTACATTTATAAGAACTGCGATAAAATATTTGCTACCTCTCCCAGTTTTGTGACCGAGATACAAAAGAGAACTCCGGGGCAAGAGGATAAAGTTCTTTATTGGCCACAATACGCTGAAGAGTTCTATCAGCCTACGGAGGAAAAGTCCGAACTTATTCCGCAAACAGGTGAGTTGAATGTGACTTTTACTGGGAATATAGGAACAGCGCAAGGTTTAGAAATTTTACCGCAAACGGCAAAAATTCTAAAAGAGAGTGGACGGAAGGTAAGATTTAATATCGTTGGAGATGGACGAAATAGAGAAAATTTAACTAAATTGATTAAGGAAAACGAAGTGGAAGAATACTTTAATTTAACTGGATGGCAACCAGCAACCAGTATTCCTAGTATCCTATCGGCAAGTGATGCCGGGTTTATTTCGTTTGCAAACTCTCCACTATATTCTATGACGATTCCCGCCAAACTTCAGTCGTATATGGCTTGTGGTTGTCCGATAATAGCGTCGGCAATCGGTGAGACGAAACGAGTGGTAGAGGAAGCAAATTGTGGGATAGTCGCCAACATAGGCGATAGTGAAGAACTTGCCAAGAAAATACTAGATTTTATAAATCTTGAAAGTGAGAAGAAAATAGAAATGCGGAGGAATGCCGTTAAATATTGTAAAGAGCATTTTAATAGAGAAAAATTAATGGAAGTTATGTTAAATGATTATCTTCAAATAGGAGATGAAGAATAATATGGATTCAAAAAATAAGAACGTCGAGTATGAAATTTGTCAAAATTGCGTTATGGATACGACGGATAAAAATTTGGTTCTTGATGAAAACGGTGTGTGTTTGCGTTGTAACGAATATGAGCAACGCATCTTAAAAGAGTGGAACCACGGAAAGGGTCATGAAGAGGAATTAGCGAAAATTCTAGACGATATAAAAAAGAGCGGAAAAGGAAAAAAATACGATTGTATTTTGGGACTAAGCGGAGGATTAGATAGTAGTTATTTGCTTCATTTAGCAGTATCACAATGGGGCTTACGTCCATTCGTCTTCCACGTGGATGCAGGATGGAATCTTCCCGTAGCAGAACAGAACGTAAGAAAACTTTGCGATAAGTTGGGCGTTGAACTTCATATCGAGAAAATGGATTTTGAAGAAATGCGTCAAATGCAACTTGCTTTCTTTAAGACTGGTCACGCCGGTCTTGATGCGCCACAAGACCACGCGTTTATTGCACAGGTAGATAAGTTTTCTGAAAAACTAGGCGTAAAATATATTCTTAACGGCTATAACATTAGTACTGAAATTGTAGCAAATCCAGCATCTTGGAACGAAGGGGCGGGCCCGACTGCGGATAAGACTTATATTAAGGACGTTATGAAAAAACACGGTGGTTTTAAGACCAAGAAATATATTTACACGACGGGCTTTAGACACAAGTTTTGGTTGCCTTACGTAAAAGGCGTCAAAACGGTTCATTTGCTAAACTTAGTGCCTATTACTAAGAAACAAATGATTGAGACCTTGTCTAGCGAATATGGGTACGAAGCGTATAAACAAAAGCACTTTGAGGATTTGCTTACGAAGTTTATCGAGGGATGGTGGCTACCGACGAGATTTGGTTACGATATTAGAAAAGCGCAACTGTCCAGTTTGGTTGTAACGGGTCAAATGACGCGCGACGAAGCACTTGAAATTCTCAAAACTCCGTCCCTTACCGACGAGGAGGCGAAGGAATTGTTTTTGGAGGTTGCAAAAAGGTTGCAAATAAGCGAAGAGGAACTTATGAGTTACCACGCTCTTCCCAAAAAGTACCTCAAATATAAAAACAACAATTGGGCGTTTAACTTAGGAATAAAGTTATATACCATTTTGGGTTTGGATAAAAGAATTAGACATTAAAGTAGAGGAAAGCAAAAAGAATCGTTATGAAAGTTCTGCTAATAGATGTAAATTGTAAACAAAGTAGTACGGGGAAAATAGTATATGATTTGTATGCTGCTATAAATAAAAGTGGTTCAGAAGCAGCGGTTTGTTACGGAAGAGGAAAAAAAATTAAAGAGAGGAACATTTTTAAATTCGGTATAGATTGTGAGACTTATATTCATGCATTTTTAACAAGATTCACTGGATATACGGGTTGTTTTTCTCCGCTTTCGACTAGAAGACTTATAAGATTTATTAAAAAGTTTAAGCCGGACGTAGTTCATATTCATGAATTGCATGCCTATTTTGTAAACATTAAAACGTTAATCCATTACTTAAAAAAGAATAATATCAAAACAGTTATGACATTACATTGTGAATTTGCTTATACCGGAAAATGTGGGCATTCTGTAGAGTGTGAAAAATGGAAAACTGAATGCGGACAATGTCCGCATTTGCACGATTATCCAACAACATTGTTTTTTGATCACACGAAAGCGATGTTTAAACAAAAAAAGGCGGTTTTTCAAGATTATGAGAATCTAACGATAGTAGCCCCCTCTAGATGGTTAGCAGAAAGAGCAAAACAATCATTTTTTAAGAACAATGAGATTTTGGTTGTTCAAAATGGAATAAACACGGAGATTTTTTCGCCGAAAGACACAAGTGAACTACGAATAAAACATAATATTCTCAGTGATGAAAAAGTCGTATTAGCGGTTGCACCTAATCTTTTAAGCGACAATAAGGGGGGCAAGTGGGTTTTGCAACTTGCAGATAAGATGAAAAATCAACAAGTTAAGTTTATCCTTATTGGTGTTGATGAAGAAATAACTCCTCAAAATGAAAAAGTAATTATTTTACATCGAATTTATGACAAAGAACTTCTTGCTCAATATTATTCGCTAGCAAACGTTTTTGTTATATGTAGCGAAAGGGAAAATTTTCCAACAACATGTCTTGAGGCACAATGTTGTGGCGCGCATGTTTGTGGTTTTGACACGGGCGGTGGTAAAGAAACGAGTGTTTCTGACGTAAATTCGTTTGTGGAATATGGTAATTTAGATGCACTTAGAGAAAAAATAAATGAGGCGTTTGCGTTACAAAACGATACGAGGACAGCAACGGCAATGAAAGCAAAAGAAAAGTTTTCTGTAAAAACCATGACGGATAAGTATATCAATATTTATGCAATGAAATAGGGAAGAATATTATGAACAATGTTATTTTTTTGTTAATAGATTCTGTTTTTTCAGAGTGTTTAAGTAACAATAAAACAAAAATAAGCTCAACGCCATTTATTGATGAGTTAAGAAAAAATGCGGTATATGCACCAAACGTATATTCTTATGGTCCTTATACGGATGCCGCATCGAAGGCATTATATTGCGGGAATAGAACTCTTGATGATTATGGTTATTTTTTTGGGCTAAACAGTTCTGAATATAATCATTTTAGATTGTTTAAGGAAAAAGGCTATGAGGTTTACGGACTATATTACCCATATTATTTGTTGGGGAAGAACATTGAAAAGCATATAGATCATTCAATATACACAACGGGATTTAAGTATATTAGCGTTTGGGGCGGAAAATTTGATTATTATGCAAACGCAAAGAAAACTCGCGAATTAACGGAAGTTGAGTATAGTTTGTTGTTTAAGTGCTTGGACATTGTTTTTGACAGTTGGTTGCTCTTTTATAAAAATATTGAGAGTCAAAATGGCGCAGCAGATATAATTAGTGGAATATATAATCAAGACTTGAATGGAGGGGGGTACGAGCAACTTAAGAAGGAATATGAAAAATATAAAACTACACCAAAAAAATACGTTGACCTCGTTTTAGAATTAGGAATGGAGCATCCGTTGGCAAAAATAAACGAGTATGATTATGGAAGAAAGGAAGATGCGGATTTTATAAGTCAAGTATATCAAAACAATAAAAAGTTTTTTGCAAAGATTTCTAGAGTTAACATAAAACGCAATTTGTTACATAATCCTTTGAGTTTAAAGAAATCTTTCAATAGCGTAAAGAGATGGTTGAGCACTGGAGATAAATCAGAATTGCGTTATTTTGGGAATTATGGAATGTTGCTTTTTCATACGAAATTAATGAAAGAGCGGTCACTTAAACCCAAATGGCAAGATTTAGCATCACTTAATAAGCAAATAGAAGTGTTGTTGGATAATTTAGATAAGCGAAACGTTGAAGAGAAAAGGCCATTTTATGCTTCATTGCATGCGTTGGAGCCCCATCATAATATATCGTTCTTTTCTTTTGATTCTTTTGATAATAAATTAGTAGCGGAAGAATTGGCGTATTTAGAACCATTAATTAGTGGATGTGGCAAAAATTTTGCGGGGAATTTATTGTATCAACTTTCATTACGTTACGTAGATTTTTGTGTGAAGAATCTATATGAGGCGCTTGACAAGAGAGGAATCTTGGAAAAGACGAATATCGTGTTAGTTTCCGACCACGGTACATCCTATTTCTTCAATCCAGTGAGAACTCACGTCGTAAATACTTTTCATAAAGAAAACTATAATATTCCTTTGTTAATTTGGGGGAAAAATATAGACAGTCATAGTGTCGGCGAATATAATGGTACGTATTGTTCTGATGATGTTTTGCCCACGTTGTGCGACATTGTGGGAATAGAAAAGCCCAATGTTTTTACCGGTAAATCCATATTGGATTATGGCGGTAGAGAGTATGTTATAACCGAATATATGGGGCCTGGTGTTCCCGATATGTTAAATAGAGAAATTTGGATTTCGATAAGATCAAAAAATTACGTTATAGCATATAAGCAAAAAATTAGCGAATCGTTTAACGAGGAAAAAATAGAATTTTTATTTGACCTTTGTAAAGATAACAAAGAGAAAAAACAAATAAAAGAACTGAATGATAAGGTTAAGAACGAAGAAACGTTATTCTTAATGAAAAAAGCGAAAGAACGATTTGAACAAATCCAAAAACAAACAAAAGAATACGTTAACAAAGTTATAAGTGAAACAAACAAAATGGAGAAATAAAATGAAGGCTTTAATATTAAATTCAGGGCTTGGGCATCGTATGGGTGTTTTGACGTCCGAACATCCGAAATGTATGACGGAGATTTCTGTTAAGGATACGATTTTAAGTCGTCAACTTAAATTGATTGCTGGTGCAGGAATAAAAGAGGTCGTAATGACGACTGGATATTTTGACGATATTTTGGTGAACTACTGTCGTTCGTTAGAATTGCCTCTAAAGTATACGTTTGTCAAGAATCCTATTTATGATAAAACTAATTACATATATTCGATTTATTGCGCTAAAGAGCATCTTGAGAACGAGGATATAGTATTGATGCACGGTGACTTGGTTTTTGAACCGTCCGTGCTTGATGATATTTTAAGTTATCCATACAGTTGTATGAAAGTTAGTTCTACTTGTCCGTTGCCAGAGAAGGATTTTAAGGCAGTAGTTTATAACGGAAGAGTGGACAAGGTGGGTGTCGAGTTTTTCAACGACGCTATGGAGGCACAAGCGCTATATAAATTAAATGCGAAGGATTGGAGTGTTTGGCTTTCTAAAATTGTTGAGTTTTGCGAAAACGACAGGAGAAATTGTTACGCTGAGGTAGCGTTTAACGAGATTTCAACCGCTTGTGAGATACGTGCTTTTGACGTGCAAAATCGTCTTTGCACAGAAATTGATACGCCCGAGGATTTGGCAATCGTAAAAACGAAAGTTGCAGAAATAGACAGTAGAAGCGTATATATGTGTTTTTCTACTGATATGATTCATAGTGGACATATTGCAATAATTAAAAAGGCTTGTAAACTTGGTAGACTCACGATAGGAGTTCTTTCTGATGAAGCCGTTGCAAGTTATAAAAGATTTCCGCTAATGCCGTATGAAGAGAGAAAAGCACTCGTTGAAAACATTAACGGAGTTGCGGAAGTCGTTGAACAGAAGCAGTTGAGTTATGCTGAAAATCTTTATGCGTTAAAGCCCACTTACGTGGTTCATGGTGACGACTGGAAAGAAGGATTCCAAAAACCTATTCGTAGCGAGGTAGTAAGCATTCTTGCCGAATACGGCGGTACTCTTGTTGAATATCCTTATTCGAGAAACGAGAAGTATGATGAACTAGAAAAGATGAGCAGAGAACAACTCTCTATGCCTGACGTAAGACGCGGAAGATTAAGAAAATTAATTGCAATGAAGGGTTGTGTTAACGCAATAGAAGCGCATAGTGGAATTACGGGTCTTATTGCCGAACAAACGAAAGTTTTACAAGATGGAAAAACTTACCAGTTTGATGCTATGTGGGTTTCTAGCCTTTGCGATAGCACGGCGAAAGGCAAGCCGGATATTGAACTCGTTGATATGACGTCGCGTTTCCGCACCATTGACGATATTATGGAAGTAACTACTAAGCCTATTATTTTTGATGGTGATACTGGTGGACTTACCGAGCACTTTGTTTATACCGTTAAAAGTTTGGAACGAATGGGCGTTTCAATGGTAATCATAGAAGACAAAACGGGTTTGAAGAAGAATTCCCTTTTTGGAACTGAGGTTGAACAAACGCAAGATTCTATTGAGAATTTTTGCGCTAAAATCATAGCGGGAAAACAAGCGCAAAAGACGAAGGAGTTTATGATTTGCGCAAGAATAGAAAGCCTTATTCTTGAAAGGGGTATGGATGATGCGCTAGAGAGAGCGTTTGCCTTTTCAAATGCAGGCGCAGATGCAATAATGATACATAGCAGGAAGAAAGACCCCGCTGAAATTTTTGAATTTATCGAGAAGTTTAGAGCGAAGAATATAGTTACTCCGATAGTAGTCGTTCCAACTTCGTTTAACGCAGTCACTGAACAAGAGTTTAAGGATAGGGGTGTAAACGTCGTTATTTACGCAAATCAACTGACGCGTAGTGGGTTCCCCGCAATGCAAAAAGTTGCCGAGACGATTTTATCGAACCATAGAGCCAAAGAAGCGGACGATATGTGTATGTCGATTAAAGACATAATTACGCTTATTCCCGAGCAGTAATGGATAAAACTATGCAAAAAATAGTATGCGGAGAAGGGAGCGTAAAAAGGGTTGAAGAAATTTTAGACAGTTATGGCTCTAAAAAAATTCTTCTCGTTTGTGACAAATCGTTTCCGTTTATATCGGTTAGAACCGAAATTGAAAAATTAGCGATACCGTTCGTAAAGTTTGATGGCTTCGCGCCTAATCCATTGTACGAGCAAGTTTGTAACGGAGTAGAATTTTTCAATCGTGAAAAATGTGATGCCATTGTTGCCGTTGGCGGGGGAAGCGCAATAGACGTTGCTAAATGTATTAAACTTTTTTGCAAGATGAATGGGGCCATTAATTATCTTCAGCAAGAGTACTACGACAGTAAGGTTCCGCTAATTGCGATTCCAACGACAGCTGGAACGGGAAGTGAATCTACAAGGTACGCCGTAATTTACTATAATGGACAAAAACAATCGGTTACACACGATAGCATAGTGCCGTCTTGCGCCATACTAGATTTTTCCGTTTTGAGAACACTACCACCTTATCAAAAGAAATGCACTATGTTAGACGCGCTATGTCAAGGCATTGAGTCTTGGTGGTCGGTAAATTCTACGTTAGAGAGTAAAGAGTACTCCGCAAAAGCCGTGAGTTTAATAATGGATAACTACAAGGCGTATATTTTCGATAATGATGAGAACGCAATGGAAAAAGTTATGCTTGGTGCAAACTATTCCGGCAGGGCAATCAATATTACTCAAACCACAGCGGCGCACGCAATGAGTTATAAACTTACTTCGTTATATGGAATACCACACGGTCACGCGGTTGCAATATGCTTACTCCCGCTTTGGAAATATATGAGCGAAGCTGTGGAAAAAAACTGTGCCGATAGTCGTGGAGCAGAGTACCTTATGGATACTTTTCACCAAATAGCAAAAGAATTTGGGGCAAAATCCGTTGCCGAAGCGATAGACTTGTTCGAGAAGTTACTTGGCGAATTAGGAATAACCGCTGAAATAATCGGAGGAGAGGATGATTTAAATTACCTCGTGGGCTCCGTTAATTTGACGAGATTAAAGAATACACCCGTTAACTTAAATGAAGATGCGATTAAAAAGATGTATAAAAGGATGGTAATAGATGAAGCTTGATTTTTTGAGAAGGTATGAATTTTTTACTGGGGTTCCCGATTCGCAGTTAAAACCGCTCTGCGATTATTTGATTGATGCTTACGGTATTTCGGATAAGCATTTGATAGCGGCAAACGAAGGAAACGCCGTTGCTTTGGCTGCAGGATATCATTTAGCAACGGGCAAAATCCCCGTCGTTTATATGCAAAATAGTGGAATCGGCAATATTATTAACCCTGTTGCATCGCTTATGAACGATAAAGTATATGGGGTACCGTGCATTTTCTTTGTTGGGTGGAGAGGCCAACCTGGAATCCACGATGAGCCCCAACACGTATATCAAGGCGAAGTTACAATTAAACTTCTAGAGGATATGGACATAAGGACGTTTGTTATCGGGGAAGAGACTACGGAAGACGAGGTTGTTGCTCAACTTGAGCAATGGCAACCTTTATTAGAAAAAGGGAAACAAGTGGCTTTCGTCGTAAAGAAAGGTGCTTTAGAGTTTGATGGTAAGGTCAAGTATGAAAATACAAACGGTATGGTGAGAGAGGACATTATTCGTCATATAGTTGCCGTTTCCGATATTGACCCAATCGTTTCTACAACGGGCAAGGCATCTCGCGAGTTGTTTGAAATCCGTGAGGCTAATGGACAACCTCATTCGTACGATTTTCTAACCGTAGGTTCAATGGGACACAGTTCGTCGATTGCTCTTGAAATTGCTCTTAAAAAAAGCAATCTTAAAGTATGGTGTATAGATGGTGACGGAGCGTTGCTTATGCACATGGGAGCGCTTGCGTTAGTTGGCGCAAATAGTCCGAAAAATCTCGTTCACGTGGTTATAAACAACGGGGCTCATGAAACGGTTGGTGGGATGCCGACCGTTGCATCGCAAATCGATATCGTAAAGATTGCAAAGGCGTGTGGATATCCTTATGCCGTTAGCGTAGATAATTTTGATTCTCTTGATAGCGAGTTAAGGCTGGCAAAAGAGAGGTCGACGCTTACTTTAATAGAGGTTAAATGTTCTATCGGCGCTAGGGCAGATTTGGGAAGGCCTACGACTACGGCAAAAGAAAATAAAAATGCTTTTATGGAGTTTATAAATAAAAAAGCGGATATTGTGTGATATAACGTTAAATAGGTTATGGAGCGCTTGTTGTATGGAGATTTTATGGAAGTATTATTCTATATAATATTTTTATTGAATGTTATATTGGTCTTGTTAAAGAAAAATAGTAGAGTGTTGAACACCCTATCGTTTTTGCTTATAGTTTTTATCTCCTACAAAAACAGTGGAAGCGGAGATTATCAATCTTATAAGTTAATTTACGATGGTGTGGAAAATTATGGTGAAGCTGGATTTGTTTTATTAATAAATATTTGCAAGTTTTTTGGATTTGACTTTAATGTTTTTCAGTGCATTTTATGTGTGGCATCAGTGTCCATTATTCTTTGGGTCTTCAGTAAATATTCTAAAAATTATGCGTTATTTTTTACTCTAATTTTTATAACGGAACTGTTTGTTAATATTAACGTACTCCGCTCATTTTTTGCAAGGGCGCTTCTTGTATTAGCAGTACATCATTTAATAAAAGGAAGAAAAATAATGTTCTTACTTGTGTTAACATTAGCAACGACTTTCCATATTACGATGATTATGTATTTCCCGTTAATATTGTTTAATCCGTATAAAAAATTGACAATAAAACAGATGAAAATCCTTATTTCTATAGTAGTGATAGCGTGCATAGGATTTTTCTTAATGGGAAATGATTTTACTTGGTTATATAAAATGATATCTGGAATAATACCATCTTTACAAGGGAAAATAGACGTTTATTTTACGGAGTATACAAGGTTTGGTTTTTTAATTTATTTTGTTTTACATATAGGAAACGTTTTATTGTGTTTGCTTGGCAAAAAGAAAATGAATGATAAAGCGTTATTTAAAACACCGCAACAAAACCTTTATCAAATGGTGTTCGTATTAAATTTTTATACGATTTTTTTCTTTCCGTTATTGATGATGAGTACGAGTTTTTGTCGAGTACTAAATAATATTTTCTTTTTTAATGTTATGTATTATGCTACATTGCTTGATCAATTTAGGACAAGAACGACGAGATATTATAAAATCTTATTCGCAATAATAGGGATTCAGTTGTTAAGTACATTACCATTTGTACATGCGTCAAATCAAAGGACACAAATACTTAGTAGTTTAAATAAAAAATAGTAGAAAAAGGAAGAAAGAATGAAGAAATACGTATTAATGATAGAAGACAATAACCCATCTTATGCATACAATAAAAACATTATACTTTCTACACAAGAAGAAGGAGTATATTGCGTAAATCAATTTTCAGGATGGAAATTAAAACTGTTTTATGCGCTATTTTCTTGGAAATTAAATAAAAGAATAGAAATACCACTAAAAAGATTTATATTTAAGAGCTTATTAAAAGATAAAGGGTTGGATAAGAAAGATGATATTTGGTTCATTTTTTTTGAATCATATTTACCAGCGTACTCTAATAAATATTTGCAATATTTAAAAAAGAAATATGTAAATGCAAAACTTTGTTTAGTATTAAACAATCCTTTGACTAGTCACGTTCTAAAAAAAGTAAACTATATCAAGAGGCAGTATGACAAGATTGCAACGTTTTTAAAAGAAGATGCGGATAAATATGGGATGGCATATTATCCTTATGGCTATCCCTTTTACATTGAAGACGACAAAGACAAGAAAGAAGAAAAAAGTGATGTATTTTTTGTCGGAACGGATAAAGGAAGATTACCGTATTTAATCAATTTATTCGAAAAATTTTCTGAAAATGGTTTGAAAAGCGATTTCATTATAACTGGAACTACGGAAGAAAATCAAAAATACAAAGATGAGATTTTATATAATTGTAGAATTCCGTATGAAGAGGTTATTGAAAGAGTAAAGGCAAGTAGATGTATTTTAGAAATATTACAAGAGAACGCAAATTATTGTTCATTGCGGTATCTTGAGGCGTTATTATGTAGAAAAAAACTTATAACTACAAACAAAAGGGTAAAAGAATTGCCCGAGTATGATGAAAGGTATATTTATTTAGTAGACGATATATGCGATATTTCAAATATAAATATAGATTTTATTAAAAAAGACGTAGACGAAGGAATTTTTCCGAATAAGGATTTTTGTTCGTTTAAGGCATTTGAGGATTTTCTTGAAGATAAAATTCGTTGGTGAGTTATGCAAAATAAAAAAATTGCCAAAAATCTTATAATTTCAGTAACGGTTCAAATCGTTTACTTATTAGTAAGTTTTATATTGAATTTGGTTGTGCCAAAATTTTTGAACGAATATCAGTATGCATATTGGCAAACTTTTGTTTTGTATGTTACTTACGTTGGCTTTTTGCACTTGGGTTTACTAGATGGTTTTTTGCTTCGTTATTCGCAGTACGACTATGATGAATTAGACAAGAAAAGTGTTCGTTCTCAATTTGTTATTATGCTTAATATACTTACCCTTGTTGCTATTATCGGGGTACTTTTTGCTTTTTGTTTTTTGCATCACGAACAGAAAGTAATAGTAATTTTTGTGTGTATAGGTATAGTTACGAAAAATATAGTTACATACACATCGCATTTGTATCAAGTTACGAACAAGATTGGGAGTTATGCTATAATAACAATGATTCAGAGAATAACATATGGCGGAATCATATTGTTATTAATTATTTTAGACGTGCAAAGATTTGAATTGTACTGTTTGGCTGATATTTTTGGAGATGGTCTCGCCATATTATATTCAGTAATTAAAACACCAAAGTTTTTTATTGGAAGCATGGATAAGATTAAGTCATCTTATAGAGAATGGCGAACGAACGTCTCTTCTGGTGCAATATTAATGTTGTCGAATTGGTCGTCTATGCTTTTGTTGGGCGTGGCGAAAATTATTATTCAAAGCCGATGGGGGGAATTGACATTTGGTAAAATCGCTCTTTCGTTTAGTGTAACAAATTTATTTATTAGTTTTTTAACAGCAGTAAGTATAGTTTTATTCCCGACATTAAAAAGAATGGAACAAGACCATTTACCAGATTTATACGAGAGTTTAAGAAAAAGAATGGTACCATTTTTGTTATTGATATTGCTATTGTATTTTCCTGGTTGTTGGTTGTTGGAATTGTTCCTTCCGAATTATGCCGAGAGCACGAAGTATATAGGTATAATTCTCCCGCTTATTGTTTTTACCTCAAAAACGAATTTATTGAGTAATAATTATTTGAAGGCTTATAGGAAAGAAAAAAGTTTATTAATGATAAACTTAATCACGACAGTAGTTTCTACCGTTTGTTTTATTGTATGCGCGTTTGTTGTAAACAATTTAAGTGCTTTGTTGGTTTGTGTCGTGTTTGCGTTTGCGTTTAACTCTACTATTGCAGAAGTTTGCATAACGAAAATTTTAGGGACAAAACAAACAGTTAATATGATAGTGGAGATTATTGTGGCAATTGCCTTTTTGCTTGTGGTAAATATGATGACAAGAATATCTGCAATGTTAGTTTATGTAGGAATTTTTGTGGCTTATTTACTAGTAACGAAATTAGCAAGAAAAAAATCGATAAAAAAGAGAAAGTTCTAAAGAGGAGGTTCTATGAAGGGAATTATTTTGGCAGGTGGAGCAGGAACGAGATTATATCCGCTTACGATGGTTACGAGCAAACAGTTATTACCAGTTTATGATAAGCCGATGATTTATTATCCGTTATCCACTCTTATGCTTGCAGGCATCAAAGATATTTTGATTATTTCTACGCCGACGGATTTGCCTAATTTTGAAAGATTATTGGGTGACGGCTCTACTTATGGAGTAAAACTTTCGTATAAAGTTCAACCATCTCCAGACGGACTCGCTCAAGCATTTATTCTAGGCGAACAGTTTATTGGCGACGACGCGTGTGCAATGGTGCTTGGAGATAACATATTTTATGGTAACGGATTTTCTAAGACTTTGCGAGCAGCGACTGAAAACGCCGAAAAAAATGAAAGAGCGACGGTGTTTGGCTATTACGTTACCGACCCAGAGCGTTTTGGCGTGGTTGAGTTTGATGAGAATGGTAAAGCGGTATCTATCGAAGAAAAACCCAAAAAGCCCAAGAGCAATTATGCAGTAACGGGACTTTATTTCTATCCCAAGGGAGTTAGCGCAAGAGCAAACGAAGTTAAGCCGTCCGCAAGAGGGGAGTTGGAAATTACTACGCTTAATGAAATGTATTTAAATGACGAGTTACTTGACGTTCAACTACTTGGCCGTGGATTTGCTTGGCTTGATACGGGCACTATGGACAGTCTTATTGATGCGGCGCAATTTGTTCAAATGATACAATCTCGTCAAGGCATTCAAATTTCCGCACCAGAAGAAATTGCGTACAAAAACGGTTGGATTGATAAGGATAAACTTATTGAGTCGGCGGAAAAATATGGAAAATCTCCTTACGGACAACATCTTAGAAACGTTGCCGAGGGTAAGGTAAGATACTAAGGAGTTTTTATGGCAAAATTTACTTTTACCGAAACGGATATTAAGGGTGTTGTGGTAGTAGAACCTACGGCATTTGGCGATAATCGTGGATATTTTATGGAAACATATAACGAGCAGGCTTTTCGTGATGCAGGGCTTGATTATAAATTTGTTCAAGACAACCAGTCCAGTTCTAGAAAGGGTGTTTTGCGTGGGTTACACTTTCAAAAGACTTATCCGCAAGCGAAACTTGTAAGAGTACTCAAAGGCGAGGTTTTCGACGTTGCGGTGGATTTAAGAAAGGATAGCGAAACTTATGGCAAATGGGTAGGCGTACTACTGTCTGAAGAGAATAAAAAGCAATTTATGATTCCGCGCGGATTTGCTCACGGGTTTGTGGTTGTTAGCGATTACGCTGAGTTTGCGTATAAATGCGACGACTTTTATCATCCCGAAGACGAGGGCGGATTGCCGTACGACGACCCCGATATCGCAATCAAGTGGCCGGACGTTGGAGAAATTATATTGAGTGAAAAGGATAAAAAACATTTGCGTTTGAAAGAAACGAATATTAAATTTTAATAAGGAGAATTAAAAATGAACGTTATCGTTACTGGTGGCGGAGGATTTATAGGGTCTAACTTTGTGTACCATATGCTTAATAAGTACACGGATTATAAGATTATTTGTGTAGATTGTCTTACTTATGCGGGTAATCTTTCCACGCTTGAAGAAGCGTTAAAGAACCCTAATTTTAAGTTTTATAAGACTAATATTTGCGACAGAAAGGCGATTTATGAGACTTTTGAAGCGGAGAAACCAGACGTCGTAATTAACTTTGCGGCAGAGAGCCATGTTGACCGTTCTATTGAAAATCCCGAAGTATTTTTGCAAACGAATATACTCGGTACGCAAGTTATGATGGACGCTTGTCGAAAATACGGCAATATAAGATATCATCAAGTATCTACGGACGAAGTTTACGGAGATTTGCCTCTTGACCGTCCGGACTTATTCTTTACGGAAGAAACGCCTATTCACACTTCAAGTCCATATAGCAGTTCTAAGGCGGGTGCGGACTTGTTAGTTTTGGCGTATAATCGTACTTTTGGTTTGCCGGTAACGATAAGTAGATGTTCTAACAACTACGGCCCGTATCACTTCCCTGAAAAACTAATTCCGCTTATGATAGCGAACGCGCTTAACGATAAGCCGTTGCCCGTTTACGGAAAGGGCGAAAACGTACGCGACTGGTTGTACGTAGAGGACCATTGTAAAGCAATTGACCTTATTGTGCACAAGGGAAAAATCGGCGAAGTGTATAACGTTGGTGGTCACAACGAGATGGCAAATATTGATATCGTTAAACTTATTTGCAAAAAACTAGGTAAGCCGGAAAGTTTAATAACTTACGTTGCTGATAGAAAGGGACACGACTTGCGTTATGCAATCGACCCGACCAAAATTCATAACGAACTTGGGTGGTTGCCCGAAACGAAGTTTGCAGACGGTATCGAAAAGACTATTAAGTGGTACCTCGATAACAAAAGTTGGTGGGAAAATATTATCAGCGGAGAATATCAGCAATACTACGAAAAAATGTACGGAGAGGGGAAGTAATGAAAGTACTAGTAACCGGAGTTAAGGGTCAACTTGGATACGACGTAGTAAATGAATTAAACGGGCGTGGACATGCTGCAATCGGCGTGGATATAGAAGAGATGGATATTACGGACGAAAAGTCCGTTGAAAAAAAGTTTGTAGAGATTAACCCCGATGCCGTAATTCATTGTGCTGCTTGGACGGCGGTTGACCTAGCCGAGGATGAAGAAAACAAGGAAAAGGTTCGTTGTATTAACGTTGACGGAACGCGCAATATTGCTAACCAATGCAAAAAATTGAACTGCAAAATGGTGTATATTTCCACGGACTACGTTTTTAACGGGAGTGGAGATACACCTTGGACAGCTGATTGTAAAGATTATCAACCACTTTCCGTGTATGGGCAAACGAAACTTGATGGAGAGTTGGCTGTGGCGCAAACTCTTGAAAAGTTTTTTATAGTGCGTATTGCGTGGGTATTTGGTGTGAACGGAAAAAATTTTGTAAAGACGATGCTTGCATTGAGTGAAAAATATGAAAATTTGAGAGTAGTAAACGACCAAATCGGTACGCCGACTTACACGTACGACCTTGCTAGACTTTTGGTTGATATGATAGAAACGAACAAGTATGGATATTACCATGCAACTAATGAAGGTGGGTATATTTCGTGGGCGGATTTTGCTACCGAAATATTTAGGCTTGCTGGCAAGAAAACCAAAGTTATGCCTGTAACTACGCAAGAATACGGAATATCGAAGGCGAAGCGCCCATTAAATAGTAGGCTAGATAAATCAAAATTGGTAGAGAACGGATTTGAGCCATTGCCGTCGTGGCAGGATGCTCTTGAAAGATATATTAAGATAATTATGGAGGAATAGATATGTCACTTTTTGGAGGAAAAACTTTATTGATTACGGGAGGAACAGGTTCGTTTGGAAACGCTGTTTTGAATCGTTTTCTAAAAACTGATATTGCCGAGATTAGAATTTTTTCTAGAGATGAGAAAAAACAAGATGATATGCGTCACGAATTTCAGGCGAAAATGCCAGACGTTGCTGAGAAAATTAAGTTTTATATCGGTGACGTTCGCGACCTTGCATCAGTTAAGAACGCTATGCACGGGGTGGATTTTATTTTCCATGCGGCGGCGCTCAATCAAGTTCCATCTTGCGAATTTTTTCCTATCGAAGCGGTAAAGACGAACGTTTTAGGAACGGAAAATGTTCTTACTGCGGCTATTGAAGCAGGTGTAAGAAACGTCGTTTGTCTTTCTACGGACAAAGCGGCGTATCCAGTAAACGCTATGGGAACGTCAAAAGCAATGATGGAAAAAGTAATAGTAGCGAAATCAAGGACCGTTAGTCCAGAAAAGACAAAGATTTGTTGCACCAGATACGGTAACGTTATGTGTTCTCGTGGCTCGGTTATTCCTCTTTGGATAGAGCAAATAAGGAGTGGAAACCCTATTACGCTTACGGAACCGACTATGACTAGATTTATAATGTCGCTTGACGAGGCAGTTGACCTAGTGCTTTTTGCTTTTGAGCACGGAGAGTCTGGAGATATTTTAGTTCAAAAGGCGCCTGCTTGCACTATTCAAACGCAGGCTGAGGCAGTATGCGAATTGTTTGGTGGGAACAAGGACGACATTAAGATTATAGGCATCCGTCACGGTGAGAAAATGTTTGAGACGCTTCTTACGAACGAAGAATGCGCAAACGCTATTGATATGGGTAATTTTTATCGCGTGCCGTGTGATAAAAGAGGGCTTAATTACGACAAATACTTCAGTAAAGGAAACGTTGAGCGCGCAAAATTAAGTGAGTTTAATTCTCATAACACAAAATTACTTAACGTAGAAGAGACTAAAGCAAAGATTAGCGCGCTTGCTTATATCCAAAACGAACTTGAAAATGGGAAAAAGTAAAATGAAAATTCTTGTAACGGGTGCGAATGGATTCGTAGGAAAAAATTTGGTTGAGTCGTTAAAGAATATTCGCGATGGTAAAGATAAAACGCATCCTCTAATAGAAATAGAAGAACTTTTTTGTTACGATATAGAATCTAAACGAGAAGAGTTAGAGTTTGCGTGCCAAAAAGCTGATTTCGTGTTTAATCTTGCTGGTGTAAATCGTCCACAAAACGTGGAGGATTTTATACAAGGAAATTTTGGTTTTGCTGAAACTTTAATTGATACGTTGAAAAAATACGATAATAAATGCCCGATAATGATGGCGTCGTCGATGCAAGCGAGTTGTATAGGGCGTTTTGATAACGATTACGGTAGAAGCAAGAAAGCGGGTGAGGAACTAATGTTTGCTTACGGTGAAGAAACAGGAGTAAAGGTTTTGGTTTATCGTTTTCCAAACGTATTTGGCAAGTGGTGTAAACCTAATTACAATAGCGCCGTAGCTACTTTTTGCAATAATATAGCAAACGATTTACCTATTACTATCACAGATAGAAAAGTCGAACTTGAATTATTGTACATAGACGATTTAGTTACCGAAATGCTTTTATGTCTTGAGGGAAAAGAACATCGTTGTACCTTTGATGGCCTCAATACTGTGTTAATCGAAAATGGAAAGTACTGCACAGTTCCCGTGACGCATAGAACAACGCTAGGTGAGATTGTGGATTTTCTATATTTGATACATTCTCAACCCCAAACGCTTTTGATGCCTGAAATCCCGCACAATTCTTTTGAAAAAAAGTTATATTCGACTTATCTTTCGTATTTGCCTAAGGAAAAAGTGGCTTTTCCACTCAAAATGAACGTTGACGCAAGAGGAAGTTTTACCGAGATGCTTCGCACGGAAAAAAGTGGACAATTTAGCGTAAACGTCTCTAAGCCAGGGATTATGAAAGGACAGCACTGGCACAATACGAAGTGGGAGTTCTTTATCGTTGTAAGTGGACAAGGATTGATTCAACAGCGCAAAATTGGAAGCGACGAAGTGCTTAACTTCGAGGTAAGTGGAGAAAAAATCGAGGCTGTTCATATGCTCCCTGGATATACGCATAACATAATAAATTTATCAAAAACGCAGGACCTTGTTACCGTTATGTGGGCCAACGAGTGTTTTGATAGTAATAAACCCGATACGTTTTTCGAGGAGGTTGAATAATGGAAATTAAACTTAATTACGAAGAAGTAAAGTTTGCAGATAATGGTAAACTTAAACTCCTAATTATCGTAGGAACGCGCCCTGAAATTATCCGTTTAGCATCTGTTATAAGCAAATGCAGAAAATATTTTGATTGTATTTTAGCACATACGGGACAAAATTATGATTACAATCTTAATGGGATTTTCTTTAAGGACCTTTCCCTTGCCGAGCCTGAAGTTTATATGAACGCGGTGGGTGATGATTTAGGGGCAACCGTAGGCAATATAATAAACTGTTCATATAAACTTATGAATAAAATAAAGCCTGATGCATTGTTGATTTTAGGCGATACAAACTCTTGTCTTTCTGCTATTGCGGCAAAGAGACTGCATATTCCGATTTTTCATATGGAGGCAGGTAATCGTTGTAAAGACGAGTGCTTGCCCGAGGAGACGAATAGACGAATAGTAGATATTATTTCTGACGTTAATCTTGCTTATTCGGAACACGCGAGAAAATATTTGCACGAATGTGGATTGCCTAAAGAGAGAGTTTACGTAACCGGCTCGCCTATGGCAGAAGTTCTTCACAAGAACTTAGAGAATATTAAAGCGAGTGATATTCTATCAAACCTCGGGCTTGAAAAGAAGAAGTATATTCTTCTTTCTGCGCATAGGGAAGAGAATATTGATACTGAAAAGAATTTCCTTTCTTTGTTTTCTGCAATAAATAAGATTGCGGAAAAATACGATATGCCTATACTTTATTCTTGTCATCCTAGGTCGAGAAATCGTTTGGAAAAGAGTGGTTTTAAGTTGGACGAGAGAGTTATTCGTCATGAACCTCTAGGCTTTCACGATTATAACCATTTGCAAATGAATGCTTATGCTGTAATTTCAGATAGTGGAACGCTACCAGAGGAATCTAGTTTTTTTACCTCGATAGGAAATCCGTTCCCTGCGGTATGTATAAGAACTTCTACTGAACGTCCCGAGGCGCTTGATAAGGCTTGTTTTATACTCGCAGGTATTGATGAAAAAAGCCTTCTTCAAGCAGTAGATACAGCAGTTGCTATGAATGATAACGGTGATTTGGGGATTCCAGTGCCCGATTACGTTGAGGAAAACGTTTCAGATAAGGTAGTTAAGATTATTCAGTCGTACACAGGGGTTGTCAATAAAATGGTTTGGAGAAAATTTTAATTAACTAATTTTCTTGACTCAAACCAAAAGGGGGAGTTCTTTTGTGGGGGCTCTCTTTTTTTGTGGAAATTGTTTTGACGGGACAGACGAAAAGTGTTATAATTAATTAGTGATGGTAAAGACGAAGATAAAAGATTTTACAAAAGGAAACATAACTAAGCAATTGATATTGTTTTCATTGCCGTTATTTTTATCCAACTTATTGCAAGTCGTTTACAATATGGTAGATATGATAGTGGTGGGCAAAGTGCTTGGAAAAGTCGGTACTTCCGCGGTGGCGGTAGGAGGCGACATTTCCAACCTTTTAACTTTTATCGCAATCGGATTTTCGTCGGCAGGACAAGTGCTTATAGCCCGTCTTATCGGCAACAACGAGCGAGAAAAGTTAGGCCGTTTCGTAGGAACGATGTGCGGATTTTTGCTAACCTGCGCCGTAGTGGTAACGGTAGCCGGAATAGGATTGCAAGGACCTCTGCTTAAAGTAATGAACACGCCGTCCGAGGCTTATGCGGAGGCGAAATCGTACGCCGTAATTTGTATGAGCGGTATGGTGTTTATATATGGATATAACTTCGTATCGGCAATTTTGCGTGGTATGGGCGACGGCAAACACCCGTTCATCTTTATCGCAATCGGAGCGGTGCTTAATATCGTCCTAGATATCGTTTTCGTAGTTATAATCGGTATGGGGTCGGCAGGAGCGGCGCTAGCGACGGTAATCTCGCAAGCGGTAAGTTTTCTTTCGTGTTCGTTGTACGTGCTTAAAAAAAGAGCGGAATACTCGCTTAATATCGGCGTAAGAGAATTTATTCGTTGGGATAAGGGTATGCTTATAAGCCTAGTAAAACTTGGAATACCTATGGCGATTAAGATGGCGTCGGTGCAAGTGAGCAAACTGTTCGTAAACTCGTGGATAAACTCGTACGGAGTAGCGGTATCTGCTTTTGCGGGCATAGCGAACAAGATTGCTAGCATAGCGAACCTAATCTCGCAAGCAATGAACACGGCAGGCTCGACTATGGTAGGACAAAACATAGTTGCAGGCAAGAACAAGAGGGTAGTGCAAATACTTTTGCGCCTTGCCGTAATTACGATGACGATAAGCGTGATAATGTCGGTAGCAATTGCGTTATTTCCTAATCAAATTTTCGGAATATTCACGAAAGGTAACGATATGGAAGTTCTCTCAATAGCGAAAGGTTTCGTGCCTATTGCGATACTGTTATTCTTCGGTGCGTCCTTTAGGTCGGTAATGAACGCCTTCTTGAACGGAAGTGGAAACGTACCCGTTAATTTTGCAACGGCAATTCTTGACGGACTAGTTTTGCGAATAGGACTTGCGGTGCTATTTGGACTTGCGCTTGATATGCGCCACTACGGATTTTGGCTTGGCGACGCGCTTGCCGGCTTTACTCCGTTCTTTATAGGAATAGTATATTTTATATTCGGCAAGTGGAGACGCCCAGAAAGGGTGGAAACTCAAGAGGAGGAAAAAGAGTGTTAGATAAAATAGTAGCGAGTATAAGCGACGCGCTTTATAGTTATTTACTTATAATAGTGCTAATCGTAGGCGGTATATATTTTACGATAAGAACGAAAGGAGCGCAGTTTAGACTTTTCCGCTCTCAGATTAAAGCGGTAACCGAAAAACCTAGTGACGGAAAGGGAGTGTCCTCGTTCCAAGTGCTTATGGTATCTACCGCATCTAGAGTAGGCACGGGAAACATTATCGGCGTATCGACGGCGATTTGCTTGGGCGGATTCGGTTCGGTTTTTTGGATGTGGATAATAGCCTTCGTAGGAGGAGCGAGCGCGCTAATCGAGAGTACACTAGCGCAGATTTACAAAAAGCGTGGCTTAAACGGAAATTGTTACGGCGGACCGGCGTATTATATCGAGGGCGCGTTTAAGAAAAGATGGCTAGCGGTGATTTTCTCCGTGCTTTTAATCCTTACTTACGGATTAGGATTTAATATGCTCGCCTCGTACAACCTCCAGTCAACTTTTTCGGTGTATGGATTTTATAATGGTGATATTACGCCTTGGATAATAGGACTAGTAGTTGCCGTTTTGGTTGGGTATTGTCTTTTCGGAGGCGGAAAGAGAATACTTGGCGTTACTAGTTTTCTCGTTCCGATAATGGGCGTAGCGTACGTTTTGGTTTCACTAATAATAGTCGTAATCAATATCCCGATTTTGCCTAAGGTAATAGCCGAAATTTTTAAGTCGGCATTTGACTTTTCGGCGATTTTCGGTGGACTTTCGGGCTCGTGCTTAATGTACGGAATAAAGAGAGGATTATACAGTAACGAGGCGGGCGTAGGTTCTGCCCCCAACGCATCGGCGTCGGCGCAAGTTGCTCACCCCGTAAAGCAAGGACTAGTTCAAGTTTTATCCGTATTTATCGACACTATCGTGATTTGCTCGGCAACGGCGTTTATGTGTATGTGTTCGGGCGTAACGCCTACTTCCGACCTATCGGGAGCAAAGTATATTCAAACTTGCTTGTCGGCTGTTTTGGGCGGATTTGGTCCGATTTTTATTACGATAGCAATGGTATTGTTTGCTTTCACTACGCTTATAGGCAACTTGTTTTACGTTGATAAAGCGATTGTGCATATCCTTAAGCGTGAGCCTAGCAGACGAGTAAGGTTCGTTTACTATATCATAGCGTCGATTGCAATCTTGGTGGGCGCAGGACTTTCGGCGGACCTGTTGTGGAATATCGCCGATATTCTAATGGGACTTATGGCGCTTATCAATATGCCCGTAATAATTATTTTGGGCAAGTACGCTTTCCGCGCGATTAAAGATTACGAGCGTCAACAAAAAGAGGGTAAAACTCCCGTATTTTACGCGGAAAATATTTCACTTCCGCACAAGGTTGATTACTGGCAAAAAGAAGAAAGCGACAAAGAATAAACGAGAAAAAGAGCAGGCGAAAAAAATGCCTGCTCTTTTAATATAAATAAGGAAAAAGGGTTGATTTTTGGCGGGAATAATGGTAAGATAGACTTATCTTAAGAGGAGTAAATTTTATGAACTTTATTGACCTTATGATAAAACCGTCCGCTATAACGGTTGCCGACGAAGAGAGCGATTACCGTTTTGAAGAAAGCGGAGCGAAAGTTTCGACGGCGAAAATTGATTATATCGTAAGAAACGGAGTTGCCGAGGTAGTAATCAACGAACACCCTATCCCCGTTAAGTACGCGCGCTTGCGTTGGAACGGGAAAGTAGGAGAGATAGATAAAATTCTAGGCGACCAGTGGGAGCGTTCGGGCGAGGCGGTTGGACTTGACTGGATGGGCAAAATTCCTCACCGCCGTATGCCGTGGTATTTTCATTGCGTAGAGGGTGATAAGAATGCTCTTTACGGCGTAAAGACGGGCGCAAATTCGTTTTGCTCGTGGTTTTTAGACGACGGCGGAATAACGCTTTTTATCGACCTTACTTGTGGAAACGGCGGAACGCTTATTAAAAAACCGCTTTCGCTTTGCTTTGTAGTCAGTCTATTTTACGAAGGCGACGCTTTTGACGCATCTAAAAAATTCTGCTCGCTTATGTGCGATAACCCCGTTATGCCCAAAACGCCTATATTCGGCGTAAATAACTGGTACTGGGCGTATGGTAGAATTTCGCACGAGAGCGTTATGAGAGAGACCGATTATCTTATGGAAATGACGGAGGGAGCGGAGAGCAAGCCGTATATGATACTCGACGACGGCTGGCAAATAAACCGCACTTTTTCGGGAGAAACGCATAACGGTGGACCGTGGCACAGCGGTAACTTTAATTTCCCTTCTATGCAAGATACGGCAAGCGCAATTCTAGAAAAGGGAGCGTTACCAGGAATTTGGTTGCGCCCACTTATGACGATAGAACTCGTTCCACAAGAGGCGGTACTCGATATTGCGGAAAGGTCGGCTAAGTTATACCTTGACCCGTCGCACCCGTTCACGCTAGAGAAAGTGGAAACGGACGTAAAGAGAATAGCAGATTGGGGATATAAACTTATAAAGCACGACTTTTCGTGCATTGACATTACCGGCTATTCGCCTATGGGAATAAATCCGCACCATATTTGTCGTCCCGACGTAAAGTTCTTCGACAATACGCAAACGACGGCTATGCATATCAAGAACTACTACGGCGCCGTACAGCGTGGCGCAGGGGATAGCGAAGTAATAGGTTGCAACACGATAGGACACCTCACCGCTGGTATTCACTCGGCGCAAAGAGTGGGTAACGATACCAGCGGAAGAAGTTACGAATGGACGAGACGGAACGGAATCAACTCTATGATGAGACTACCTCAAGAGGGAACTTTCTTTAACGTTGACCCCGACTGCGCGCCCTTTACCGAAAGAGTACCCTTGTCGCTTAGTCTAGACTTTTTAGAGGTTTGTGCGCTAACGGGTATGACCACGCTAGCCTCAGTAACGCCCGGAATTTTATCGCCGTCTGAAATGAAGAGAATTAACGAGATTTACCGTCTAGCGTCTAAAGGCAAGGGCGGATATAAGATTAAAGGATATAAGGATACGACTTGTCCGAATAAGTTTACGGACGGCAAAAACGAAAAAGAATATGACTGGTATTCGTATTATAACGGAACTAGAACTATGTTAAATTGGTTTGATTAAAGGAGAAAAGCAATGAAAACTTGCGTTACTACTTACAGTTTTAAAAAGTACGTTCAAAAAGAGAAGTGCGATTATTTTCAGGTTATAGATAAGGCGGTAGAAATAGGCTTTGAGTGTATCGAGTTTACTCCGCTTGAAGACGAGTGGTGGGGCGAACATATCCCGTCTGACCTTATCGCGCTTGCGAAAAAGATTAGAGAGTATTGCGCTCAAAAGGGGATTGAAATCGTTTCCTACACCGTGGACGGCAACCTTCTTTGCGACGACGTAGACGGCGAGGTTGCTCGCATAAAGAAATGCGTTGATATTGCCGAAGCGTTGGGCGCGCCCGTAATGCGCCACGACGTTACTTTCGCGCTCCCGCCAGAGCCGTTGTTTAACTGGAAAAGAGCAATTTCAGTAATGGCGCCTAGAATTAGAGAAATTTCGGAGTACGCTAGAGAAAAAGGGGTTAAGACTTGTATTGAGAACCACGGTAGAATACTGCAAGCGCCCGAAATCGTAGAAGAACTAATCCAAACGGTAAACTGTGATAACTACGGATGGATGATTGATATAGGTAACTTTATGTGCGCCGACTGTGAAAGCGCAAAATCGGTGGGAATTGCATCTCGTTACGCTTTCCACGTTCACGCAAAAGATTTCCTCTTTAAGAGTGGCGAGAACGAAAAACCGGACGGATTTTTCCTCACCAAAGGCGGAAACTATTTGCGCGGAACTGTGCTTGGTCACGGCGTAGTACCTATTTACACTTGCATTAAGAATATGAAACAAAGCGGTTACGACGGTCCCGTTTCGGTAGAGTTCGAGGGATTTGAAGAGCCTATTTGGGCTATAACGGCAGGATATAATTACCTTAAAAATATTTTCAAGAAAATAGAAGGATAAGATGAAAGGGATTTTTTACGATTTTAGTTTCGTTAATGAAAGTAACGCTAGCGCAATAATAAACGAGGCCGTAATATGCGCTGAAAAGTACGGCTTTTCGGGTGATTGTTGGGCGAATTATTTGTCGTATCGCTTACTTATGAGCGAGAACGCATTTTCGCTTGCTTGCGAAAAAGGACAGGGAAAGGGAACGATTTTTGACATAGCCAAAGAGGACGCTCGCAAAATTTTGCCTCTTTTTGCTCCCGACTTTAAGTTGTCGGACGGCGAGGAATTTTCACTACTTCGCAAGTATAAAGCAGGCTACGAGCGTAACGATATGCGCGCAAGACGAACGACTAGGCTTGCTAAAAAACTGCTCTCGATTGCCTCGAAGAACGGTGTAACGCAATCGTTTATTTCCGAAAAAGCGGTTACCCAGTTTCTTTCGGCGCTTGCAAAAGAATATGAAGTTGGTGGAGCGGGCGAAATCGGAACTTGCGAGGCTTTCCGCTTAGTGGCTGGCTCTGGAACGGACGAATATAAACTTTCGGCTGTGCCCAACTTTGAGCCTAAGAGTTTTCAAACGATAGTGGGTTACGAGGGGCAAAAACACGCTCTTACCGAAAATACTCGCGCCTTTATCGAGGGTAGAAGTTGTAACAACGTCCTCTTATACGGAGATGCAGGAACGGGAAAATCCACTTCGGTTAAGGCGTTACTTCCCCAGTTCGGCGGAGAAAAACTTAAGATAGTCGAGATTTATAAGCATCAGTATTCGGCGATTGCTCGTCTTATGTCCGACATTGAGGGGAGAGGGTGTAAGTTTATTCTTTTCCTCGACGACCTTTCTTTTGAGGAGTTTGAGACGGAGTACAAGTATTTTAAGGCAATCCTTGACGGTGGACTAGGTAACCGCCCCGAAAACGTAATCGTTTACGCAACTAGCAACCGTATGCACCTAATTAAAGAGAGTTTTTCGGATAGAAACGATATCAGCCGAGACGATATACACCGCTCGGATACGGTGGAAGAGAAAATTTCTCTTTCGGCACGCTTTGGATTATCGCTATTTTATCCTGCGCCCGACACGAAAGAATATCTCTCTATCGTTCACGAGTTGGCTCGTATGGAAGGAATAGTAATGCCTCCCGAGCGCCTAGATATGCTCGCTATGCGCTGGGCAACGCAACAAAACAAAAAGTCGGGAAGAACGGCGGAACAGTTTATAAAGAACTTAATTGCCGACCCTGAAGAATAAAAAACGACAAAAACGGCTTTATAATTAATGAAAAAGTCGTTTTTTGTTTTATCTTGTTGACATTGTGGTCAAATTGTGATAAAATTACGATTACAATAAAAGAGAAAAAGGAGATTTTTATGGAAAAGAAGAGAGAAGGCTGGGGCTCACGCTTTACCTTTATTCTTGCTGCAATCGGTTCTGCAGTAGGTCTTGGTAATGCTTGGCGTTTCCCCGGACTCGCCGCTAAATTTGGCGGCGGAGCGTTCTTGCTCGTTTATATTCTTGCTATGGTAGTGCTTGGTTTCCCTCTACTAATGATGGAACTTGCTATCGGTAGAAAGATGAGAAGCGGTGCACCTGGAACGTTCAAAGGAATTAACAAAAAGTTTGAGGCTGTTGGTTGGGCTGGCGTAGGTAACGCGTTCTTTATCGTGTGCTACTACGCAGTAGTTCTTGCTTGGGTGCTCTTTATGATTGTTGCGTCGTTTAAGTTCGGCGGTATGACTGGTGACCCGGCTGCTGCTGGTGGAGTATTCTACGGCGACGTTATTAAACTATCTAGTGGAATTACTGGAAGTTACGATATCCCCGGCGGTATGGTTATCGCTCTATTAGTAGCGTGGGGTATGATTTACTGGTGCATTAGAAACGGCGCTAAGAGCGTAGGAAAGGTAGTTAAGTACACCGTATTCCTCCCCGTTATTTTCCTTCTTATTCTTGCAGTTAAGGGCTTTACTATGCCTGGCGCTATGTCTGGAATTAAGATGTATCTCGTTCCGAAGTGGTCCGCTCTTGGCGACCCCAACTTGTGGATTGCAGCGTTTGGACAAGTATTCTATTCGCTTTCTATTATGATGGCAATTATGATTGCTTACGGTAGTTACGTATCCAAGAGCAATAACCTCGTTAAGGACAGTGCGATTATCGCCGTTTCCGACCTCGGAATTAGTTTCCTTGCCGGTCTCGTTATGTTCTCTACTTTGGGTGCAACGGATAACCTTACCAACCTTCAGGCTTCTGGTTCGGTTGGACTTGCTTTCGAGGTTTATCCTATGGCAATCGTAAACTTCTCGTCTGTCGGAGCAGTAAACGTAATCTTCGGCGTATTGTTCTATCTTGCGCTATTAACGCTTGCAATCGACTCTGCGTTCTCTATCGTAGAAGGCGTATCGACGGCAGTTTCCGATAGATTTAAACTTAACCGCAGAAAGACTACGCTTATTATTTGCTTTATCGCAGGTATTATTTCCGTATTGTTCGCAACTTGCTCGGGACTTTACTGGCTCGACGTAGTAGATTACTTCTGCAATAACGTTAACCTTATCGTTATCGGTATTTTGGAGTGTATCGTTATCGGTTGGTTCTTCAACACCAACAAGGTTCGCGAAGAGATTAACCTCAATACCGGCAAGTTCCGTATGGGCGCTTGGTATAACTGGATAATCCGTATCGTATGTCCGCTTATTCTTACGGGCTTGTTCGTATGGAACTTTATCGATTACATCAAGGCAGGCGGTTATGGTGGATATCCCGTTTGGGTTCAGATACTTGGTTGGGTAGTAGTACTTATCACCTTCGGTTGCGGTTTCGTAGCAAAACTTTTGATGAAGAAACATCCCAAACTCAAAGAGATTGACTACGACGAGAGAACTTGGGACGAGATGGACGAAGACGTTGTTCCCGTTGGACAAGAGGATGCTGAATAATTACTCTTGCTAATAAAAACAAAAGAAACGGTTGATTTACTAAATCAGCCGTTTTTCTTTTGACAAGCACGGCAAGGCGAAGTATAATATGAGTATGGATAGTTTTTTCACAAGAGAGGTTGCACTTTTGGGCGAAGATGGTTTTGCCCGACTAAAAAGCGCATCCGTAATCGTTTTCGGCGCAGGCGGAGTTGGTGGCGCGGTAATTGAGGCGCTTGCTCGCTCAGGCATAGGCGCAATTACCGTAGTTGACGCAGACAAGGTGGAGGAGAGTAATCTTAACCGCCAAATTTTGGCTACGCTCTCGTCGGTAGGAAAATACAAAGCGGAAGTTGCGGTAGAGCGAATTAAGAGCATAAACCCAGACTGCACGGCTACGGCGAAAATTATGTTTTATTTGCCCGAAAACTCGAGCGAAATCGACCTAGAAAAATACGATTTCGTCGTTGATTGCATAGATACTGTAACGGCGAAAATATTCTTAGCGAAAGAGTGTTATAAAAAAGGAATAAGAATAATTTCCTCGGCGGGAACGGGCAATAAACTTGACGCTACGGCGTTTAGAATTGCCGATATTTTCTCCACTTCGGTTTGTCCGCTTTGCAAAGTGATGCGCCGTGAACTGAAAAAAGAGGGCGTACCCTCGCTTAAAGTATTGTACTCGGAAGAAGAACCACGGGTTAGCGTTAGACCGCCTGCGAGCGTATCTTTCGTGCCTCCCGTAGCAGGCTATATAATCGCTGGCGAAGTTATAAAGGAAATAGCAAATGTTTGAAAAAGAGATAGAAGAAATTTTAGTTAGTAGTGGAGCGTCGCTCGTCGGTTTTTGCTCGCTCGAGAGCGTAGCAAACGCGCCGTACCCTTATGCTATAACGATTGCGTACAAACTTTCGGACGCGGTTCTTAAAACGATTACGGACAGTCCTACTATGCCGTACTTTCAACATTATCGTATAGTCAATACTAAACTCGACCTGCTTGCGCTTGATTGCGTTCGGTTTATAGAAAACAAGGGCTATTCTGCGTTCCCCGTAGCAGCGTCGCAGTCAACGGGGCAATATCACGGATATTTTCCGCATAAGACGGGAGCGGTACTTTCGGGGCTTGGCTATATCGGTAGGAACTGTTTACTTATAACGCCCGAGTACGGCTCGAAAGTTAGGTTTGCTACCGTGTTAACCGATATGCCCGTTACTCGTCAGCGCCCGCTCGTACCCTTTCTTTGCGGAGATTGTACCGCTTGCGTTACGGCGTGCAAGGGCGGAGCGATTAGCGGAAAAGCGTTTGACGAAGAGACGGGTAGAGACGGCTTTTTCGACGCCGAGAAATGCTCTAACCATATGAAAACCTTCAAAGATATCGGGCGTGGAGCGGTTTGCGGAGCGTGTATAAAGGTTTGTCCTAAAAACGGACTAGGGTATTGACAAACGGGTAAAGCGGTGGTATAATAAAAGAACTTAGCACTCTTACGGAGGAAAAATGAGCAAGAAAGAGAGATGGTTTTCGTCGGCAGTTTTGCTTGTCAGCGTATTACCCTTATTATTTATAGGCATAATTCAAGGTATCGTGGACGGCCCGTTCGTGTTTATAGACAAGGTTAAGGGCGTCGAGTATAAACTGACGAATTATCAAATGGATTTTATCGGATTGTTCTGTTTAGTACCTGCGCTAATTCTAATCGTAAGTCGGTTTATCCGCAATAAAGGTATGATTGCAAGGCATTTCCCCGTAATCGTAATTGCCGTCCTTACGCTTTGTATCGTGTACTTTATCGCAATTATCGTAGTTGCCTCTAACACACTTTCAACGCTTACTATCGTTGACGTGGTATTTAAGATAAACTACGTTTCTTTCATTTGCACGGGATTATGTTTGGTTTTTTGTGTGCTTGGAAACTTCTTGCCCGATTTACCGCCCAACCCTATTTTTGGAATCAAGAACAGATATACGACTTCGAGCAAAGCGGTTTGGGAAAAGGTAAACGCAACGGCGTCTAACGCTGTAATGTATATATTTTTGATTGATGCAATCATAACGGCGTTTTCCTCAAATATTTCCGCAGTTATATTCTTGATAATAGGCATATTGCTCTACTACGGCTGGGCATACCTATATTCGTATTACATAAACAAAAAATTCAATAAAAAGTAAAAGTATAATTAAAGGAGTAGTGATAAATCTTTATCACTACTCCTTTTGTGTTTAGTTCGTTATTTACGAGGTCTTAAAGGCGCGGATTTGTGCTTTTTTCTGCAAGGGAGAAAGTCCCACCTCTTTCATAAACAGTCGTGAAAAATAGTTGGGGTTGTCAAAGCCTAGTGCGTACGCGATTTCTTTTACCGAAAGTTCGGTAGAGCGGAGCATTTCGATAGCGCGAGCAATCTTATTGCGGTTAACGAACTCAATAGGACTAAACCCGAGGTGCTTTTTAAAAAGCCGAATAAGGTGCTGTGGCGAGACGAACGATACGGAACATAGGTCGGGTATGGTAATTTTTTCGGAAAAATGGTGTTTAATAAAGTCAAGCGACTTTTCTATCGCAGGCGGATAGGGGTTGTCGGCAATTGAGATTGACGAGTGTTCTTTAATAAGCGGAAAACATAGCAAGGAAATAACTTTAGTAAGCGCTATTGATGCGTTAAGCGAAGAGAGAGGCTCGGTTGATTTTTTGTTCTCTACAACCTCGCGAAGAGCCTTCGTAATCGCTTTTTCCCCGTCGTTGACGCTTTTAATAAGAGCCGTTTTTCCACTCGTTAGGCAAACCGAAAAAGCGTTTTCTCGCTCTTCCTTAGCAACGGGAGTGACGGGTACAGAAAAGTGGATATAGAGAAGACCTATGCTGTCGTCGGAAAGAGGCTTACGGATATACTCTACGCCTTCAGGGATAAAAACGACCTGACCTTCGTTAGCGATATATTCCTTGCCGTCGTAAGTAAACGAGCATTTTCCCGCCGTAATTAGCACTAAGATATTGCGGTTATCGGCACATTTCCACACCGTTCTGCGTTCGATTTCATAAGCCTCGCCTACGACTGGCATACTAGATAGATTGATTTCGTATAGCATAATAAAGATTACCTACCAAAAATGTTAATATTGTGCACAAAAACATTACTATACTTACTTTACCTTGCGGTAAAATAGTATTATAATGCTATTGTAACACACTTACGCTAGAAAAGCAATTAAAAAGTGTAGGAGAGAAAAATGGAAAAGAAGAAATGGAAAGTAGCGGTTATAGGTTGCGGTAACTTTGGTAGAGGAGTGTATATTCCTAACGTGGCGAAAGAGACGAACGCTGAACTCGTAGCGGTAGTTGATATCGTATTCGAGCGCGCTCAAGAAATGAAGGAGAAATATTCCGTTCCTTATGCGTACGAAACGGTTTACGACCTTATTAAGAATTGTGATTTCGATATCGCAATCGACTCGGCGTCTATTCAGGCTCACCACGAAATCAATATGGCGATTTTATCGGCAGGCAAGCACCTAATTTCGCAAAAGCCGGCAGCGCCTACCGTTGACGCTCTTACCGAGCAGATTGAACTTGCGAAGAAGATGGGCGTTAAGTTTGCTTGCGCGCCTATTCATCCTATGCGCCACGACTTAGCCGTAGCAAAACAAATTATGTCTGACGGTGGTATCGGAGAGCCTACTTATATTAAGTGTAATATGGCGCACGGTGGACCGGAGTACTTCCAGTATCGCCCTGTAAATCCTCAATGGTTTTTTGAAGAAGGCGCAGGCGCTCTAGTAGATATGGGCGTTCACGGATTACAAATCGTAACGACGATGTTCGGTCCGATTAAAAAGGTTAGTTGCCTAGCAACTATTACCGACGGAAATAGAACGGTGCGTTCGGGTGCGTATAACGGCGTTAAAATTAAGACGGATATTTTACCCGACCAGTACCTAATTTCGCTTACTTTCAAAAGCGGAAAAATCGGTTTCGTTGATACGGGATTTTCGCAAAAGGCGAGCAAGAGCCCGCAACTCGAAGTTTTTGGTACGCGCGGAACGATTTCGATTACACAGTCTTATATGGAGAATAAAAAGCCCGAGGTGTATATCGACAGCGACGCAGTAGGACTAAGAGGTTGGACCGTACCTCTTGACTGGGAAGAACGCCAGCCTACAATCAAGTCTCAATGCTGTATCCTAGCCGACCTAGTTGATGCGATTGAGAACGATACGACGCCCGTGCTTTCGCCCGAGCACGCTCGCCATATCCTAGAGGTTATGTGCAAAATTCCCGAGGCGATTAAAAACGGAAACACGGTTGATATAGAGACTGAATTTTAAGGAGTTAGTATGAAGAAAATAAGAGTAGCCGTAGTTGGACTTGCGCACTCGCACGCTAAAACGCTTTACGACGATTTTGCAATGTATGAAGACGAGGTTGAAGTAATCGGTTTTGCCGAGGCTGGTAAGACTGACGCGCAGACCAAAGAAGAGAGATATAAAAACGCTGGACAGATGGTAGGGAAAGTTCGCGAGTACGAGGACTATCGCGAGTTATTAGACCTAAAACCCGATATCGCAATAGTAACCTCGGAGAACTCTAGTTGCGGAAAAATTTCTTGCGAGGCGCTCTCTCGAGGCATAACCGTCGTTACCGAAAAGCCTATGACGGGTTCGTTTTCCGAGGCCGTAGAGATGGTTAAGTGCGCTAAAGAAAACGGAGCAAGAATATTTACTAACTGGCCGATTGCTTGGTTTCCTGCTTTTATTAAAGCAAAGGAACTCGCTGATGCTGGCGAAATAGGAAGAGTATTGCGTTTAACTTATCGTTCTCCTGCAACTTGGGGACCGTATTCATACGCGCCCGACGGACAAAATCCGCCCGGAGAACAACTCGCTCGTACTTGGTGGTATAGAAAAGAGTGCGGTGGCGGTTCGTTGCTAGACTATGCTTGTTACGGCTCGGCGCTCTCTTGCTGGTTCTTTGGTAAAGCGCCCGAAAAAGTTTCGGGAATTATGAAGAGTTTCGTCACCAAAGAGTTTTGTGACGTGGAAGATTATAGCGCGTTGATTCTCGACTTTGGCGACACGGTAGGTCTTCTCGACGGCTCGTGGTCAACCTATAACCCGGGTGAAATCCCCTCTGGTCCGGTTATTTACGGTACGGAAGGAACGATTGTTTGCGATAGAAGAACGCCTCTCGTTAAGGTTTATAAAGGCAGAACGCATTTATCTGACCCGCCCACTCAAGTTTACGAGACGGGAGACGTTTATACGAAAGGACTTTTTGCTCGCAACGTAATCGACTTTATGAAAGGCAAAGGTGAGATTAGCGAACTATTAAGCGAAAAACTTAACCTAGGCGTTGTTGCTGCGCTTGACGGCGGTAGAAAATCGGCGGAAACGGGCGAAACGGTTAAGGTTGATATTGCTAAAATTAAGGAGATACTATGAAAAAATTAAGAGTAGCCGTTATCGGAACTGGTATGATAGCCAACCAAGCGCATTTCCCCGCGCTCAAAGTTTTGCAAGAACAAGGGAAAATAGAGGTCGTAGCCGTTGCCGATATTCGTGGCGAGGTTGCAGAAGAAACTGCGCTCCGTCACGGGGTTGAGAAATGGTACGACGACCCTCAAAAGATGCTTGACGAGGTTAAACCCGATTTCGTTTCGGTTTGCACGCCAAACGTTTCGCATAAGAAGTGGACGATTGCGGCGCTTGAGGCTGGCGCGCACGTTGCTTGCGAAAAGCCGATAGCGGTAACGCTAAAAGACGCTGAAGAAATGTGGGCGACGGCAGAACGCACGGGAAAACGCTTGTTCCCTTGTCAATGTATGCGCTGGAGAAACTATATGCAACAGTCTCGCCACTTAGTAGAGAGTGGAGAACTAGGAGAAGTTTATTTTTCGGATATCGAGTTTATCCGTCACTACGGAATTCCTACTTGGGGTATGTTCCATATGAAAGAGCATAACTACGGTGGACCGTTCTGCGACCTAGGAGTACACTTAATCGACTCTTTACTTTGGGTTTGTGGCGACCCAAAAGTCGTTTCGGTTAGCGGTAGTGCGTATAATAAAATCGGCAAAAGAGGGGACGACGTTCTAATCTCGATTGCCGAGAGCGGAGCATACGCCGGCACTTTCACGCCTCGTCCTTACGATTACCGTGAGTTCAACGTCGAGGAATTTGCGACTGGTTTTATGCGCCTATCTAACGGTATGAGCGTTAACTTTAAGTTTGCTTGGGCTATCAATTTGCCCACCACTAACCTTGATATGGTAATTTGTGGTGACCGTGGTGGTCTTTCGGTAAACGGCGAAACGCTTTACAAAAACGTAGGAAAATATCAAGCGGACACTAAACTTAAGTGGTTCGATAACGGCGAGTTTAAGGGCGTACCCTTCGAACAGCACCGTTATATGTATAAAAACATTTTCGCTACGCTCGAAGGAAAAGAAGAATACCTTATCACCAAAGCGCAAAACCTCGAGGTTGCAAAAGCAATCGAGTGCTACTATAAGTCTGCTGAACTAGGTAGAGAAGTCAGCGTAAACGAACTCTAAAAAAGAAAAGTAAAAAACCTTGTCCTTCTTGACAAGGTTTTTTGTTTTTATAAGATGTAGCCGGTTTATAAGATATCGCCGGCGAGTAAAGTTTTGTAAAGTTTATCGTAGTATGGCGAAAGTTTATCGGCGCACGAGAGTGAGGATATTAGCGTTTTATATCCTATCATTAGCGGACGGATTAGGTCTATGCGATTTGGCGTTAGCGCCGTTTCGATAGAACGCGCGAACAAAAACAGGTCTTGTTTTATATCGACGGGGATTTCGCTAGTACGGTTTACGAGCGAGTTAAGGTCGCGGAGAAGAGTTTTAATCGTTTCCTTAATAGCACCGTCTATCGTTTCGTCGTCAGAGCCGTCGTCGCCGTTTATGAACAAGAATTCCGAAATTTCCTTAAACGGAACGACAATCGTTTTAACGAAGTTATCGTACTGTTCTTTGGGGTTAGAGGAGTGGAAGAACTCGTCTAGAAATTCTTTTAGGTCTCGCTTGCCCGTGTCGAGTTCTAGGAGCAAGCAAAACGCAAACGAAACGATTTTAGTCTTATGGATAGGAAGAGTGAGTTTACTTCTACCGCCCACTTTAGATTTTGCTCTTGCGAACTCGTCTATACGGTTGTAGCCCGAAAGCGTAGTTTTGAAAAAGTCGATTAATATGGGGTCAGAGGCAATCGTTTGAAGTAATGAAGAAATCTTTTTTTCAGCGAGGATAAATTTTGCGTTTATTACCTCGTCACACGCCGAAGTGAACGCCTCTAGCGCCTCGTCGGAAGTGGAAAGATTATATTTGCCGTGTTCCATACCCGTTTAACCGTCCTTACTTATTTTAGGGGAAAGTCCCGTTAAACACAGTTTAGCATAAAAAAATGGATTCCGCAACAAAAATTACGGAATCCTTATTAATTTTAGTAAAATAGGTTAGTTTCTCCACAATCTAGAGAGAATAAGGTATAAAATCTTTTCGATTACGAGAGAAACGAGTACAGCCGAGACGGTAAGCGCCATAAGAGTAGCCGTTTCAAAGTACACTCTCGCCGTCTGCATCATAGCACCCATTGAACCTGCGGTATTAGCAAGCACCTCGGAGGCGAGCATTAGTTTAAGAGTAAGTGAGAGCGCCCCCGAAACGGATTTTACTACCGTAGGCAGTCCGATAGGGAGATAAACTTTGCTAATAAGCGAGCGTTTGTTTCCACCGTTTACTCGACATACGTCGATATAGTCTTTATCCACGCCTTCAAAACCGCCAGCAAAAGCGGAGTAGAGCGTGGGCATAATTACGAGAAGAGAAACGATAACGGGCGCTAGTTTTGCTCCCGTCCAAATAACGAGGATAAGCACTACCGCCATAGTGGGGAGCGCTCTCGTAATTGATACGAGGGGAGCAATCAGTCTTTTTACGGGAGCGTAAAGCACCGATAAAATTGCGCCACCTAGAGCAAACACGAAAGAAACAGCAAAAGCAACGAGCGTTCTAAATAGCGTTTCTC
The DNA here is from genome assembly GCA_045654245.1 of Pumilibacteraceae bacterium. Taxonomy (GTDB): domain Bacteria; phylum Bacillota; class Clostridia; order Christensenellales; family Pumilibacteraceae; genus UBA10677. The sequence continues at coordinate 16,086 of JAZOMX010000040.1, read as the reverse complement.
CCAAAGCCGAGTAAAATTTTTCGTCGCCGAAGAGCAAGAAAAATTGCTTGATTGCAGAAGAGGGCTTTGGCATAATGAACTCTGAGCCCGAAATTACCGCAAGCAAGTACCACACAAGCCCTATCCCCCCAACGATTACGAGGGGATAGAGTAGTGAAGATATTAACTTTTTAACTTTGCCCGCCATTAAGCGAAGAAGTCGTCCGTAACCGCTTTGGTAGAGGTCGGCTCGATTTCGATAATACGGTTTAGGTAGTCTTTTACGCTCGTTTTAGCGTCTTTCGCTTTTACGACTTTAATATTGCAGTTTTCTACTGCAGTAGCGTTTAGTTTGGTTGCGTCTAGCGACGGGTTTACGCCTTCAGCGAGGTGAGCGTTTACCGCCGTTACGGAAGATGCGATATTGTCCTTTACCCAAACTGCGCTGTCGGAGAGAGCGGATAAGAGTGCGTCCGTAAAGTCTTTGTCTTTGGCAAGTTCACTCTTTACCATAAGTACTGCTTGAGGATATCCGCCTTCGCCCCAAAGTTCTTGAAGAGAAAGTCTAACCTTGATTACGGGCGCTTTGGTAGTAAGGTTGGTAACCGCAGGCTCGGGAGCAACTGCGAAATCGATTGCTTGCTCTCCCGTACCGTTAATTCTAGCGCCGATTTCGGTGGGAGCGATTGCTACTAGCGTTACCTTATTTGCGTCAACACCCTCGGTGATATATTCGATATTATTCTTTTTTAGGATTGCCTTAAAGGTTAGTCCAGGCACGTTAGCAAGGTTAACTACGCCTACTTTTTTGCCTTTGAGTGCGTTTAGGTCACTTGCCTCTTGCTTGCCGATAACGAACAAGTTTCCGTGAGTATTGACGGATAACATTTTGTAGTTCTTGCCGTCGGCGTTGAGTTTTGCCGCAGCGTTTACGGGCATAAGAGCAACCGTAGCCGTACCGTTTGCTACGAACGAACCTATCGTGTCTGCGGATACGACGTTGTAAGAAACGCTTTCTTTACCGAGTTTGTTTTCTTCGTGCATTAAGCGAGAGAAAGCAAGCGCGGGCGCGCCGTCGGGCATATAGATATTGATTTCGCCGTTGTAATCTTTGTTACCGCAAGCGGAAACGGAGAAGAGTAGCATTACGGACAAAATTGCCGAAATTAGAATAGTGATTAGTTTTTTCATTTTAGTTTCCTCCTAGAAAGTAAGTTTATTTGTTAGAGTATAAAGTTTTGGCTGAAACGCCTTTTATCATACCGAGTTTGCCCGTAAGAGCATTAATCGTGGGTGTGGGCGCGTCAACGACTACGCTGATTACGCTAACGCCTTTTTCTCTGTACGGTAAGCCCATACGACCGACGACATATTGACCGAAATCGTGTAAGGTTGAATTTACCTTTTCAGACGCCGATATATCCTCGACTATAATTGCTACGACGGCGATACGAGTTTCTTCCATTACTAGTACTCCTTTTGACTAAAAAAATAACTCCCCCTTGCCGAAACCTATGGCAAAAGGGGGAGAGAATATAGATAAGGGAACACTCTCGGTGCTCCGTTATTGACTTAATTTTTCCACTCCTTTGCCGTCAGGACGAACCTTTCGGATTAGGTTAGTACAATTATATGCTATGGAAGTCGATTTGTCAAGACTTTTTTAAAAAAATTTGGCTCTTTCATAATTTTTTTACGAAAGAGCCAATAGGTTTTTTATTATCTTTTCAAGAGGAACGCGCCACCCGTCATAATAATTCCTATTCCGGATAGATAAGCGCCAATCGAAAGCGTCCATTTGGTAACGAGAACGGTTAGGTCGCTTGCAAACGCGCCACCGAACGAGAATACCAAAATTCCAACGGCAATCGTAATGCCTGCGATAATGAATTTCACAAGCCCGCTAACCTTACCGAAAATAGCAACGCCTACGCAAATTACCGAAAGAACTGCGCCTGCGATTGCAACTACTCGAACGAGTGAAATGGGGAACAATTCTCCACCAAGTTCTGCGTTTAACGATTCAAGGTCAGAGAAGTATTCGTTGAAAAGTCCGTAAGTCTCCGTTGCGCTTTTGCCGAAAGGTTCAGTCGTGCTTGCAAAGAAGGGAGTAAATAGTCCGACGATAGAAAGAACTACGCCGATTAGCATCAAAAGAGCCAAAATAGACAGCCCTTGTTTTTTCTTTTTTCTAGCCATAATATACCTCCAAAAATTAGTGATTACATTATGCCATAATTATTGCGCCGTGTCAATACCGTTTTAAAAATAAATTTTGAATTTCATCAAACTCGTATTTTTCGTTAATTACTTCGCCATATTGTTTCAGTAATGTCACTAAAGGTTAATTTTTATTTTCTTCAAAACTTCGCCATAATAGTTTTTGTAGTTTTTCTAAATTGTTTTCCACATATCTTTGATAGAGGAAAGATAAAAGCAACAAAACAAACGAGGTAGCAACAAAACAAATAGCAACGCAAGGCAAGTAACCTAGGCTTGGATATATCCATAAAAACAACGCCGTCGTAAAAGAAAATAAAATGAAAATATGTAACAAATATACGGAATATGAGAGTTTTCCTAAAAATGTAAAAGGTTTCCAAGATAATATTTTTTGTAAAATTTTACAAGAAAAGATGCCGTAAACGGAAAGAGAGGCGCCTAGTATATGCCAGTCAACATATCCCAAAAAAGTTAGGTTCTTGTAAAAGTTAGTTGCTACTACGCCACTAGGATATCCGCCCAAAAGTAATCCCAAAAATAGCGCTATCCAACCTGCGTATTTATTTAGGATTTTTGGTGCGTAGATGCTTATCCACGCCAATAGCGTTCCTACCGCGAAAGAAGATGCTAGGTCGGAGCGTCCAAAGAATAAAGCAATAACGCAAAGGTAGATTATCCACGCTTTTTTAGGATATTTCCACGATACGATACTCAGCAACGCACAAATAAAGGTGCCGAAAAACAAATCTGATAACATCCAAAACGAAGTTGCAAGGGTGAAATCACCAACGAACCACGTCGTTATTAATGCGGATTTAATAAATTCCCAAAACGAAATAGGTTGCCCAAAATATTGTATGCCCCAAGGGGATTGCGTTATGTTTGATACTCGTTGATTAGTAAACAGACTAAATTGCAAGAAAATAAAAGTAACAAATCCGATAAAAAATAGGGGGAGCATTAGGCGAAGATATCGTTTTAAGACTGTGCTTACTAGTTTATTAGTATTGTTTTGTGAACAAATAAGACTGCGACTAATGACCACGGCGCTAATAATGCAAAAAAGTGCTACCATATAATTACCATTGAGGATAACTGAAAAAGGCGATTGCGATAGGAAAGTGTCAACTCCCCGTAAGTATGACGGCGCACCGTTGCCGTAGTGTATGGCTGGTAAAAATAGTAAGCAAAAATGGTGTACGAAAATAAGGATACATAGAATTCCTTTCCATCCGTCCAACCAGTCAATTCGTTGATTTTGTTCGTGTTTTATTTGTTCTTCCATACGGGTAAAACTCCGTTTTTGCATTAGTTTTGTATTAAATAAGTTCGCTAAAGATTTTTAAGTATTTATCGGCAATCGCTTTCATTTCTTGCTTGTAGTCTTCTGACGAGGGGTCGTAAATTCCGTAACTAATTAGTCCTGCGTTCTTTGCCGTTTTGACGGCGTTTATATTATCGTCAACGAAAACTAATTCGCTTGGATTTACGCCTAGTTTTTGAGCGGAGCGCAGGTAAATTTCGGGGTTGGATTTAGTTGTGGAAAAATCGTCGCACGACCACACGAAATCGAACAGGTCGTAAACGCCGAGCCTAGTTAGGCAAGCGTCGAGTACCGAGTGTGGGCTTGCCGTCAAAATATTGAGCGAACAACCTTGTTCTTTTAGCGAGAGCAAGGTTTCCTTAACACCATCTTTTAGCGGAATAGTCGTTTCGTATTCTGCTTTGAGCATATCGAGCATTTTTGCCATAAGCCCTTCGACGGTATCCTTAATTCCAAGTTGAATATAATACTCGCTCGTAGCACGATAGCCGAGTGGAGTGGTAATTTTTAGTATATTCTCGTCGTAAACTATTCCGTTGTCGTCCAAGATTTTTAGCATAACGGATGAAAAAGCGGGCATAGAATCAACTAGCGTTCCGTCAAAATCGAATAAATAAGTTTTTTTCATAATTTTTATATTCTCTATGTTACTTTCGAGGGCGAAATTCGAGCAAAATCTTCGCCACCCGTCTATTCTCGACTAGCGATAACGCCGTAGCGAAAATCCGATAACTCTCGCTGGCGTAAACGCGCTCGGTTACGGCTTTTCGTTACGAGTTTTGCTTGCGCAAAACGACGAGTGTCTCGACGTTGCTCGTTTGTGGGAACATATATTCTCGCAAGCGGATATATGTTGCTCTCACGCCGAGGGCGAAATTCGAGCAAAATCTTCGCCACTTGGTTGTTCTCGACTAGCGATAACGCCGTAATAAAAATCCGATAACTCTCGTTAGCGTAAACGCACTCGGTTACGGTTTTTTATTACGAGTTTTGCCTGCGCAAAACGACGAGTGTCTCGACGTTGCTCGTTTGTGGGAACATATCAAATGGGGTAATCGAGACGGGGGAGTATTTTTCTTTTAGTAAAGAGAGGTCGCGCGCTAGCGTCGCTGGGTTGCAACTGATATAGACTATATTGTTGCTGTTTGACGACAGTAGAGTTTGAACGCACTCGCGTGAAATTCCCGTCCTCGGTGGGTCTAGTACGATAAAAGTATCTTTGCCTTTTGCCTTTTTAAGGACTTCGGGGAGAAGAACGCTTACGTCGCCACAAAGAGGAAAGAAGTTTGATAGAGCGTTGTCCTTTTTAAGTTTGAGCGCGCTCTCGTGACTTTTTTCGTTAATTTCGATAGCGTGAACCTCGTCCGCTTTTTTGCATAGCGAGGCTGACAGTAGTCCCGCTCCGCTATAAGCCTCTACGGCAAAACCGCCTTCGCAAAGCGACGCAACCTTGTCGTAAAGAGCGTTTCTTATACCGTCGTTGACTTGGAAAAAACCGCCCGGATGAACGCTTGCTTTCAGTCCGTCAACCGTCGTTTCGCTTTCCCACGAATACAATAAATACCACTTGTCGCCCAAAATAATATTATCTTTGCGACGGTTAATATTAAGGTAAACCTCGCAATCGGGATTGATTGTTTTTACGCTCTCGATAAAGTCGGTACAGTCGATTTTTAGGTTTGATACGATAGTAACGGAAAGCCTACCGTTGACTAGTCGAGCGACTAGATGACGAATATCGCCCTTGCCCGTTTCCTCGTCGTAGCCGTAGAGGTTATTTTTCTCGATAAACGAACGGAGAGAAAGTATAAGAGCGTCCGTGTTTCCCGCTTGGAGCAAGCAATCGTCGGTTTGAACTATGCGGTGAGAACCTTTAGCAAATAGTCCTACCTCCACGCCGTTTTTAGTTCTACGCACGGGTAGAGAAATCTTGTTTCTATACCGCAAAGTTTGTTCGCTAGCAACCGTTTCGCCAACGGGAAAATCTATACCGCCCACTTTTTTGAGAGTTTCTTGCACCGTCTTTTGTTTGAACTTAAGTTGAGCGGAGTAATTAAGGTGCTGGATATCGCACCCACCGCACTTGCCGAAGATAGGGCAAACGGGAGCAACTCTTTCGGGGGAGGGGGATAGTATTTTCTCTAAAATGGCAATATTAAACTTGGGGCGAACGGCAATAATCTTCGCCCTTACGCGCTCAGAAGGGAGCGCACCCTTGATAAAAATAGTTTTGCCGTCGTAACGGGCAATACCTTCGCCGTCGTAACCGAGGTTATCTACGGTCAGTTCGACGAGGTCGTTCTTTTGTAGTTCGTCCAAATTAAAACGTTTTGCCTTTCGGCGTCTCCTTTATTCTACGATATAGTCCTTGAGTTCTTCGATAAGTTCGTCCGTTTTTTCGGAATGAATTTCGAGAACTAACGGGCGAGAAAGGTCAAGGCTGAAAATGCCCAAGATAGATTTTGCGTCGATTACGAATCTACCGCTACGAAGGTCGATATCGTAAGGATACTTGTTTACGGTAGCGACGAATTTTTTTACGCTCTCCGCCATAGAAAGAGTGATTTTGATTGATTGCATAGTAGTTTCCTCCTGTTTATAAAGTAATTTTAATTGTGTTTACGGAATAAGGCTTTACTTGTACGGTAAAACCGTTATCGTCATAAGAAAGTGGGTGAATTTCGTTTTCTACGCCGTCGCATAGAGTAACGGAAGTTAGCCCTTTGACGCTTACGGTAATTTTACCTGCGCCGTCGGTGTCGGCAAGACGCAAAACGAACGCTTTACCACTTGGCTTAAAGCAAGTTAAGATACCGCCCTCAACGGAAATTAGGCTATTTGACAAGGGGAGCGTTCCCTTCGTCGGCTTAACGCTTAAGTAACTTACGGGAGTGCGATTGCGTTCGGCTTGTTTAATAAGAGCCTCGTTAGTAGTGTAAAAGACGGGCGCAACCTTAATATTTATTTTATGCGTCGTGTTCTCGGGACAGTCCTCGGGGTCGATTGAATTTCTAATAAGCGAAACGCTCATACCGCCGTCGTCTCCCTTAAATCCGTTTTTGCCTTCGGCTTGTAACATTAAGCCGTTGCCGAACTCGTCAAGACCGCATACGAAAGAGAGGGCGGGCTCGTCTAATCTATCCTCGCTTACCCGTTCTATCACGGAGTAGGGGATATCGTATAGATATTTGTTAAACGGCGTATCCATTTGGAAAGAAAGAGTAGGCACGGTTTTATGCTCTCTGTCTTGCTCGTGGAAATAAACTTCAGCGTTATAGTTAATAACACCGCATTCGAGAGTGATAGTAACGATTATTTTGCTCGAAAGTCCGAAGTCAACCGAATACTCGAAACGCTTAAGCGCTTTGCCGTTGCGGTATGTTCCGTTTCTATGGTCGTCGGATACGACGGCGCCGTCTAATAACGGCTTATTGAAAACGGGACTGCCTTGTCTCCAAGCGGTCGAACCTTTCGAATTGCGCTCGGTAATAAAATTGAAATAGCAAAGAGCGTCTTTTTGGTAAGACTTACTAGTTTTTTTGTCGATAATTTTCGTGATTGCGCCCGTTCGTTCGCTAATAACGACTTTTAAGTATTCGTCTTCTAAAACGAAATCGGTAACGGTTTCGCTAATCGGATTCGTATCTATCGGGAGAGCGTACGGTTTTTTGTTGTCCGCGCTTATTACGATTAATTTATAGCCCATACTCGGCAAGTTGACCTTGACGAACAAGTCGTTATAGTGGTGGAAAAAATCGTGAACGCGAGTCTTTTCGCAATCGAAGTCTAGTTCGTTTCCATCACCATCCGTAATTTTTAGAAAGTCAAGATTGCCCTCGTAATCGTATAACCTAATTTTGGCAAGGAATTCGCCCTCCGTTGCAGGATTATAGAGCATAAACAACCGCTTATCGCCCGTTTGCATTTCGCCGTAAAGGATTTGGTTGTTCATTTGTCTGCCTTGACCGGCAAGGGAAGAGTAACCTTTACCGAGCGGGAGTTTTTCGTTCGTTATGAACTGCTCGGTATTAAGATTTTCGGCTATGCTTTTAAGAGCAAGCGTTTTTTCGGTTGCGCACTTTGCCTTAAGTTCTTGAGATTTGCCCATAGCGTACTCTCTCGTTTCGGGAACACCGCTACCCGGCAAAATATCGTGGAACTGACTGAACAAGTGTTCTCTCCAAGGCGTCGTCAAAGCGGTATCGTTAGCCTTTTTACCGGCGTAGGCTTTCGCCATAGCCATAGCCTTTTCGGTTTCGAGCAAAATTCGACCGTTCTCGGCGTTAGCCTTTTTAATGCGAGACTGCGAGGTGTAGCAACCCGTGAAAACCTTGTTTAGTTCGCCCTTAAATATGGGAAAATCTACGCCCGAGTTTTCGATATAGGAAAACCACTCTTTGTACGAAGAGAACTTAAGTGTTGGCATAATCGGCCATTTTTGCATATCGAGGATATAATTTAAGTCGCGTCTAGTTGGCCCGCCACCGTGGTCGCCTACGCCGTAAACTCTTAGGTATTTGTTTAGCCCGTATCTAGTCATACGCTTAACGTAGCCGAGAAAGGAAGTCTTTTTAATGATTTCTATATACCACTCGGGCTCGCAAAAGGAAAGAACGCTTGCGCCCGAGGGAGCAACCCAGCGGTAAATATCGTTAGGATTGCTACCTCTACAATGGTACATATACTTAACTCCGCCGTTAGACAAAATTTCGGGCATATTTTGGTTATGACCGAAAGTGTCGGGCTCGAAATCAAGATTAAGGCTTTCAGGAGCAATATCGAAAATCGAAGAAAGATATCGTTTCGTTTCGAGGATATGACGGGATAAATCTTCGCCCGAGGCTAGGTTTTTGTCGCCTTCAACCCATTGTGACGCGGTAATTTCCCATCTGCCTTCCTTTACGCGTTTTTTAATCCGTTTAAGCATATCTTTGTCGTACTTTTCTACGATTTCGTAAACGGAGGCTTGCGATTGCGAGAAAGTGAAAGAGGGATATTCTTCCATAAGACGGAGCATAGTTTCAAAAGTAGAAAGGGTAATTGCTACCGTTTCGTCGTACGACCACATCCAGTTCATATCTATATGCGCGTGACCGACAAGCAAAAGTTCGTACTTTTTGCAATCGTCTTTCATTATGGCAAGAGCGTTTTCGAATTTCTTTACGGCGGTGGCGGTAATGTTGCCCTCTTTGACGAAAGAAGAGTTCGCCTCGTCGATTGCTTTTTCAATAACGCTAGCGTATTTATTGCCGTTCGCCTCGCTAACTTCAAGCGCATAGTTTAATTCCGTAAAAAGACGGTTAGAATAATAATCGTCCTTTTCCTTTATCGTTGAAATAAAATCGTAGTTCATAATTCGCCCCTTACAAAAATAGATAAAAATATTATACAATGAAAAGAAAGAAAGTGCAACCGTTTTTGCAAAAAAAGGCGAACGAACTATATATTGTGGTTTTGTCGTAGTCCTAGGCACGAACGCATAATAAAATAGTGGAAAATCATTTAAAACTTGCTAAAATGCGCTGAAAAATCGTTGACAAACGATAGCCTAAAATAGTATAATCTTAAAGTGCGCAATTCTGCGCGCCTCTTTGACTGCGGAAAAAGAGAACTGAAAGTCCTGCTTTATTTTTTCGAGGCAGGCAAGACTACTAAAAAAGGAGGTAGAGTAATAATGCCAACTATTAACCAGTTAATCAGAAAAGGCCGTGAGAAGGTAGTATTCAAGTCTATGAGCCCTATTTTGGAAAACAACCCCCAAAAGCGTGGTGTATGTCTTTCCGTAACGACTACGACCCCCAAGAAACCTAACTCGGCTCTTCGTAAGATTGCGAGAGTTCGTCTTGTTAACAAGATGGAAGGTACTGTTTATATTCCGGGAATCGGACACAATTTGCAAGAACACAGCGTCGTGCTTATTCGTGGTGGCAGAGTGAAGGATTTGCCTGGTGTTCGTTATCACATTATTCGTGGTGCACTCGATACTGCTGGTGTTGCGAAACGCAAGCAATCCCGCTCTAAATACGGCGCAAAGCGCGCTAAATAATTAAGCGCAAAAGCGCATAAAGGCGAAAGCCGAATAAAGCAAGGACGCTGAAGTTAAATGCCGAGCGAAAAAACCTTAACCGCAGTAAGGGGAGAAAAACTCGGAGTAAGCGGAAAATTATTTTTTAGTAATTTTATCAAAAAGAAAATAACGACAGTTGTTCCTTGATTAAATCAAGCCTAGAAAGGCAAAAAAATTTAAATTAAGGAGAAACTAATATGCCAAGAAGAAGTGGAGTTCCGAAGCGTGACGTGCTTCCGGACCCTATGTATAACAGCAAGGTAATAACCAAACTAGTTAACCAGGTTATGCTCGACGGCAAGAAGGGAACTGCTCAAACTATCGTTTACGAAGCGTTTGATATCGTAAAAGAGAAGATGAACACTGCTCCCGAAGAAATCTTCACGCAAGCGCTTGAGAACATCAAGCCTTTGCTCGAAGTTAAAGCAAGAAGAGTGGGTGGTTCGACTTACCAAGTACCTATGGAGATTAGACCCGAGCGTCGTCAAACGCTTGCAATCCGTTGGATGGTATCGTTCGCTCGCAATCGTAGTGAAAAGACTATGAAAGAAAGACTTGCAGGCGAAATCCTCGACGCATACAACAACACCGGCGCATCTATCAAGAGAAAAGAAGAGATGCATCGTGCAGCAGAGGCTAACAAGGCGTTTGCGCACTATCGTTGGTAATCAAGGAGAATTGAACTATGGGTAGAGAATTTACTCTAGAAAACACCAGAAATATCGGTATTATGGCTCACATCGACGCAGGAAAGACCACGACGACGGAGCGTATCCTTTTCTATACTGGAAAGACGCACAAAATCGGCGAGGTACACGAAGGCGCTGCAACGATGGACTGGATGGAGCAAGAGCAGGAGCGTGGTATCACGATTACTTCGGCTGCAACGACCACCCAGTGGAAGGGAAAGAGAATTAACATTATCGACACCCCCGGCCACGTTGACTTTACCGTAGAAGTAGAGCGTTCGCTTAAAGTACTCGACGGCTCGGTAGCAGTATTCTGCGCTCGTGGTGGCGTACAGCCCCAGTCCGAGACCGTATGGAGACAGGCTAACAAGTACGGCGTTCCCCGTCTTGCATATGTAAACAAGATGGACCGTGACGGCGCGGATTTCTTCAACGTTATGAATATGATGAAAACCCGTCTTCAGGCTAACCCCGTTGCAATCCAAATTCCTATCGGCGCTGCGGATACTTTCGTAGGTATGGTTGACCTTATCACTATGAAAGCAGATATCTACAAAGACGACCTCGGAACCGTAATGGACGAGACCGATATCCCTGCTGACCTCGTTGATATTGCAAACGAGTACAGAGCGAAACTTATCGAAGTAGTAGCAGAGGCTGACGACGAACTTATGATGAAGTACTTCGAGGGCGAAGAGTTCACGATTGACGAGATTAAGGGCGCAATCAGAAAACTCACTCTTGAAATGAAGATTAACCCCGTATGTTGCGGTTCTTCGTTCAAGAACAAGGGCGTACAGAAGTTGCTTGATGCAATCGTAGATTTTATGCCCGCGCCTACCGACGTTCCCAACATCAAAGGAACGCTCCTCGACGGCGAAACCGTTGAAGAGAGAAAGTCTAGCGACGACGAGCCTTTTGCAGGACTTGCGTTCAAGATTATGGCTGACCCGTTCGTAGGAAAACTCGCGTTCTTCCGTTGCTATTCGGGTACGCTTGAGTCTGGTTCTTACGTTCTTAACTCCACCAAGGATAAGAAAGAGCGTATCGGCCGTATCCTAATGATGCACGCAAACTCCAGAACTGAAATCGACAAGATTTACGCAGGAGACATTTGTGCGTTCGTAGGACTAAAAGACACCACGACGGGAGATACGCTTTGCGACGCAAGCAAGCCTATCGTGCTCGAGAGTATGGAATTCCCCGAGCCCGTTATTAAAGTAGCAATCGAGCCCAAGACCAAGGCATCTCAAGAGAAGATGACTATGGCGCTTGTAAAACTTGCTGAAGAAGACCCCACCTTCAAGACCTACACCGACCAAGAAACTGGTCAGACGATTATTGCAGGTATGGGAGAACTTCACCTTGAAATTATCGTTGACAGACTTTTGCGCGAATTCAAGGTAGAGGCAAACGTAGGCAGACCTCAAGTATCTTACCGTGAGGCTATCCGCAAGACCGTTGACGTAGAAGGAAAATACGTTCGTCAGTCCGGTGGTAAAGGTCAATACGGACATTGTAAGATTACGATGGAGCCCCTCGAGCCGGGCGCAGGATATCAATTCGAGGATAAGACCGTTGGTGGTTCTATCCCCAAAGAGTATATCCCCGCTATCGACAACGGTATAAAAGAGGCGAAGATGAGCGGTATTTTGGCTGGTTACGAGTGCGTTGACTTCAAAGTAACCGTTTACGACGGAAGTTACCACGAGGTTGACTCGTCCGAAATGGCGTTCAAGATTGCAGGCTCTATGGCTTTCAAAGAGGGTATGAGAAAGGCTGACGCAGTCTTAATGGAACCCATTATGAAAGTTGACATTTCGCTCCCCGACGAATACTTCGGAGACGTTATGGGTAACGTAAGTTCGCGCCGTGGTACGATTATGGGTACGGACGACGTAAACGGAAGCAAGGAAATCCACGCTGAGATTCCTCTAGCAGAGATGTTCGGTTATGCAACCGACCTCCGTTCGAGAACGCAAGGCCGTGGTAACTACACTATGACTTTCGACCACTATTACGAAGTTCCCAGAAGCGTATCTGAGAAAATTATCGGCGAAAGAGCAAAGAAAGAATAAATTTTTGCAAAAACAGTGAAAACTGCTTGTAAAATTCGTTCATTTCATTTATAATGTATAAAAGCCCGTGAGGGCGCAAAAAATTAAAAAACCTAAATTAAAAAATTATTCGGAGGAAAAATAAAATGGCAAAGGCAAAATTTGACAGAACCAAACCCCACGTTAACGTTGGTACTATCGGCCACGTTGACCACGGTAAAACCACCCTTACCGCAGCAATCACTATGACGCTTGCAGCAAAGGGACTTTCGCAGAAGATGCGTTACGACGAAATCGATAAGGCACCTGAAGAGAAAGCAAGAGGAATTACGATTAACACCTCTCACGTAGAGTACGAGACCGCTAACCGTCACTATGCACACGTTGACTGCCCCGGCCACGCTGACTACGTAAAGAACATGATTACCGGTGCTGCACAGATGGACGGCGCTATCTTGGTAGTTGCTGCTACTGATGGTCCCATGCCCCAGACTCGTGAGCACATCCTTCTCGCTCGTCAGGTAGGCGTTCCCAAAATCGTTGTATTTATGAACAAGACCGACCTCGTTGACGACGAAGAACTTCTTGACCTCGTTGAAATGGAAATCAGAGACCTTCTTTCTTCTTACGATTTCCCCGGCGACGATACGCCCATCATCAGAGGTTCTGCTTTCCAAGCACTCGAGAGCGCACAAAACGGCGATGCTGACAGCGACGCTTGCAAGTGCATCTTCGAACTTATGGATGCAGTAGACACCTATATTCCCGACCCCGCTCGTGACACCGACAAGACCTTCTTGATGCCTGTCGAGGACGTATTCACCATCACCGGTCGTGGTACCGTTGCTACTGGTAGAGTAGAGAGAGGCCAGATTAAGGTTCAAGAACCCGTTGAAATCGTTGGTATTAAAGAGACCAGAACTTCCGTTGTAACCGGTATCGAAATGTTCCGTAAGTCCCTTGACTTCGCTCAAGCAGGCGACAACGCAGGTATTCTTCTCCGTGGTATTGACAGAAAGGATATCGAGCGCGGACAGGTTATCGCTAAACCCGGCACGATTACTCCTCACACCGAGTTCAAGGCTGAGATTTACGTTCTTAAGAAGGAAGAGGGCGGACGTCATACTCCGTTCTTCACCAAGTATCGTCCTCAGTTCTATTTCAGAACTACCGACGTAACTGGTACGATTGAACTTCCTGCTGGCGTTGAAATGGTAATGCCTGGCGACAACGTATCCATCACCGTTCAACTTATCGCTCCTATCGCTCTTGAGAAGGGACTCCGCTTCGCTATCCGTGAAGGTGGCAGAACCGTTGGCTCGGGCGTAGTTGCTGAAATCATTAAGTAATTTAACTTAAAGCCAAATAAAAGGCGTTTGGAAATTTTCCAAGCGCCTTTTTTCGTGTCTTTTCGCCGTATAGAATTTCGCTATATATAATATAAATAAGGAAAAAGTGAAAAATTGAGCAAATTTTATTAAAAAAAGTTGTTTAAATTTACAAAAAAACACTAAAATTTATTTCCTTTTTTGAGTTTTTAGTGCTATAATATATATAACAATCACCGTTTTCGGTGCAAAAAAAACTAAATATGGAGGAAAAATATGAAAACGAAAAGAAAGTCAGTAATTCTTTCGATTGCTCTTTCTCTTTTGCTAGTTCTATCGGCACTATTTATCGCGCCGTTTAAGAGCGCAAAAGCAGAAATTGCCGTTGACGGAGTTTCGACGGGTGGCACGGCTTATGAGCCTACACCCAAAACGATTGAGAATGAAGGTACTATTTCGTACACGACGGACTGGAACGTTACGGGTGGCGATTTGGACGCGGACCAAAGAGGACCTTTCTCTGGCGCGGTGCTTACGGCAAATCCCGGTTCGTCCACCTTTAACCTAGGTACTTACGACTTTTCTACCGCTGATGCTAGCAAAGCGTTAATTAAGTTTTTGCCTTGGTCCGTTCATACTGCAACTAACGGAACCGACCCCTACAACAATTTCTTGATTACCTTCTCTAGTGGAGAGAAGTCTTTCGAGGTAAAGAGTTATACCCGTGGTAACGGTGAAGCAGGTCTTGGCGTTAAGGGAGAAAGCCAGTCCAAATACATAGGTTTGAACCCTGTCAACGGAAACTTCGAGGCTACTCGTCACGGTGGAGACACGGTTGTTAGTTACATTATGTTGGGTCTTGACGGATCTTATGGTGGCGTGCGTGCTTATGGTACGGAGACTAGCCTTAGCGCGTTCCGTCAACAACAAGAGAAAACTTCGTGTTCCCGGAATTTATATTAACCCTACGGCAGACGATTTCTGGGTATATCTTAATACTGGTGTTGTTGGTTCGGCATATAATTCTGCTAACTGGTTTGCAAACTCTGGTCACGTTCTCTTTGGCGAAGAAGGAAGTCAGTACGCTCGTTATAAGGTGCGTGACCTTAAGGCGGACGGAGTGGACGGCGACAGCGCTTGGACTCCTTTTACCGAGGACGAACTCAAAAACGTAACGGTAACCGTAAAACTAGAGGGCTTAAAAGAGCAAAGCAAGTTCTTGGTAACCGAACTTAACGGAACTCCCGTTACTTCCGTTGAGGGTATGACCGTAATTAACGACGCCCTCTACGACGGTGTTGCTCTTAACGTAACCGACGGTATTGCAAAAACTATTACCGCAGAAGATAATACGATTAACTTTAACGGTAAGTTCGTTCTTTCCGACAACGACGTAAATACGCCCCTAGCGAAAGTTGCTCTATTCCCCAAAGAGTACGGCTCTGAAAACGTTAACCTTATTGACGCTATTAACTATACTCAAGCAACCGACGCAGGTTTTGGTGCTCACGCTAATGGTAAATACTGGATGAGTGAAACTGCGCAGGCAGAGTTCGAGGCTGCTACTGTAGCAGAAGACGCAAAGAGTAAGCGCGATATTGATGCTCTCTATCTTAACTTCGAGAGTGAGAGTGGAAAGAAAGTAAGCGTAAAACTTGCTTATCGTGGAATTAACGATACTGCCGGTATGCCCGTTTCGTTTAAGACGAAGATTGACGGAGTTACTAACGATTATACTTCTTGGTTCGTAACCGGCGGAAAATACGACGGCAGTAACGCAACGGCTGGTGCGTCTGCAATCCGTTTCGACGGTTTCGTTCAATCTGCTTACGAGTACGACGAAAAGGGCGTAAAAATGAATACTAAGGGCGCTGTTCAAGACCCCGTATATACCGTTTACTATAACGCTGAAGACAATACTCTTTACGCTGATGGCGGAAGAACTAATCAGCCTACTTTCACTAACTTTGGAACGGATGCTGACCCTGTTTATCGTTGGAAAATCGTTGACTTCGACGATTTCGATTTCGATGGATTTGGCGACGAACTCGTTTCGCTTTCTGTAACCGCTGACCTTCGTGACCACAACGGCGACGGCGTTGAGGACGAGAGCGCAAACATTATGGTTATGAATATTGACGGTCAAGCGCTTACCAACGACGGAACGAACTTTACCGTTCCTGTACCCCTAAAAGCAATCGCTTACGACGGTCCCGAGAGCGTATTTGCAGGCGAGAGAGTTGACTTTGAGTTGAGCGAAGTTAGAACGCTTGGTACTTACCCCGTTGCTAGTGGTACCGTTAAGGTTGACGGACCTGCTGGCGAGGTAATTGCTGAAACTGATTACGCAACCTTTACTGGAATTGACACCACGGGTTATGCTTGTGGCGAATACACGATTACTTACGAGGGCGAAATT
>JAZOMX010000039.1:0-12504 GCA_045654245.1 Pumilibacteraceae bacterium | reverse complement strand
TTTTCTATCTAATCACGAGAGGTTAGCAAAAAAATAACGACAACTCGATAAGTTGTCGTTATTTTTTTTGGTGACCCCTACGGGATTCGAACCCATATTACCACCGTGAAAGGGTGATGTCCTAACCCTTAGACCAAGGGGCCATATTGTGGTAGCGACAGTTGGATTCGAACCAACGACCAATCGGGTATGAACCGAGTACTCTAGCCAGCTGAGCTATGTCGCCATAAATTAGCCATATCATAATAGCACAAGAAAAGAAATAATGCAACAAAAATTAGGGTGTTTTTGCAAAAAATTTTTAGTGGAAAATAAACTGTAGTTATATTTTAGGCAATAAAAAAGGCTGAAAAGCGTTCTTTCCAGCCATAAACACTAATTATCGTACAATCTTTTCGCCGTCGAAAAGGATAAGTCCATATCCCCAACCGATATTTTCGCCACGAGCAATAATGTCTGCCATACCTCTTTGGAGCGAATTTTTTCGTGGTAACTTATCGGGCGGGAGCGTATAATCCTTACCAAACACACGCCAGTAATCGTTGTAAACCTGATAAATTTCCTCTTTTATGATATGGAAATCGGAGGCAAACGATAGGATATTAGACTTCTCGCCGAGAATATTTTTAAAGCCCGGCCAAAGCAACCACGAACGGCAAACCAGTCTTAATATTCCATCGGCAGGAAGTTCGTCGCGGTAAAACTCGTAAGCCTTCTTGTACGACTCAATTCTAGCCTGCTCGCTCATATCCTCTCCGCTAGAGGGAATATGGAAGTTGTAAACAGTATCGCCTTTTTTGGTCGTTATGCCCGAAAAAGTAACGTCGTCTTGGTCAAAAACGAATCGCTCATACTGAAAACGCCCTAACTTAAAGCGTTTTACTTCTAGCCAGCCGTGATTCCACCAGACAACGAAAGTTCCCGGTACGCCGTGAACCGTCTTGCACTCTATAAGTTTACAGCGCATATCATCAGCGTTTGCGAAAAACTGCTCGTCTGAAAACCCTTGTTTTTTATACTCGGGGTACGCTCTGAGCATGCAGTCCGTAAGCATAATAAAGTCTGCGGTGTACTTACTCGAGCCTACTTTCTCGCCCAGCGATTCAACCATTTTCACGCACTCGTTGTCGCCACCGAAAAACTTATCGCAAAGCACAGAATACTCTTCTTCATTGTCGAGCGCGCGAGCGCACGAGAGTAATTTCTCTCTGTCGTCTAGCACGCCTATTCTATCCCAAAATTGTTCTCTAGTCATTTGTCTATCCTAATTTAACCGTTGCTTTACCATCTTCGTAAACTATTCTATCTCCCTCTGCGAAAATAGAATCGAGTTTATTAATATAATCCTGTTTCGTAGCGTAAACGGGGGTGTACTTTGCGATAACTTCTTTCGCCTTTTCCGCTCCGTTTTCAAGGAGCATAGCAATCATAACGAGTTGCCACTTCGCCGTGTTTACGCAAGCCATTACGGGGTCGGCAATAAAGTAACAATTACTGTGACCTGCTCCTTTCGCACCGGGACAATAAGGATGAACGGTGGGCATTACGGTAGAGACGTCGCCCATATCGGTACTGCCCGCGCCGATATTATCGTTAAATTCGGCGTACTCTCCGAACGCGTGAACGCTAGCCTCATAAGCAACCTGACGCATATTATTGTCGTTAGTATTCGGCTCGTAACCGGGCGCGTCGATAATCTCAACGTTTGCGCCGATAGCAAGCGCGCTACCCACTAGCGCGCGGTTAACCTTTTCGTTAACCTCTTTCATAACCTCGCTAGTTCTTGCTCTTACATAACTCTCGATTTTTACCGTTTCGGGAATAGCGTTAACTACCGTTCCGCCTTGGGTAATAATCGGATGAACTCTTACTTTATCCTCGTCGGGAAAAGTCTCTCTCAGCGAGTTAATCGCCGAAAGACCTAAGTTTGCTGCGTAAAGCGCGTTAATACCGTTTCTCGGGCCTGCGGCGTGACAAGCCTTACCCTTATATACAACCTGCTTGGAAATAAACCCTACGGAGCCTTTGCTAATCGAAGGTCGCTCTCCGTTAGTCGTATGCACCATAATAGCAAGGTCAGTAGTATCAAAGTAGCCTCTTGCTAAAAACTCCGCCTTACCGCCGTAATACTTGATTATTCCTTGCTTTCTAAGTTCTCTTCTAAACTCAATCTCGATATGCTCTTCGGCAGGTACTGCGCAAAGTTTAATCTTTCCGCATAGCCCGTCGAGCGCTCCCTCTTCTTTGAGCGCGCACGCTATACCGTAAAGTCCTGCGCTTTGAGCGCTATGTCCGCAACTGTGAACCGCTCCCGTTTCTTTGTCTGCGTCGGGATGCGTTTCTACGATAAGCGCGTCTAGTTCGCCAAGAATTAAAACCTCCGGTCCGGGCTTACCCGTATCGAGTACGGTGTAAAAACCAGGAATATTACCAGCATATTCCACCTTATATCCTAGCGCCTCGAACGCCTCGCCCATACGACGAGAGCATTTCCACTCTTTATAACCCGTTTCAGGGTTCTTCCACATAAAGTCGTGCATTTCTAGAATTTTATCTTTGTTTTTCTCTACGCATTGTAGTAATTTCTCGTACATATTTCACTCCCAAGTGGTCTTACTTACTTAATTATACTCCCTACTCTTTTCGTTGTCAACCGTAAAAACAAAAATCGCAAAATTTCGAACCGTTTTCTCAAAAGAAAAACCACCGCATTTCGCTTTTATCGAATTACGGTGGATTATAATTTTTGCTTTATTTTTTAGATGTCTTTGCCGTCTTCTATATCGGTAATAAGATTTACTCGTCTAGCGTGGCGACCACCTTCAAACTCGACTGAGAGGAAAGCGTCAACAATCGTTTCCGCCATAGCGCTACCTACTACTCTTGCGCCGAACGCCACGATTTTGGAGTCGTTGTGTAATCTCGATAGTTTCGCCGTATAAGGCTCGGAGCAAACGACTGCTCTTATTCCCTTAACTTTATTCGCAGCAAGCGAAATACCTACGCCCGTTCCACAAATGAGAACGCCTAGGTCGCACTCGCCGTTCTTAATAGCCTTGGCTACTCTATATCCGTAGATAGGATAGTCCGAACTACCCGTCTCATCCGTGCCGTAGTTTACAACCTCGTAGCCTTTACCCTCTAGGTACTTAGTGATATGATTTTTAAGTTCAACCGCGGTATGGTCGTTTCCAATAGCAATTTTCATAACTCGTTTTTCTCCTTAATTAAAGTCTTGAAAGCGTTTCGTTTAAGCGTGCAATCGTCTTGTCTTTGCCGAGAAGTTCAGCCATTTCGGTTGCGCCACCCGGGGTATTTTGCGCACCCGTAATCGAGATGCGGAAAATCCACAAAACTTGACCTTTCTTATAACCCTTTTGCTCGGCGTAAGAAACGAACTTGTCGTGAAGTCCTTCTAGCGAGTCCTTACACATTTCGATAAGGTCGGGGAGCATAACTTTTGCAAGTTCTGCGTTCGTTTTCCACTTTGCGTTCTCAAGTAGCGCTAGGTCGTAACCGTCAAACTCATTTAAAAACGCAGTAAGTTTTTCTACGTCCGAGAAAATTTCGGTACGGTTTTTAAGTAGCGTGGATAAAAATCTAAGGTCGTAACCTTTTAGGTAATCAAGTTTTTCGTAGTAAGGCAAAGCGTACTCGTAATACTGCTCGTCGGTAAGGTCTTTTATATAACACGAGTTAAGCCAGCGCATTTTCGTTTCGTCGAAGATGGACTGCGATTTAGATAATCCCTCAACCGAGAAAAGTTCTTGCATTTCGGCAAGCGTCATTTTTTCTCTGTCGTTTTTAGGCGACCAGCCCAAAAGCACAATATAGTTTACGATTGCCTCTTTTAGGTAACCCTTTTTAATGAAGTCGTCGTACGACGCATCGCCGTGACGCTTAGACAACTTGTGTTGAGCGTCGCGCATAATGGGTTGGAGGTGCATATAGTTAGGAATTTCCCAACCGAACGCACGATAAAGGTGATTGTACTTAGGCGTGGACGAAAGATACTCAACTCCACGGATAACGTAGTTAATTCCCATAAGGTGGTCGTCGATTACGTTAGCGAAGTTATAAGTGGGCATACCGTCCGACTTAATCAAGATATTGTCCTCGAGGTCCTTGTTCTCAACCGTGATATCGCCGAAAACCATATCGTGATAAGTAGTTGCGCCCGTTTCGGGAATATTTTGTCTGATAACGAATTTCTCGCCCGACGCTATTCTTCTTTCCACCTCTTCTTTGGTAAGGTTAAGACAATGCTTGTCGTACTTGGTCGCTCCCTCGGCGTGAATACGCTCTAGTCTTTCCTTATCGCAGAAACAGTAGTAAGCGTCTCCGCTCTCCACCAACTTTTTAGCGTACTCAAGATAAATTTCTTTTCTTTCGCTTTGAACGTACGGGCCGTAATCTCCACCTACGTCCGGACCTTCGTCGTAATCTAGTCCAGCCTCGCGAAGAGTATTATAAATAATTTCCACCGCACCGTCAACGTAACGCTCTAAGTCGGTGTCCTCTATTCTTAGGATAAACTTGCCGTCAGTCTTTTTTGCGTATAGGTAGGCGTAAAGTGCCGTTCTTAAACCTCCGATATGTAGGTATCCGGTGGGGCTGGGCGCAAATCTTGTTCTTACAACTTCCATTTCTTTCTCTCCTTGTATTGACAAACTAAAAAAAGCCTAGTATAATAGTCGTATCAAAAATATCTTACTCGGCTATTATAGACTAAAACGCCGATTTAAGCAAGCATTTTTTGCTTGAAAATAAAAGGAGACGGATTATGATAAAAGACCTTACTGAAATCGTTGCTATCCCTAGCGTAGAAAGTGAGCCCTCGGGCGACAACGCACCGTTTGGAACGGAAGTTCGCCGTGCGCTCGACTGGTTTTTGGACAAAGCCAAGTCTTACGGACTCAAAACGGGCGAAAATAAAGGATATTACGGTTGGGCTGACTACGGCGACGAGGACAAGCCTATTATCGGAATTTTAACGCATATTGATATCGTACCTGCGGGCGAAGGCTGGGTAACCGACCCGTTTACCGTAACGCAAGAGGGCGAAACTCTTTACGGTAGAGGCGTTGCCGACAACAAGGGCGCGCTTTGTATGGCTCTTCATATGCTTAAAAAATTCAAAGAAGATGGTAAGAAATTCAAACACCGTATTCGCCTTATTGTAGGCTGTAACGAGGAAACGGGTTGCAAGTGCCTCGAAAAGTACGCACTCGAAGAGGAAATCCCCGTAGTATCTCTCGTGCCTGATTCGTCTTTCCCCCTTATACACTGCGAAAAAGGTATAGTTAAAACGGTTGCGGAATTCGCTCCAGACAAAGAATTTAAAAACGCTATCGAATATTTTTACTCGGGAGAGCGAACGAACGTCGTTCCCGGCAAAGCGGAATTTAAGTATATAAAAACGGACTTTAGCGGAGCAAAACCTCTCGCTTTTGGCAAAGACTATCTTAACTTCGCTATGCCTAAAAAATACCTAGCCGAAGTTGGCGCAACGGCGGACGACTTCGAATTCGATAGAACGAACAACGGACTTAAAATGCTCGTTCACGGCGTACCTGCCCACGCATCAACCCCGTTAGAAGGCAAAAACGCGGTTTGGAACGCTTGGGCTTTCCTAAACGGCAATATGCCTCAAAGCCCCTTTACGCAAGCTATGATGAAACTTTGCTCGCCTTCTGCCGACGAATATATGGGAATTAAACGCAACGACGAAAAGACGGGCGAACTTACTATGAATATGGGCGTTACCAAGTACGAGGCAGGCGGAAACCTACGCGTTGAGTTCGACTTCCGTATTCCTCGCACGATTACGCCCGACGAAGTTTTAGAGGCTGTTAAAAACCTCCCGTTCTGCGTAAAAGCGGAAAACGAGCGTGTTACCGATATGCTCTACTTCGACCCCGAATCCGACCTCGTTAAAACCCTACTCTCTATTTATAACGAAGAAACGGGCGATTATGCGAAATCGATAATCACGGGCGGTGGTACTTACGCTAAATGTCTCCCCAACGCTCTTGCGTTCGGCATCAATTTCCCGGGTGAACAAGAAAATATGCACAAAGAGGGCGAAAAAGTAAAAATCTCATCGCTGAACAAGGCAAAGGAAATTTATCTTAAAGCAATCGAAAAATTAGACCAACTATATTAAGGAGAATTACTATGAAAGAAGTAAATATGCAAAATTTCGACGAGGAAGTTATTAACGCAACCGTACCCGTAATCGTAGATTTTTGGGCGCCGTGGTGCGGTCCTTGTCGCGCACAAGCACCCGTTTTAGAACAACTCTCCGCCGAACTTGGCGAAACGGTAAAAATCGTCAAAGTCAACGTGGACGAAAACCCCGACCTAGCAATAGGATTCGGCGTTTCCTCTATCCCCACCCTAATCTTTTTTAAGGACGGCGAGGTAGTAAACAAGGCTATCGGTCTCCGCTCGGCAAACGATATTAAGGCTATGCTATAAGAAAATAAAACTTTAAGCGAAAAAATAAAAAGCATCACTAGACGAACTAGTGGTGCTTTTTCATTATAATTCTTTAATTAAGTGTTCGATAACGCCTTCGTCACTACCCACCGTAATTTTATCGGCAACCGCTTTTAGCGCGTCGATTGCGTTGTCAACGGCGTAGCCTATATCGGCAAATTTAATCATACTAATATCGTTTTGATTGTCGCCTACGCAAACGATTTTGTCGAACTTCTTGCCAAGCATAGGAACGAGGCAAGAGAGCGCCTCGCCTTTACCACTACCCTTAGGGCAAACCTCCAGCGTAAAGTCGGACGACATCTCAATCTTAAAGCGAGAGGAAAACTCTTTCTCGACTAGCGAAACGATATTTTCTCTAAACGGTGCTATTTGGTCGTCGGTGTAACGAGGAGGCTGAATAATCATTTTATACGCAGGATACTTTGCTGAGCCGATTACCTTTTCGATATCGTCGCCTTTTCTCCAATGGTGGAACTTAAAATCGTTATCAGTTATTCTAAAATATGCAAACTCCGGAACCTTGTTATATAAAAATTTGGGAATTTCAACGAAGTCGTCGGATAAGGTATAACTTTTTACCGCTTTAAGTTGCTTTCCCGAATAAATCACCGTGCCGTTAGAGGCAATAAATAAGTCCTCGAAAGGAAAATAATCGTAAAGCGAGCAAATCTCGTCGGGATTTCTGCCCGATACGATAACGAAAGTTCCGCCGTTTTCTACGAAATATCGTATTGCGGTAATATTATTCTTGGGCACGGCGTCGATAATTGCGCCACCCTCTATCCACTCGAAATTATGCGAGGACAAAGTTCTGTCAAAATCGCTACAAAGCAATATTCCGTCGTATCTTTTCTTCATACTTTTCTCCGTTTATAAGAAAGAACACGGGTTTTCCGCGTTCTCCTTAATTTTTTTATAATACCTTCGACAAGAAATCTTTAAGTCTGGGCGAAGAGGGCTTGTCGAAAAATTCCGCAGGCGCGTTTTCTTCGGCAATAACTCCGCCGTCCATAAAGATTATGCGGTCGGCTACCTCACGGGCAAACGCCATTTCGTGAGTTACGATTACCATCGTCATATCGTTCTCAACCAGTTTTTTCATAAGGTCTAAAACTTCGCCTACCATTTCGGGGTCGAGCGCCGAAGTCGGCTCGTCGAAAAGCATAACCTTGGGGTCCATAGCAAGCGAACGAACGATTGCTACACGCTGTTTCTGTCCGCCCGAAAGCGACGCGGGATAAGAATCGGCTTTCTCCTCAAGCCCTATCGTCTTAAGAAGTTCGTACGCTCTCTCTTGAGCCTCCGATTTTATCTCGGCTACGCTCTTTCCTAAGTCGTACAACTCTTTCTTTTTATCCTTGCCCCTAAAGAGGTTACCGATTTTAATAAAGAAGTTCGCTCTTTGGAGTTTAGCGCGTTTTTTCTTTGCAATCGTAACGGGCGCAAGCATTATGTTCTGCATAACCGTAAGATTGTTAAAAAGGTTAAACTGTTGGAACACCATACCGATTTTTTGGCGGTGCAAGTTAATATCTACTTTCATATCGGCAAGGTCCTCGCCGTCGAAAATAATAGAACCGCCCGTCGGGTCTTCTAGACAGTTAAGACAACGAAGGAAAGTCGATTTTCCGCAACCCGAAGGTCCGATTACCGCTACTACTTCGCCCTTTTTAATGTCGATATCAATCCCTTTTAGAACCTCTAAATCGCCAAAACTCTTTTTTAAGCCTCTTACGGAAAGTAGGATTTCGTTATTTTGTTGCTCTATCACTGCGCTTTAACCTCCTTTCCATCGCTCTTATGCCAATCGTAATTAGGATTACCAAAATTAGATATACGCACGCAAGCACGATATACGGAATTATGTACTCGTAAGTTGCGTCTCCGATTGAACGGAACGCTTTGGTTAAATCTACTACGGCGATAAAACTTACTACCGAAGTTTCCTTAATTAAAACGATAAACTCGTTACCAAGCGTGGGGAGTATGTTCTTAATCGACTGCGGAATAACGATTTTTATCATAGCGGTTGCAAAAGATAATCCCATTGCTCTTCCCGCCTCGAGTTGTCCGCCGTCAACCGACTGGATTCCCGCTCTCATAATCTCGGAAACGTACGCTCCGCTATTAAGACCGAATACGACGATTGCAACTAAAACGTTGCTCGCCTGTATTCCGAGCGCCGGGAGCAAAACGAAATATCCAATAAGAAGTTGAACGACCATAGGCGTTCCACGGAAAAAACCAACGTAAACGTCGCTTATGCGGTTAAGAACTCTCGGTAGCATCTTATATTTAGGAACGACGCGCGTAATAGCGATTAGCGTACCTAAAACTATGCCTATGAATAAACCCGCCACGGCGATTTCCACCGTGACGAGTAATCCAGACAAAACTTCCTTATAACCTTCATAAGTTATGAATTGTTGATAGAAAATTTCGAACGCGTTCATTAGCCCTCTTTAATCTCGTTAGAGAAGTACTTTTCAGCAATCTTTGCGTAAGTGCCGTCAGACTGAATTTTAGCGAGGTATGCGTTTGCTTGCTCAAGAAGGTCTTCTTGAGCCTTATCTACACCGAAAGCGTACTCTTCTTCGGTAAGAGCAATTTCGATAACCTTAACTCCGCCAACCGAATTTGCGATATTCTTTGCGGGAGCCTCGTCAACTACTACGTAGTCGAGGTTGCCGTTCTTAAGGTCTTTAACAGCGAGCGCTGCGTTGCTATAGGGAGAGCAGGTTGCGTTTGCGTAACCGTCGAATCCCCAGTCCTCGTCACCCGTTACGTAGAACTCACCAGTCGTTCCAGCCTGAACGCCGATTTTCGTTCCGGACGCATTCAAGATAGCGTCGATTTCTGCAGCGGTGGTGCAAGCGTCAAGCGAGGTATCGCCCTCTTTTACGATTACTACCTGAGATGCGTTGTAGTAAGAGTTGGTGAAGTTAACGCTCTGCTTTCTAGTCTCGTTTACGGTAAGACCTGCCATAGCGATATCAACGCCGTTCTTTCCAACGGAAGTAACTACTGCGTCGAAGTCCATATCCATAATTACGAGTTCCCAACCGAGGTAATCAGCAAAGCCCTTTGCAATCTCCATATCGATACCTGCAAACTTATTGCCCATTTTGTACTCGAAGGGAGGGAAAGCAGCGTTGGTTGCTACTACTAATTGTTCCTTCTTTGCGTCGTACTTGCTCGACTTAATTCCTTCAATCGCTCCGTCTTCTCCGCAACCTACGAGACCGAACGCGCAGGTAATAGCAAGAGCAAGGGAAACGATAGCAGTCAAAATCTTTTTCATTGTTTTATTTCTCCTTACAAAATTTATTTTTTATTTGAGTGTACTCATTATATAACTTACGAAAATAAAAAGCAAGCGTTTTTGCATAAATATTCAAAAAATTTTTATAAAAATTTATTTTTATGCATATTTTTTGTATATATTCACGATTTTATGTATAAAATTAGGTTTACGCGTATAAAACGCGAATTTTTAAAATTTTTTTTGTCAAATAGCGTTTGACAAGCGACGCATAAATCGTTATAATTACAAGGTCATTTAATTAATTTATGGAGGCAACAATGAGTTTTCTTATCGAAGCGTGGCTAAACCTAACCACGGTAGAAATTCTAAAGTGCGTCGCTATGTGGATTATCGGCGGATTACTTATTTTCCTTGCTATTAAAAAGGAAATGGAACCCGCTCTACTACTCCCCATCGGCTTTGGCGCAATACTCGTAAATATTCCCGGAACTAACGTTTTGGGAAAAGCCGTTATGGAGGGCGAAAGTTCGGGTATTATCGAGTGGCTATTTGAAGTTGGTATCGAGGCGAGTGAAGCGTTACCTATTCTATTATTTATAGGTATCGGCGCAATGATTGACTTCGAGCCCCTTATCACTAACCCTAAACTTATGATTTTGGGCGCGTTCGCTCAAATCGGTATTTTCCTTACCATTATCCTAGCGGTTGTATTCGGATTTGATATAAGGGACGCAGCGTCTATCGGTATTATCGGCGCAGCGGACGGTCCTACCTCTATCTTAGTTGCTATGAAACTAGGAAGTAACTATATCGCTCCTATAATGGTCGTAGCGTACTCGTATATGGCGCTAGTTCCCATTATTCAGCCTGCGGTAATCAAGGTTTGCACCACCAAAAAAGAGCGCCTTATCCGTATGGACTACACGGGCAATAAAGTACCTAAAATCGTAAAAATTCTATTCCCTATCGTTATTACCGTTATCGCTGGTATTATCGCTCCTGCGTCGCTTGCTCTCGTCGGTTTCTTGATGTTCGGTAACCTCATTAAAGAGTGCGGAGTTCTAGGCTCGCTTGCCGACACCGCTAAGAACCAACTCGCTAACCTTATTACCCTTCTTCTCGGTATTACGATTGCGTTTAAGATGCAAGCATCCGAATTCCTTCAATTAGAAACGCTCCTAATTATGGTACTTGGTCTTGCCGCTTTCGTGCTCGACACCGTAGGCGGTATCTTCTGCGCAAAGTTTATCAACCTCTTCTCCAAAAAGAAAATCAATCCTATGGTTGGCGCTGCAGGTATCTCCGCTTTCCCGATGTCCGCTCGTGTCGTTCATAAAATCGGCCTTAAAGAAGACGGCACCAACTACTTGCTAATGCACGCCGTCGGCGCAAACGTGTCGGGACAAATTGCATCTGCAATCGTAGGTGGCCTCATTATCGGTCTCGTTTTATAAGGAGGAAAAAATATGTTTAATTTTATCTTATCTATCGTAAAGGGCGACCTAATTAAATCGCTTAATATCTTATGGCAAGGCTTGGTTGCAATTATTATCGTTATCGGTCTTATTATGACTGCAACCGCTATTATGAATAAGATTTCCAACCGCGACAAAAACGACCGCAACAAAAAAGAATAAAACGCAAAATCACGGCTCTATCGAGTCGTGATTTTTTTTACTTTTCACTTGTCTTTTTTCGTTTAATATAGTATAATAACGGCATAACTAACTGGAGGTAACATTATGAACAGAAGAGAAAAAGGAGAATTGTATTTTAGTAAAGGTTTTAACTGCGCTCAAGCGGTTGCCCTTGCTTTTTCAGATAAAATCGGTCTCGACGAGAATACCGTTGCAAAGTTCATCTCCCCTTTCGGCGGTGGCTTTGGTCGTCTCCGCGAGGTTTGCGGAGCGGTAAGCGGAATGATGCTAGTTCTCGGTGCAGTTGACGGAATAGGACTTAACACTACCGACGAGAACAAAAAAGAAATTTATGCAAAAGCGCAATCGCTTATGAACGAGTTTAAGGAAAAAAACGGCTCTTATATTTGCCGTGAACTGCTCGCTCTCCCAGAGGTTGACGGTGACCCAACGCCCGAAAAACGCACCGAAAAATATTACAAAAAACGCCCGTGCGCTTTGCTCGTTGGCGACGCTTGTGAAATTTTGCAAAACTATCTCGGCGAATAATCTAAATTTTAATTTAAAATAACGCCCGTTTTTTCTTGACAATAAAAATCGTTTTATATATAATAATAAGGCTGATTTACTTAATCAGCCGATAAGCACTGTTAGCTCAACTGGATAGAGCGTCGGTCTACGGAACCGAAGGTTAGGGATTCGAACTCCTTACGGTGCACCAAAATAAATCACCTACCGTTGTAGGTGGTTTATTTTTTTATATTATAGGAGTTCGAATGCGAGGTCGTCGCTTGCGACAAAATGCGACCTATGGAAGCATTTTCCGAGCCGGCGTGCCGAAACGCTCGCGTTTCGGGCGAACTCCTTACGGTGCACCAAAAACACCTCACCACTTTTGTGGTGGGGTGTTTTTCGTATATCGTCTAGCGAGTAAGAATCTCGCGTTAGCGATGATTCGCGGTCGCATTAGCGACCAAGGGAGCAACGTAGTTGCGACTGCTTTCCCTTACGGTGCACCAAAAACACCTCACCACTTTTGTGGTGGGGTGTTTTTCGTATATCGTCTAGCGAGTAAGAATCTCGCGTTAGCGATGATTC
>JAZOMX010000038.1:0-6941 GCA_045654245.1 Pumilibacteraceae bacterium | reverse complement strand
GTCAATCCAGCCGAATACGATACCAGACGGAATCGTAACGAGTACGCAGATTACTAATCTAATTAGTCCGCCTTTGTGCAAATAGGTTGACCATCTAACGTAGATTTCTACGAACCAGTTAATAACGGGTATAAGTAGAAGAATCAACTGCATTAAGCGACTTTGTTTACTCCACCATTTCATATTTATTTCCCTCCTAAAAGATTTGTAAATATTATACCATATATTTTTTATTTGTAAAGGGGATTTTAAAAAATTTTCCGTCCTTTTTTTCTTTACTTAACCGTAAAAGCGTGCTATACTTACCATATATGAAAAAGATTGACAAAAAATTCCAAGAAAAATACTTATGCTCTCGCCCAGCAACAGAACTAAAAAAGTTGCAACTTATTAGATTAACCTTTATTTTAGGCTCGCTCGCACTCATAATCGCTACAATGTTTATCAAACAAACGGCAATTTCTTTTCTAGTCGAGAGCAAAAACAAGTTCGCAACGACGGTGCAAACTCTCTATGTTTTTTTAGTAATAGCCTCCACGCTAGTTGCTATTTACACGCTAGTTTGTTCGCTTACTCGCTATAAACTAGATAAAACGCTCCTTGCAAAAAACGCTCCTAAGAAAGGTTTTTCTTCCACTTGGTCGGCGTTTAAGTGGCTAGTTTCTTTTCTCTCTCTTTACGGCATACTTATTATCGGTCTTATGATATATAAGTTCTCCGTCGGCTCACTCGCTATCCTAATTCTAATCGCGCTTTCGGTAACTTCTTCAGTTTTTGCCATAAAAACTGGAAAAATCGCTTACGACGGCACTATGACGCTACTTTCCGAAGACAAGCAAGGCGAAAAAGAAATGGAAAAAATGCTTTCTGAAGAAGTTGAGGAGTTCTACGACTAACGAAAAAATACGAATATATGAGAAAACCGCCTCTTTATCGGGGGCGGTTTTCTTATAAAGGAAGAAATGTGAGATATAACTACTTATATCTTGGCTATATTATAGCCTCGAATTGTGATAGTTTTATGATAAAAAAATAAAACTAAATGAAAATATTATTCGTCCGCTCTCTTAAGCGCAAACCAAAAAGTCGTACCCTTGCCGACAGCCGAATCAATGCCGTACCTTGCGCCGTGGACTTCGAGCAAACTCTTTACGATAGAAAGTCCTATTCCGCTACCTACTACCGCGCGCTTACTTTGGCTAGTTCTGTAATACCTATCCCAGACTTTATCCACCTCGTCAGGCTCTATGCCTTTTCCCGTGTCGGATATTCTAGCGATTATTTCATTACCCTCGTTCTTTAGCGAAATAGCAACCTTTTTGTCCTCGCCCGTATAACTTACGGCGTTAGAAATAAGGTTATAGCAAATCTGTTCTACCATACGCTCGTCGGCGGTAATCAAACAGTTTTCGTCGATATCAAGTTCAAAATTATACCCTTCTCGCTCAGCGTACATAGCAAACCGCTCCATAACGCCACGAATTAGCGCAGTAACATCAACTTTCTTTAATTCAGGTTGGCGTGTTCCAGCCTGAATTTTTGATAGGTCAAGAAGGTCGCCTACTAGCAAGGTAAGTCGGTCAACCTCGTCGATTATTACCTTACAATGCTCGTTTCGTTTTTGCTCGTTGTCGCCCGATATATCGCGTATCATTTCGGCGTAGGCTTTAACCATAGTAAGAGGCGTTCTTAAATCGTGACTTACGTTCGCGACAAAGTCTCTACGCATTTTTTCCGTCTTAACGAGTTCTTCCGAAGAGTAGTTAAGCGCAAGAGCGAGTTTATCGTACTCTTCTATTCCGCTCTCCTTAAACTCTACCTTTTTGCCCTTGCCAAGTAGCATAGCCGTTTTAGCAAACTCACTTATAGGTCTAGTTAGTCTCGTAGAAAAACCGAACGAAATTATTACGGATAGAATTATACATATGCAAGTTACGATAATGAACTGATTATTAAAAGGCATTATCATAACTCTTACGGGAGCAACTGACGACGCCGTGTAAAAATATATAGTTTTTCCGCCTATAACCGTTTTCGCACCCGTAATAAAGACGTAACTTTCCATTTTCTCGGTGCGGTGACGGTATGAAAAATTTTTATTTTTGTTAATTTGCGCAACGAACTGTTCGTCTAGCGCAACGAACTCTCCTTGCGTCGGCTCTCTATCCATCGGGTCTTGGTATAGAAGTAATACTATCTCGTCAGAAGTCACTTTCTCCAACGGCGCTCCGTTCTTGGTCGTAAAAAGCATTATTACCATAGAGTTATTCTTCGCCGTATTTTCCACGATTTTTTGGTATTCGGGCGAAATAACGCCGTTAAAACTGTCCACCACCGATTCGGAGGACCTAACTAGCGTCTCTTCGTGCGTTCTTCTAAACAGCGCGCGGAAAAACAATATTTCACTAACCCAAAATATAGTAAGCGTTATTATCGTGATGCCCACGAAATAAAGCCAAGTCTTATACATCAGCGAGCCGTGGTTTTTTTTATCCTTTCTTTCCGTAATCAAACTCCTTAAAGTTCTATCTTATATCCTAGTCCGCGTAAAGTTACGATTTTATCGCGGTAAACTCCAAGCGACGAGCGCAACATTTTTATATGCGTATCCACCGTTCTATCGTCGCCATAAAAGTCGTAGCCCCAAACCTGACTTAACAACTGCTCGCGAGAAATAGCAATCCCTTTGTTATTTACGAGGTAAAAAAGTAATTCGTACTCTTTCGGCGTCATATTAATTTTCTCGCCGTCCACGAACACGTTTCTACCGGCAATATCAATTTCTAGTCCGTCCGAAACTATCGTTTGACTTTTGGGCGCGGATACTCTTTTTAATATAGCGTTAATTCTCGCCATAACCTCTTTTGGCGAGAACGGTTTTGTTACGTAGTCGTCAACGCCTACCTCGAACCCAAACAATCTATCGTATTCTTCAACTCTCGCCGATAGCATAATAACTGGCACGGACGAGAATTTTCTGATTTCTTTTACCGCAGAAAAGCCGTCGAGTTTTGGCATCATTACGTCCATAATAACGAGGTCGTATTCGCTTTCCTTCACCCTTTTCACGGCGCTCATACCGTCTTCCGCCTCGTCGCAATCGTGCCCCTCGAATTCAGCGTATTCTCTTAAAACTATTCTTATTTTTGCCTCGTCGTCAACGATTAAAAGTTTAGCCATAAGACTAGCCTCCTCTTTCTTTTCTTTTATTATATCACCGTTTTACCGCCGTTTTGCGATAAAATTGTGAACGAAAAGTGAAATATTCATTTCATACGACAATTATACAACGAGAGCGTGCTTTTTGCAACAGTTTAGTAGAAAAAAGATTTGACCAAAGCAAAAGGTCGTGATATAATTATTTATGAAAATTATGCAAAACGGAGGTCGTTATGAAATCACTTACCGATAAGATACAGTTGCTAGACGGTTACGCTATTCCTTGCGTTGGTTTTGGCACTTACCTATCCGAAAACGGAAAAGAGTGTTACGACGCAGTTAGAGAGGCTCTTAAAGTAGGCTATCGCCATATTGATACCGCCTCGTTTTACAAAAACGAGCAGTCCGTAGGTCAAGCAGTTAAAGATAGTAAAATCGCAAGAGACGAATTGTTCGTTACCACCAAACTTTGGAACGACGACCAAGGCTACGACTCTACAATGCGCGCTTTTGAAAAGAGTTATAAAAAATTAGGGCTAGAGTATATTGACCTTTACCTTATTCACTGGCCTATCCCCGTCGGCCACGAACACGACTATAAAGAACTAAACGAGGGCACTTGGAAAGCGTTTATTGAACTTCGCGAGCAAAAACTAATCCGCTCAATCGGAGTTAGCAACTTCTTGCCCGAGCATATAGATTACCTCGAAAAAGTGAGCGGTGTTACGCCCGTAGTTAACCAAATCGAGGCTCACCCCGGACTTAACCAAACCGAAACGGCGCTTTACTGCAAACAAAAAGGTATCGTAGTCGAGGCTTGGCGTCCTATTATGAAAGGCGACGCCGGTAGTTTCCCCGTTTTGGTAGAACTTGCCCGTAAATACGGCGTTACCCCCACTCAAATCGCTTTGCGCTGGTCGCTTGATAGCGGTTTCGTTCCGCTCCCGAAATCCGTAACTCCGTCGAGAATTAAAGAAAATTCGGAAATTTTCTCTTTCTCGCTAACGGCGGAAGAAATTGCTAAAATTAACGATATCACCGAAAAAAGATACGGCTCACACCCCCTTCATCTTAAAATAAAATAACGAGGTTATTATGGATAACGATAAAAACAAATGCAGTTGCTCGTCTTGCGCTCCACAACCTGCGCCCGAGCCAGAACCCGAACAAAACGAAGTTCTTAAAGGACTAGATTTTCTTACTCGCCTATCTTACGCTTGTATTACTCGCTCCGACCTATCGTACCAAGAAAAGCGCAACCTACTCTTTTCGGTATATTCTTTCCGTTGTCTTTTCGACTCGTCCGAACTACACCGTCTTTCTAAAGCGTTAGTCAATCACGGTTGTTCGTTCGTGACTACCGATTTAAACGCAAAAAACACCGAGCATACCTACGAAATTAGCGAGGACGGGAAAACCGTCGTTAAGTTCGACGCGGGCTCTCCTATGTGGAGAAAAGAAGTTAAAGCAGGAAAGATTACTGGCGACAACGCCGTTCTCCCCGAAAAACTAACGCTGTTTGAAATGGCGTATAAGTGCGTTACTCTCTCATCGGCTACCGCTGAACTAAAAGCTATGTGGCTCGTTTACTTCCCCTATGTGTTTATGATGGGAGCCCCCATTGAGTACGATATCTACGACGCTCTCAAAGAGGTCGTTCATACCGCAGAAGTCTTCTCGTGCGCTAACGCAGGTAAGTACGCCGATAATATTTGTTGCACTACCGCAGAACTATCGGGCGAAGACCCCTTTATTATCGACTGGTATCGCCCCTTTATCGAGTGGAAATGCGAAAAGAACGACAAAGGCATTTCTCACGAAACGGCAAAATATCAAAAGGCACTCGCTCTCGGAGAATACGCTTACGCCGTAGTAGGCACGGAAAAACTACTCGACGCTTTCCCCGACGACGAGGAAATCTTACTACTTAACATCTCTGCTCGTATTTCGCTTGCTCCCACCGTTGACTTCGAGCGCAGAGTTAAACTCCTATCGGACAACTTCAGAATTATCAACGAGGCATTTAAAAACCCCCTCAAAAAATACACCTACTTCCTCTACTACCGCGGGCTTACCCAACTTGGTATGAACAACCCCGAGGCAGCAGAAGTGGATTTTAAGGCGTGCCTTGAAACCGACCCTAATTTTGAACTTGCAATCCTTATGCTAAAAGGACTAGAAAAAGCGGAAGAAATTTCCTCCGACCAAAACCTAAAAAGTTAATAAAAAAACCTCCCTCGTATCAGGGAGGCTTTTTTTATTACTTGCTTAAAATGTCGGTTAGGTTTTCGTTGAATTCCGCCGGGTTTTCAATTTGCATACCCTCGGCAAGTAGCGCTTGCGTAAAAATAACTTTTACGAATTTAGCAAGCGTTTCACGGTCGGACTCAAACAAGCCTTGAAGTTTTGTGAATAACTTATGCTCCGGGTTGAGTTCAAGCACTTTTTCCGCAACCACGGGGAAAGCGGACGCCGTTTTCATAGACCTAAACACTTTCTCCATCTCAAGCGAAATTTCGCCGTCAGCGGTCACGCAGAACGCCGTACTCTTAAGACGGGATGAAAGACGAACTGCCTTTACCTTATCGCCGAGAATATTTTTGATTTCTTCGGTAAGGTCCTTGTTCTCCTCTTGCTTGCTCTCAATCTCTTTCTTTTCTTCCTCGCTCTCTAATCCTAGGTCTTTTGCGCCTACGCTTTTGAACTCTTTTTCGTTATATGCGCCTAGCGTCTTGGTTACGAACTCATCAACGCTATCCGTCATATACAAAATCTCATAGCCCTTTTCCTTGAGAAGTTCGGTTTTAGCGAGTTTATCAATATTGTCGATACTATCTCCGCACGCGTAGTAGATAAACTTTTGCTCTTCCTTCATTCTGCCGATATACTCAGCGAGCGACACGAGTTTTTTCTCGGTGGACGAATAGAACAAGAGTAAATCTTTTAAACTGTCTTTTCTAAGTCCGTAGTCGTTATACACGCCAAACTTAACGCTCAAGCCTAATTCAGCGAAGAATTTATCGTAGTTTTCTCTATCCGCTTCCATAAACTTTTTAAGTTCAGCGGTAATCTTTTTCTCTAGTCCGCTTGCGATTGCGCGCAACTGACGGTCTTGCTGGAGCATTTCACGGGAAATGTTAAGCGAGAGGTCGCCACTATCTACGATACCTTTTATAAAACCGTAGCAATCAGGCAAAATCTCCTCGCACTTATCCATAATAAGTACGCCGTTAGAGTATAGTTGCAAGCCCTTTTTGTAATCTTTTTGATAGTAGTCGTACGGTTTTTCGGCGGGAACGAAAAGCATTGCCGTATAGTTTACCGCGCCCTCAATCGTAAAGTGGAAAGTCTTAATCGGCGGAGTAAAATCGTGAAATTTCGCGCGATAAAACTCGTCGTAGTTCTCTTTCGTAATCTCGCTTTTCGCCTTTTTCCAAAGCGGAACTCGGCTGTTTACCGTCTCAACCTCTTTATAAGTCTCGTACTCGGGAGTTTCGCCCTCCTTAACTTCGCCCTCTTTTTTCTTAGTCTTGGTTACTTCCATTACTATCGGATAGCGAATATAATCGGAATACTTCTTAACGAGCATTTTAATAAAGTGTTCGCGAAGTAATTCATCATAATCGAAATCCTCGTCTTTATTGCGAAGATAAAGCGTAATCGTAGTCCCGCACTTTTCTTTGTCGGCAGGCTCAATCGTATATGCCTCCGCTCCCTTGCTCGTCCACTTGTTAGCCTCGTCTTTTCCGTAAGCACGAGACACTACTTCAATCTTGTCCGCA
>JAZOMX010000037.1:0-19358 GCA_045654245.1 Pumilibacteraceae bacterium | reverse complement strand
TTATAAGCGAGTATCAATAACCGAAAGGCAACTCGACTTTCATATAAGGAGGATTATTATAAGTAAGAAAATTAAAAAAACAGTAGAACCTGTCGTAGATAAAATTGTACATTACTACGACGACGAAAACGGGAATTTGGTTAGAAGCCGACAAGTAAAAATCGGTAAGACAATTTACACGATAATATCCCGTGAGAAACCTAACGCCAAATCAACGGCGTTTGATATAACCAAGAGATTGATTGAAAGTCAAGCGGAAAGTTTGACGGACGATTTATCGATAACAACAGAATCGCTTGAAGGTTGCAATTCGGGAGGTAAAAAACAATGAATTTGCAATCGAATAGAAAAATAAAACATTTAGAACAGCAGTACACAGCCCTTTATTGTCGTTTAAGTTCAGACGACGACCTTGAGGGCGATAGCAACAGTATCAAAAACCAAAAGTTATTGCTTTCGGACTATGCGAAAGAAAATAAGTTTAGGAATATCCGTTTTTACATAGACGACGG
This sequence comes from Pumilibacteraceae bacterium, assembly GCA_045654245.1. GTDB lineage: Bacteria > Bacillota > Clostridia > Christensenellales > Pumilibacteraceae > UBA10677. The sequence continues at coordinate 18,846 of JAZOMX010000037.1, read as the reverse complement.
TTTTAGCGGTAGTAATTTTGAACGCCCTGCCTTTAAGAGATTATTAAACGACGTGGAAAACGGCGAAATATCTACTGTAATCGTAAAAGATATGTCGAGATTTGGGCGTGACCATATTCTCGTGGGATATTACACAAAGTATTATTTCCCTGATGCGGACGTAAGGTTTATTGCAATCTTCGACCAAATGCATACGGAAACAAATCCAGACGATGATATTATCCCGTTTAAGAATATCTTAAACGAAATGTACGCAAAAGATTGTAGCCGTAAAATTAAAGCCGTTGTTAAAGCAAAAGGTAATTCAGGCAGACATCTTACCACTATTCCGCCTTTGGGATATATGAAAGACCCCGAAGATAAGGAAAAATGGATTGTTGATGAAGAAGGCGCTTTAATAGTAAAAGAAATCTTTAACCTTTGTGTTAAAGGCTATGGACCTTCTCAAATCGCAAGAATTTTGACTGAACGTGGAATAGAAACACCGTCGCTTTACTTACACAGGAAGAAATTACCTTGTTCGATAAAGATTAATCAAGATTCGGACGTATGGGATTATACTACGATAGTGCATATTCTTGAAAATGAAGAGTATCTTGGTCATACGGTAAATTTTAGGTACTACAAGAAATCGTATAAATCTAAAAAGCGTTATAAAAACCCAAGAGAAAATTGGGTAATCTTTAAAAACACGCAAGAGGCAATAATAGACCAAGACACATTTGATATTGTTCAACAAGTCCGTGCAGGACGAAGGAGTTTAACCGATATGGGTACACCGCATATGTTATCGGGATTACTCTATTGTGCCGACTGTGGCGAAAAAATGTATCTTTGCCGTTGCACAACAATGAATCAAAAAGAGTATTTTAATTGCTCAACCTATCGCAAGAAAAAGAAGAAGTATTGTACGTCGCACCAAATAACGGCGCACGCTGCTTTGGCTCTAATCCAAAATGATATACAATATACGATTAGGTTTGCGAAGAAATATAGGGACGAGTTTTTCAATATTCTTAAACGTTGTACCGACATAAGGACTAAACGGGAAATGACTTCTGCTATCGAAGAAAAAGAAGAAGCGGAAAATCGTATAACCGAACTTGATAAGATAATTCAAAGTCTTTATGAAGATAAGGTTGCAGGAAAATTATCAGAAGAACGCTATATGAAAATGAGCGATAATTACGAAGCCGAACAAAAAGCCTTAAACGAAAAGTTAAGTCGCATAAAGGCGGAAATAAAAAAAGCCAAAACCACGTACGATAACATACAAAGGTTTATGGCTATCGTTAAAAAGTATAGTGATTTTGACGAACTAACACCTGAAATCTTACGTGCTTACATAGACAAGGTTTATATCTATGAAAAGCAAAAAGTTGACGGGCATTATACTCACACCGTAGAAATCATCTACAATTTAGTTGGAGCAATAGATTTACCCGATTTTGGCGATTTATTAGATGAAGAAAATTAAATAGCACGAGAAAAGGCGTGGCATCACGCCACGCCTGACTCTTAAAAAGGACAGCCTTCCCGAAAAAATCCCTTGTAGGGACTCGGTAAAGGTGGTGCTTTTTGTTGGTGCGGAGGATGGGACGCGTATTGCTTTGCAATCCGCCGACTTCGCAATCGTAGATTGCTCGCCCGCTCGCTAAAAACAGTTCACAGGACTGTTTTTTAACGCTCGCGCCCTCTTTAGGCTTCAAGTCCCATCATATAAAAAAGAAGACACACAAGGTATCTTCTTTTTTATTGGTGCGGAGGATGGGACTTGAACCCACACGAGAATAATCCACAGGCGTCTGAAACCTGCGCGTCTGCCATTTCGCCACCTCCGCATAGCCATATAATTTTACTATTTTTCGGGTGCTTTGTCAATAGAAAACGAGGAAAGCGAAAGTAAAATATTTTTTGCGTAAAACGCAACTTGCGGTTGTGTGAATTGCAATATTTTTAGTTGACGAAAGTGTTTTGTTTGCAGTATAATAGCGTTAATGATATCGTTAGGAGCGTGGTTATGAAAATCGGTATATGTTCTATGGATACGGAAAAGTATCCGCTTTTTAAGGAAATAGGATTTGATTATATAGAGGCTAATTTATCTATCGTTGCCACCATAAGCGACGAGGACTTTAACGATTACGCCCAAAAGGTTAACGATTGTGGCGTTAATGTGGAAACGACTAACGGCTTTTTCCCGGGTGGATTTAGGATAGTTGGTAAGGATGCCGACAAGGAAAAGGTGCGTGCGTACGTCGTAAAAGCGCTTGATAGGGCGAAAAAACTTGGCGTTCGCGGTTGCGTTTTCGGTAGCGGAAGACAACGGGCAACGGGCGAGGGCGAGGATAGCGCTAAAACTTACGAAGAGTTTATAGAAATTTGTCGTTTTATGGGCGACGAGGCGAAAAAAAGGGATATAAAGATTATTATCGAACCACTCAATACTGAAGAAACGGATATCGTAAACACCGTAGCGGACGGCATAAAAGCGGTTAAAGACGCAGGACACGACGGCGTAGGAGTGCTTGCCGATTTCTATCACGTTTTCAAAACTGGAGAAACGCTTGATGCTATCGAAAATGCTGGAGAAACGCTTTGTCATACGCATATCGCAAGAGCGAATAACGACCGAAAGTTGCCTCACACGGAAGAAGATAAGGCACAATGTAAGATTTGGGCGGACACGCTAAAGAAAGCAGGTTACGACTCTTGCATTAGTCTTGAGGGCGGAGTGCCCGACGGCGATTACGAAACCGAACTAAAAAAAGTTTATCAAGTTATGCAAGTGTTTAGATAATATAAAAAGGCGGATTAATCCGTCTTTTCTATTTTTTAACTAAGAATTTTGCCAACTAAACTGATTAGCGTTTTACAAATATGGAAGTGTTTTTCCTTTATATTTAAAATAGTTGACTGGAAAAACAAATATGTGATAGAATAAGTATGCAAAAGGAGAATACTAATGAGAATAGCATTAATAGCACACGACAAAAAGAAGAACGATATGATACGCCTTGCGATTAAGTATAAAGACGTCTTAAAAGAGCATACGCTGTTTGCTACTGGAACTACTGGAACGCTCATTATGGGCGAAACGAAACTAGCGATTAATCGTATGAAAAGTGGACCTCTCGGTGGCGACCAGCAAATCGGCGCAATGATAGCGAATAACGAATTAGACCTCGTAATTTTCTTGCGCGACCCGTTAACTGCTCAACCGCACGAGCCCGACGTGTCGGCGTTACTTCGTCTTTGCGACGTTCAAAATATTCCGCTAGCAACAAATATGGCAAGTTCTACCGTAATGCTCACCGCGTTAGGTAAGGGAGAACTTGAATAAGAATTACAAAAAATCCGTCGTTATTTAGTAGGCGGATTTTTTTGTAAGTTTTTGTGCGTAAATAGTCAAATCCAACAAAAAAATCGCATATGGAATTACGAGTACCGCTTATGCAAAAAAAGAAGAGGCAACGAAGTGACTTATATGGCGACGAAGAACTTGGATTGTATGTCATAAGAGCAAAATACACGCCCGTCGAGGCGTCTCGACTGAGCCTGATTGCGTAAGGAGGTCGGTGGTCGTATCTACCAATGCTTATGCAAAAAAAGTGACTTATATGGCGAGGAAGAACTTGGATTGTATGTCATAAGAGCAAAATACACGCCCGTCGAGGCGTCTCGACTGAGCCTGATTGCGGAAAGAAGGTCGGTGGTCGTATCTACCAACGCTTATGCAAAAAAAGTGACTTATATGGCGACGAAGAACTTGGATTGTATATCATAAGGGCAAAATACACGCCCGTCGAGGCGTCTCGACTGAGCCTGATTGCGTAAGAAGGTCGGTGGTCGTATCTACCAACGCTTATGCAAAAAAAGAAGAGGCAACAAACCTCTTCTTTTTTTGGTAGGAGTGAGTGGACTCGAACCACCGACCCCCACCTTATCAGGGTGGTGCTCTAACCGGCTGAGCTACACTCCTATATTAACTTTTGAAAACCCCACCTTATACTCGCTAACGCTCGTGTTTCATAGCAGGGCGGAGCGCTAACTCGGCTGAGCTACACTCCTATATACACAAGGCTAAAAAATAACACTCACGCAACTGATGCGCAAGTGCGATTTTCTGCGCTTGAATTAAGCAAACGTGGTGGAGGTTAGCGGGATCGAACCGCTGACCCCCTGCTTGCAGGGCAGGTGCTCTACCAGCTGAGCTAAACCCCCACGCGGACTGTTCCGTGAACAGCCTCTATATAATAGCAAATGATTTTTGATTTGTCAATCATTTTTTTGGTATTTTTTAAAAAAATATGAAAAAATTTTCTTTTACGAAATATGGAGATTTTGAGTAAATCTTATCGTGGCGTTATTAGAACTTAAAACGCTCGTTGTAAAGCGTAGGTAGTCCTTCCTTATAAAGGTGCGAATCGTTGGAAAGCGAACAAATTCTAGGAATACAAAGACCGTCAACCTCTTCAAATTCAATTACCGTAACCGACGAGTGAGAAAGGTCGAAACGCATACAAAATTCGGAGTAGGGGATATTGAGCAAAAGGCTTAAAAAGATTAGCCCAAAACCTTGGTGAGCAAAAAAGCCCACTCTTTCGTCGTTATGGCGAACGACTTTATATCTTCCTCGTCCGATATGCTCGTAGCCGAGCGAGAGGAAGAGTTCGTCCGACGCTTTTTTGATGCGCTCTAGTTCCGCTTTATAGTTATAGTCCTTGAAAAGTTCGTGTTCGTACCATTTTTCGCCGAGAGCAAGTACGTCCTCGCGCGCAAAAAGTTTCATACGAGAAGGGTGTTCGAACATCCAACCCTTGTGTCCGTCGTCAAGATAGGTAAAATTATTCCAAGCAATCGTTTCGTGAGCCCAGTCGCAAAGAACGGGCGAAACGCCAAGTTTTTCGCAAGTTGGTTTTGCCGTCAATAACGCGCGGTTAGAAGTCGAGCAGTAAATTTTATCGAGTCCAAAAGAGGCGAGGCGTTTAGATAGCGCCTCCGCTTGTTTTTCGCCTAGAGGAGTAAGAGAGTCGGGCTCGTAGATAGGGTCGCCGTGACGAATATAGAAAAATAACATAGTTGCTCCTTAACGAAATGGCTCTGTCACAACGTCTGGTTGATTTTTTATGGAAAAATACTTCGAAATACTTCGCGTTTTGCTCGGTTACAGACCTTGGAGGGTATGCGCCCTCGCAAGAACACTCGTCTTTCTCGTGTTTTTCTCATCAAATCGCAATAAATTGTTAATCAACCATATATTGTGACATCGCCAACGAAATAAAATCACATACGGAAAAAATCGTACCGTACGTGATTTGTTTATACAAATTAGTATGCTCTACCGAAGTAGATTTTCTTGGTTGCAGGCTTACCGCAAATAGCGCACTTGTCGCCAATCGGGGTTTGGTCGAAAGGCATATTGCGAGTAGTAACTTGCATTTCTGCCTTGAGTTTGTCCTCGCACTCACGACAACCGCACCACATGCCGAGCGCAAAGTTGCCGGTGTCAACTGCATCCTTAATCTCTTCAACGGAGTGAACTTCTTTTATGTGCGAGTTCATAAAGGCAAGCGCCTTTTCGTACATATTGTCGTGAATTTCTTGCATAAGAGCAGGAATAGAAGTGGATAGGGTGTCGAGAGCAAGCGTAAACTTTTCGCCGACCTTATCTCTTCTCGAGCAAGTTACAACGCCGTTTTCGATATCGCGCGGTCCGATTTCGATACGGAGGGGAACACCCTTCATTTCGTATTCGTTGAACTTCCAACCGGGACTTGCGTCGCTGTCGTCGAGTTTAACTCTAACGCCTGCTTTCTTGAGTGCGTCGTAGAGTTCGTTCGCCTTGTCTAGGACGCCCGGTTTATGCATAGCAACGGGGATAATAACGGCTTGAACGGGAGCAACGAAAGGCGGTAAGCAAAGACCTCTTTGGTCGCCGTGAGCCATAATGAGAGCGCCGATAAGACGGGTAGAAACTCCCCACGAAGTTTGGTAAGGATTTTTATGAGTGCCGTCTTTATCGAGGAACTTAATGTCGAAAGCAGAAGAGAAGTTAGTGCCGAAGAAGTGAGTAGTACCTGCTTGCAAACTCTTTCCGTCTTGCATCATAGCCTCCATAGAGTAGGTGGCTTTTGCGCCCGCGAATTTTTCTTTTTCGGATTTTTGACCGATTAGAACGGGAACGGCAAGCACGTTTTTAGCGAATTCAGCGTAAACGCCTAGCATTTTAAGAGTTTCCTCTTGCGCTTCTTCTTCGGTAGCGTGCAAGGTATGACCTTCTTGCCATAAGAACTCTGAAGTGCGGAGGAACGGACGGGTAGTCTTTTCCCAACGAACTACGTTTGCCCACTGATTAATGAGCATAGGCAAATCACGGTAGGATTGAACCCACTTAGCATACATTTCGCAAATAATCGTTTCCGAAGTAGGACGAACGACGAGTTTTTCAGCGAGAGGCTCGTTTCCTACGTGAGTAACGAGAGCAACCTCGGGCGCAAAACCCTCGACGTGTTCAGCCTCTTTTAGAAGATAACTGTAGGGAATAAAAAGAGGGAAGTAAGCGTTCTCGTGACCGGTAGCCTTAAAGCGTGCGTCGAGTTCGCGTTGAATATTTTCCCAAATAGCGTAGCCGTACGGACGGATAACCATAGTTCCTTTAACGGGACCGTAGTCAACGAGTTGAGTTTTAAGTACGACGTCGGTATACCATTGTGCGAAATTAGTTTCGATATCGGCAATTTCTTTTACGAATTCCTTTTCTTTAGCCATTATTTTTGCTCCCAAAATATAGTTAAAAATATTATACCCAAATATTATACTCAAAAAGGGGAGCAAAGTCAATCAAAAAAAGGAGAGAAGAAAATATTATAGAGTGTAAAAACGCTCGACCTTTATCGAAAATTATGATATACTTTAAATAACGACAAACAAAGGAGAAAAAGAGTATGAATATTGCCGTTGCGCAATCGGGCGGTCCGACTTGCGCTATTAACTCGTCGCTACTAGGAGTTTTCCGTCAAGCGATGCAGTATGATGAAATTGAGAACGTATTTGGTTCTGTAAACGGAATCGAAGGACTAATTAACGATAACTTGGTATCGCTTAACGACGTAATCCTAGACGACGAAGAAATCGAACTTATTCGTCAAACGCCGTCAACCGTGCTCGGTTCGTGCAGGTATAAATTGCCCCCGGTAAGCAAGGACGAGAGCGTTTACCAAAAAATCGTTGATACGCTTTACCGTCATAGAATTGAGGCGTTTTTCTATATAGGTGGAAACGATTCTATGGATACGGTAGTTAAACTTGACGAGTATTTCAAGGAAAATGGAATAAAAATTAAAGTTTTAGGAATTCCTAAAACGATAGACAACGACTTGCCTATAACCGACCATACGCCCGGATTCGGTTCTGCGGCGAAATACGTGGCGACCACTGTGCAAGAAATCGTGCGTGACAGTAACGTTTATTCGGTTGAATCGGTAACAATCGTTGAAATTATGGGAAGAGATACGGGTTGGCTTACGGCGTCCACGGCGCTTCTTCGCGCAAACGGAATTAACGCGCCTCACCTTATATACTTGCCCGAAATTCCCTTTTCCGTACCCCGCTTTATCGACGACGTAAAAGAGGCGATTAAAAAGCATTACGCAGTAATAGTAGCGGTGTCCGAGGGAATATCGCTTGACCCGAGCGAGGTTAATAGCGAGCAGTCAGGAAAGACGGACGTGTTTGGACATAAGTATCTTTCGGGCGTTGCTAAAACGCTAGAGAAGGTAGTATCAAAAGAAATCGGCTGTAAAGTGCGTTCGATTGAACTTAACGTAATGCAGAGATGTTCGTCGCATCTAAGTTCAAAGCGTGATATTTCGGAGGCAGAGAGAATAGGCGCGTCGGCAGTAAAGACTATGATGGACGGAAAATCGGGCGTAATGATGTACTTTAACCGTATTTCAAACAAGCCTTATACGGTAAGAATTGACAGCGTTGACGCTAGAGAAGTTGCTAATCGCGTAAAATATTTCCCCCGCGAGTGGATAGCGGAGAACGGACACGACGTAACGGACAAAGCAATCGAGTACTGTTTGCCCCTAATTCAAGGCGAGCAAAATATCCGCTACGAGAACGGAATACCGCATCAGTTTATACTTCGTTGCGCGCTCCCGAGAGAGACGATAAAAAGAAAATAGAAAACGCTAAAAATTATTGACAAATACAGCGATATAGTATATAATATATCTACCATAAAGAGTGCACGAGGGACAAGCCTGATGACTGCACAGCAACCTGTAGAAAAAAACAAGGTGCTAATGCTTGGAAGATGGGTAGATTTAGTTAGTTCAAAAGCCCGTCTTAAGATGGGCTTTTTTTGTGGAATTTAATGCAAAGAGGAAAAAACAAATGAACGAAAATTTAGTATTGTTTTCAAGCGAATCGGTAACCGAAGGACATCCCGACAAAGTTTGCGACCGTATTTCCGACGCCGTACTTGACGAGGTTTTACGCCAAGACGCATCTAGTCGCGTTGCTTGTGAGGTTTGTTGTACTACCGATTTCGTTTTAGTAATGGGCGAATTTACCACTTCGGCTAATATCGACGTGGAAAAAATTGCTAGAGACGCCATTAAAGACATAGGTTATACTAAAGACGAGTACGGATTTAACTACGCTACTTGCGAGGTAAAAACGCTTATAGACAAGCAGTCTGCCGATATTGCGTTAGGCGTAGATAAGGCGCTCGAGGCGAAAGAGGGCGAAGAGGACGCAGAGTTTTCTACTGGAGCGGGCGACCAAGGTATGATGTTTGGTTACGCTTGCAAAGAAACCGAGGAATTAATGCCTCTACCTATTACGCTTGCTCACCGTCTTACCGAGCAACTCGCAAAATCGAGAAAGAGCGGAGAGATTGCATACCTCCGTCCGGACGGAAAAGCGCAAGTAACGGTTGCGTACGAGAACGGAAATCCCGTTTTCGTTGATACGGTAGTAGTTTCTACCCAGCACGACGACGGAATATCGCAAAAAACGATTTACGCCGATATTTTGGAAAAGGTAATCAAGACGGTAATTCCAGCGTCGTTACTAACTGCGGACACGAAATATTTGGTTAACCCTACGGGCAATTTCGTAATCGGCGGACCGCACGGCGATAGTGGACTTACGGGCAGAAAGATTATAGTAGATACTTACGGTGGAATGTGTCCGCACGGTGGTGGAGCGTTCTCGGGCAAAGACCCCACGAAGGTTGACCGTTCGGCTTGCTATTACGCTCGTTACGTTTGCAAAAATATCGTAGCGTCTGGGATTGCGGATAAGTGCCAACTCCAAGTTGCGTACGCAATAGGAAAAGCAGAGCCCGTTTCGCTATGTATTGACACTTTCGGCACGGGAAAATACTCGGACGAGGCTATCGTTAAGGCGATTAAGAGCGTGTTCGACTTCCGTCCGCAAGCGATTATTAGTCAGTTAGACCTCCGCAAACCCGTTTATACCCCCACTTCTAGTTACGGTCACTTTGGAAAGAGCGGTCTAGCGTGGGAAAAGACGGACAGAGTTGACGCTTTACTCGAGGCTATAAATAAGTGAAAATAAGAGGCGACATAGAAGAAATCCGTTTTCGCAACGAAGAGAACGGATTTACAATCGCCATTATCGACCTAAAGGGAGAACCCGTCGTAGTAACGGGAGTGTTTCCACCCGTAATCGAGGGGCAAACGGTAATTTGCGAGGGCGAATATACCGTTCACAAAAAGTATGGACCGCAGTTTAAGGCGGTAAGTTGTACCGTTGCGCTTCCAAGCGGACTTGACGGAATAACTCGGTATTTAGGTAGTGGAATAATAAAGGGTGTAGGACCTCAAACGGCGAATAAAATCGTTTCCGTTTTCGGAAAGGATACTTTTGCCGTGCTTGAATATAACCCGGCGCGCCTTGCATCAATAAAAGGAATAAGCAGAGCAAAGGCTGAAGAAATCGGCAAAGGATATCAACTGATTAAGGCGACGCAAGAAATTATAATGACGCTCCAAAGTTACGATATTCCACTTGGAACTGCGCTTAAAATTCACAAAGTTTACGGCGACGAAACGGTGGGCGTAATAAACGCTAATCCATATCGCTTAATCGAGGACGTGGACGGCATAGGCTTCGTTACCGCGGACAAAATCGCAAGCAATATCGGAGTTGAAAAAGAGAGCGATTTTCGACTTTGCGCGGGAGTAATCTATACGCTAAAAGAGACGGTGCGCCTTGCTGGAAACACCTGTTATCCACTAGACAAAACGATTGCTGATACTTCCGCACTTTTGGGAGTTAAGGACGAAAAAATCAGTACCGTTATCGAAAATTTGGTATTCGAGCGCAGAATTAAGGCAATAGATAAGGACGGAGAACGCTTGCTTGCAATCCCGGGAGTATATCGTAGCGAAAAGAATAGCGCGGTGTTACTTTCTCGCCTTTACGGGACTGCGGATAGAACTATTTACGAGGCGAGCAAAGATATCGCTAAGTATGAAAAAATTAACGGCATAACTTTACACGAAACGCAAATCGAGGCAATCAAAAGCGTTATGACGAACGGGGTTTCGCTTATAACGGGAGGCCCGGGAACGGGTAAAACGACGATTACGAAGTGTATTATCGAGTTGTTTGAAAACATCAATAAAACGGTATTGCTTATGGCGCCTACGGGTAGAGCATCTAAGCGTATGAGCGAGGCTACGGGTAGAGAGGCGAAAACTATTCATAGAGCGTGCGGATTTGGTAAAAACCAAGAAGAAACGAACTTTGAAAAACTTGAGTGTGACGTAGTAATCGTGGACGAGTTTTCAATGGTCGATATCTTTTTGTTCGAGGCGTTGCTAAAGAAAATTCCGCAAGGGACGAGGCTCGTTCTCGTTGGGGACAAGGACCAACTCCCCAGCGTTGGCGCAGGCAACGTATTAGCCGATATTATAAAGTCAGGCGAGATTAACGCCGTCCACCTAACGCACGTTTATCGTCAGGCGGAAGAAAGCCTAATCGTAGTAAACGCGCACGCAGTCAATAGAGGCGAAATGCCGGACCTGACGAGAAAGGATAAAGACTTTTTCTACGTTTCGGCAAGCGATAGCGAAGTTATTGCGTCGAAAACGGTGGATATGGTAGAGCGTGTTGCAAAGTTCGTAGGCGCGGAGCCTCACAAAGTACAAGTTCTTTGCCCTATGAAGAACGGCGTAGCGGGAGCAATCGCAATAAACAAAACCTTGCAAGCAAAACTTAACTCAACCGACGGAAAGCAGTTTATAACCGATAACGACTATACTTATTATCCGGGCGATAAAGTTATGCACGTGGTCAACAACTATGACCTTGAGTGGAAAATAAAAGCGGGTTATACCTACAAAGAGGGCTCGGGGGTATTCAACGGCGATATCGGAACGATTGTCGAGATTAACCGTGAGCGCGGGGATATGACGGTGCTTTTCGAGGACGGACGAGAGGCTATCTACACTTCAGACATATTCAATCAATTAGTTTTGGCGTACGCTATCACGGTGCATAAAAGTCAGGGTAGCGAATTTGATGCGGTAGTACTTCCTATTACGGCGGGCGGACCTATGATGATGACGAGAAACCTACTATACACCGCCATTACGAGAGCGAAAAAAGCGGTAGTGCTTATCGGAGAGAAATATAGAGTTAAGTATATGGTTGACAACGACTATATAGCGACGAGATATTCGTTGCTTGCCGATTTAATCGGACAAAATATGAAGGCAGAACGCTTTTTGGCTGGGGAGGACCTGCTATGAACGAACCGAATAAAAAGATATTAACTGCGGTGAGGCTAGTTTCCATAGTTTGGGGCGTAATCCTCGGCTGGTTTTTGGCTGGACTGCTCGTAAAAATAATCGGAGTAAAGATTAGCGAAGGGATTTTGCTTGGCGTAAAGGCGGTAAACGGCGTAATAATCTGCGTGATTTTTCTTTCGCTTTCCCGTCATATTGCCGTTTTGCTTGAAAAAATTGCCGTATCGCTAAAAAAGAGATTGTCAACGACTCCACCGTATAAAATTGCAAGCGTAATTTTGGGCGTAACGATAGGCGTAATGCTAGGCGTACTCTTCAACGCCTTTATGAAAATATTCTCGCTCGTACTGTCGGCGCGTATTATAATTTCGCTATGCGTATCGGCGCTTGGAGCGTACTTAGGGTATTTCGTATGCGAAAAATGGCTCGTAGAAACGCATATCGACGAGCAAGAAGTAATCGACTATAACGGCTATATCCTTTCGTATGGCTCGTTTTTTAGTGAAAAGGTGGTTTATCTTACGCAATTACTTAACGGTAAAATTTTTATCGTGGCAAAAACTTTGCGAAGATTAATTACGCTCGCCGAAGAAGACGAGAGTGCGAAAAAAGCGCTTGATAATTATCTTCGTCTTACCGAATATGGAACGGTCAAAGTGATAGGCGAGGGGGACGAGCGAGCCGAAGAAGACATAATCGTTAGCGTAGCCAAGACGAAATCGCTAAAAATTATCGTTTTTTCGGCGTCGGAAATAAAAACGGACGAAGAGGTAAAAGTTTTGTCGCTTTCGGAATTGTAATGTGCTTGACAAATCGAGCAAGTCATAATACAATAGTATATAAATTATCTATATTTTGCGAGAAAAGAGAAAAATGCTTAAATTTAGTAAAACTAGCGAGATGGGCGGCGAAGAGATTTATTCGCTTTGCGACGACGGAAAGGAAATCGGAACGGTCACCGTAGCGGGAAATACGATAGTAAAAGTAGAGTACGCCGACAAGATGACCGACATTAAGTACGGTGACTTTACGCTACGCTCAATCGTATATATCTTGCGTGGAAGATATCCACTAGTCGAGACTGCGTTTACGGACGCTAGACTAAAAATTATCGGGTTTACCGAATACGAGGGAAAAATGCTTGCATCCTCATTGAAAATAAATTTTGACACTTGTCATTGTAATAAAGGAGAGACAAATGAAAACTGATATTGAAATCGCAAACGAGGCAACCTTAAAACCGATTACCGAAATCGCTCAAAGTTTGGGTATTGACGCCGACAAACTCGAGTGTTACGGAAAATACAAAGCGAAAGTAACGGAAAGAGGAAACAAGAAAGGTAAACTTATTCTCGTTACCGCAATCAACCCCACGCCTGCAGGCGAAGGAAAGACGACTATTTCGATAGGTCTTGCCGACGGTCTTAAAAAGACTGGTAGAAGCGTTTGTTTGGCTCTCCGCGAGCCGTCGCTTGGCCCCGTTTTTGGAATTAAGGGTGGCGCAGCGGGCGGTGGTTACGCTCAAATCGCACCGATGGAGGATATTAACCTCCACTTTACGGGCGACCTCCACGCAATCACTTCGGCTAATAACCTTCTCTCCGCTATGGTGGACAACCATATTTACTGGGGCAACGAACTAAGAATTAAGGAAGTAACTTGGCACCGTTGCCAAGACGTAAACGATAGAGCGCTCCGTTTCGTAAAGACTGGTATGACTTTTAATTGCGAGCGTGACGACAGAACGGATATTACCGCAGCGAGCGAAGTTATGGCTTGTTTCTGCCTCGCTAAAGATATCGACGACTTAAAGTTCCGCCTTGGAAATATCGTAGTAGGTCTTGACGAGGACGGAAAACAAGTAACGGCTAGAGACCTTAAAGCGGAAGAGGCTATGACTATTTTGCTTAAAGACGCAATCAAGCCCAACCTCGTTCAAACGCTCGAGGGTGTACCTGCGTTCGTACACGGTGGACCGTTTGCTAATATCGCTCACGGTTGTAACTCGATTCAAGCAACCGAAACGGCGATTTCTTACGCTGACTACGCCGTAACCGAGGCAGGCTTCGGCGCAGACCTTGGCGCGGAGAAATTCTTGGATATCAAGTGCCGTATGGCAGGACTAACTCCCGACGCCGTAGTAGTAGTTGCAACTCTTCGCGCGCTTAAGTGTAGCGGTGGAAAAACCGAAAATCTTTCCGAGCGTGACGACAAGGCGTTACTTGACGGACTTGGAAACCTTAAAAAGCACGTTGAAAACGTTACTGGCGTTTACAAACTCCCCTGCGTAGTTGCTATTAACCGTTTCTTAACGGATACCGACGAGGAAATCGAACTACTTCAAAAAGAACTATCGGCGTACGGCGTAAAGGCGGTATGTTGCGAGTGCTTTGCTAAAGGCGGAGCGGGAGCAACGGCTCTAGCCGACGCAGTTGCACAGCTCACTGCCGGCGATAAACCGAAAATGGAATTTTCTTACGACCTTACCGATAGCACGGAAGAGAAGATTGAAAAGATTGCGAAGAAAATTTACGGTGCTGACGGCGTAATCTTTACCGAGAAAGCGCTTTCCGATATCGCAAAATATCCTCAAAATATTCCCGTTTGTATCGCAAAAACTCAATATTCGCTTTCCGACGACCCCAAACTAATCGGTCGTCCCAGCGGATTTAAGATTACGGTAAGAGAAGTAATGTATAAAGCGGGCGCAGGATTTTTAGTAGCGGTTGCAGGCAATATTATGCTAATGCCCGGTCTATCTAAGAGCCCCAACGCAGAGCGTATGTCGATTAACGACGGCGTAGTAAAAGGATTGTTCTAAACGAAAAATAAGGAAATTTATGGCTAATTTTATTGAAGAAATAATCGAAAAAGATTTAGAGAGCGGAAAACATACCGAGATTATAACTCGTTTTCCGCCCGAGCCGAACGGATACCTCCATATCGGACACGCAAAGTCAATTTGTCTTAACTATTACGGCACGGCGGTAAAGTATAACGGAAAGTGTAATCTCCGTTTCGACGATACCAACCCCGTAAAAGAGGACGACGAGTTCGTTCAGTCGATAATAAACGACGTAAAGTGGCTCGGTTGGGAGGGCGAAGTTTATTACGCGTCCGACTATTTCCAAGTTATGTACGAAACTGCGGTTAAACTAATAAAGAAAGGTAAGGCGTATATCGACGATATTACTCCCGAGCAAATGCGTGAAATGAGAGGTACGCTAACTGAACCTGGAACTCCGAGCAAGCATAGAAACCGTCCGATTGAGGAAAGTTTAGCGCTTTTCGAGGATATGAAGAACGGTAAGATTGCCGACGGCGCTCTCGTACTTCGTGCAAAAATAGACATGGCGTCGCCTAATATCAATATGCGTGACCCGATTATTTATCGCGTACTTAAAGCGACGCACCACCGTCAAGGCGATAAGTGGAATATTTATCCTATGTACGACTTCGCGCACCCCATTGAGGATGCGGTAGAGGGAATTACTCACTCGATTTGTACGCTTGAGTTCGAGGACCACCGTCCGCTATACGACTGGGTTTTGGTCGAGGGCGAGTTTGAAAATCCCCCTCACCAGTACGAGTTCGCTCGTCTTAACCTCGAACGCACGATAATGAGTAAAAGATACCTCAAAAAACTCGTTGACGAAGGTTTCGTAGAGGGTTGGGACGACCCCCGTATGCCCACTATTGCAGGTATGAGAAGAAGAGGCTATACGCCCTCGTCGCTCCGTGAATTTTGCGGGAGAATAGGCGTAGCGAAAGCGAATAGCGAAGTAGAGTATGCGCAACTAGAAAGTTGTATTCGTGACGAATTAAACCTTACTGCCGATAGAGCGATGGCGGTGCTTGAGCCGTTAGAACTCGTTATTACCAACAGAGCGGACGATTATAGCGAAGAATTAGTAGTGGAGAATAACCCGTCCGACGAGAACGGCGGAACGAGAAAAGTAACTTTCTCGAACACTCTATATATAGAAAAGGGCGATTTTGCGCTCGTTCCTCCTCCCAAGTATAAGAGATTAACGCTTGGCGGAACGGTAAGACTTAAGAGCGCTTATATTATTAAGTGCACGAGCGTTGACGAGGAAAACGGCGAGGTTAAGAGAGTTTACGCCGAGATTATCGAGGGAACGAAATCGGGCGAGGACAATAGCGGAATTAAGGTTAAGGGCGTAATCCACTGGGTTGACGCTAAAAACGCCGTTGATATGACGGTAAACCTTTACGACAGTTTGCTCCTTCCTTACGACGGCGTTCACGAAGATTTTTCGGAAAGACTTAATCCGAATTCCAAAATAACGCTATCGTCTAAGGGCGAAAAAATGCTCGCTGACAGCGCACCGTTAAAATCGTATCAGTTTATGCGCCAAGGCTATTTTACCCGTGATAGCAAGGAAAGTGGAGTCGTGTTTAATCGTATCGTTTCGCTTAAGGACGGATACAAAAAATGAGATACGACGGGGTAATCTTTGATTTTGACGGAACGCTTGCAGACACTAGCGAGGGCGTGCTTTCGTCAGTTGAATACGCGTTAGAAAAACTCGGAAAGCCTATTCCTAGTAGAGACGTGCTAATCGGCTTTATAGGCCCTGCGCTTTACGATTCGTTTATGCGAATAACAAACCTCGACGAAGAAACTGCAGTAAAGGCAATCGCTTTATACCGAGAAGTTTATATTCCAACGAACGTGTATAAACTAACCGTTTACGAGGGGATAAAAGAACTTTTATCCGAACTAAAAGAGGCGGGAGTTAAACTTTCCGTTGCGAGTGGCAAGCCCCAAATACAATTAGAACGCGCGGTAGAAGGCGGAGGACTAACCGAATACTTTGAAAAAGTGGTAGGACCTGACCCCTCGGTCAAGACGAACGATAAAGAATACTTATTCAAAAGGGCGCGCGTTACCGAGAATAGCGTAATCGTTGGCGACGCAATCTTCGACGTTGAAGGCGCGCACAAAATCGGACTGCCAGCAATAGCCGTAACTTACGGATTTGGAAATAAAGACGATTTATTCTCTGCAAATCCCGAGTTCGTAGCCCACACCGTACGAGAAATCAAGAAATTCATACTAGAATAAAAAAGGAGAAACCTTATGAAAGATATAACGGCAAAAAGTTTGAGAAAAATGTGGTTTGACTTTTTCTCTAAGCGTGGACACGCAATAATTTCGTCTGCGTCTCTAATTCCCGAAAACGACCCGACGGTACTTTTTACGACGGCTGGTATGCACCCCCTCGTTCCGTACCTTCTCGGCGAAAAACACCCGGCAGGCGTTCGTCTTGCCGACGTGCAAAAGTGCGTTAGAACGGGCGATATCGACGAAGTTGGCGACAATAGTCATTGTACTTTCGTCGAAATGCTTGGAAACTGGTCGCTTGGCGACTACTTTAAGGACGAAATGATACCTTGGTCGTACGAGTTTTTGACCTCGCCCGAGTATCTAGGTATCGACCCTAGCCGTCTTGCCGTTTCCGTTTTTGCAGGAGACGAGGACTGTCCTCGTGACGAGAAAGGCGCGTCGCTTTGGGAAAAATGCGGTATTGCAAAGGATAGAATTTTCTTCCTCCCTAAAGAGAACAACTGGTGGGGACCTGCCGGCATTACCGGACCTTGCGGACCTGATACCGAAATGTTTATCGACAATGGTCAACCTAAGTGTTGTGACGAGTGTTCGCCCGCTTGTGACTGCGGAAAATACCTCGAGATTTGGAACGACGTATTTATGGAGTTTAACAAGACCGCAGAGGGCAAGTATGAACCCCTTAAGCAGAAAAACGTCGATACGGGTATGGGACTAGAGAGAACGCTTTGCATACTCCAAGGCAAGAAGTCGGTGTACGAGACGGACGTGTTTGCTCCCATAATTTCGGCAATCGAGAGTTTAGGCGACAAAAAGTACGGCGAGAGCGACGAAGCAACCAAGGCTATTAGAATAGTTGCCGACCACGTTAGAACTTCCGTATTTATGATAGGCGACGAGAAAGGCGTTTCGCCCTCCAACGTTGACCAAGGCTATATTTTAAGAAGACTACTTCGTCGTGCAGTTAGATTTGCTAAATCGCTTAATATTCCGACTGGCAAACTTTCGGTAGTTGCCGAGGCGGTAATAGGCGAGTACAAGGAAGTTTATCCCGAACTTGATACTAACCACGATAGAATTATAAACGAAATTAACACCGAAGAAGAGAGATTTGAAAAGACGCTCTCTAACGGTATGAAAGAGTTTGAAAAACTTTGCCACTACCTAGTTGGCGATACGATTTCGGGCAAAGCAAGTTTCAAACTATACGATACTTACGGTTTCCCGATTGAAATGACGGTAGAACTTGCTAAAGAGCGTGGACTAAAAGTCGATATCGACAAGTTTAATCAAGCGTTCGAAGAGCACCAGAAGAAGAGCCACGAGGGAGCGGAGCAAAAGTTTAAGGGCGGACTTGCCGACAATAGCGAGGCTACGACGAGACTTCATACCGCAACTCACCTTATGCATAGAGCGTTAAAGGAAGTTCTTAACGACGAGAACGCTAACCAAAAGGGAAGTAACATCACCGAAGAAAGACTTCGTTTCGACTTTACTTTCCCCCGTCCTATGACCAAAGAGGAAATCGAGGCGGTAGAAAAGAAGGTTAACGAGGCAATCGAAGCGGACGTAGAAATCGTTTGCGAGGAAATGAGCGTTGACGAGGCAAAAGCGCAAGGAGCGGTAGGACTATTTACCGCAAAGTACGGCGAGAAAGTTAAAGTTTACACTATGGGCAAATTCTCCAAGGAAATTTGCGGAGGACCTCACGCAAAGAGAACGGGAGAACTTGGTAAGTTTAGAATAGTAAAAGAGCAATCTTCGTCTGCAGGCGTTAGAAGAATTAAAGCAGTTTTGGAATAATATAACATAAAGAAAAAACCTCACTTTGCAAAGTGAGGTTTTTTTTGTGGGAAAATATTAGTTTTTTGAAAGCAATTCTTCGGCTTTAACAACCGCTAGACAAGCAAGACTAGCAAAGCCGTGGTTTTGCGAGCCTACGCCACGCTGACGGTATTCCCA
>JAZOMX010000036.1:0-13702 GCA_045654245.1 Pumilibacteraceae bacterium | reverse complement strand
AGCCTTACCACTTTTGTGGCAGGCTTTTTTCGTATTATGACTGTTACTGTGAACTATTTTTAATATTAGATTTGTTAAGTATTTTTAATGATTGCAAATTTAGTAATTATATGCTATAATATCAGTTATCAGTTGTTTTTTGATAGGAGCATTGACTATGAATATATTACACGTCAAATATGCAGTTGAGGTTGCACGTCTTGGTTCGCTTAACAAGGCGTCAGAAACATTATTTATCGCTCAGCCAAACATTAGTCGAGCAATAAAAGATTTGGAGTCGTACCTAGGTATAGAAATATTCAAAAGAACCGCAAGAGGAATGGAACTTACTCCTGACGGGGAAGAATTTATAGATTATGCACAAGACGTTTTGTGCCGTATCGATAAACTGGACCAATCTTATCGTGATGGTTCACACAAAAAGAAAAAGTTTTCCATATCTGTTCCACGCGCTTGTTATATCTCATCCGCAATAGCAGAATTTTCCAAAAATTTAGGTGATTCGGATGTTGAAATTTATTATAAAGAAACTAACTCCAAAAAGACAATAAACAAAATTTTGTCAAACGAATATAAGTTAGGAATAATTAGATACGCCGAAAACTACGACAAGTATTATAAGTCGTTGCTTGAAGAAAAAGCGTTAATTGGCGAAATGATTGCTGAGTTTTCATACGTTTTACTTATAAATAAAGATAATCCGCTTGCAAAAAAGGAAATAATAAACTACGAAGACTTGTTTCCATATATAGAGATTACTCACGCAGACCCGTACGTCCCTTCTCTATCAATGTCAAAAGTTTTTAGGGAAGAAATACCGAACACTATCGGACGGCGAATTTTTGTGTTCGAAAGGGCTAGTCAATTTGATATCCTATCCGAAAACCCAGAAGCGTTTATGTGGGTGTCGCCAGCACCACAAAAAATTTTGGATAGGTATAATTTAGTTCAACGCACTTGTTGCGGAAATAAAAAAACTTACAAAGACGTTCTAATTTATCATAAGGGATATAAACTTACAAAATTAGATAAAGATTTTATAACTGCACTTTGCGAATCAAAAAGAAAGTTTGTAAAATAAGAATAATAAAGTTCGTTTTTATTATCCACTAGTGGGTGAGCAAACGATACTAACGACAAAAAAACGGTCAATTTTACCAAAAGGTAATACTGACCGTTTTTTTGCTATGCCTCATATCGATTGATAATATATCGATACATATAATACCGGTATAACTTTTTAGTATTTCACAAAAAAATACAAATATGCTAGAATACTACTGACACTAAAAGGAGGTGCTTATGTCTAGATATTCAATCCCGAAAGCGACATTAGGACGCTTGCCAAAATATCTCAATTACTTAAAAAGTTTTGGAGAAGAAATCAAAACGATTTCAGCAACAACGATTGCAAAACGTTTGTCGCTAGGCGACGTGCAAGTTCGAAAAGACCTCGCGCTTGTAAGCGGAGCCGGAAAACCTAAAATCGGTTATGAAACGGCAACTCTTATTAAGGATATCGAAAAGTACCTTGGAAACGGAAAACTGCAAAATGCGGTTTTGGTAGGTGCTGGAAAACTCGGCAAGGCGTTACTTGATTACAATGGGTTCACGGAGTTTGGAATAAGCATAATTGCTGGATTTGATTGCAACGAACATACTATTCGTATCGGCTCCAATGAAAAAGAAATATTACCTGTTTCGTTGCTTGGTGAATATTGTATAAAACACGACGTAAAGTTAGGCATCATAACCGTAGAGCAAGACTCAGCGCAGGAAGTATGTGATTATTTGATATCTAACGGAATAAAAGCAATTTGGAATTTTGCACCTTGTTCGCTTACTGTTCCTAACGGTATATTGTTAAAACAAGAGAATCTAGCATTATCACTAGCTTTTCTTAATAATCAAGTTTGTTAAATTTTTAGGAGGATATATAAATGGAACTCAAAACTTACGAGATTGTTGACAACGTAGAAAAACTACACGAAGCAATTATTCGCGTAAAGAAAACTCAAAAGATTTTTGCAACTTATACACAAGAACAAGTTGATAAAATCTTCTTGGCCGCCGCATCTGCTGCAGATAAAGCAAGAATTTCTCTCGCTAAGCAAGCAGTTGCAGAAACTGGTATGGGTATCGTAGAAGACAAGGTCATTAAAAATCATTACGCATCGGAATATATTTACAATGCGTATAAAGATACCAAAACCTGTGGTGTCATAGAAGAAGACACCGCTTACGGAATTAAGAAGATTGCTGAACCAATCGGTGTTATTGCAGCAGTAATTCCTACCACCAACCCCACTTCTACCGCAATTTTCAAGTGCTTACTTGCGCTTAAGACGAGAAACGCTATCATCATCAGCCCACACCCTAGAGCAAAGAATTCTACCATTGCCGCGGCAAAACTTATTTTGGAAGCAGCAGTTGAGGCTGGCGCTCCCGAGGGTATTATCACTTGGATTGACGTTCCGTCATTAGATATGACTAATACCGTAATGAAAGAAGCGGATATTATTCTTGCTACTGGTGGCCCCGGTATGGTTAAAGCGGCTTACTCTTCTGGAAAGCCCGCCCTTGGCGTTGGCGCAGGTAATACCCCTGCTATAATCGACGAAAGCGCAGACATTTTGCTTGCCGTAAACTCGATTATCCACTCAAAGACTTTCGATAACGGTATGATTTGCGCTTCCGAGCAATCTGTTATCGTACACGAAAGCATTTACAACAACGTCAAACAAGAATTTGCCACTCGCGGTTGCTATTTCCTCGACTCAGTAGAAACTGAAAAAGTAAGAAAAACCATAATAATCAACGGTGCTCTTAACGCTAAAATCGTTGGACAAAAAGCAGTAAGAATTGCAGAACTTGCAGGTGTAACCGTGCCTGTCGGAACAAAAATTCTTATCGGTGAAGTAGAAAGCACTGATATTTCCGAAGAATTCGCTCACGAAAAACTTTCTCCCGTTCTTGCAATGTATAAAGTTAAAGACTTCAACGAAGCCCTTGACAAGGCAGACAAACTTGTCGCTGACGGCGGATACGGACATACTTCTTCAATATATCTTAACGAAATTACCGAAAAAGAAAAGATTGCTGCGTTTGGCGCGCGTATGAAAACTTGTCGTATCTTGATTAATACTCCTTCTTCTCACGGTGGTATCGGTGACCTTTACAACTTCAAACTTGCTCCCTCCCTTACTCTTGGTTGCGGTAGCTGGGGCGGTAACTCGGTTTCCGAAAACGTTGGCGTAAAACATCTATTAAATATTAAAACCGTTGCGGAAAGGAGAGAAAATATGTTGTGGTTCAGAACACCTGAAAAGGTATATATTAAAAAAGGATGCTTACCCGTTGCTCTTGACGAACTCAAGACCGTAAGGGGAGCAAAAAAAGCGTTTATCGTAACCGACTCGTTCCTTTATCAAAATGGTTACACTAAATCTATTACCGATAAACTTGATGCTATGGGCATTCAACACACTACCTTCTTTAACGTTCAGCCCGACCCCACGCTTGCTAATGCAACCGAAGGCGCTGCTCAGATGCGTGCGTTCCAGCCTGATACTATTATCGCGCTTGGCGGTGGTTCCGCTATGGATGCGGCAAAAATTATGTGGGTTCTCTATGAACATCCCGAAGTGGACTTTATGGATATGGCAATGCGTTTCATTGACATCCGCAAGAGAATTTACACTTTCCCCAAGATGGGCGAAAAAGCATACTTTATTGCTATCCCCACTTCAGCAGGTACTGGTTCGGAAGTAACTCCTTTCGCCGTTATTACTGATGAAAAGACGGGAGTTAAATATCCCCTTGCAGACTATGAACTCCTTCCTAATATGGCAATTATCGATACCGATTTCCATATGTCCGCACCTAAAGGACTTACCGCTGCATCCGGTATTGATGCTGTAACCCACGCGCTCGAAGCATACGCTGCTATGCTCGCACCCGATTATACTGATGGTCTTGCTCTCCGTGCGCTTAAAGTTATTTTCGAATATTTACCTCGCGCTTACGACAATGGACAAACGGACGTTGAGGCACGAGAGAAAATGGCTAACGCTGCAACTATGGCTGGTATGGCATTTGCAAATGCTTTCTTGGGTATATGTCACTCGATGGCGCATAAACTTGGTGCGTTCCATCATCTTCCTCACGGCGTAGCAAATGCTCTTATGATTGAAGAAGTTCTTCGTTTTAACGCTAGCGAAGCGCCAGTAAAAATGGGTACTTTCTCGCAGTATGACCACCCCCATACTCTTGCTAGATATGCGGAAATTGCAGACTATCTTGGAATTAAGGGTAACTCCGACAAAGATAAATTTAACGGTCTTATCAAAGCTATCAACGAACTTAAAGCAAAAGTAGGTATTAAGGCTACGATTAAGGACTATGGCATTGATGAAAACGACTTCCTTAATAGACTCGACGATATGGTAGAACAAGCGTTTGACGACCAATGCACGGGTGCAAATCCTCGTTATCCGCTTATGAGCGAAATTAAGCAGATGTATCTTAATGCTTACTACGGCAACCATTTCGTAGAACCCGAAATGCCCCCTACCGATATTAATGCAACTCAACCTGATGCAATCAAAGTTCCCTATCGTAAAGGCAAAAAAGCGTAATTAAAGGAGAAAAATAAAATGAATCTTGACAGAGTAATTGCAGTTAGAAATAACAAAACTATCTATCGCGATGGCGACAGATGTATCAAAGTTTTCAACGCCGAATATTCCAAAGCGGACGTTCTTAACGAGGCGTTAAACCAAGCAAGAATCGAAGAAACTGGCCTTAACATTCCTAAAGTTTTAGAAGTTACTATGATAGACGGTAAGTGGGCTATTGTTTCGGAATATATCAAAGGCAAAACGCTTGCTCAACTTATGGCTGAAAACGAGGACAAAAAGGCTGAATATATTGAACTTTTGGTTGATATCCAAATGGACATACACGCTAAAACCTGCCCTCTTCTTAATAAGTTAAAAGATAAGATGAATAGAAAAATTGCTCAAAGCGATTTCGACGCCACTACTCGTTATGACTTACATACCCGCCTAGAAGGAATGCCTAAGCATACAAAAGTTTGTCACGGCGACTTTAATCCGTCGAATATCATCATTGCAGAAGACGGCACGGCATATATTCTCGACTGGTCGCACGCAACCCAAGGTAACGCTTCGGCAGACGTTGCGAGAACTTATCTTCTCTTCTGGTTAAACGGCGACATTAACGGAGCAGAAACTTATCTCGAAACTTTCTGTCGCAAGAGCGATACCGCTAAACAGTATATTCAAAAATGGATGCCCATCGTTGCCGCATCACAATCCGTAAAAGGGAATGAAAAAGAAAGAGAATTCCTTGCGTCTTGGGTAGGCGTAGTAGATTACGAATAAAAAACATAGATTGATGCGGGCAAAAACGCTCGCATCAATCTAACCATTTAAAATTTTTAGAGAGGTAAATAATAATGACTAAAATAATCGTTTGTATAGGTAGTTCTTGTCACATTAAAGGTTCGCGTCAAGTAGTAGAACAACTTCAATATTTGATTGCAGAGAACGATATGGGAGAAAAAGTAGAACTTGGCGGTACTTTTTGTATGGGGAACTGTCAAAAAGGCGTTTGTGTAACTATTAACGACGAATTCTTCTCCGTTTCACCTGAAACCGTAACGGAATTTTTTACTAAAGAAGTTCTTCCTAGGGTGAAATAATGGTATTTATTCAAGTTTGCGTAGGCTCGTCTTGTCACTTAAAAGGTTCACAAGACATAGTAGAACTCTTTGAAAATGCAATATCGGAATACCATATTGAAAACGAAGTCGTTTTATCAGGTAGTTTTTGCATCGGAAAATGCAACAGAATAGGCGTAACTGTTCAAATAAACGACGACGTACACGTTGGGGTTACGAGAGATAATTTTAGAGAGTTATTCAAAGAACACGTTCTTAAATTGATTAAAGAATAAAGGAAATAATTTTATGGGTAACTGTTTAACTCTTAAAAAATCCAACTGTAAAAACTGTTATAAGTGTATTCGTCATTGTCCCGTAAAGGCTATTCGCTTTTCTGGCAATCAAGCGCATATCATAAATAATGAGTGTATTTTGTGCGGTCATTGTTTTGTTGTATGTCCGCAAAACGCAAAAGAAATTGTAGATGGCACCGAAAAGGCACGAGTATTAATCCAAAGCAAAGACCCGGTAATAGTAAGTCTTGCTCCTTCTTTTATTGCTAACTACGAAGGCGTTGGCATAGAATCTATGCGGAAAGCCTTAAAACAATTAGGATTTTTCGACGTGGAAGAAACGGCTATCGGAGCAACTATCGTTAAAACCGAATATGAACGAATGCTCCGTGAAGAAAACAGAGATATTATAATTTCTTCTTGCTGTCACTCCATTAATTTACTTATCCAAAAATATTTTCCTTTTGGTTTAGAGTTTCTTGCCGACGTAATGTCGCCTATGCAAGCGCATTGTGCTGACATCAAGAAAAGATATCCAAACGCAAAAACAGTCTTTATTGGACCGTGTGTAGCAAAAAAGGACGAAGCCGAATATTACGAAGGTTTTGTAGATGCCGTACTAACTTTTGAAGAATTGACGAACTGGCTCAAAGCGGAAAATATCGAATTAACAAAAAGTACGGATAAAACGGACGAAAGTCGTGCGCGTTTCTTCCCTACAACGGGCGGTGTATTAAAGACAATGGCTCAAGACGCTTCGGGATATAATTACATTGCGCTTGACGGAGTGGAAAACTGTATTTCCGCATTAAAGGATATTGAAAGCGGAAAAATTCACAAGTGTTTTATAGAAATGTCCGCTTGCATAGGCAGTTGCATAGGCGGACCGGTTATGGAAAAATACCATCGTTCATCACCGATAAAAGACTATATATCAATCGCATCTTACGCTGGCAAAAAAGATTTTGAAGTAAACCAGCCCACTTCGATAAGTCTTAAAAAGCACTTTACAATGATTGAACACAAACTTGCTCAACCTTCAGAACCGGAAATTGTGAATGTTCTTCGTCAAATGGGTAAATTCAAGCCGTCAGATGAACTTAATTGTGGTTCGTGTGGGTATAATTCTTGCCGTGAAAAAGCCATTGCAATTATTCAAGGCAAGGCTGAAAGTTCAATGTGCTTACCCTTCCTTAAAGATAAGGCTGAAAGTTTCTCGGACACTATCGTAAATAATACGCCTAACGGACTTATTGTTTTAAATGATAATCTAGAAGTTCAACAAATCAATAATGCCGCACGCAAACTTATGAATATTCGTGCAGCGTCCGACGTTTTAGGCGAGCCAGTAGTTAGAATTTTAGACCCATCATTATTCGTTCAAGTTCAAAACAGCGGACGAACGATACGAGACCAACGGACTTATTTGGCTGAATACAAAAAATACGTTGAACAAACGGTTGTCTATGATACCGAATCACATATGCTTATCGGCATTATGCGTGATATTACAGACGAAGAAGAAGATAGGGAAAAGAAGTCGCGAATTAATAAGCAAACTATTGACGTAGCAAATACGGTAGTTGAAAAACAAATGCGTATCGTTCAAGAAATCGCATCGTTACTTGGAGAAACTGCTGCTGAAACTAAGATTGCGCTTACAAAACTAAAGGAGTCTATCGGCGATGAATGATTTATGTGCAGATATTGGGTACAAAAGCATTAATCATATCGGCGAAGAACTTTGTGGCGACCACGTTGACATTGTAGAAGAAAACGAAAATTCCATTGTAATAGTTTTGGCAGACGGTTTGGGCTCAGGAGTTAAAGCAAGTATCCTTTCCACCCTAACCTCCAAAATTATTTCTACAATGATTGCAGCGGGGCTTCCCATTGAAGAATGTGTTGCTACCATTGCCGCAACTCTTCCCGTTTGCTCGGTGCGTGGAGTAGCGTATTCTACTTTTACCATAATACACCTTCTCAACAACGATATAGCAGAAATTATTCAATACGATAATCCTCACGTTATTATCATCAGAGATTACACTTTGTATAATTATCCGAAAACTGAAATGAATATCGGAGGAAAAAGAATATACAAATCAGTCATTAAACTGCGTGAAAACGACGTTTTTATTGCAATGAGCGACGGTTGTCCTCACGCAGGTATGGGCGGAAAGTATAATTTTGGTTGGAAACGCGAAGAAATTGCCGAATATATGCTTTCAGGTGTAGCCGGTGGATATACTGCGAAAAATCTTTCCACAATGCTCGTGGATGAATGTGATAAACTTTATGGACATAAACCGGGTGACGACACAACTGCGTGCGTAATTAAAATTCGCAAACGCGAACCTATGAATATTTTGTTTGGTCCACCCTTTAATCGCGACGATGCAAATCGTATGATGTCGCTATTCTTTGCAAAGGAAGGCAAGCATATCGTATGTGGTGGAACTACTTCCTCTATTGCGTCTAAATATCTAGGTAAACCAGTTCAAGTAAGTTTGAACTTTGAAAAAAGTGACGTCCCCCCTATTGCAAAAATAGAAGGCGTTGACCTTGTAACTGAAGGCGTTATTACAATGAACAAAGTTATTCAGTATGCGAAAGACTATTTGGGAGAAAACTTGCTTTACGAAGAATGGAACTTCAAAAAAGATGGCGCATCTCTTATTTGCAGATTATTATTTGAAGAAGCAACTGACATAAATTTTTACGTCGGACGCGCAGTTAACCCTGCTCACCAAAACCCCGACCTACCAATTAACTTTAACATTAAAATGAATTTAGTAGAAGACCTTTCTGCTTGTCTAAAAAAAATGGGAAAGAGAATAAAAGTAAGTTACTTCTAATGCGGAGGAAAAATGCATAAATTTGATACAAAAGTACAGCACTTAAAATATAAAGTTTTACGCGAAGTTGCTCGCCTTGCGTGGGATGATAAACTTTTGGAAAACATAATGGATATTCCCAAAAAACTTGTCCCCGGTAACGAACCCACTATGCGTTGTTGCGTTTATAAAGAACGCGCAATACTAGGAGAACGAGTAAAAATCGCAATGGGTGGCGATACAAACAACCACAATATTATAGAAGTTATTGATATTGCTTGCGACGAGTGCCCCGTAGGCGGATACGAAGTTACCAACGCTTGTAGAGGTTGTTTAGCGCACCGATGCGAAGACGCTTGTCGTTTCAACGCAATTTCTTTTGACCACAACCACGTTGCGCATATTGATAAATCCAAATGCAAAGAATGTGGAGCCTGCGCAAAAGTTTGCCCATATACCGCTATCATCAGTAGAAAGCGTCCTTGTCAAAATGCTTGCAAGGTCAAAGCAATTTCAATGAACGAAGAAAAGGCGGCTACGATTGATAACGCAAAGTGTATTCAATGCGGAGCCTGTGTTTATCAATGTCCCTTTGGCGCCATAATGGACAAGTCTTTTATGGTTAACGCAATTGATATCTTAAAAAGAAGCGAGCGTAATACCCGTAACGGAAATTACAAAGTTTTTGCCATAGTTGCGCCATCTATTTCTAGTCAATTTACTTACGCTAAACTTGGTCAAGTAATAACTGGTCTTAAAAAACTAGGTTTTCATGACGTTATTGAAGCAGCGCTTGGCGCAGATATGGTGGCTATGTCAGAGGCAAAAGAACTCTCGGAAAAGGGCCTACTTACTAGTTCGTGCTGTCCGTCTTTCGTTCGCTATGTGAAGTTAAATTTCCCCAATCTAATAGAACATATTTCACATAATATGTCGCCTATGGCCGTGCTTGCAAAGTACATAAAAGAAATTACGCCCAATGCAAAGGTTATTTTTATCGGACCGTGTACCGCTAAAAAAGCGGAAGCGCAATTAGAAGAAGTCAAGCCGTACGTTGACACCGTACTTACTTTCGAGGAATTACAGGCGCTTTTCGACAGTCGCGACCTAGATTTAACAACCTTGGAAGAAGGCGTTCTTGACAATGCTTCTTATTTTGGTAGAATTTTTGCTCGTAGTGGCGGACTTACTGACTCTACAAAACAAGCAATGCAAGAACAAAACATTGATTTTGAAATTAAACCAGTTGTTTGCGATGGAATCGAAGCCTGCCGTACCGCTTTACTCAAACTAAACAAAGGCGTTCTTGACGGCAACTTTATTGAAGGTATGGCTTGTATCGGCGGTTGCATTGGTGGCGCTGGCTGTCTTACTCACGGCGAGAAAAACAAAGCAGACGTAGATAAATACGGAAAAGAGGCATTTGAAAAAACCATTTCTGATGCGATTTCTATACTCAAATATTAATTTTGAGTTTAATGATAATAGTTTATTTTGCCGATTTAACGGAAATAACAATTGCATCACTCGTCAATAATAAAGAGACTCCTTGCTTATTTAGCGCAAGGAGCCTTCTTTTTTTAGTTTTTAATAATCGTTCAATTCTAGGAGTTCGCTTGAACCGCCTGCGTTTCGAGAGAACTCCTTACCGAGCCACCAAAAACAATACTTTCCACTCGCGCAAAGCGAACTGTTCCAGTAGTTGGCGGTAGTATGTCAGTATTGCAACCGGCTTTTATTTTTTGTCAAATAGCGTTCGGCGTGCGGTGGAATAGCGCATCATTTTTCTCATTCCTTCGATATCTTCGCTTGCTAGCATATTCTTCAGTTCGCCGAATTTGTTTATAAATAAATCCATTTGTTCAAGCAAAATATCCTTGTTTGCAACGAACAACTCGCTCCACATTTCGTCGTTAATCTTGGCGATACGGGTTAAATCCCTAAAAGAGTCTCCGGTAAACTTTTCCATATCCTCTTTGTCCGAGCAAGTCATTAGCGTAATTGCTATGCAGTGCGTAAGTTGGGACAGAAATCCTATCATTTCGTCGTGCTCTTCGGGAGTAAGCGTGGCTACGCTAGAAAAGCCCAAAAGCCTGCCTATCTCAACGCAAGTTTGAATTGCCTCCTCCGTGTTCTTGCTAGTCGGAGTAACGATATAATTTGCGCCGATAAACATTTTTTCAGTGCTGTTCTCTACGCCCGAAACTTCTCGTCCCGCCATAGGGTGCGCCGAAATGAACTCAAGGTCGGGGCGAAGTATGGACTGAATTTTATAAACGATATTACGCTTTACACCCGTTACGTCGCTAATGAGTGCGCCACTTTTAAGTAGCGACTGGTTTTTCTCAATCCATTCCACGAATATATGCGGATAGAGAGCGAAAAACACTAGGTCTGCGTCGCCTATAATCTTTTCGTCGAGAGCAGTCGAGCCCTCGTCTATAATCTTTTCTTTAATTGCGTAGTCAATCGAACTTTGCTTATTATCTATTGCGCTGATATGAAAACCGAAACGCTTGAGCGCTTTGGCGTAACTACCGCCCAAAAGTCCAAGACCTACGATAAGAATTTTCTTTCTAATATCAACTATCATAACGATTTTTCTAGTCTATTTTTATATTTCCACGCGTGGGGCGAAAGTTCCCACGACTTTAAGTTTATCACAAACTCCGCTTAATTCTTCTAGCATTTTTTTACCCTCGAGCGTATCGGTAGAGCCGTCCACCTCGATATAGAAATAATACTGCCACGAGTGTTTTTTAAGGGGGCGAGAACGGAGCGCGGTCATATTGAACCCGTGTTTTCCGATAATACTAACCGCTTTAGCAAGACAGCCAGCCTCGTTTTTTACGGTAAAAGTAAGCACCGAACTAGTAAGCGTCGGCGAAGTGGCTTTAACCTTTGATAAAACCGCAAAACGAGTGGTGTTTTCTCCACTTTTGTTTATATTACGCTCAATAACTTTAAGCCCGTACAGTTCCGCCGTTTCAACGCTTGCAATAGCGCCGATTGATTTATCGCCAAGTTCCGCCACCTTTTTTGCCGAAAGAGCGGTATTGCTTGCCTCTTCGCTCTCAAGCCCACGAAGAGCAATATACTCACCGCATTGACTTAACGCTTGCGGATGACTAATAACCTTCTTAATATCCTCCGCTTTCGCTCCCTCAACGCCAAGCAAGTTTTGATGAATTTCAAGTTCGTAAATGCCGTTTATAAACAGTCGTCCAGTAAAAATTAGGTCAATCGTTTGTCCCACCTCGCCTGCGTAACTATTCTCAATCGGGAGTACCGCTATATCGCACTCGCCACCTGCTACGGAATCGTAAGCCGACTTAAAATCACGATACGATACCTTTTCCGCCTCGGGGAAAATTCGTTTCGACGCAATATGCGCAAACGCGCCCTCTACTCCGCTATACGCAACCCTAAGCCCGTTTTGTTGGCGGTACTGATACGCTCTAGAGAGCGCCATTACGCTTTTTTGGTAGTCTATATAATACTCTCTTATCGTCTCGTCGCCAACGAGCGCGCTGTTGCGTTCTATTACTGCGTTTTCGCGCGCCGTATCGAGAATAGGTAAGCCGTATTTCTTTTTGTGCGAGTAAACCTTTTCGACTGCTTTCATTCTTTGCTCGAAAAGTTTAGCCATTTGCTCGTCAACCGAGTTTATCGTTTTTCTCGCTTGCTCTAATTCGTTCTCCATTTTCGTTTCCTTTCCGTTAAAGTTTTTCAGCAATCTCGTATATTAATTTTTCCGTCTTTTCCCAGCCAAGGCACGGGTCGGTAATAGACTTTCCGAAAATATGCTCACTCACGCCTTGCGCTCCGTCTTCGAGGTAACTCTCTATCATAAGACCTTTTACGAGACGCTTAATATCGCCGTTTTGCGAACGACTATGAACGATATCTTTTGCGATACGAATTTGCTCTAGATACTGCTTGCCCGAATTGTTGTGGTTAGTATCCACTATTACGGACGGATTAACAAGGTTCGACTTTTCATAAAGTTCTTTTACTCGCAAGAGGTCCTCGTAATGGTAGTTAGAAACGCTCCTACCCGTGTAATCAATGTATCCTCTCAAAATTGCGTGAGCGTAAGGATTTCCGTCGCTAGTAACTTCCCAACCACGATAGAGGAAAGTATGGCTAGACTGCGCGGCAACGATTGAGTTCATCATAACGCCAAGGTCACCACCCGTCGGATTCTTCATACCTACGGGAGCGTCTATTCCGCTCGCCGTAAGTCTATGTTGCTGATTTTCCACAGAACGCGCGCCAACCGCTACGTACGAAAGCAAATCGGAGAGATAACGATAGTTTTCGGGATATAACATTTCGTCGGCGCAGGTAAAGTCGTAATCGGCAAGCGCAGAGAGGTGCAACTGACGAATAGCGACTATGCCCTTATACATATCAGGCTTTTCCTCGGGGTTGGGCTGGTGTAACATACCCTTATACCCCTGTCCCGTAGTTCTAGGCTTATTCGTATAAATTCTAGGAATAATCACGATTTTATCGCCCACTTGCTCTTCTACTCTGCGAAGCCGAGAAATATACTCGAGTACCGGTTCAAAATGGTCGGCAGAACACGGACCTATTACGAGAATAAACTTATCCGAGCGTCCGTCGAATACGGCGCGAATACTCTCGTCTCTTTCCGCCTTAACTTTTTCCATACGCTCAGTTAAAGCGAACTCTTTCTTAACTTCTTGGGGAATAGGAAGTTTTCTGTGGAAATTCATTGACATATTTTTATACCTCTCTATAAAAATTAATTACCGTTTAATCAATAAGATTTTCTAAGCCGAAATTGAAATAAAAAAGTCCGCATATACTCGTTTTGCAACGGCAAATGCGGACTGCTCGAATTTCATAAACTAGAACCT
>JAZOMX010000035.1:0-24611 GCA_045654245.1 Pumilibacteraceae bacterium | reverse complement strand
ACTGGTCGATTTCGGGCAATATTTTCGGGGCAAGAGGACCGCTTGGCGAACCTGCTACGGTTATAACGAAACTGAGAACCGCCGTAACTACCGCTAATCGTGAGATAATTAAAATACACGGGCGGTGGGTTATTTATTACGATACTTCGACGAAAAAGTACGTCGTTTGTTTATACGAGTATCCCTCGATAAGACAAATGAAAGAGGGCGATAGTTATCAATTCGTGGGCGATATGATAGTAGTATTTAACAACGGTAAGATGCGAGAACTTATTTCCTATTCGGCTAATAGCTTACTCCCATACTCATTAGAAAACGTGCCTAATACGGACACGGCGCAAGGAACTTCGGTGGCGAGGGCGGGAGATTATATGTTGTTTTCTTATCCCGATGGAGAGGTGAAAACGAGGTATATCGTGCCGTATGGTAAAATAGTGCTTACGCCTACGCTTTCTTCGGGCACGGTGACTTACGAGGCGGTATTCGTTACCGACCCAAGAAAAAACACCTCGCAAAAAGCAACGCCAACTATAAAACTATCTTTAGGAGGATAAGGTATGAGGTTTACCCCAAATTCCGTTTCGCTAGGTCGAGTAGGATTTTCGTCGGCTAGAGTGAACGAAAAGGGCGAAACGGTATTCGTCGTTAAAAGTGACGGCGCACTCGTTACGAAGATTATTCCGCAAGGCTCGGTTAAGCCTATATTTAAGGCAGGTCAGACGATTAGTTACGCCGACGAGTGCTATATTTTAGACAACGGAAAATTAGAAAGAAGAGGAGAATATACTTATGCGCCCGACTGATTACAGAGAATTAAAGCGCAGAGTACAGCGTGTAAAACGCATTTGGTACTACGAAAAATTAAATAAAAAGGAAGGACAAAATGAACATAATATCTTACGTCAAGGGACTACTGGACAAACTGGAGGGGAAGGACGCTAATGCGGACGACTACACCGCCGTTTACGAGAAGATAAACGAAATTAATTCGAAAAACTCCTTGCCCGAAAAACCTGTGATTGAAACGCCCGAAAAATACGAGCGTTTAGTTTACGACGCGCCCACCGACGAGCAAATCGCGAACACCGCAAAAGACGGACTAGCCGAGTATAAAAAGGCGGGAGAGAATAGCGTTGAAAACGAGATTAAAAACCTAATTGAGAAGTATTCGGCGGATAGAAACGCAAATTCGACGAACTTACAAAAGACGCTTAAATCACTTTCCGACGCTTACGCCGTAGCGGTTGAAGAGGTAGGCGCGGACGCTATCAAGCGAGGACTTGCTCGCAGTTCGATTGCGCTTAATAACCAAACTGCGCTTTCGGAAGAAAAGGCGAGAAAGGTTAGCGAGGCGGAACTTCTCTCCGCACAAAAGGACGCCGAAATCGACGAGAAAATAACTGAACTGGAGGTTAAACGCCAAAAGGCGCTAGACGACTTTAACATTTCCTATACCGCTCGCCTTACCGAGGAGATACAAAAACTCAAAGACGAGCGTGACAAGAAACAAGTAGAAACGGTAAAGTATAATAATTCGCTTTCCGAAAAGGAGAGAGACGAAGAAATCGAGCGTAAAAAAGCAGAGTCTGCGCTTTACGAATCTGCGCTCGACCAAAAGATTACTGAAAACGAGATACTAGAGAACGAGTCGGATTATGAAAAGGACCTTAAATACCAAAAGATTTACGAAGTCTTGCGTGAAAAACTATTGAGTATGAGCGCGATTGAGGCTTACAATCAGGTTCGCAACAACAGAATTTATAGTCAGTATCTATCCGACGCATATTTCTATAAGTTATACGACGAGTTCGGTCGCGACTAATAAGGAGGAGAAATGGGAGAAATAATCAATTCGTTGCGCTCGCTATTTATGACCTACGGGTTTAGAGCAGGGGCAATAATAGTAGGTACGATAATTATCGTTAACCTAATCAAAAAACCGATTGTTAAGAAAGCGGAAGAACGGCAAAAAAGAACGGGCGAGGATAAATCGTCACTAACGAAATATATAACCGCTTTGCCTATTGCCGTAGCGTTAGTGCTTGAACTACTTGCTCAACTTATCGTTTCGGGATTTTCTTTCCGAGCGATTGATTTCGGCTCGCTATTTTCGTCCGCAATTTTGTACGGAGCGTTAGCAACCGCTACTTACGAAAGCGTGAAAAAGCAACTCAAAGCGTATTCGGCGTCGGTAAACTCTAAAAAAGAGGAGACCGTCAAGGTGAAAATAGGATTTTCCGCTAACGGGCCTGAAAATTGATTGTATATCGGCGTGTGAGATTTCACTACGCAAAGTTAAGTATTTTCAATAAAAAAGACCGTACAGCCTTATGGTTGTACGGTTTTTCTTTTATAGTAGTTTTGAGCGGAGAGTGGATGCAAAATCGGTAAACTTTCTAGTAGATTTAACGGTTCGCTCGTCGCTTTCTTCGGAAAATACGACTTCAATTTTCGTCTCTTTTTCGTTGTGCCTACCAAGCAATTTTATGCGTAACGCCTCTGCGGTAAACTTTCTATTGATGGTAGTTTTTCGTCTTGGGAACTCGGACGGAACTTCTTTTTTGAGCGTGCCGATATTCGTAGGAACGGCCTTTTCTACCTCTTCAAAGAATTGCTCTTCAGCCTCGTCTAGTTTTTCTCTTACGGGCGGAATAAAATCGTCGTCCTCGTCGCCTTCGTTCTCTTCAACGGCAGGAACGGAGAGCGATTGTTTTGCTACCAAAATTTCTTCTTCTAATCGGTTTTGCTCGCCGTCGGTTGTGGCTATATCGGAAAATTCTCGTTCGCTTGGCTCGGCTATTTCTTTAATAGCGGAAGAGCCGTCTTGATTATCCACGAGTTGTTCAACTGCGGGCGACTGGAGGGGAGTAGGTATTTGCTCCGCTCGTTCTTCGTTTGAGGTGGGCAAAATCGTCGGCTCTTCAATACTTTTCTCAATAATCGGAGCAACCGTTTCGCCTGCAAGCGACGAGTAAAGCGCGCGAGCGAAAGAGGGGATATCGCGATATCTATCCTTTGCGAAAACGGAAAGCGCTTTAAGTAACGCCTTTTCGGTTTCTTCTAAGATGTCAGCGCCTAGAGCGGACGGGGGGAGCATAGTGTCTTCGTACATTCGTTGTATGCTCTCGGGTGGAAGTTGACCTGTAATGCAGAAGTAAATGGTAACCGCCATAGCGTAAATATCCGTCCAAGGCCCTTGTTCGCCGTGGAGACGGTACTGCTCCTCGGGGGCAAAACCTTGTTTTAGCACGATAGAAACGGATTGACCGTCGGGGTTGGCGTGTTTGCTTGCGCCAAAGTCGATAAGTTTAACTTCGCCGTCACGGGTAAGCAATATGTTATCGGGAGAGATGTCACGATGGATTAGCCCTTGTTCGTGCACGGCCTCGAGCGAATAAATAACGGGTTTTAAGATAGTAAGAGCGTTAAGCGCAGTAAGTTTGCCCTTTCTGTGGATATACTTTTTAAGCGAAATGCCGTCAAGGTATTCCATAACTATATACGCCGTATCGTTAAGCGCAAAAAAGTCTAGAACGGAAACGATACCGCTTAAGTTCCTAATCTTGGACAAGTTTTGAGCCTCTTCGATAAACCGTTTAAGCCCACGGTTAGACGCAGCGTGATTGAGTTTAGAGTTTATAATAACCTTATTAGAGCGAGGGTCTCTCGAGACGTAACCGCTAGGGTAGTACTCTTTAATCGCTACTTTAATTTGCTTTTGCGAGTCCCACGCCGAGTAAGTAATACCAAAACCGCCTTCGCCGATTACTTTACCCATAAGATAGCGTTTGTTAAGCATAGAGCGTTTTGCTATCTGGTGCGGAAGATTAGGCTTATCGTCGGCTCGTTTTCCGCAATCTCGACAAACTCTATTTTGGTCTAGGTCGCCGAAACAAAATAGACAAATATCTTTGTTGTTACGAATTTTAGCCATTTGTTTCCTCGCTTTCAGTTCTTTCTATCGACGCGTAACTGTCGCCGAGTTCTGCGCCGTCAAGGTCGATTACTACCGAGCCGTTATACGGTACGCCGCTATCTTCGGGTTCGCTAAAGCGGAGCAAAATTGCCGAGTAGTTGTCGCTGGACTTGGGTGCGCGCGAAAAGAGGATTTCTTCCATACGGGCAAGAGCGTCGTGAGCGCCCGAGTGCGAGCAAAGAATTTTCTCCATTTCGTTTTCGTAAACGTATTCCCACCAGCCGTCCGTACAAACGATTACGCTGTCTCCGTCCGAAGAAATATCGCAAATTTTAAAGTCGGGTTGCGTAAAGTAGTCCGAGCCTAGAACCCGAGTAAGTTTATTTTGGTCTTTGTGAGTTCTAATGTCTTTATACGAAATTTCGCCCTTGTCTGCAGCGAGGCGAGCAAGAGAGTGGTCCTTTGAGTAAAATTCGAGCACGTTGTTTTTGAAATAATAAATTCTCGTATCGCCTACGTGTGATGCGATAAGGCGCTTTCCGTCCGAGATTACGACGGAAAGGGTAGTACAGCATCCGCCAAGTTCGGGCGACTCCGATTTTGCGTGCAAAATTGCCGAGTGAGCGTACTTAAAGAGTTTGAGCATAGCAATTCCGGAGAAAATTTCGTCGCCACGACGAACCGTTCTGCGAAACCATTTTAGCGTCGCCTTAACAGCCTCTTCACTAGCGATTTCACTACTGTCGTACGCGCCTAGTCCGTCTGCAACGGCTAAGCAAATGTAGTCGCCCGACACCGCGTAATCGGCGTAGTCTTGATTAAATTTTCGTCCGCCTCTTTGGCAAAGTTTGTCGATTTTCATAACTCCCTCAACGAATAAAAACGATAATTTCTACTCTCTATTATACTATAAAACTCGCTCTAAAATCAAGCGATTTATTCTTTTTTACTACTATAATAGTAAAAACAGGGCTGTTGCACGCTAAAAGAACAAAATTTGTCGAAAAATACTGATAATTATTTGACAGTAAAATGAAAACTGTGTTAATATTAAAGTGATTTGTTTGGATATAACGGATAGAATCCGTATATTAAATAAAATTTTTATAAGGAGTATTTTTTATGAGTGAAGAAAAGAAGACTTTCGGAAAGAAACTCGACAACTTCTTCGGTATCGCTTCTCGTGGCTCCTCTGTTAAGACGGAAATCGTTGCTGGTATTGTAACCTTCCTAGCAATGGCTTACATCTTAACCGTAAACCCCAACCAGTTCTTCTATGATGGTACAGCTAACCCCTACTGGACTTCGGTGTTTATGTCGACCGCTTTCGGCGCTATCGTTGGAACGTTATTGATGGCTTTCCTAGCAAAGTTACCTTTGGCACAAGCGCCTGGTATGGGACTTAACTCGCTTGTTGGTTCGATTATCGGTGGTGGTGTAGGCGCGTTTGCTTACAACTTTACCTTTAGTCTCGGCAATGCAATGCTTATGGTACTTATTTCGGGTATCCTATTCTTATTGCTTTCCGTTATTTCGGTAAAGGGTAAATCCCTCCGTCAACTTATTTTCGACGGAATCCCCGCAGGTATTAGAAAAGCAATCCCCGTAGGTATCGGCTTGTTTATCGCATTTATCGGTTTCCAGAATGCAAAGGTAATCGTTGACAATCCCTATACGCTTGTTGACCTCGTACCGTTTGCAACTATGTTTAACGGTGATGCTGCATCGAAGGCAATAGTAATGAGCGCGCTCGTATGTTTCTTCGGCCTTATCGTAATTGCAATTCTTAACAAACTTAACGTAAAGGGTGCAATTATTTTCGGTATCTTGGCAGCAACGCTTCTTGGTATTCCCCTTGGCGTTACGAACTATAAGGTAGTTCTTGGCGGTGAAAGTGGTATTACTTGGAAATTCTGGGAGAATTTTGCAAACTATTTTTCGGGTGATAACAGCGTATTCGCTATTTGCTTTACCGACGGATTTACTTTCCCCGAAGGTTGTTTCTTCACCGTACTTATGCTTATCATCACTATGTGTATGATTGATATGTTCGATACTATGGGAACTTGCGTAGGATGCTGTTCTGCAGCAGGCCTTATGGACGAAAATGGAACGCCTATCAACTACAACAAAATTATGCTTTCCGACTCCGTTGCAACCTGCACGGGCGCTATCTTCGGAACTAGCACCGTTACTACTTTCGTTGAGTCTGGTTCTGGTATCGCAGCAGGTGGAAAAACCGGTCTTACCGCTTTGGTAACGGCTGTAATGTTCTTCCTATCCATTTTCTTGCTCCCCGTATTCGCAATGATTCCTTCCGCTGCAGCAGCGTCTGCGCTCGTATACGTAGGCGTATTGATGATGAAAGGAATTAAGGATATTGATTTCAGCGATTTGCGCGTAGCAGTTCCTGCATTCCTTGCAATCGCAGTTATGCCTCTTGCATACTCGATTACCAAGGGTATCGGAATGGCAATTCTTACCTACGCTCTTATCTCCGTAATTTCTTACGTTGTAGAGCTTATCGTTTACGCAGTTAGCAAGAACGAGAACAAGGTTAAACCCGTTTGGGATTTGCATCCTGTAACTATCGTTATTGCAGTACTCTTCATTGTTTACTTCTTTGTACCCACCGTTTTCTAATGATAGAGTTTAATTAAAAAGTAAAAGCCCGAAGTTTTCTTCGGGCTTTTCTTATTGACTTGAACCGCTTTTCGTGGTACAATTTAACTAAATTTTGTAAGGAGACGAAAATGCTTAAAAGAGAAGATATTAGAATCCGCGACCCGTTTATCTTGGTGGACGACGGAAAATATTATATGTACGGCACTACTGCGCTAGTCGAGGGTAGTTTAAGCGCTTTACCCGCAACTTACGCCTATATTTCTTCCGACCTAGAGAACTTCGACGGACCTATTAAGGTTTTCGACGGCGAGGGTTTTTGGGCGGATAGAGATTACTGGGCGCCGGAAGTGCATAAATATAACGGCAAGTACTATATGTTCATATCCTTAAAGAGTGAAACTAGACGAAGAGCAACGCAAATTCTTGTTTGCGATACGCCGACGGGAGCGTTTAAGCCACTTTCGGACAAGCCCGCAACTCCTGACGAGTGGGAGTGCTTGGACGGAACGCTTTGGGTAGAGAACGGAACGCCTTATATCGTATTTTGTCACGAGTGGTTACAAATAGGCGACGGAGCAATGTGCGTTCAACAACTCTCGCAAGACCTAAAAGAGCGAGTAGGCGAGCCCGTTACGATTTTCCACGCAACGGATAGCGGTATTGCGTATAACCTTTTCGACGGAGCAATCGCGAGGGGTAGAGAGGACTGTTACGTTACTGACGGACCGTTTTTGTATAAGAGAGGAAGTCGTCTTAATATGTTATGGTCAACGCACGCAAAAAGCGGTTATGTGGTGTTAAACGCATACTCCGATAATGGAATTTTGGGCGAGTGGAAACACTCCAGCGAGCCTATTTTCGAGCGTGACGGCGGACACGCAATGCTCTTTACCGACCTAAACGGCGAAACGCAAATAAGTTTGCATCAACCTAATATTGCAGGGCAAGAGCGAGCAAAATTTTTCCCGTTTAATGATTAGAATGTAAAATAAAAGTTGGTCAATCTTGACCAACTTTTTTAGTTTAAATTTTCATTTCGTTTTTGTTTTTTTATTGAGAGGCACTCGGCAACGAGCGCTCCGCCGATTATTAAAACA
This sequence comes from Pumilibacteraceae bacterium, assembly GCA_045654245.1. Classification (GTDB taxonomy): domain Bacteria; phylum Bacillota; class Clostridia; order Christensenellales; family Pumilibacteraceae; genus UBA10677. Next base: position 16,973 of record JAZOMX010000035.1, on the reverse strand, counting down.
GCGCCGATAATTTGCAAAACGCTCATCTTTTCGCCTAAAATCGTTACCGAGAAAATAACGGCGCAAAGAGGCTCTATGTAACTACAAACCGAAACCGTGCTAGCAGGTAAGTTTTGCAAAGAAGAAAAGTATAAATAGCACCCAAATCCCGTGCTAATCAAACCCAAAAAGAGGATAGGTAGGATTTGTTTTGCGGTAATTTCCATAGCGTAACCCTGCTTAATTCCTACGCAAATGCCAACGGTTAGAAAGGCGAAAACGAGTTGCAAAGTTGAGTTTTCAAGACCGCCGATTTCTTTTGATTTTTTACTAAACACTATTAAAAAAGCGTAAGTAAGAGCGGACAATAGCGCGCAAACAAGCCCAAATAAGTTGAAATTTGCTTGAGAGAAATTAGCGTTAATCATAACTACGCCCGTAAGTACCGTCACAAAGCCTATAATCTTAAAAAGGGTAAGTCTTTCTTTGAAAATTATCGGAGAAAGAATAACGACGATAACGGGGCCAAGACAGTAAGTAAGCGACGAAACGCCAACGCCGATTAGCAAAAACGCGCGGTATAAAAACATCCAACTTATGCCCATAGAAATTCCAGACAACGCCAAGAACAGCAACGCTTTTTTGTGGCGAAAGAAAGTAAACTTGTTTCGCGTTAGCAAAAATAGAGTTATCAAGAAAACCGAGCCGAGCAAAGTTCGGAGCAAAACGATTTGGTAACTATCGAGCGATATAAAACTGATTACAACGCCGTTAAGCCCGAAAATAATGAGTGAGATAATATGTAAAGCGAGCGACTTTTTCATTATTTTGTTTCAATTAGCGGGCGAAGAACCGAGCAGTATGCTTGCGCCATCTTATAAAAACCGAGGTCGTTGGGGTGACAGCCGTCAACCGTGCAGAACTGGTAATCGTTTCCGAAAAGTTCTTCTCCGCCTATAAAATAGATATTTTTATCGCCGTTGGAGATAGCGTAATCGTAAGTGCGAGACACGACTGCTCTTCGTTCGCCACCGCAGTCACGCCAGTAGTCGGGCGCACTCGTCATAACGATAGGAGTGGTGGGGTGAGCCTCTCTAAAAGCCTTGTAAAGAGGCAAGTGAGTTTGTTCTAGATGCGCCACGGTTGGTGCGTTGTGGTCGTAGTCGAGCACGAAAACCGACGGGTTTTGAGCGCAAAGATAATCTACGATTTGCTTTTCGCCCTTAGCGTTACCCGAAAAACCGAGGTTATAGATATCGCTATCAAGCGCTTGTCCGATAAGACCTGCGTAATCGTTGCCGGGACGAGATGCGCAACCGCCTTGCGTAATAGACGAGCCGTAGAACAAAATCGGGCGCTCGTAAGTGTAATCGGGAGGAGAAATGAGAACGCTATCTTCCTTTACGCCGATAAACAGTTCGCTTACACCGTTATATAGAGGCATATAAATCGTAACGTCGTGCAAGGGTTTTTCCTTGCTTAGTTTAACTTGACCGCAAAAAGCGATTTTACCGTCGATAGCGTTTTCGGGTAAAAGCGTCTTAAACTCAGGATTAATGCGACCTGCGTATTCGCCGTCGTAACAAATCGAGAAACCGAATTGCGCCACCATAGTAATATGTGGCATAAGTGTTCCGTGCGGAACGACGCATTTAACTGCGATATACGGAGACGAAGTGGTAAAACGGATTCTGCCCCCAGCCGTACATAAGTTAAGGTAAGCAACGCCGGGGCTAACGGTGTCCGCTACGCTTTGTGGCATACGGAGGTACTGCTTTCTTTCTTCGTCGTAAAAAACGCCGTAAGTCTTAAACGGTAAGTCTTTTGCGTTTTTCCAAACGATATCTGGCTCAACGACTGAATTTAACTTAAAATTCTTATCAATTTCACTAATTTCCATAATCAAATCTCCCTGATAAAATTATAATCGGTATCAAAATATTAGTCAATTATTTTTATTAAAACTCTTGAAAAAAATCGCAAAAAGTGGTATAATCACCGTAGTTATAGAAAGGAGAAAAAATATGAGATTTTATTTGCGATTTAAGGATTTTAAGAGAAAGGCGGTAACGCTTTCGTACGACGACGGCGTAATTTGGGATAGAGACCTTATTGCTATTATGAACAAGAATTCTCTTAAAGGTACTTTTAATATAAACACCGAACTTTACGCCCAAAAAACGGGTGAAAGAAGACTAACGAAAGAAGAGGCTTACGAACTTTATTCGACCTCGGGACAAGAAATTGCTGTGCACGGAGCAAAACATCTCCACCTTGCCGACGTCGAAGAGAGCGTAGCAACCCGCGATGTTATGGTGGATAGAGAGAACCTCGAAAGGACTTACGGCAAGATAGTCAAAGGTATGGCGTACGCTTACGGAAATTACTCCGATAGCGTGGTAGAAATGCTTAAAAAATGCGGAATAGTTTACGCACGCACTACCGTTTCTACCGAAAAGTTTACTATTCCTACCGACTGGTTGCGCTTGCCGGCGACTTGCCACCACCGTAATCCACGCCTTATGGAACTTGCTAAAGAGTTCGTTGAGGGAGAGGAGAACTATTATCAAGCAGTCCGCCCCAAACTATTCTATCTATGGGGGCACAGTTACGAGTTTAACGACTATAACGAGTGGCATATAATCGAGGAGTTTGCCGAGTATATCGGTAACCGCGACGATATTTTCTACGGAACGAATATGGAAATCTATAACGCCGTAACCGATTTTAACAACCTCGTTTTCTCGGCAGATGGAACGAGGGTGTTCAATCCTTCGTGTAGAGAAGTTTACGCAAACTATAACGGTAAGGACGTACTAATACCGTCCGGAGCGGAAATCGTTCTTTAAAGGAATAAAATGAAAAAGATTTTAAGTAAGTTAATCATCTTAGTTTTCGTACTCGTTACCATATTTTCTGTTTCGGGGTGCGGAACTATTACTCTTAAAAACGTTGAGGGTAAAGCCAAGAACGTTATTTTAATGATAGGCGACGGTATGGGACCACAGCAGATTAGGGCGGGCGAACTTTATCGTGACGAAGAACTAACTATGCAAGGATTTCCGTACAAAACTACGGTGGAAACTTACTCTAGAACCGCAGCCGTTACTGATTCTGCCGCTGCAGCAACCGCTATGGCGACGGGAACTAGAACGGTAAACGGTTATATAGGTAGAGATATACTCCTATCCGACCTTGAAACGATTATAGACGTTGCTAGTAGCGAAGGGAAAAGAACGGGCGTAATTACTACCGACAATCTTTACGGCGCTACGCCTATGGGCTTTTCGGCGCACTCCAACAGCCGAAATAATCGCGAAGAGTTACTCCAGTCCGCAGCGACCACTTCAAACGTAAACTTATTCGCTAGTTATACTCTCGACGCAAGTTACGAAAAATATTTTACGGATGCAGGCTATCAAGTGCCCGGTAGTATTGAGGGTATTTCAGAGCAAACGGCGGATAAGGTTATAGGCTCTTATAATATTACGGGTACGGCAAAATCAATGTCGGCAGGAGCGGAGATTGCTTTTGATAAACTCGTTACAGAGGCGCTAGAATACCTATCCAAGGACGAAGACGGGTTCTTCCTTATGGCGGAGGGCGCGCATATCGACCACGGCGGACATAATAACGATTTTGGGTATATGCTAGAAGAATTACTTGCTTTCGACGACGCCGTAAAGGCGGTTCTCAAGTGGGCGGAAAAACGGGACGATACCGTAGTAATCGTAACCGCCGACCACGAAACGGGCGGACTTACGCTTTCTAAAGACGTTACGCACAAAAAAATCGTTAAGGCGTATAAGAACGACTACGGCGACTGTTATCGCTGGGATACGAGCGGACATACGAAGACTTTCGTTAATTGTTATATAAACGGCGCGAATATCAATTTTGCGCAGTACGAATTAGGACTGAACGAGAGAATCCAAAACACCGATATTTTCCTAATCTTAAAATCACTAATGCTTGGATAAAACCGTATAAAAAAAGCGACCTAGACTTTTCTAGGTCGCTTTTGGTTTGTAATTTACTTAAGCAAATCGCCAACCGACGGAGCGATATATTTGGGACGATAGGGGAAATTTGAAATATCTTCCATACTCGTTACGCCCGTAAGCACTAGTACGGTATCCACGTTGGACTCGATACCTGCGATAATATCGGTGTCCATACGGTCGCCGATAAACGCTATATCAGCCGAGTGACAATCGATAAGTTTAAGACCGTGGCGGAGCATAAGGGGGTTGGGCTTGCCTACGAAATAGGCTTTTTTGCCCGTAGCGATTTCGATAGGGGAAATAAGCGCACCCGAGGCAGGCATAATGCCCTTTTCGGTAACGCCCACCGTGTCGGGGTTAGTTCCGATAAGTTTTGCACCGCCCCTTACGAGTTCGATAGCCTTTTCGAGTTTTTCAAAGTTATAAGTTCTCGTTTCGCCAAGCACCACGTAGTCGGGGTTAATATCGTTCATATAGATTTTCTTGTCGTACATAGCCTTGGTTAGCGACGGTTCGCCTATAACGTAAGCAGTACAACCGGGCTTTTGTGCGCTCAAAAATTCAGCGGTTGCCATAGCGCTAGTGTAGAAGTGATTTGCGCCAACGTCTAGTCCCATACGCTGTAATTTCATAGAAAGTTCGTGAGGAGTTCTTTCAGGGCTGTTGGTCAAGAATATGAATTTTTTGTCGTTTTCAATCATCCAGTTGACGAATTCTCTAACGCCGTCTAGGATTTTATTACCGTGATAGATAACGCCGTCCATATCACAAATAAAGCCTTTTTTGTTAAGAATTTCTTCGTACATAGCAAAATCTCCAAATTTATTTCCAAGATAGATTATAACAAAAAATCAATCGCTGTTCAACAAAAATAAGGGTAGAATTCGTATTTTTTTGTTTTTTCATTAGCATAAAGGTTTCTTAAGAAAAAATTATAGTTCTATTTATAAGGCTTAGTTCAAGTTTTATATAAAAAAGAAGACACACGAGGTATCTTCTTTTCTGGTGCGGAGGATACTCGCTAACGCTCGTGGCGTTCGCGCGCTACGCTTGCTCGGCTAAAGGGACAACTGCGTAAACGCAGTCAAGTCCTACATCCCCACGCAAACAAAAAAACACCACGTAAGGCGTTCCCTATAAGGGATTTTTTGAAACATTAAAAATTTATAGGAAATTGCACTTTCAAGCGGTCAAAAGAAAATTAGAACTTGGATATATCGTCCAAGTTCTTTTTCTTTGAAATAAAATAATTTTTATTCTCTAAATATTGGAGAAATTCTTGAAAAATATTTTTATTTGTGGTATACTATTATTAGTTGCCGATAGGCGCTAATTTAGGAGTGAGTTATGGCTGCAAATTATAATAAACTATGGAAAATTCTAATCGACAGAAATATTCGTAAAGAAGATTTGCGTGTGGCTGCGGGTATTACTACTACCGCTATGGCTAAGTTGGGCAAAAACCAACCTGTTCATATGGAGATTCTTCTTAAAATATGTAAGGTTTTAGACTGTCAACTTGAAGATGTTGTAGAGATTACTGAAGATGTTATTGATAAGGCAAAGAAAATAAAAGATGCTAATGATGATATTAAAAAGATAGATGACATTCTAAACGATTCTACTTCTTTTCATCATAAGGCAGATAATCTCTATGAAGAACTTGTTAAAAACTTGGATTATTCTAAATACATTATGGCGGCAAAGATAGCAAAAGGAATGGCGGGCAAAATCCCATTTAAGCAATTACCATTTTTGCAGAAAAGAAATGTTTTCGCTATGATTAGAGAGTCAATTTCGGCTTATATATTAAATGAGTTGACGGAGAAAGAAGAAAACAAGTAAAAAATTTTATAAATATGACGGAAGTTGTCATATTTAGTGTGCTATAATTGCTTGAATTATACTAACGAGGTCTTGTCATATGGAAGAACTTAAGAAGAAAATAGACGAAGCGATGAAATGTCAGTTTGTTGGTGAAGTAATTTTTACTGAAGATGAGTTGGCAAAAATTTATGCTAGAGCTAATAGTTTATTGCGTAATTACGATTACGGATATATAAGCTACATTTCGTCATTAGAAGATAACCTATTGTTTGTTGCAATGGTTAATGCGACAAAAGTTTGGCACGCAGACGAAGACCGATTTTGGACGTGTATCGCAAGAACTTTGCTTGGGACTGAAGAGTGTTCTCAAAAAGTGTATCACTATTTAACCGAATTGATAGCAAGATTAGGACGGAAAAACGTAGTTTTATATCTAGATGGTTGCATTAAAAAATATTATGCAACAATACTTGCTCATGCTTTTGCTCCGATAAGGTCAACCGAATCGTTCTTTGAGTTATGTTGGCAAATCTTTTGTGAAGACTTAGATCAAAATTATAATGAACACGACGACATTTATGGGTTAATAGCAAACGAATTGGCGAATAGGTTTAGTAGTTTTGGCGGCGTTGAAGATGATTTTGAATTAGGTGCTCAAGTATATTCATTGCGTGCAGGAATAAAACGCCTTGCTGTAGACGCTACTGATAAAATGGCGGAATTTATAAAACGAACCATTTTGCTAATCAATAAAGTATTTAATAGCGAGTCCTTAGATGGAGAAAGTTATTTATCAAAGTTGGTAAGACAATGGTGGATTGTTAAAGAAGCTTCTTTAGGTGTCGTTATTAAAAGGATGACGGGAGAAAGAGCTGTTACTGATTATTCAAGCATTAAACCTAAATACATTATGGATGACGGAATGGTTAATTTGGTCATTCCTGCTATTCGTCTTAAGGATAAATTTGATTATAATCCATATTTGGAAATTTATCGTGGGGAAAATTGTATTTTTTCCGATGAGTTATTGACGAAAGGTTCGGGCTTGTCAATGGCGACAAAGCCGTATTCGTTAAATATAGAAAGAATTATTAGCGAAGGCGATATTGATATTAGAGCTGTTATTTCTCATTGTGGAACACCTATTTATGACTCAAAGAAAACATTAGAGCGCACTTTTGTGTTGTTTAAAGATGGAAGAGAAATTTTTGCGCAAGAATGTTTGCCCGGTAATTATAATTTATTTACATTTGACTTGGATTCTTTATTGCAATACCCTGATAATATTAAAAAGCAAGCATCGAGCAAGTTTGTTTTTAATGCCATTGAGGGAGAAGCACTTCAAAGTCACAGGAGAACTATATTATTTGTATCCGAAAAACAAAATAGAGACGTATGGGTTTACGCGGATAAAAAGAACGATGTGGTTTTTAGACACGATGGAGAGGATTATCAAGTAATAGATGGCGAATTAAAAATTGCAGCGTTAAAGGCTTCAAATTTGATTGATTATGGCGTTAGATATGAAGATACAAATTGGAAGTTGGTAGATTTTTCTTGTGAAGAAAAAGGCGATATTAATTACTATAATATCTCTGAATTACTATCGGTTTGCGAACCGCAAAAGATTACCGTTTTTAGATACTCGAATAACAAAATCGTTTGTAATATCAATATAGTTAAGTTTAACAACATACAGATTTCTTTTGATAAAGATTTTTATTATGATACTCAAAACGTGGGCGAAGTGCGATTTTTAACGGAAAAATTTGATGAAAGTGCTACGTTTAATATCAAAGATAAAGAGATTTGTATTCCCATACAAGATGGAGAGATAGTACTAAAAGCCCCTATTATAAGATGGAGAATTGATGATTTAGAGTGGAATAATACCTATTCTCAAAAAGGAATTTGGTATAAAAGCATTACAAATTCTTCAGAGATTGAGTTTGATGTACCAAGTAAATTGCTCTATCAAATAGGACTTTCAACTAATACGTATTTAGAGAAAAGTGGAGCTAATTACCATAAGTACAAGTTGGGACAAACTATATATTCAATAAAAGATAATATAAGCGAAATAATGCTGTTTGCCAAAATCGACTCAAAAGAAATGTTGCCGATTTTGAGAATACATACGGTAGAAAAGTTTGTAGATGACCCGATTCTTATAATTGCACAACGCCAAATGTTATGGATGATTAAGGATAATTATATAGGAGAAGAATCTGATTCTTTTAAGGTGACTTTAAGTCAAAAAGGACAAGAGGTTGCCATATATAACCTTAAACAAGAAAACTGTCAACTAGATATAAGTAGTATTGCAGACGGTTTTTATGACGTGAAAGTTGAGCTTATAGGAAAAGGATTTTTGCAAAAATCTAGAATTTTATGGGAGAAGCGAGTTTGTATAGGAGATGAAAATGAACTGCGTTTCAACAATAAAATTATGGTTTTAGATAAGGTTATGCTTGATAATCAAGCTACACTTACTACAATTAAGACCATTTACATAGAAAATATAAAATTTTTACAAGAACGAGATGGTTATTTGTTTTACTCAGGAAGTATGTATTTTATACATCCTAACGGTAAGAAAATCTACTTAAATTCTATGAAAAATGATTACGGCACGTTTGATAAAATAAATCCCGTAAGAATAGAATTACGCACGAATAAAACTTGTTGGATTGTTGCCGGGCTAGAAGGCGACAATATTAACGATTTCTTGGGCGAACTCTTTTTAGACCAATATAATCAAGTTTCTAACATCGGCAAAGGGTCTAAGGCGATTCACTATTACGTGTTTAGTACAAAGGAGAAATAATGTTTAATCCTGCAAAAGCTTCACAAAATATTAAAAATGAATTTGTGGATTACATATCCACAACCCATTCGTTTGCGGATAAAAGTTTGCAAACGCAGTTTTTGGCGCAATTGAATGAAAATATTGCAAAAGGACCTTTATTGGAAATAAAGGATGTTTTCGTTCAAGGAAAATCTATTAATGAACTAATCGAAGAAGGTGTATTATCTCCCCTTTTTAGAGAATTAGAATCTGCAAAGCCGTCGGGTAAGTTGTATCAACACAAATTACCGATAGACAGAAAGCTTTATTTGCATCAAGAAAATGCAATCAGAGCAATTGTCGGCGGGAATAATGCTGTCGTATCTACAGGTACGGGTAGTGGTAAAACAAACTGTTTCTTAATCCCTGTATTGAATGAGTTGTTAAGAGAAAAAGAAGAAGGTACTATGCCAAGTGCCGGTGTTCGCGCACTCTTTATTTATCCTATGAATGCTCTTGCGAACGACCAAATGAAAAACATCAGAGAAATACTAATGTGTTACCCCGATATAACTTTTGGCGTATATAATGGTGGTACTGAGAATGATGAAGAAAAAGCAATAGCCGTTTATGAAGCTATGTTTGCTAAAGAAAAAAATGAAAAATTACGTCATCGCTTAGACAATGAAATTTTGTCTCGTGATGAAATGAAGAAAACCCCACCGAATATTCTTTTTACCAACTATGCAATGTTGGAACATTTGCTTTTTAGACCAAAGGATGACGTGCTCTTTTCAAATTCTGATTTCCGCTTCGTTGTTCTTGATGAGGCACACGTTTATAATGGTGCAACGGGTATAGAAACGTCAATATTATTACGCCGTTTAAGAGCAAGAATGAATACATCTAAAGACACTCGTTTTATTTTAACTAGTGCTACTTTAGGTAGTGATTCAAGCGCCGACGACGATATAGTAACGTTTGCCGAAAATTTGTGTGGTGTTCCCTTTAACAAGGCGAATATTATTAGAGCAACAAGAGAAAACTATGTTCCAAATGGTAACGCTAAAAGTTTTCCTTTAGAATTATATAGAGAACTATCTCAAGAAGATAATATCGTATGGAGAATATTCGTAAAATACGGTATATCTGTTGATAAAGCAAAAGATGAAAACGAGTTGATTTACGATTTTTTAATCCAAACCGACTTATATCATTTAATGCGCCAAAAAATCGGTAACGTATGTGATTTGAATGATTTAGTGTCAAATTTACATATAGATATCCATACGGCAATAGCATTTATTTCTTTGTGTACGAGAGCGCAAAAAAATAGAAAATCACTTTTAGATGCAAGGTATCATTTCTTCATTCGAAGTTTAGAAGGCTGCTATGCTACTATAAGTGGATATAAAAAATTATTTTTAAACCGCCAAAAGAAATATTACGAAAATGGACAAGAGAAGAACGTTTTTGAGATTGCTATTTGTGAAGATTGCGGTAGAATAGCCGTTGTTGGTAAAATAGAAGATAGAAAACTTTTACAAACAAGCAAATTAGAAGAAAAAGTTGAGTACTTTTATTTAGCGGATGATGATAATGAAGAGATTGAAGATGAAGAATTAATAGACGAAGAAGTTTCTCTTAAGAAAGAATATTATTATCTTTGTCCTATTTGCGGGGCAATCGTTGCTGCTAACGAAGTTCACAACTTGCCTTGTGATTGTGGACGAGAACATTATATAAGAGTAGTAAAAGCAAAAATCTTAAAAATGGGTGCTCGTTGTGGTAATTGTTGTCGTGGCGCATATAAACGCTTATATTTAGGTAATGAAGCGGCAACAGCCGTATTAGCAACTTCTTTATATGAAGAATTACCTGAACTTGAATATGAAGAAGTAGAAGAAAAAGTTGTTACCAAAAATATTTTTGCTAAGGCTGCATTAAACGATAAAAAGATCGCAAAAAGAACGGGAAGACAATTTTTAGCCTTTTCAGATAGCCGTCAAGAAGCGGCTAAGTTTGCATGCTATTTAGGTAAGAGTTATAATGAATTTTTACGCCGTCGAGGAATTTGTCGTCTTATTGAAGAACAAGGTTCAGAATTAGCATCGCAAAAATTTACGATATCTGACTTTGTAAAGATTTTGACTAATTATTATAACAATAAAAAGTGTTTTGCAAAGTCTAATAGCGATGAAAGTAATTTGACCGTTAATAGCCGAAAAAATGCTTGGGTTGCATTGTTAAACGAGTTGGCTCGTTATAATTCAACAACATCCCTAACCGCTTTAGGACAAATTCAATTTGAATATTTAGGTAATACTCCTGAAATCGTTGAGAATATAGCAAATACGTATAACGCAAGTGTTAGTGCAACGAAGGCATTGTTAGATTTGCTTGTTTTTGAAATAGTAAAAACGGGTGCAGTATATACGGATACGGATAGCGATATTGACGATAATGATAGAGAATATATTTTCTACACGTCTTCTCAAAGGTTTGTAACATATTTAAAAATGCCTGAAGATAAACGTATTACAGTTACTAGCTTTGCGCCAAGAAATAAGCAAGGCAAACAAAATGAGTTTTACAAAACTAATAAAATGTATTACGTTTGTAGAACTTTGGGGATTACTGAACAAGAAGCGGCTGATTTTTTACAACAATATTTTGATTATTTAACTAAACCTGAATACGGTAATAATTATTGTTTGGATGACATAAACAAAGACGGTACGTATGTGGTTAGGGCAAAAAGCTTTTTGGTTAAAATAAACAAGAACAAAGATGCTCATTGGTATAAGTGTAAAAAGTGTGGAAAAATTACACAATTTAATTTGGATGGGAAGTGTCCGTCTGTCCGTTGTGAAGGCGCATTAGAAGAAATTTCGCCAATAGATATTATAAAAGATAATCACTTTGCAAAACTTTATTTAAGTGATAGAATGTCGCCTTTATTTATTAAAGAACATACGGCACAACTTAGCAAAAAAGAAAGTGCAGAATATCAAGAGCAATTTATTAAGAAAGAGATAAACGCCTTGTCGTGTTCAACTACGTTTGAAATGGGTGTTGACGTGGGTGACCTTGAAACTGTATTCTTGCGTGACGTTCCGCCTTTGCCGTCCAATTATGCGCAAAGAGCAGGTCGTGCAGGTAGAAGCATAAATGCTGCTGCATTTGCTTTGACTTTTGCGAAATTAAGTTCCCACGACTTATCATTCTTTAGAGACCCTAAAAAGATGATAAACGGCATTATATTACCACCATTATTTAAGGTAGATAATGAAAAGATTGTAAGACGACATATATATGCCGTCGCTTTAAGTATGTTCTTTGCAGAAAATGAGGATTTGTATAACTATAATAATGCTGATAAATTTATTAACGAAAAAGGTTATGAAAAGTTTATTGAATGGATAAAGACTAATCCTGATAGACTTAAAAAGATGCTCGAATTCTCAATTCCAGATATTGATAACTTACATAAGAGAATGGGCATTGATAACTTTGCGTGGGTAGATAGTTTTTGTGGTGAAGAAGGTGTATTTACCCAACTTATTAACGAGTATGAAAGCAATATAGATAACTTTAATAAACTAATAAGGAAACTAACAAAAGAAGGCGATTTATCTAAAGCGGCATCTTGTGAACGAAAACTTTATAACTATAAAAATAACAAACTTATTGAGTTTTTAGCGAGAGGCAATATTTTGCCGAGATATGGTTTCCCTGTAGATACGGTAGAATTACATCAAAACACAACAGCTAATAATATTTCAAAACTTAGATTAAGTAGAGATTTGCAAATAGCTATTGCAGAATATGCTCCGTCATCGGAAGTTGTTGCCGATGGTAGATTATATACTAGTAGATATATAAAAAAGGCGATGATTGGAAACAATCGCCACGATTGGCATACAGGATATATAGCTGTTTGTGACAATAAAAATTGTGGTACGGTTAATTATAGTGTTGTTCCACCGAGTAAAGAAGGTATTCCATGTATTTCTTGCGGTAAAAAATTGAAGTCGATGAATTTCTTTGAAAGTATTGAGCCTAGGTCGGGTTTTGTTACTGAAAGAAAAGATAAAGACGTACCAATGACGAAACAAGAAAAGAATTACCGTTCGGAAGATTACTATATCGGAAATACTGCGGCAAAAACCATAGATAAAAATTATTTCTCGTTTAACGGAATTGAACTTCAAGTAGAATCTACTACAAACGATTCTTTAATGGTAAAGTCATCTACCAATTTTTACGTTTGTCCACTTTGTGGATATTCTGTTGCTGAAGATGAAGGTATAGGTGAAAAAGATATTGAAAAACAAATGAGGGCAGGTGCTTTGTTTGTAGAAACATCCAAAGCGCATGAAAGTTTGTTTGGTCAATATAATTGTAATTCTAAAAAGTTAGACAGGCGCTCGCTTCATCACGTTTTTAATACTGACGTTGCTAAAATTACGTTTAATTGTGATACGTCGGATTATAATACGATGGTTTCCGTTGTGTATGCGATTTTAAATGCAATAGCAAAAGACTTAAATATTGAAAGAAGAGATATAAAAGCTTGTTTATCTCAAAAAATGATAAACAATAAGTTACAGTATTCTGTCATTATTTACGACGCTGTTCCCGGTGGGGCAGGACATTCAAGGCGTTTAGTAACTAAAGACGGTAAAATGTTATATTCTATTTTAATGTCGGCTTTACGTAATATGGAAAATTGCAACTGTGACCCTTCTTGTTATAATTGTTTGCGTAGCTATGAAAACCAAAAAATTCACGACCAACTTGATAGGAAATTAGCCGCTGAGTTTTTGAAACAATTCAAAGGCGAAATTAAGGTTATTGAAAAGATTAAAAATGAAGATAAAAAGAAACTCAAAGTGATAAACAAAAATTTATCTATTAAATCTGAAACATATGACGACATTTTTGATGAGTTTGGAGATAATAAAATCGTAATAAGGTTGAGAGATGCTTTTAAGGAAAAAAGGCTTGAAAAACCTGATTATGAATGGGTTGATTTCGATGTTGAAGGTCAAACAGGATATGCCGATTTGCTTTGGGAAAAGAAAAAGATTCTTCTTTTTGCATCCGATAATCAAGATGGTTATGCTATTGCAAAGCAAAGTGATTATAAGTGTTATTTGCTTGATGACTTATTTAGTATTGACGATTTCTTAACTGATTTTTCGGAGGAATAAAAATGGCTATAATGATACCTAGCATACCTAACGACTTCTCTCCGGAAAGCCGTGAAGGTGAATTATTTATAAGTTTGCAAAAACTACCTGATGACTATTATGTATTCCACTCGTTTAGGATTATAAATATAGTTGACAATGAATGGAAAGAAAACGAAATAGATTTTGTTGTTTTTAACAAGCAAAAAGGACTTCTTTGTATAGAAGCAAAAGCGGGAAAGGTTTCTTGTCAAAATGGCATATGGTATTATGCTTCCGGTTTGGAGATGCGTGACCCGTTTCAACAAGCAAATTCAAACAAGTGGAAATTATTTAATCAGATTTATAATTTCTATCGCAATAATGAAGTGCTAAAAAAGTGTAAAGCATTAAGTGCTGTATGGTTTCCGTCTTTAGATTTAAATGGATTGGAGCGAATGACTTTACCGCAACACGCAGATAAGAACTTGGTTTTAACGTCGGAAGATATAGAAAACCCGCTGCAAACATTAGAAAGAATTTTTGATATTAAAACTACTATAAAAGAATACGGCGAAATTATAGAAGTTTCTTCCGATTTACCTAAAGACCAAGCCGATTCTTTACTGCAAAATATTTTGTGCCCGTCTTTTAATATTTTACCGTCTAAAACTTTGGAAATAGATTATAAAAAAGAAAAATTTAACGCTTTGATAAAAGAGCAAAGCAATCTTTTGAATTATTTAGAAGACCAAAGAAGTGCTGTTATTAACGGTGCTGCGGGAACGGGTAAAACGATGATTGCTGTTGAAAAAGCTCGTCGACACTCCATTAAAGGAGAAAAAGTTCTTTTCTTATGTTTTAACGTAAAACTAAAGGAATATTTAGAATCTACATATGCTTATCCTAACGTTGAGTTTTACACGATTGATGGTTTTGCTAGTAAAATATGTAAAACGTTTACGTCTGATTATGATGCGTTGGAAACCGAACTTTACGAACTTTTTGAAAATGATAAATTTCCTTATCAACACGTCATAATAGACGAAGGACAAGACTTTGGCCAAGAACGAATGCACAGCGATGCTATTTTTGAGTTGTTGGAAGAAATAGTGTTATCTAAAGAAAACGGCTCTTTTTATGTGTTTTATGATAAACTACAACTTATACAAGGTTTTAGTATACCTAGGTTTATTGAAAAGGCAGACTGTCGATTGACTTTGTATAAAAACTGTAGGAATACTAAAAAGATTGCAGAAACATCGTTTAAACCATTAAGGAAAGAGCCTAAACTATTTGATTATGCGCTTGCCGGAGTACTTCCCGAATTATCTTTTATCACGGAAGAAAACATTAAAGAAAAGATTGATTTTACTATAAAACAAACTTTAGTAAATGGAATTAGGGATATTCAAATTTTAAGTTGCGCCCCTAGTGGTGAGAGCTTGTTGGATTCTTATATTGAAGATGGTTTTTATATTTATAAAGGTCAAAAAGTGCCTGTTACTACTTGCAGGAAGTTCAAAGGTCTTGAAGCTGATAAAGTAATTTTAGTGGATGTCAATAAAACCACCATTGTGGACGAGAATAAACTCTTTTATGTAGGCTCTTCAAGAGCGAGATTTGAGTTGAGTATTTTAGCTAACCTTACCGACGAAGATTGTGCAGAAGTGTTGCAAGTATTCAATTCAACTGTAAAGAAAAACAATCCACAATTAACGCTTTCAAAAGTGTTAGGCTGCAAATTAATTTAAATCCTAAAATTAGGCAAATGTCCAAGAACGTGGACATTTGCCTATTGGCTTTTATAGATTTTTATGATAAAATAGAATTACAAACACGAACATATGTTTAGATTATGCTTTGTGTGGGTATATATAATTAAGGGGTTTCTGCCCCTTGTTGAAGCTTGCAGGCATCGGCAGGCTTTGTAAGTGTACGTTTTCGTACGCTTGTAGGATAGTTTCTTACGTTTGCCCAAAGTCGTTTATATAAAGGGAAACAAATCGGCTTTTATGGGCTTTATTGTCGTACAATTTTTTACGGCAATATGCCGTCCTTTCTCTATCTATTAGTGAAAGGCTTGAGATGACTGACCAACGTTTCAAGTAGGTGCGCCAACGTTCAAAAAACGTGGTTTGGCGATAGGTCTATTTTGTGGTACAAATTTTTAGGTATTACACTCTTACAACTTCATATTCGGATATTTAATCCGTGCGGAGTAGAAACGCTTTTAAGCGTGTTTTGATTCGTACGGATTTTTTGTCCCTTTAGGTCGGTGGTATTTTTATCAGCGACTTTTTTGCGCTCTTTTTTAAGAAAGGAGCAAAAATACCCTGCCAAAAGGACATCGAAATGTCCATTAATAGTGAGGGGTAAAATTATATTAGGAGGAAATCAAAATGAAAAATTATCATCATTATCACCCGCCGTGAACGGAAGCAAAACTTTAAGATGTTTTGTAAAGTGTAGCCCACTATACTTTGCCCTGCAAAGTATAGTCGGCTCTGCGAGGCTAAGTTTAACCACTTGGTGCGGTGCGAAATCTGAAAAAATGTAAGCAGGTTAAGAAAACCGCACCAAATGGCAATTTACCGCTTTTTTCAAGCAGGTAAAGGGAATTGCCAATATGTGCAATTTTGACTATCTAAACAATCGGGAAACCCGATTTTTATTCTTCTACCAAAATTAAAATTTTTGCTCAAAACAGCTTGACTATTCCGTGTTAATACGATACAATATTGAAAAGTAATATTAAGGAGAAACAAGCAATGAGACAACCGAGAGCGGTAACAGACAAAAGGTATGAAGAGAAACACAAGGAAGAAAGAAAAGCAAAGAGTTTGGTTTGGGGAACGAGTGTTCCGAGACAGTTTGCGGAAGAAATAAACGCTTTCCTTGAAAAGCATCACATATCCAAAGTAAAACTCATAGAAGCAGGTTTTAACGCTCTTATGGATGAAGTTGCCGAGAGCGATTTAGGACTTGCCAAAATTATGGACGGGTACGACGACTTTTTTGAAACGGAAAAGAAATAACGTTCTCTAACCCCTTTCTTCCTTATAAGCGAGTATCAATAACCGAAAGGCAACTCGACTTTCATATAAGGAGGATTATTATAAGTAAGAAAATTAAAAAAACAGTAGAACCTGTCGTAGATAAAATTGTACATTACTACGACGACGAAAACGGGAATTTGGT
>JAZOMX010000034.1:0-20445 GCA_045654245.1 Pumilibacteraceae bacterium | reverse complement strand
TAAGTCGTAAGTTCCAAGATTGAAGGTGGACGAACGCTCGTCAGTTGCGGTAAGCAACGCACCGGTTGCGGTGTACTCAGGCACTTTATTGTCGTTTACATCAGTGTCTCCGGTAATATTAACCGAGCCGAGCGTAATCGTTGACGAATTTACGGGCGTATAAGCCGTACCGCCCGTCGAAATTCCGTCGACGGCAATTTCTGCTTTTGCTGTTTCGTTCTTATTAAAAGCAAGCGCAAGGGGTGCAGAAAAAACAAGCAAAAGCGCAAGTGCAATCGACACTATGAGGCTTTTCTTTTTTCTCATTTTCCTATCTCCTTATTCGGAATATATAAGTTTTAATAACAAAATTGCTCGCTTAACTTATTTTTCAAGCAAGTAAGCGAGGCAATTCTATTTATAGTATCATTATACACGCTCCTCCACCCGTATGTCAAGTGGAATAACGCTATTTTAATTATAACATATCGGCTTTTATCTTTATTTATTACTTTTATTTGTTTTTTTAGCGAAATTTTTACAACGAGCAAAGTATAATAAAAATATTGCCTTATACCGAAAAGCCGATTTCGGAAAGTTTTTTGCAGTTGTAATCAACGACTTCGAGGATACGAGTAAAGATTGATTTTACCTCTTCTCTAGTCGTTATCATACGGCCCTCTGCTCCGTCACTATCGGTGTGAGTATAGTAATTACGCGTTTCAAAGTACAGTCCATAGAGCGCAGAAACTACTTCAGTATAAACTATCGAGTTTATTTTACGGCGATAAGATGCTTTTAGAATATGCTTGCCGTTTTCCTTTTCATACGCTTGACCTATCATTTTAACTACGATATTTTGCGCTTTTTGGATATCGAATATTAGTCGCTCTAATCCACGAAACGGCGACATTAGTAGCATTGAATAGTCGTAATGCTTGTTGTTATTATTAAGCACCTCTATTACGCCTATCGTAAAGTCGATTTTTGACTGCTCGGAAAGATATTTAAATGCGTGGGGGATAAGTTTTTTGAGTTGACGCTCTACGTCCGTCGCTTTTTTATCTTCCTTGCTCTGCTCTATGTGAGCAACGACTGCAGTTTTATAATCCGTTTCTTCAGAAATTAGAATTTGTAATTCTGAAAAGGTTTGCCCGTGTTTGCCTTGGAGTTGAACGATTTGTTTTTTAGGCATAAAACGGAGTTTTAACTTTTTGTCGTTACTTTTTACTACGTAACTTATAAGTTCGGTTGGTTTGCCTTTATCGAACACGCCTTCTTGCTCTACCTTATAACGCTTTTTATCTTTCTTAAGTTTATTTATAACTTCGTCAAAACGCCCTGCCGTAAACTTCTTAAGCGAAAAATCGGTTGCGTTCTCTTCCGTTTCCGCTTTTTTAGTTTCTTTTTTAACGGGAAATTTTGGTTCTTGTTTAGAAGACTTTCCGTCTTGCTTAACCTTTTTAGGCTCTTGTTTTTTTACGGGTACAGGCTGTTTTTTTTGTTGTTTTGGCGCAGTTAATTCGTTATACAGGTCAAAAAGTTTTATCGACACCTCTTCGGGTGCGGTTACGGAAAGGATATTTGCCTTCGTATCGTAAACTACGCTAACTTTTTTATTTTTGCACGAAAAACCGTAGCGGTCAAAATGACTTTTTTCATCCGCTTTTGTAATGGAAATCCGCTTACATATATTCCTTTTTTCTACCTCGGCACAAAATTTTTCGGCGAGCGAAGGAACACAATTTTTATAGTCTTTTCTTTCTGGTATTACTGTCATATAGCCTCGTTTTTAAGAAAAACAAGCGGTTCGTTAACTGAACCGCTTGTTGTCTTTAGTTAATTATTTCTTATCCTTTTTGTCTTTCTTTACTCTACGGAATCTGAAGAGGTAAAGAACTACACCAGCGATAAGGAGTACGCCTACTACGATAAGAATCGTAGAAAGTGCTGCGAGCGAAATTCCGCTGTCTCCCGACGAATCGGTAACGATAATTTCGAACTCTTTTACGGAAACGTTTCCTGCGCCATCCTTAACTTCGTAACGAACGATATACTTACCGCTCTCGTCAAGCGTGGGTGCAGAACCGCTGTAAAGTTTGTTTGCATAGGTAAGTCCAGTGCCGTTTACAGCAGTACCTACTACTTCACCATCAGGACCGATAAGGGTCTTGGTGTAGGTAAGTTTTTCAGCATCAGTCGTAGTCTCGTCGGTTGCCGTAATATAGAGGAAGTTGAACTCGTAACCAGCCTCAACGGAGGTTGCGTGAGTCTTTTCAGCGCCACTCTTATCGGTAAT
The DNA here is from genome assembly GCA_045654245.1 of Pumilibacteraceae bacterium. Lineage (GTDB taxonomy): Bacteria > Bacillota > Clostridia > Christensenellales > Pumilibacteraceae > UBA10677. The sequence goes on along the minus strand of JAZOMX010000034.1, from coordinate 18,167 downwards.
CTTGAAGGTAGGAGCAACTACGTCGCCTGCCTTAACCTTGAAAGTGTAAGTGCTTTCTTCCTTACCTGCCATCTTAACGGTGTAGGTTACGGTGTACTCGCCGTCAGCGTTTGCTACGAAAGAGGTTACGCCAGCGGTTTCGGTAGTATTAACTTTCGTTCCGTTGGGAGCCTTTACGTCAATTACGATTTCGTCAGCGTTTGCATTTTCCGTGAAAGCGGATACTTTGGGAAGTGCTACGGTGCCGTTCTTTGCTACGTAGGTGGGCATTACGCCGAGAACCTCGAACTGAACGGAAGTGTTATCGTTTACGGTTACTTCGCTAGTAGAAGTAAGGCTAGCGAGGTATTTAGCAGAGTCAGTACCTGCTAGGTATCTATCTGCACCGGTAGCATCAACTACGTTTGCTTTGTCGGAGAGTTCGTACTTACCGTTGCTCATAGCGGTAAACTCAGTTCCGATAAGTGCAAATCTTCCACCCTTAATCTCTCTCACGAGAACGGGGAACGCGGTAGTTCCGATTTCGCTTGCAAGAGCAGAATCGATAGCGGTAAGTCCGCTCATATTGATAGATTTGTTAGAAAGTTCAACTTTGGTAAATACACCAGCGGTAGTTGCGTTAGTTACAGCAGAACCGATAATGTCGTCGCCAGCGGTAGTTGCGCTAACTGCGAAAGGTAGAACTACAACTTTGCTGTTTGCGTGAACGTCGAACGCTCTGATTTCTACTGCGTAAGCGCCGTCAGCAACGGGGGTAAATCCAAGTTTAACGAATTTGGTTGCGCCAACGGTATAAACGGAAGCGGTTACGTCCGTCATATACTCGCCGTCAGCGTTCTTAACGCCTACTTCTACACCAACGTTATCCTTTTGGCTTGCGTCAGCAATAGCAACGGTGAACGCGCCAAGGTCAGCGTACTCACCTGCTTTGTAGGTGTCGTTTAGGAAGTTTGCAACGTTAACGTCAGTAAAGAGTGCGGTTGCAGAAGGAACGAGAACGTTGATGTCTTCAGTAGCGGTTGCGGTGTTACCAGCATCAGAAGTAGCGGTCACGGTAAGAGTAAGTTTATCAGTGATTGCTACGGACTGACCGTCGTAAGAAAGCGCGTAACCAGTGTTGGTCTTAACGATTTCCATTTTCTCGCCACCCTCAACTTTGATGGTGTTGATGGTGTATGCTACGGTTAGTTTGCTATCGTTTGCAGAAGAATAGGTGGGAACGGGTGCTACGAATTCAACGGGCTTGTCGGATGCAACAACCTTGTCAGGAAGGTTCTTGAACTCAACGGTAACTGCCTCGTCGTCTTCGAAGGTATCTTCAACGTTAATCGTGAAGGTCTTGTTTGCTCTATTGCCTGCCTCGTCCTCTACGGTATAGGTTACGGTGTAAGCACCCTTAGAGGTGTAAGAAGTATCGGTAATAGCATTTACGTACTCGCCGAAATCGAACGAGAAAGCGTTCATAGTCTTGTTGAAAGCGTAAACTTTTGCATCGCTACCTACTTTTACTACGGTAGAAGTGTACTTCGTAGTTTCAGCATCAGCGGCTGCATTAACGTTGTCGAACTTAACAACAGTCTTGGACTGAGGGTCTCTAATAGTGAAGGAAACCTTTACTTTATCTTTTGCAGATGCGTTATCGCTAAACTCGGGCATCGGGAACTTAACTGCTTTGCTTACGAAATCAGCGTCAGCAAGTCCTTTTACGGTTACGCCCCACTTTGCAGGGATAACGGTCTCGTCAACGGTGATAGTAGGAGCCTTTTTGTCTGCTACGGAAATCGTATAAGACCAAACTGCGGACTCGTTGCCATTGTCGTCAACTGCCTTATAGGTTACTTTATAGTCGCCTACTCTTACAGGATAGAACGACATATTCTTGTTGTTATCAAACTTAGCGTCGTCAGCGGTTTCGGTAACAGTGCCATCGTCAGCAACTACTACAGCCTTAACGTTTGCAAGTGCGCCGTCAGCGTTCTTACCTTGAACGGTAACTACTACGCTTACTCTCTCGTCGAAAGTATCGCTAGCGGTTGCTACGGGGAGTTTTACCTCGGTGTTAACGTTTGCAGAAGAAGGAACTCCGCTTACGGTAAGCGTAGGAGCCTTGGTATCTGCGAAATCGTCTTGAACCTTAACCTCATAGGTCTTGGAAAGATATTTGCTACCACCCTCTACTTGTGCGCTATAAGTAATGAAGTTACTTCCCTTGCTTGCAAAGGTGTAATCAGCACCAGCGGTGATTGCGTCGGTTGACTTGTCGCTCTTAATCGTAACGGTTGCAGTCGTTGCTACAAAAGCGCCGTCTTCGTCGTAGTATCCTACGGTTGCTGCGGGGAATTTCTTAACCGCACCAGTCTTAACGACGGTAGGAATCGTAGTATCGTCAGCAACAACGAGTTCTAATTCTTCGTCGAGCGAGCAATATACTTTGTAAGAATAAGCGTCACTACCCTTCGTGTAGGTTACGGTATAAACGCCTAGTTGCGTTGCTTTTACTTTTCCGTCAACGGGAGTTACTTCGCTCTTGTCGGGAGCAACTACCTTAACGGTATAACCGGTTACGCTTGCAACTGCGAAATCCTTGCAGTAAGAAACGCTAGATTCTACTTTTACGCCGTCAAGCGCAAAATCTGCAGTCGCTGCTTTTGCATCGTTTGCAACTACGCCGGTAATGCAAAGCGATAATGCGAGCACCAAGGTGCAAAGCGCTGTTAGAAAGCTCTTTTTTCTCTTCATTTAACTATTCTCCTAATGTTTTTTGCTTTTTATGCAGTTTAACAGTACAATTATACTCGTTTAGAGTTTCTTTGTCAAATCTTTTTTAGGTATAATTGTAAAGATATTATTCGTTAATTACTCTTTTTCCTTATAAATATTAATCTATAACGCGAATAAGAGATTCAATTTTATTTACGCAACCGAGAGATTCTAGGTTGGATATTGCCTCTCTTACTGCAAACTCGTGCGTTTCGTGAGTCATAATCGTAATCGGCGCGCGTCCGTCCTTAACTCCCTTTTGGCTAATCGAGTTAATACTTACGCCACTCTTTCCAAACACGTCGGCGATTTGAGCAAGCACTCCCGTTTCGTCGGCTACGACTAAAGACATATAATACTTGCTAGTGAAATCTTCTTTAATGGTAATGCCGGGCAAAACTTGTCCATTGTTTTCAAAATCGCTATGTCTATGTTCGTTCTTGCTTGCGCAATACACGATATCGCTTACGATTGCACTACCAGTAGGAAGCGAACCCGCTCCTCTACCGTATAGCATTACGTCGTCAACGTAGTTTCCAGTCAAGAAGAACGCGTTAAACGAACCGCTAACTGATGCGAGCGGATGAGCGTTGGGAACTAGGGTTGGATGAACTCTTACTTCAACCTCGTTTCCGTTTCTCTTTCCGATTGCGAGAAGTTTAATCGTGTAACCCATTTCCTTAGCGGACGCAATATCAGCCTTAGTTACTTTAGTAATGCCTTCTCTATAAACTACTTTATGCGGAATACAAGTGTGGAAAGCAAGCGACGAAAGTATAGAAAGTTTATACATAGCATCGAAAGCCTCTACGTCGGCGGTGGGGTCGAATTCGGCAAAGCCTAACTCTTGCGCTTGCTTAAGCGCATCCTCGTAACTCATATCTTCGGTAGTCATTTTAGTAAGGATGTAGTTGGTCGTACCGTTGATAATTCCCATTATCGTTTGGATACTGTCGCCCTGTAAACTTTCTTTAAGCGTACGAATTACGGGAACTCCTCCTACGCAAGACGCCTCGAAGTAAAATCCTGCGTTGTTTTCTCTAGCAACTTGTTCTAGTTCAGCCCAGTGCTTTGCGATAAGTTCCTTATTTGCGGTAACAACGCTCTTACCTGCCTTAAGCGCTTTGGTAATAAAAGTTTTTGCAGGCTCTACTCCGCCGATAACCTCTACTACGATAGAGATTTCGTCGTCGCAAAGAATTTCGTCTAGACTAGTTGCCACCTGGTCGGGACGAACGATACTCTTTAATCTGTCGATATCCTTGTCAAGAACTTTTTTAATTCTTATATCAAGGTCGTGCGCAGATTGTATATGGTCGTGATTGTCGGTAAGTATGCGATAAGTTCCTCCGCCAACCGTTCCTATTCCTATAATTGCCAAATTTACGATTTTCATATCAGTCTTTGACCTCCTTATTCATTGAGTATAGCATATATAATCCTTTGAGCGTAAGCATTCTATCAATAACGTCAATAGAATCACTATTCGCGCTTACGATTTCGCTTAGTCCACCCGTTGCAATTACCTTAACGGACGGATAGTTCATTTCTTCCTTTAATTTCTTTATAATATATTCCACCATTCCGACGTAGCCGTAGATAATTCCAGACTGCATATTCGTTATAGTGCTTTTCCCGATTGCCTTTTCGGGAACGGAAAGTTCGATTTTGGGAAGTTTAGAGGCTTTTTGCGACAATGCGTCGGCGCTTGCTTTAAGTCCAAAACTAATTGCTCCGCCCAAAAATTCGCCCTTTTCATTTATTACGTTAAAAGTAGTTGCCGTTCCGCAATCAATTACGATACACGGGCCACCGTAAGTTCTATACGCTCCTACCGAATTGACTATTCTATCCGCTCCCACTTCTTTGGGATTATCGTACTTTACGTTTAGTCCCGTTTTTATTCCGCTACCCACTATCATAGGCTTAATGCCCGAATAGAAAGTAACGAGGTGTTCGAAGGTATAGTTTAGGTTTGGGTTTACGCTACTCATTATAACGCCAGAAAGCGAGGAAAAACTTACGCCTTTTTCTTCAAACAAACCCTTCACCGACAAATAATATTCGTCGCTAGTTTTATGCGTCGACGACGAAAGTCTAGTCGAGAACATAAGTTCGCCATTAGAAAATATTCCTAGTTTTATGTTGGTATTTCCGATATCTATTACTAATACTTTTTCGCCGTTACTCATTTTCTTTTTCCTCCGCGTTCTCGTTTTTCTTCGGCTCGCTTATCTTAATACGAAGTCCACGTCTTACGCCTATTACGAGTGCCGGGGTTAGAATAGTCGTCGCTACTAGTTCAACGGGGAAATTGAAACTGATTATTGCCGAGAACACACCCGAAATCGTAGTGTGGTCGGTAAAGTACATCATAAAAAGCACTGTTACCGTATGGATTATTACGCTAATTAGCGACGCAAATCCTATCGAGTACACTTCTTTCTTTCCGCTTTTAGAAAAGATTTTAGCGCCTAGAATATAAAGTCCGTACAATACGAATCCAAGCAATACCCTTGGGAGAATAGAAACTAACGGATTTTGGAACGGAATACTTCCCGTAATAAACGAGCGAGCAAACGACAAAAGTCCAAAAGTCAATCCGCCCAGCAAGGCGTACCAAAGCCCCCCGAACATAAGGGCAAAACAAAACACCGTTGGCAAACTGAATATCGCAGGTTTTATAGGCAAAAAACCTCCAACTACGGTGTCAAGCATTAGCGCTACGAATATTAACGCTATAAAGGTTGCTATATACGCAATCCGTCTTGATTTCTTCATTTTTCTCTCCTTCGGCTAGATTTCGTTTCCGATAACCCACCACAACAAACTTTGAATATTCCGTTCAGTCTTAAAAAGTACCGACGATTATACTAGAATATAATATCATAACGCACGCCATAAAGCAAGCATTTTTTTGAGTATTGACAAATTTAACGCCACTTTTAATCTTTATTTCTTTAATTTATTATAAAAAAAGCGGTTGCTCGAAAACCGAGCAACCACAAAGGCATTTTTCGTTTTTTTCTTATGTAGTGTTACTTGCAGTAACAGTCGTTTTTATTTCCACAAATACAATTCAAGAGTATGATAAGTAGAATTAAATCACAGCAGTCGCAACCTTTCTTATCGTATCCGCATCCGTTACCGTTACCGCATCCGCAACAGCACAACAAGATGAGCAGTAAAAAGATATCGCTTCCGCATCCGCACCCGTTATTAAACATTGTCTCTCCCTCCTTTTTGAATTTTACTTTCTCCCGCCGTACGCTCGGGAAAAAGTAAGTTAGCCCGAAATTCTTTCGTTTTTCTTTTGCTTTTAAGGATATCCTAATTCATAATATGATTTTTACTCGTTGGTGTGATTATACCACTTGACAAATTCAAAAAAACTTACTATTATATTCTAGATAGATAATTTTATTCAAGGAGCGAGTTATGGAAAACAATAAACTCACGATGGACAAACTTACCGCACTTTGCAAAGGTAGAGGCTTTATCTTTGCTGGTAGCGAAATTTACGGCGGTCTTGCTAATACTTGGGATTACGGTCCGCTCGGAGTTGAACTAAAAAACAACATCAAGCGCGCTTGGTGGAAAAAGTTCGTTCAAGAAAACAAATACAACGTCGGTCTCGACGCCGCTATTTTGATGAATCCTCAAACTTGGGTTGCTAGCGGTCACCTTGCAGGATTTTCAGACCCCCTTCTCGACTGCCGTGAGTGCCACGAGCGTTTTAGAGCAGACAAACTAATCGAGGGTTGGTGCGAAGAAACGGGCTTTGCTTTACCTAAACCGATTGACGCTTTCTCTCAAGCGGAAATGAAAGAGTTTATCGAAGAGCATAATATTCCCTGCCCGACTTGTAAAAAGCACAACTTTACTGATATCCGTCAGTTCAACCTAATGTTTAAGACTTTCCAAGGCGTTACCGAAGACGCTAAAAATACCGTTTATCTCCGTCCCGAGACGGCGCAACGTATTTTCACCAACTTCGTTTCCGTTCAGCGTTCGTCCAGAAAGAAACTTCCGTTTGGTATCGGTCAAATCGGAAAATCGTTCCGTAACGAAATTACGCCCGGTAACTTCATTTTCCGCGTTCGTGAGTTTGAACAAATGGAACTTGAGTTCTTCTGCAAGCCCGGAACCGACCTAGAATGGTTCGACTACTGGCGTTCGTTCTGCCGTAACTGGCTACTCTCAATTGGTATCAAGGAAGACCACTTGCGTCTCCGCGACCACGACCCCGAGGAACTATGTTTCTATTCCAAGGCTACGACCGACTTTGAATACCTTTTCCCCTTCGGATGGGGCGAACTTTGGGGTATTGCGGATAGAACTGACTACGACCTTACGCAACACCAAAACGTTTCGGGCAAAGACCTTACTTACTTTGACCCCGACACCAACGAGCGTTACGTTCCTTACGTTATCGAACCGTCGCTCGGCGTAGAGCGTAGCGTGCTTATGGTTCTTTGCGACGCTTACGACGAAGAAGTAATCGACGCTGAGAAAAACGATATCCGTACCGTTATGCATTTCCACCCCGCAATCGCTCCCGTAAAAGTTGCTGTTCTTCCCCTTTCCAAGAAGTTGGCTGAACCCGCTAACGAAATCTACGAGAACCTCTGCAAATACTTCAACTGTGAGTACGACGAGGCTGGCTCAATCGGTAAACGCTATCGCCGTCAAGACGAAATCGGAACTCCGTTCTGCGTAACCGTTGACTTCGACACGCTCGAAGATAACTGCGTAACCGTTCGTGACCGTGATTCTATGGAACAAGTTCGTATGCCGATTGCAGACCTACTAAACTATTTTAACGAAAAAATGCAATTCTAACTAAAAATGCGCTCCTCTATTCAGGAGCGCATTTTTTTGCGGAAAATATAAAAAAGCGGTGAATAAACACCGCTTTTTTTTGATGCGTTAGTTTTTAGGCGAATAGTTGGGGCTTTCTTTAGTAATCGAAATATCGTGGGGATGGCTCTCGATAAGCGACGCCGAAGTAATCTTAACGAACTGCGCATTTTGACGGAGGTCGTTAATCGTAGGTTGTCCACAATATCCCATACCTGCACGCAAGCCACCCATAAGTTGATATACGATATCAGAAAGAGGTCCACGGTAAGGTACTCTTCCCTCTACACCCTCGGGTACGAGTTTCTTTGCGTCGGTCTGGAAGTATCTATCCTTGCTACCAAGCGCCATAGCGCCCATACTACCCATACCACGGTAAGACTTAAAGTTTCTACCTTGGTATATTTCGAGTTCTCCAGGGCTTTCCTCGGTGCCGGCAAAGAGCGAACCTATCATACAAGCGTTTGCGCCTGCGGCGATTGCTTTAGTGATGTCTCCGCTGTATTTAATACCGCCGTCGGCAATAATTGCTCTACCGTATTTATCAGCAACCTCTCCGCAATCCATAATTGCAGTAACTTGAGGAACGCCAATACCTGCTACTACGCGGGTAGTACAAATTGAACCAGGGCCGATACCAACCTTTACTACGTCTGCGCCACGCTCGAAGAGTGCGGTTGCAGCCGCTGCGGTTGCTACGTTACCAGCAATAAGCGTTACGTCGGGACAAGCCTCGCGAACTTTCTCTACCGCGTTCATTACGCCGATATTGTGGCCGTGAGCCGAGTCCATAACTAGACAGTCAACCTTTGCGTCAACGAGCGCTTTTGCTCTGTCGAGGTAGTTAGAACTGTTAGAAATTGCAGCACCTACTAGCAATCTACCTTTCTTATCTTTTGCAGAGTGCGGATACTGGATTGCTTTTTCGATATCTTTAATCGTAATCAATCCCTTAAGTTTGAAATCCGCATCAACGATAGGAAGTTTTTCAATTCTGTGCTTTCCAAGAATTTTTTGTGCTTCTTCAAGCGTAGTTCCAACGGGAGCGGTAACCAAGTTTTCTTTGGTCATAACGTTCTTAATGGGTTGGTCGAAGTTGGTCTCAAAACGCAAATCTCTGTTGGTCAAAATTCCAACGAGTTTTCCGTCAACCGTAATGGGAACACCGCTAATTCTATACTTGCTCATAAGCGCAAGAGCGTCACGGAGCAAACAGTCGGGGTCTAGGAAGAATGGGTCGGTTATTACGCCGTGCTCACTTCTCTTTACCTTGTCGATATGTTCAGCCTGCTGGTCAATCGACATATTCTTATGGATAATACCCATACCACCCTCTCTTGCAATCGCAATCGCTAGACGGGATTCGGTTACGGTATCCATAGCGGCAGACAAAAGAGGAATATTAAGCGTGATGTTTTTAGATAACTTCGTGCTTAAATCTACGGCGTTAGGTAAAACGTGCGATTCGCCGGGAATTAGTAGCACGTCGTCAAAAGTAAGTCCTTCTTTTACGATTTTATTCATACGCATCTCCTAAAATTTATTTACAATATTCAAGCAATAATTTGTTATAATACAGGTCGGTAATCTCGTAAGTTTGTCCTTCGTAGGAAACCAACTTTATTAAATCCATAACGGTAGACGGAATAGCGTTTACGGAAACTAATCTAACGAAAAGTTTTTCATACGCTTTAACTAGATATAGCCTAGTTAGTTCGTCCGTTTCGGCTAACGCGTCCGATATATATTCGTCCATAACCTCAAGCAAAAACTGGGTATTAACAACTTCGGTTTTTCCCGTTTTCTCGATTACCGTCGCTATTTGGGAGAACAATATTGCTCTCTCTTTTACGCTCTCGACCGAAACGATAAGTTCGTTCGCTTTCAAGTACTCGCCTTTATAAAGTAGCGTAGTTTCGCCCTTGCTCGCTCTCGCTTTTGCGTTTAGCGAATAGAGGTAATCTTCATAACTAAAAAGATTTGGGCGGATAATCTTTGCCGAAGAAGATAGGTTGTATTCGTCGATAAGGGAAATACGCGCCCTACAACTTTCGCTCGAGAGAAATTCTTGCGTGCTTTTTTCCACTTCGGTTGCGAAATCTTCGTCGCCGTCAAAAATCAATGCGGAATAGTTTACGCTATCAAGCATAGCGTTTACCTTTCGCTTACCATCGCTAACTCGTCCTGCTCTACTTGCGCAATCGTACGCCTTATAGTAATCACCGAGGTCGTAATACATCCGAGAAGTCGTGTACGGGAAAAGCATATAAAACAAAGTTAGCGCAAGCGATAAAACGATTACTAGCCAATAAACCGTTTTTATTGCAGTCGTAGAAATTATTTCCGCATCGCTTACCGGGGCTTTATTTTGCTCCTCCACGCCATCTCTCCTTGGTGGTATTTTGTCTATTATATCACAAGTTTCAAAAAAAAGAAAATATTTTACGGGGGTTTTTTATTTTTTATTTTAGTTAATTAACTAAATATCGTCGCTTATTCTCTCTTCGCCACAATTTCTTTACTGATAGGTTCAATCAAGACCGCCTTTATGCGATAATTACTCTCCACGAAGGCGATATACCAGTAATATCCCTCGCCCGAGGGCGTAAGCGGATTTTGTAGCAAGCGAACGAAAATCTCTCCGTTAGGCGAGCGCAGTTCTTTTTTCGCTATGCGATACGCCTCGTCCGCCGTTATAAATTCTTCGTCAATTACGCTCTTTAATGAAAAAGTTTGAGCGTAATTTGGGGCGATAATCGTAACCGAACACGCCTCTGTTATTCGCTCGTCTATCTCGTAAGAGAAGGAATTTTTTAGCGGATGTTTATTCATCTCTCCGCCGTACACTCTATCGCCGTAAATTAATTCAAACGAATACAAAATACTTGCGTTTGCTTTTTTAGGCAATATCGTAAGTAGTGAAAATTCCCGTTTTTCTCCGCTTTGACCGTCGGGAGTAAACGGCTCTTCTCTTACGCCCGTAATTAGGCTAACCTCAATATCCTCACCCACGGCAAAAAACACTCCGTCTCTCAGTTCAGATATTCGGCTCTCGTCTTTTTCAAGGGCGGAACAGCCCGTGAGCGACGATACGATTACACACAAAATAATAATTAAAGCATACTTTTTCATACTATAATATTATTTCGCGTTTATGCAAAAAGAACTGAAAACATCAGTTCTTTTTTGCGCTTTTTATTCAGTTAAATCCATAGTCCAACACCGTCTTCTCTTGTGGTTCTCTTTTTCAAAATCTTTCCACATCGCTTGAATTTGGTGATTAGTTTCTAGTTCGGGACCAGTTTCTAGATATTTTACCTTATTTTTAGTAAGCATTTCAAGTCCACGAGCCATTATCATTACGTTTACGCCCTTATCTTGATAGTCTTTCTTAACGCCGATATTGTATAGGTCAACGGTTTCGGCTTTCTTCATACCTTTAATTAGCCTTAGTATTCCTTTTAGATTCATTTTACCGTTAAAAGCCTGCATAGCCTTAGACACGGACGGCGCCATAAAGCCATAGCCGATTAGTTCGCCCTCTTTGTTTTGCACCGCCAAAACGTAGTCGTTACACCATATTTGCTTTAACAGTTCTGCCTCTCGCATTATTTGTTTTTCGGAAACCTCGACTACGCCATAAAGATGCGCAAAAACTTCGTTCATAATATTCGAGAGCGCGACTTTAATAAGGGGCAACGAAGTTTTGTAGTTCTTAATCGGAACGAAACTATAACCGTATCTTTGCTGAATTTTCTCGGATAGTTTCATTAAGCGGTCGTCAACTTTTTCAGGTAAAGAAATGCGGTACTCCACCCAGTCAACCGCCTTTTTCATACCGATTTTCTCCATATGCTCTACGTAATATGGATAGTTGTAAATCGTTATATACATTCCGAGGCGGTCGTATCCGTCCACTAGCATACCTTGTTTATCAAAGTCTGAAAAGCCTATCGGTCCGATAATTTCGTTCATACCGAGTTCTTTCGCCCACTTTTTAAGTTCGGCAAACAACGCTTCCGTAACGGCAAAATCGTCGATTACGTCAAACCTAGTAAAACGCAACTGCTTTACGTTTTGCTTTTTATTGTACGCCTTGTGGTATAGTCCAGCCACTCTACCAACGACTTTTTCATTCTCGTCATACGCCAAAAATAACTTTGTCTCTGCATAACGATACGCATCGTTGACTTCGGGATTAAACTCATCATCTTCATCCGCAATAAGGGCTGGTACTACGAACTCGTTTCCTTTATAAAGTTCGAGCGGAAAACGGAAAAACTGTTTCCGCTCCTTGTCCGTCTTTACTTCTTTTACCTTTATCATTTGCTTTATCCTTACGATTAAATATAATTTATTATAATCTTTTTTTGATTATTTGTCAATAAAACGACTAAAAATTCTTCCGTGCTATTCTTTACGAGTTTACTATATGGGCGCGACTGCCTTTTGCGGAGGTTTTGTTTTTTTCGACGATAATTTGCTTATCAATTCGATTTTTAAGTTCGTCAACGTGAGAGGTTATTCCAACTAGGCGATTGCCCTCCGTTAAATCTTGCAGGGTGGATATAGCGAGGCTTAACGATTCTCCGTCTAACGACCCAAACCCTTCGTCAACGAACATCGTATCGAGGCGCACTCCTCCTGCCGAGGACTGAATTTCGTCCGATAATCCTAACGCAAGGGCTAGCGACGCTTTGAACTGTTCTCCGCCCGAAAGCGAATCAACGGGGCGGGTACTGCCGTTATAGTGGTCTAACACGTCGATATCAAGTCCTACCTGCGAGCGTTTACCAAGGTCGTCCTCGCGTCGAATTAGGTCGTATTGTCCGTTCGTCATTTTACGCAAGCGCAAATTCGCTCTTGACAAAATTCGCTCGAAATAACTCATTTGAACGAAAGTTTCAAACGAAATCTTCTCTTTGTCGCTAATACCACCGTTCGCAGTATTAGATAGTGAATTTAACCACTTATAATTCTCTTCAAGTTCTTTGCACTCGTTTGACGATTTTTGGATATTATCGAGCGCGTATTCGTTAGAATTAAGACGCAAACCAACACTCTCTTTTCGTTGTGAAAGTTGCGTTCTTTCCTCAATTAACGCAGTCTTTTCCTCGTTTGCTTTTTCTAAATCTATCTTACAAGCAACGGAAACGACTCTTTCTAGAGAAATTACTTCTCCCCTTAACTTAACGAGGTTAGTTTTTGCCTCGTTAAAGTTTTTCTCGGCGGTAACTAGCGCGTCCTTAAGCGTTTTAACCTTCATTTTTAAGTCGTTCAAGTTAGCAATAGCCTCGCTTTTACCGTCAAACTTAAGCGTTGCAATAAGTTTATTTACTTGACCGCTCTTTTCAACTTTAGTCGCAATATCCGTAGCAACCGACTTTTCACATTCCGTTTGCTTTTGGCGTAATTCATCAAGTTCGATTTCGATTTGGGGAATTTTTTTGTCGATTTCGGCTTTTCTTAATGCGTTTTCAGTTTCAACTTTTATCTTGTCTTCAACACTTAAAATGCGCGCTTTGACTTCTTCAAACTTCGACTTGATTACCTCTTTATTTGCAGGCATACCGTCTAAGAGTGTTTTTGCCGTCTCGTTAACTTTTTTTGCGAGTTCTTCGATTTGTCCGTTAATTTTTCCACAATCAGCGCTCTTTTTCTCGGCGTATTTATTTTCGTCTTCTACTCTCTTCTTCGCTAATTTTAGTTGCTCTTCAGTAGGCACTTCGGAGGAAATTCTAGCAAGCGACGGGTGTGATTTTGCTCCGCAAACGGGACAAGGCTGACCTTCGGCTAGCGTGCTTGCCATAATACCTGCTTGCCCGTCCAAAAAGCGTTTGTTTAATATAGCGTAGTCGTCGGCGGATTTTTGCGCGCGCTCGCTTGCACTTTTATACTCCGCCTGTTCGCTTTTAAGTTGCTCTTGCATTGTTTCTAGGTCGTTTACGGCTATGCCAAAATCACGGAGAGTTCCCCTATAATCGGTCAAGCGCAACTTTTCCGTCTCTAGTTTCGTCTTTTCAATCTCCGCACCCGAAAATTTAGTTTGCATATCTTTAAGGCTTGCTATTTCTCTAACCTTATTTTCCACTAAAACTTTAGTTTGGTCGAACGCTAATTGATTTTTCTCAATCATTTTATCTAAACTTACGACCTCTTTTTGCAAAAAGTCAAGGTTATCATAAGTAGGCAATTCGTTTTCTAGTAGAGTTATTTCCTTTTCAAGTTTTTCAATTTCTGGTTTGTTTTCAGTTTGCTGGTCGAAAACGCTCTTTACGTTATCGAAAAAGACTTCCGCTTGCTCTCTCAAAACTTTCTTTTTTTGATATTCGGCTACGCTTTTAGCATACTCTTCCGCTTTACCTATATCAGCGTTTATCTTTCCAAGTTTTCCGTCAAGACTTTCGATTTTTTGTGTCAAATCGTCTTTGAGATACCTATCAGATGAGAGCATAGCCGTAAGAATTTCTACCGTTTCGAGAGTAGTTAATTCGTTATTTTTAGCCTTGCATACCGTATCAACGAACTCGCTTTCACTATCGCAAACTATGCCTTTTGAATAAGTAAAAATATTTTGACGGGCAACGGCTAGTTTCTCCCAAAGTTTTTTCGTTTCTTCTTTAAGCGTAGTTTGAATTCTATCAAACTTATAAGTTTTGAAAATTTGACGAAATATTTCTTTGCGCGTTTCAGTATTAGCAAGCAATACTTTTCTAAACTCGCCTTGCGCTATCATCGCTATTTGCAAAAACTGGTCACGGTCAATACCGATAATATCGGCGATTGCTTTAGTTACCTCTTTCTTGCTCTTATCTATAATTCTACCGTCGGGTAGCGTTAGTTCTGCACGGGCAATCTGTTTCGTAAATCCGTCGCCACGGCTTTTTTTACGCATATATTCAGGATTTCTTCTAACCTTATACACTTTCTCGTTGCATAAAAATTCTAGTTCGACGAAAGTATCCGTCTCCTCGTCGGCATATTTAGAGCGGAGCATAGAATCGCTCCTAGTATTTCCGCTCGCTTGGTCGTAAAGTGCGTAAGTTATCGCATCAAAAATAGAGGTTTTTCCAGCGCCCGTAGTTCCAGTTATAAGATATAATCCGTTTTCTCCTAATTTTTCCATATCGAGGAATTGAACGCCTGCGTAAGGGCCGAACGCCGATATCGTAAGTTTTAGCGGTCTCATTACTCTTCCTCCTCTATTTTTTCAATCAATACACGGACGAATTCGCTTTGCTTTTCACTCATTTGAGTATTGTTCATTTTTTCATAAAAGTCCGCAAAAAGTTGATACGCTGTCTTGTTTTCAATGCCGTCCGTACTTAAAATAGCGTTATTTTCTCTCGTGCGGGCGTTGTCGTAACGAAGTTCCAACGCATTTTTATAAACGACTTGAAGCCTACTCATAGCGTTTACGATATCGTCCTCGTCGGTAAGCGTAATTTGAACGAAATCGTCCGTTCTTAAAGGCGAGGCCATAAGGTCGTCAAACTTACCACGAATTCTTTTCATATCCCTAACGGGCTTTAGTTCCACTTCTTTGATTTCTATTTCTTTTCCTTTTTCGCCAAGCGTAACTACGCTAACCGATTTAGTATCGTCCGTCTCCGAAAACGAGTATTTAAGTGGCGTTCCACAATAGCGAATCTTCTGTTCGTCGCAATACTGCGCGCTATGAAGATGCCCAAGAGCAACGTAGTCGAATTTTTTCAATACGCTTGCATCAATATTATCCGTTCCACCCACCGTCTCTTCCGACTCGGAGCGTTTTGCTCCCGTGACGAACTGATGCGCAACTAAAATATTGCGTTTATTCTCGTCAATATTCATTTTATCAATTGCAATCCTAACGGCGTCAGTATAAGTTTCGATTTCCTCTTCAGAGTAAAATCTACGGATATGCGAGGGCTTGACAAACGGGAGCATAAATATATTTACTTCGCCGTGTTCGTCACCAAGCGTGGTTGCGCTTATTTTACCGTCGTAAACGGGCGACAAATGTACTCCCGTAATATCCATAATCTTAGAACCGAAAGCAATTCGCTCGGGCGAATCGTGGTTTCCACTAATGACAAAAATTTGTAGGTTGCGCTTTACGAGTTGCACCAAGAAATTATCAAAAAGAGCGACAGCCTCAGCGGACGGTACGCTTTTATCGTAAATATCCCCCGCTATAAATACGGCGGACGGCTTTTCCTCGTCTATTATATCTACGATTTGTCCGAGTATCGCCTCTTGGTCAGCAATAAGCGAGACTTCGTGCAGTCGTTTTCCTAAATGTAAATCGGATAGGTGTATGAATTTCATTTCCGCCCCCTGTGCGAATAATCTTCTCTATTATGCGCTCGTTCGCGCTTAATATTTTCCATATATATTGTAACACTTTTTTGGAAATATTGCAATAAGTTTAACTAAAAAAACACTCCGCAGATTTTTCCACGAGAGCGTTTTTTTAATTTTATTTCTCTAACAACGCTAGGATTTCGTCGGCGTTGGTGTCGGGCTTTACTTTGGGCATAACCGCTTGTATAATGCGTAAATCCCTTATAAAACCTGACTTTTTCGGCATTTTTCAAACTCTTTTTGTTGCTAGCCTTAACAACGCCCACTATCACCGCAAGTCTGACTATTTTTAAGGCTCTAAAAACGCCCTTATTTTTTGTTCTCGTCAACGTCTAAAACGTTGATTTTCTTTTTCTTGAGCAAGAACACGTACGCCACGAGAGATACGATAGCATCAAACGCATTACCGATACCAAAAAGCAGAGCTATGCCGATAAGCGACGGCGTCCACACACTGCAAAGATAAAGGATAAATGCTATTCCGTAATAAATCGTATTCGTCACCACCGATTCAAACAACATATAGGTGGTTTTCCCAAGCCCGTAAAAGGTAGAATCAAACACGTTTTGGAACGCGTAAAGCATATAAAATCCGAGCAACACCATAACGAGTTCAAACAGTTTATCCACGTCGCTAAAATTCAATACGTACGCCATAAACGGTTTCCAAAGCGGAATGGTAATACACCACAACACGCAAATCGCCAATGTGATAACGAAATATCCAAGCGAATTGTGTTTTATCGCGTTTTCGCCCGTTGCCGTTTCGCGCTTGATAAGTTCGCCAAGTTGCAATACGGGGAGCAATAACCAACCCCAAATAAAGTTGTTCGCCACCCAATACGTTCCCTGCTCGCCTACCATATTCACCATACGCGCAATCATGAGCATATAGGCAATATTTCTAACGAACGACTCCAAGCCCGAAATTCCGCCGACTTTCGCAAAGTCTTTCATCCAACCGAAAGAAAATTTTGCTTTCTTAAAAAGAGCAATTCCCTCTTTGCTTAATAAGATAATCGCCGTTGCGACGAGAATTACGTTGACGATAATATTCGAGAATGCAATCCCGTTTACGCCGAGATTTAACGATACGGGCAAGGTGGAAACCATAAACGTATCCACGAGCAAACATAAAACGAGTTTTACCGCTGTAAGCGCGTAAACGTACTTTTCTTTGCCAAGCGTTACCATACCAACCATGATAAAGTTGAACGCAAGCGAGAATATACTTGCTACACTTTCTATTCTTATGTAGGTTGCCGATGCATCGATAATCGCCTTATCCGTCGCCATTAAAGAAAGTAGCGGTTTTGCAAGCGCAATTATGATAACGGAAAGCACCGTGTACGCGCCGACGGATACAAGCAAGCCCGTCCGCATACGGTTCGCAAACTCAGTTTTATCGGTCAATACTTTGCCGATAAAGAAGAACAACGGCAAAACGATTGCTTCGCTTAAAATTTCGTATAAGAGATTTACCCACGATAATTGCCCTGCAATCGAGAAAGAATATTCCCCAGGGAGTTGTCCTAAAAAGAACACCCGAACCGTCGTATAAATCGTCGGCACTAATCCAAGCACCAACAACGCCAAAAACAGTTTATAATTGATTTTACTTAATGATTTTTTAACTTTTACAAACATTCTCTTTCTCCTTTTGCGTAGGGCGACTATTAATTAGCCGCCCTTTGTTTCTTTACTCTTCTTCCTTTTTGTCTTCGCCGCGACTTTCATAATACGCATCATTATTGGGGTTGCACTGATTAGAATGGTTATCTAAGTTATCCCAATAAGCATGATTGTTCGGATTATGCTGATTTGCATAATCGTCCAACTGCCTTTGTGTATGCGTGTAAGAAAAAACTCCACGTCCTTTACCCATTATGAATCTACCTCCTTTGACTTATTAACGAAAAGGACAAAAGAAAAACGCCTACAAAATATCGCAGGCGCTATAAAACAAAATACGACAATATTCCTACCATCGTTGACAAAACCTGCGACAAAAGCTATAACTGTAAACGTTGCAATGTACCTTCGGGCAGTCATCTCCTAAGTACACTGCTAAGTTGCTTTTTATAAACAACCGCTTAAGTCACTATTCATTTATCTTATTATAATACCATTTCTTGCTTAAGTCAACACAATTACTTGCTTTTCTAGAAATTCTTTAATCCCCTATCAACGCTAAGATTTCG
>JAZOMX010000033.1:0-23791 GCA_045654245.1 Pumilibacteraceae bacterium | reverse complement strand
GTTGCCACGGCACAATTTCGATTAACGGAGTTTGAGCCGTAATCGAAGATAAGTCGTAAGTTCCAAGATTGAAGGTGGACGAACGCTCGTCAGTTGCGGTAAGCAACGCACCGGTTGCGGTGTACTCAGGCACTTTATTGTTGTTTACATCAGTGTCTCCGGTAATATTAACCGAGCCGAGCGTAATCGTACCTTCGTTCTCAATCGTTTTGGCCTCGGGCGTATAAGCCGTGCCACCAGTCGAAGCGCCGTCAACTGCAACTTCTGCTTTTGCGCTCTTAAACGGCATAATAAATATCGCCGATAGAACTAACAAAAGGGAAAGAACAATCGAAAGAACTATTGACTTTCTTTTTGTTTTCATAAAATTCCTCCATTAAATTTTTTTAGCGCATCTTTGCGCAATATATTTTATAATAGCATATATTAAGAAGAAAAACAATAATTTTTCAAAAAAAATTCTATACAGTTTTAAATTCTATATAGAAAAAGAGGCAACCGCAAAGCCGATTACCTCTTTTTTACTAGATTTTACTATTATTCGGTTTTCGTTTCGCCGTCGAGCATTTCTTTTCCGCCCTTACGGAAATATTCCTTGGTCTCTTTAACGACTACGCCCGAAAGAGCGATTAGCGCTACTAGGTTGGGGAACGCCATTAAACTGTTTACTACGTCGGCAATATCCCAAACGAGCGATACGGTTAGGTAAGGTCCAACGAAGATTAGGACGATATGAACGATTTT
This sequence comes from Pumilibacteraceae bacterium, assembly GCA_045654245.1. Lineage (GTDB taxonomy): Bacteria > Bacillota > Clostridia > Christensenellales > Pumilibacteraceae > UBA10677. Next base: position 23,047 of record JAZOMX010000033.1, on the reverse strand, counting down.
AAATGCCGTTGACCATTTCTTCTTTCCACCGGTTAGGTACGAAACGCATCTGTCTCCGTAATAACTCCAGCCGAGTATCGTCGTAAATGCAAAGAAGAGTAAGCATATTGAAAGTATTGCCTCGGTTAATTTTGCAGGCAAGAACGGAATTGCTTTAACGAACGCAGACGAAGTTACTGCAAAACCCTCAAGGCCTACGTTCCACGAGCCTGCGATTACTACCGTTAAGCCCGTAAGCAAACAAATGATTATCGTGTCGAAGAATACGCCCGTCATACCGATTAAGCCTTGACGAACGGGACTGTTCGTTTTCGCCGCTGCGGTGGCTATCGGCGCAGAGCCTAGTCCTGCCTCGTTGGAGAATATTCCTCTCGCTACACCCTTTTGCATAGCAACGATTACCGTTCCTACTACGCCTCCCGTTACGGCTCTAGGGTTGAACGCTCCTACTACGATTGCTTTAAGCGCGCTGGGGATTACCGTAAGGTTGGTAAAGAGTACGAACAAGCAAAGAACTATATATATTACCGCCATAAACGGTACTACCAAGGTCGATACTTTGGAAATGCTCTTTATTCCGCCTAGGATTACGAGCGCTATTATAACGCCTAGCACTATTCCACCGATTATTACCGTCCAAGTGATTGCCGCCCCTCCGATTGAGAACGCTACCGCCGAGGGTATCATTACGTTGAGCGCAGACGACATACTGTTGATTTGCGAGAACGAGCCTATGCCCATTAGACAGCACAAAACTCCGCAGATTGCAAAGAAGTACGCCATCCATTTCCATTTCTTGCCCATTCCGTCTTCTATATAAAGGAAAGGTCCGCCTACGAAACTTCCGTTGCCGTCAACTCTACGATATTTTATCGCAAGCAAGCACTCGGCATACTTCGTCGCCATTCCAAAAAACGCTGCGATTATCATCCAAAATAATGCGCCGGGGCCTCCTGCACAAATTGCAGTCGCTACGCCGACTATGTTTCCCGTGCCTATCGTTGCCGACAACGCCGTGCAGAACGCACCAAAAGTGCTTACGTCTCCGCTTGCGCCTTTCTCTTCGGTAAATACGTTCTTTATTCCCGTGCCCAAGCGAGTCGCTTGTCCACCCTTAATTCTTACCGTCATAAATATTCCGACGATAAAAATACCAACCGTTAAAATCAGGCTAATGTTATCGCCCAAAAACGCTACGATTTTTTCAAGTACTTCCATTTTTTTCTCCTTTTTTTTCATAAGAAATGGAGTTGTTCGTTCTCAACCCCAATTCATTTTTCCTATTTATTGTAGTTCTGTTTGCGGATTTTTCCGTCCTTTTTATGTATCGTCACCGACCCGTCCATTCGCTCCGCTCTCTCTTTTGCAAACGCGATTGCCTCCGCTTGCGTCGAAAACAACTTGATTGCTCTCTCGCCCTTGGCTTTCTTCACTTGCCAGCGTCCGTCCTCTCGAAGTGAAACGTGATAGTTGATAGGCACCGATTTCTTTTCTTCGGTGGGGGCTACCTCTTCGCTCTCGCTCGGCTCTTCCTCCGCAACGGCTACCTCGTCGCTTACGGTAGGCGTTTCTTCTTTGGGCGTTTCCTCTTTCGGCTCTACTTTTTTGGGCGCAATATCAGTAGGCTTTTTGGCCTCTTCAAGCGGTGGTAAGCCTTTCTTTGCTCTGCGCTTGTTCTCTTTTGCACGAGCCTTTTCCGCTTTACGCTCTTCCTTTTCTTTTATTTTATCTAATCGAGCCTCCGCTTTCGCTCTCTTTTCAGCCATCTTTATTCCGTCTTTGCGACGTTTTTCGGTCTCTTTTTTCTTGGCTCTTTCTTCAGCAGTTAATTTTGCCATCTTTTTTACTCCGTTATTTATTCAAGCAGTAATATATTAGCAAATTAAATCGTTCTTGACAAGTCTATCCTAGCCGTTTTTAATAAATTTTACTAAAATCGGGCGTTAAGGCGTCAGTTTCGCACCCTTTTTCTTGAATATACCCGTCTAATCCTAACTCTATTGCTCGGTTAACCACGCTATCGTACTCAAAGCCCGTTACCTTTCTCGACAAGTTCTTATACTCAGAACGGTTGAACTTTGGCGTGTATTGTCGCATTACGCTCACTAGCGCTCCCTTGAACTTCTCGGCGATTCGCTCCATTACCGCTACGCCGTTCGCTCTCTCCCCCGGCAAAACTAGGTGACGGATTATCACGCCGGTTTTAATAAGCCCGTTCTCGATTTCGCTCCGAGGCTGTTGCCGTACCATTTCTCCGATTGCACGCTCCGCTATTTCGGGATAGTCCTCCGCTTGCGAGTACTTTTTTGCCAAATCCGAAAACGCATACTTATAGTCGGGTAAATATATATCCACTAGCCCGTCGAGCGCTTTTATTACGCTCTCGCTCTCATACGCCGAAGTGTTATATACGATAGGGACTGTCATTTTCGGCTTGATTTTTTCAAGCAAGGGAATTAGTTTTCGGGCGTAGTGTCCTGCCGTTACTAGATTTATATTGTGCGCGCCTTTTTCTACCAACTTGAAAATCTCGTATTCAAGCCTGTCCTCGCTCACTCGCTCGCCTTTCTCTTTTGCCGATACGGAATAGTTTTGACAGTACACGCAACGAAGATTACAACCCGAAAAAAACAACGCTCCGCTACCTTGCGTTCCGCTGATTACCGGCTCTTCGCCGTGATGTAACATTATTTTGGAGAGCACGAATTCGTCGGGCGCGTGGCAATACCCCGTCTCAACCCCTCGCTCTACTCCGCATTTTCTCGGGCATAGATTACACTTACTCATACCGTTATTATATACTTTTCCGCTCTCATAGTCAACCGCTAAATATTTTATTCCACCATTTTTGCGAAAAACCTTGCTTTATCTCCGCTTTATATGTATAATATTGATATGAGTTTTTTCCTTTCCGTGGACGGCGCGTGCGATATCGATTACGCTCAACTTAAAGCGTTCGGCGTAAAATATAAGAAATTCTTGTTCCGCCTCAACCGCACCGAACCCGTTCACGACAACTTAACACTTTTTAGCGATTACGAGGCGCTCCGTTCACGCTTAAACGACGGAGAGCATCTTTTCGCCGTGCCCGTTTCTCCGCTATCGTACGACGATTATTTCGACAAAATCTTGGAAACGGGCGTAACTCAAATTTTGCACTTAAGCGTTGGCTCAGCCTTTTCAAGAGCGTTCGATTTTGCGCAAAAATCTGCAATAAAGTCGTCCGTGAAATTTCCTAAAGCGCAAATCTTCGTTCTCGATACTTCCGCTTTTTCCTCCGCTATGCAACCGCTCGTCGAAAAAGCAATCTCTCTTCGGGAGCAAGGCTACGGCGTTGGCGAGGCGTTCGTAGAACTTACCGAACTTAAAAACTCGCTATCCACTTTCGTTGTAACCGAAGGCGTAAACGCTCTTATCGACTGCGGACTCGTTCCCCCTCACTCGAATAAGGGCAGTAACCTCGCTCCACTTTACTTGTACGAAATCAAAAACGGAGAGTTCACTCTTCTTTCTCGGCACAAGGGAGGGCAGTCGCTCGCCAAAAAAATCGAGGAGAAAGCATTAGTTAGCAATTCGGCTTTCGTTTCGCTCTCGTCACTTACCGAGCCTACTCAAAACTTACCGTCGCTTATTCCCACGCAAATATCAAACCTAGGTCTTTACGCCACCGCTCTTCTCGGCACAAAAGCAACGGTTATCGCTCTTAAAAAATAAAAGCCCTCTCTATTTCGCTTTTTTGCAAAATATCGTGGGCTTTTTTCTATCCGCAAATCTTAACGAAAATCTCTCGTTGCGTTTACTTGTTGCACTTAAAATCCGTGCTTGGCGCTGCGCCAGGCATACGGCCAACCTCGGTATTATCTTCTCTTTGGTTGCGTAGTTCGGCTATCGGGTTCGCCTTTTTGCTGTAACGATAATCTTTTCCGTTGCGCGCGATATATTTCTCGATTACGATATGCGACGGCGCACTCTCCACGGGATTGTTGATTATATCTTGGAAATAGAAAAATTTACTGTCGGGAGCAAGTTTTTCTATGCGCTCATACCCCTCCGCTTGCGAGGTAAACTGCACCGTGCTTCCTAAAATTTCGCGTACGTATTCAATATTTTCGTGCAACGAAAGGGGCGCAGGGAACTCTTGATTTTTAATTACTTCGCTCGCGTCTTTCTTCCCGTACTTCTTCAGCATAGCCTCGGCACGCTTTAGATGTCCGACTTCTACGAGAAAATTCTCTTCCCAAAACTTCTTAATTGCTAGGTCGCTCTCCGTCATATAGTTCGACCAGTAAACGAAACACTCCGTATATTCGTGCCACAACCAGCACTCAAGCCAAGTTGCGTTTGCGTCTTGAAGCGACTCGTAATGCGTGACGTGTTCTTCCTCGACGAGCGCAATTTCTTGGTATAGTCTTCTCGCCATTTCAGTTTTGGCTAGGTTCGTTATATTCATATAGTAGTTCATTGTTTGCTGTTCCGCCGCAGTAATAATCATTGTTGCTAATACCGTTTCGGTGGACGCCGTCTTGGCGTTTATGCCATATCGCACGTTGTCCGCAGGATAACGGTGATGCGCTACGGTCGGTCGCCCCGGCATAATCTCCGTGTATCTGCCCACTAGCGTTTCCGCCTTAATCCCCTGCGTCATATCAAGTAGGTCGGCGTAACGATATAGGTGGTCAAAATCCTCTAGTAGAGCAAAGTCGAGCGCTTTTTTTACGTTGCAATCGGGCTCTCGCTTGGCTAATTCCGCCGTCAAATCTACGGCGAGTTGCTCGTAAGCAATCGTGTGCTCTAACTGACTTTCATTTGCAGGCTTAAGCAACGATATTTTCAGTTGTTGCTGTTTCTCACTCGCTCTAACGAGGGCTAGTTCGCGTTTTAACGCAGGTTCTATCTCGTGACGAGCAAAGTTATGCGAAAACCAGTTCGCCTCAAATTCTCCACCGTTTGCGAGGATTATTCGCGTTTTGGTGTACGGGTCGGTTGCGTTCTTGTCGTACGCTTTGGGATACATTTGTTTCCAGTTCATATAAGAACTGCTAACTTCTATTCCTTTTTGTTCAAACGGATTCATCTTTTTTTACACTCCTTTTAATATGATATTAAAGTATGTGTCAAAATGTTCCGTTTATATACCTAAAATTTTGTAAATGAAACGGCGATATTTCTACCGCCGTCTTTTCTTTATTTATTATTGTTTATCTATCCATACCGTAGCGTAGCAGTCCTTTCTATCCCAGTCGGAGGCTAGCGAGGCAAAGTCCGTAGCCTTTACCGTCGTTCCGTTGTCGAAAGTTACCTCGAGCGCACTACGACAATCGAAGTCTTTGTCCGTTTCCTTAACTTCGGTAATATTTTCGGTTACTACTGCGTTGATATCTTGGTTACGATTATCAAGTCCGTAAACGATATTTCCTCTCTCAAGAGCAACCTTACCGTTAAGTTGTACCGCTTTTAGTTCTAACGGCATAACGAGCATAATCTTTTCAATGCCCGACCACTCCTTTTCAATAAGGTAGTACTCGTTAGGCGTTACCGCTACGCTCTCGCCGTTTATCTCAAGCGTACTAACGAACGAAGGCACTCTAAACGCTAGCGTAAAACTCTCGGGTTTTACCGTTGCCATTTCGATTTCCACTCTTCCCTCGTAAGGATAATTAGTCTTTATCGTAAACGCAACCTTCTTGCCCTTGGGCGTTTTCGCTACGAAAGAGCCTGCAATATAGGTGTTAAACACAAAACCGTTCTTTGATGACATTATCGAATAGTTAGGCACGAGCGCCGTTCCTGCCGAGCCGATACAAGCGCAACAGCCGTACATTCTTCCGCCATCAATCAGTCTAAATCCACCCGCCGTACGATTTCTTCTCTCTTTGTATAGGGGTGCGTAACTATCGAAAGTAAGACCGCCGATACTCTTAATAAATTCGTCGCACTCTCTATACTTTGCCGTTTCATTACATACCTGAATACCTACGTAAGTGTTTTCCTTAAAGTTTACACTTCCTAGCATAGCGTTATACGCCGAGCGTTCAATACAGTCAGCGTATTTTGCCTCGCCCGTCATACAAAGCGCTTGCAAACAAGTTTTCATAAAGGTTACCGTTACGCAAGTCTCTTGCATAATAAGGTCACTCTTTTCCGTTTGCATCTTAGTGCTATTATCAAAAAGTTCGTGCGTGCAACCGCTACAACCGATAATCGTGTAATCCGTCTCTATTACGGAATCAAGGAAATTAAAGAACGCCGTTCTATATTTCGCTATGCCGGTAACACGGTAAAGTTCGAGCAAGCCCTCGAAAAAGGACATCATCTCGTAAGCCTTGGTTACTGCGAACTGGTACGGTTTTTTCTCGTTCTTGAACGCAAGTTCTACGATATTATCGTCCTTACTTCCACCAGTTTCTGCAATATAGAGCGCAAAATCAAGGTATTTTTTGTCGCCCGTTAACGAATATAGTCTTACTACCGGTTCTAGGATTGAACATGAGTTAAGTCCGCCCCAGTGTGAGGAGGTATCCAAAATATCTTTCTTTCCCTCGCCCACGCCTACTTTACTAATTATGTAGTCAAGGTGCTTTTTCATAGCCTTAACTATTCTTTTTCTTAAACTCTTCTCGGGACAAATCTCGAGAAAATATTGAAGTCCAAGTAAGACGTACTTTCTGCACCACATATCCCAGCCGTTAAACTCGGCGTTCGTCGTATAAGACGCTATTCTACCAAGGTCGTCGGCGGTATCAAGCAAGCCGATTACCGCTTTTTTCAGCATCTCGTATAGTTTAGGGTTTTGGGTGTACTTATAAGTCCAGCACGCACCACGCATCATTTTGCCCCAGTATTCGCCTCTCCAACCTCTATCAACGTCGTCAGGGCGAACGGCGTACATTTCTATAAACATCTCCCAAAGCGTTTCGTTTAAAAGTTGATGTCTTTCTACGAATTTATTAGCCTTATCGTACTCGCCCGAATAAATAAAACTACCCCCGGGCACTTGATAAAACTCGTCAGTACGCACTCTACGAGCGTAAACTTTATCTTTGCCTATGCAATCTTTTACGAACTTATTCATAATCTCACCCTTTTAATATTTAATCGTTTCGTCAATAACCGCTCCGCCTAAACACCTATCGCCGTAGTAAAGTACGCAATACTGTCCGGGCGTAACCGCGCGTTGAGGCTCGCGAAATTTAACTCGAATTTTGTCTCCATCAATCTTTACGGACACTTCTTGTTCGGGTTGGCGATATCTAAATTTAGCCGTACAGTCAAACTCCGTCTTATCCCAGTCGCCGATAATATTTAGTCCGCTTGCAATACACTCGTTAGTAAAAAGTTCTTCGCCTTCTCCGCACGAAAGAACGAGCGTGTTGTCCGAAAGTCTTTTTTCTACCACGTACCAACGCGATTGTTCCTCGCCTCTTACTCCGCCTATTCCTAGTCCCTTTCTTTGTCCGAGCGTGTAATACATTAGTCCGTCGTGTTCGCCCAAAACTTTGCCCGTTAGGTCAACGATTTTACCCTTTTTCCCCGGCAAGTATTCAGCCAAGAACGAACGGAATTTTCGCTCGCCGATAAAACAAATTCCCGTACTATCCTTTTTCTTTGCGGTAACTAGTCCGTACTCTTCGGCGATTGCTCTCACTTCCGGCTTTTTCATTTTTCCAAGCGGAAACATAACTTTTTCTAGTTGCGCCGTCGTTACTTGGTTTAGAAAATAGGTTTGGTCCTTGCCGTCGTCCACCGCTTTTTTTAATATCGGTTTACCGTTAAGCGTATCTATATCGCAATAGTGTCCCGTCGCTATATAGTCCGCTCCTAAACTCATTGCGTATTCCTTAAAGGGCGCAAACTTAATTTCACGATTACACAAAACGTCGGGATTAGGCGTTCTGCCTTTGTTATATTCGTCCAAAAAATAGTCGAAAACTCTATCTAGATATTGCTTTGCGAAGTTAACCGAATAACAAGGAATACCGATTTTTCCACATACTCCTATTACGTCGTTCCAGTCCTCCGCAGAAGTACAACAACCGCCCTCTTCTTCCTCCCAGTTGTGCATAAACAGTCCGATTACTTCGTAACCTTGCTGTTTTAGTAAGAGAGCACAAACCGAACTGTCAACGCCACCACTCATTCCTACTACGACTTTACCTTTCATCACACACCCCTGCTTTAAGCGACGGCTGAGCGTTAAGGTCTAGCCCTGCTTGGTTTAATCCCTCTCTTACTGCAAAGTACGCTCTCGAGGCTATCATTACAGCGTTGTCCGTACAAAGAATAGGAGGCGGATAACAAACGGATATTCCCTCTTCTCTGCCTCTTTCCGACAGTCTTTCTCGCAAATAAGAATTACTAGCAACGCCACCAGCGAGCGCAATCTTGTCTCTTCCGCTTTGCTTGCAAGCCTCAATCGTAGTTTCTACCAAAATATCCACGGCAGTATGAGTTAGCGACGCGCATACGTCCTCTACCACGATTTCTTCGCCCTTTTGGCGCAAATTATGTACGTAGTTTACCACCGCAGTTTTAAGACCGGAGTAACTCAAAGAAAAATCTTTGGGAATACTCGTGCCTTTATTAGCGTGTAAAAATTTTATATTGTTCTTACCAAGTTTGCTTAATCTGTCAATTTCAGGTCCGCCCGGGTACGGCAGTCCAAGTAGTCTTGCCGTTTTATCGAACGCCTCGCCGATTGCGTCGTCCTTAGTCGAACCTATAAGTTTATAGTCGTTATATCCGTTAACTTCGATAATCGAGGTATGTCCTCCGCTTGCTACGAGCGAAACGAAAGGAGGCTCAAGGTCGGGAAATGCGACGAAGTTAGCCGAAATATGCCCCTCTATGTGGTTTACCTTAACAAGGGGTTTACCTAGCGCGTAGGCAAGCGCTTTTGCGCCCGTTACTCCAACTAGGAGAGCGCCGACTAGCCCCGCTCCGTAAGTTACAGCAATAGCGTCAATCTCGTCTACGGAAATGCCCGCTTTTGTAATCGCCTCGTTTATCACGCTATTGATTGCCATAGTATGATTTCTCGACGCAACTTCGGGCACTACACCGCCAAACCTACGGTGAATTTCTATTTGCGAGGCAATTACGGACGAAAGAACTTCACGCCCGTTTCTAACGATAGCGCAAGCGGTTTCGTCACACGAACTCTCCACGCCCAAAATTACGACGCTTTCTTTGTCCTTTAAGTTATTAAATTGTTGCTTGGTGTCGTACATATAAATCCTTCTATGGCAAATGCGTACTTACTTTAAGCACGCATTAACTCTTACGATTTTCTCAAATAATCAAATATAAATTCGGAAATTTCTCCGTCCATAACGGCGAATACGTCTCCCGTTTCACAACCCGTTCTGTGGTCTTTTACCATCGTGTAAGGCTGGAAAACGTACGAGCGGATTTGACTACCCCACTCGATTTTCTTAATCTCGCCCTTAATCGAGTTCGCTTTCTCTAGCGTTTCTCTTTCCCGTAGTTCAACGAGTTTACTCGTTAGCATTTTCATAGCCATTTCTCGGTTTTGAATTTGCGAACGCTCGTTTTGGCATTGAACTACTATTCCCGTGGGTAGGTGCGTAATTCTTACCGCGCTATCCGTTTTATTAACGTGCTGTCCGCCTGCGCCACCACTACGGTAGGTGTCGATTTTAAGGTCCTCGGGGCGAATTTCTATCGTGTTGTCTTGCTCTATTTCAGGCATTACTTCAAGGCTCGCAAACGAGGTTTGGCGTCTTGCGTTGGCGTCGAAAGGCGAAATTCTAACTAGTCTATGAACGCCCTTTTCCGCTTTTAAGTATCCGTAAGCGTTAGGTCCGCTGACTTGGAAAGTTACGCTCTTAATACCAGCCACGTCACCGGGGAGTAAGTCGATTTCGGCAAAATCATAACCGTTTTTATCGGCGTACATTCTATACATACGGTATAGCATACTAACCCAGTCTTGCGCCTCCGTTCCGCCTGCACCTGCTTGGAGCATTAAGATTGCGTTGTGGCGGTCATACTCGCCTTTAAGCAAGGTCTCGAGGTGTAGCGTTTCTACCTTGTCGGTTATAGTCGCTAGCGTTTGCTCGATTTCGCCGAGAAAACTTTCGTCGTTCTCCGCCTCGACGAGTTCTATTAGCGTTTCTAGGTCGTCGATTGCCGAGGTATAACTTTCTAGTTGCGAAAGTTTATCGGAGATATATTTTGCCTCCGAATTGATTTCCGCAGCACGCTTAATATCGCTATATAGGTCGGGGGATTGTTGGAGCGCGTCTAGTTCGCTTGCTCTTTCCTTCATTTTTTGCACGTCAAAAGCAAGCAAACAGTCGTCAAACTTTGCCGATACGGTTTTTAATTTCGCTTTGTAATCGTCAAGTGTTAGCATTTTCTCTCCGAGTTATTTTATTTCCTCTTTAAGCATACAGCAATTTTTGTATTTCTTTCCGCTACCACACGGACAGGGGTCGTTTCTTCCTATCGTGTCCGCCGTTTTAGCAGTTGCGCCTGCCGACGCTCTCGATAATCCACCACGGTTTTCAACGAGTTCTACGTTTTGCTGTTCGCGTTTGGGTGCGTGCTCTACGTTAACGTGCATAAGGAGAGCAACCGTCTCTTCTTGCATTTTGTTAACCATTTCTTCAAACATATCAAATCCCGCTTTCTTATAAGCGATTACGGGGTCTTGGTTACCGTACGCCTTAAGCACGATACTGCGCTTTAGTTGGTCCATAGTATCGATATGTTCCGTCCACTTCGAATCGATAACACGGAGCATAACTACGCGCTCGATTTCCGAAAAATCAATCGCCGTTCCGCTTTGAGCGGTAAGTTCTTTCGCCTCGTTAATCTTACCCGTGTAAAACTCAACCACAGCCTCGTAAAGTTGCTCTTTAATCTCTTCTAACGCCAAAGTCTCCATACGCTCTTGCGTTAAGAATTCACTCTCTTCAGGGAGTAGTTTACGCTCGATTTCTTTATTGAGTTCCTCGTAATCCCACTCGTCCCAGTCCACTCTTGGGTCGGTGTATTCGTCAACTATTCTCTCGACTTGAGACTGAATCATCTTTAGGATTTGGTCGTGAATATCAAGTCCGTCAAGCACTTTGTTTCTCTCGCCGTAAATAATCGTACGCTGTGCGTTCATTACGTTGTCGTACTCAAGCACTTGCAAACGCGCGGTGTAGTTTCTGCCCTCGATATTGCGTTGTGCGTTCTCAATTTGACGAGTAAGCAATCCCATAGCAAAGGGCGTATCCTCGTCGATACGGAACATTTCGGCAAGTCTTTTCATTCTATCTCCACCGAACAAACGAACGAGTTCGTCTTCCATAGATAGATAGAACACGGACGAACCTACGTCGCCCTGACGACCAGAACGACCACGCAACTGGTTGTCGATACGACGGGATTCGTGACGCTCCGTACCGATAATACGAAGTCCACCAGCCTCGATTACCTTCTCCTTTTCTTCGGCAATCTCACCCTTATATTCGTCCATAAATTTCTTGAACTGCGCTCTAGCAGAAAGAACTGCCTCGTCGTCGGTATTATAATACGAAGTAGCAGAAGATATACTCTCTTCACTCATACCGATATCACGCATTCTCTTTTTCGCCAAGTACTCAGCGTTTCCTCCAAGCATAATATCAGTACCACGACCAGCCATATTCGTTGCTATCGTAACGGCGTGGAGTTTACCTGCTTGCGCTACGATTTCCGCCTCGCGCTCGTGGTTCTTTGCGTTAAGGACGAAGTGAGGTATCTTCGTTCTTTTTAGCATTTTAGAAAGTTCTTCACTCTTTTCAACGGTGGTAGTACCTACCAAGACGGGTTGACCTTTTTGATAGCACTCGGTAATATCAGCAACTACCGCGCGGAGTTTTCCTGCCACGGTTGAATAAACTTGGTCGTCGTCGTCCTTTCTTTTGGGCGGTAAGTTAGTGGGAATAGTTACTACGTCGAGGTTATAAATTCCTCTAAACTCTTGTTCCTCCGTCTTTGCCGTACCCGTCATACCGCTTAACTTATCGTAAAGACGGAAATAGTTTTGGAAAGTAATCGTTGCTAGCGTTTTGTTTTCGCTTTGTACTCTTACGTTCTCTTTAGCCTCGATTGCTTGATGCAAACCGTCGCTAAAACGGCGTCCGTCCATAAGACGGCCCGTAAACTCGTCAACGATTACGACCTCACGCTTGTCGTTTACGATATAGTCCTTGTCTAATTTCATTATATAATTAGCGCGAATTGCGTTGTTTATATAATGGTTGAGTTCCATATTCTCCACGTCGGAGAGGTTGTCAATAGCAAAGAAACGCTCTGCCTTTACGACACCGCTCTCGGTAAGGGTAATCGCCTTTTTCTTTTCGTCGATATCGATATCGTCAGCCTTAAGCGATTTAGCGAAACGGTTAGCCGTTTGGTACATTTCGCTACTCTTTCCGCCTCTACCAGAAATGATAAGAGGGGTTCTCGCCTCGTCGATTAAGATTGAGTCAACCTCGTCGATAATACAGAAATTAAGCGGACGCTGTACCTTGTCACGCTTGTAAATTACCATATTGTCACGAAGATAATCAAATCCTAATTCGTTGTTGGTTGCATAAGTTATATCACAGTTATACGCCTCTCTCTTTTTGTCGTTAGGCATACCTGCTACGGCTACGCCTACCGTTAGGCCTAGAAAGCGGTGAACCTTTCCCATCCACTCCGCGTCACGCTTTGCTAGGTAATCGTTGACCGTTACTACGTGAACGCCTTTACCGGGAAGAGCGTTAAGATACGACGCTAAAGTTGCTACGAGCGTTTTACCTTCACCGGTACGCATCTCGGCAATTCGTCCTTGATGGAGCGCAATACCACCCATAATTTGAACGTGGAAATGGCGCATACCGAGAACTCTCCAACTCGCCTCTCTTACCGTTGCGTAAGCCTCGGGTAAAATATCGTCGAGCGTCTCGAAGTTGTTTTCAAGTCTATCCCTAAACTCTGCCGTCTTTGCCTTTAACTGCTCGTCAGTATAACCCTTATATTCCTCTTCAAGTCTGTCAACTTTACTTGCAAGCGCATCAAGTTTCTTTACTTGCTTTCTGTTGTCGCTACCAGTTATAAATGAAATAAGTCCCATAAGTTTACCTTTCTCCTAATTACGCCAAAAGGCGTTTTCTTTATTATAAACTAAAAACGTATTTTTCGTATTACTTTTTAAGTGAAAATATTATCACAATCGAAAAAATTTATCATTTTTCCGCTAAAACGAAATTTCCGTTCTTTACTTGTCTAAAATTCTCGTTACGAGTCCGTCGTAAGTTTTACTTTCGCGAACGAACTTAGTTACGCTTTCCGCTCCGCCGTCCTCGAGCATTTCCTTTAATCTTTCCCTAACGGCGTAATCACGCCCGCTCAATATTCCCTCCACCGTAGCGTAACACTCTTCTACGCTTATCGTGTAATCGCCTAGGAAAGGACGGGTTACTATTTTAAGTTCGGCGTTGGGCAAATGACGGGTTGCGTAATAATATCCGCCGTTGTTATCGCTATCGGCAAACACAACCACCGTTACGCTACCTCCGTTTTCATAACGCTTTGCGGTATCGAACAATTTCTTAGCCGAAATATCGCTACCAACTTTTTCGATTGAACTAAGAAGTATTATCGTCTTTTTGCCGTCTTTCGCCCTGCCTTTTGCGTAAGTGCGTACTCTCTCTACGATTGCGGGGCTATCTTGGTCGTCGTCGAGACTAGTCTTAACGAACTTCCTGTCGTCAACGATTTCTCTTTTTACGTTCTCTTCTAAACAAACGGTAATGACCTCGTCGGCTATGCCCGCCTCGTTAAGCGCATCCGACAAATCAAAGAACGCATCTAAAAGCGCAAATCTATTCTTGCTCGTAATCGTTAGGCTTTGTCCTAAAGCAAACGGCGTAAATGCGTTTACGAGCAACGCTATCTCTCTACCTTCATCTGGCAAAGTTACGATTTCACACGGCGCTACGGTCTTAAGATTTTTTCTCTTTTCTACGAGCTTACGATACTCTTCGTCTCTCTTTTTCTTGCGCTCCGAAGTAACTTTATCAGAGGGCAAACCTACCGGCATACCGTTTACGCTTTCTACACAGAACAAGCAGAAGAAATTAAGTTCAGGAACGAATCTAGCCCAGCCAGTAATATAATCGCCCGCCTCAATGCCGTGGTAGTTCACTAATCGTCTTATAACGCCAACGTCACCCGTGCTTTTAATAAACTTATTTACGCGCAAAACTCCGCCTAGTTCGTTGCCGTCGAACACACCCTCGAAATGCTCGCCCATAATCACGTCGCCGTGCACGTTGTCCGAAATCAGTTCGAGTTCGATTTTTGCGTCCACTAAATCCATATTGACAGGGCGCAATATCGTACCGTTTTTCGCAAGGTACTGCATACCCCAGCGCTCGGCAATCATATGACGAAGAAGTTCGTCTTTAGGCATAGTGCAAGGCGACTCAACGCCCATACGCTTTGCGACTTCCCTGTTTTCAAACAACGGTTGGTCGTCAAAGTACTTCCAACTGAGCCCCTCAAACTTTTGTTTGTCGCCCTCGGTCAGTCTGCATCTTTTAACGTTTCCGTCGAACATCTCCATAAGGATATAATCACGAAAATCGGGACGGAAAAAATTATTCGGTTTTCTTCCTGCTCTTGCCATAAATAGGTCTCCTATTAAACCGCAAATGTAGTTTTATACGATTTATCCCTATAATTATAACATTAAATTTTAGAAAAATCAAACTAAAAACCGCATTTTTAATAAATATAAGGTTTTATTTGCTCGAATTTTCGTTTTTTTAACGATTATTTCTTGCATCCTCTAGCGTAAAATACACCGTCAATCATACCTTGTATCGTCTTATCTTCGTCGGCTAGAGAAAGCCTTTTCTCGGTTAGAGCGCAAAAAGAACTCTCACGCTCGATAGAAAAATAATTTCGTCCGAGTTTTTTAGCGGTAACGACGGTACTTCCACTTCCACCGAACGGGTCGAACACGAGGTCGCCTTCGTTACTAGACGCCAAAATGAGTTTAGCAAGCAATTTTTCAGGCTTTTGCGTAGGATGAGGAGTGTTTTCGCTCATTGACCAGTACGGCACGGTAATATCGTCCCAAAAGTTCGACGGGCAAGTATCACGATATTTTTCGCCGTCAAGAATAAACCAGTCTTTCGGTTTTCCGTCCTCACGGTAAGGAGCAAGCACTTTCCGTCTTTGTTTTACGGCGTCTAGATTAAAGGCGTACTCGTCCGAAAGGGTACAAAAGTAAATATCTTCCATACCGTTTTTCCAGTTTGATTTCGCCCCTCTTCCCTTTTCCCTTTGCCAAGTAATACGGTTGCGAATAACGAAGTATTTCTTAAGTTCTTCAGCGATTATCGTACCGCTCTCCCAGTCACAACAAACGTAAACGCTAGCGTTCTTTTTTAGCGACGGCAAAAACGCCTCAATCCATTTTTTAGTAAAAACGCGGTATTCTTCGTCGCTGACTTTCTTAAAGCCTTCTACGCCGAACGCTTTGTTCATATTGTACGGAGGGTCAACTATCATAAGGTCAACGAATTCGGTTGGCAAAAGAGGAGCAACCTCAAACGAGTCCGCCCACACCGTTTTACCTACGATATTTCCTTTCTCTATAACCGCCGAAGAAACGCAACGACTTAAATATCGAAGCGTTTCTTCCTCGGTCAGAGTCAAAGTTTTATTTCTCTTCGACTGAGCCATTATTTTTTAGTTTTCTTCCGTAGGCATTACTTCTTGCGCTACTGCCGTTTCCTCGCTTTCTACGGGCTCGGGAGGCGCAACGGCAACGCAAACTACGCTACCCTCGCCTTTCATACGCATAATGCGCACGCCCTTTGTGTTACGAGAAATCTTGGAAATTTCCTCGGACTTAATTCTAATAATAATTCCGTTGTCGGCAATAAGCATAATGTCGTCGCCGGGAGATATGAGTTTGAGGTTAACGAGTCTGCCCGTCTTTTCATCAAACTTACCAGCCATAGAGCCTTTACCTGCTCTCGACTGAACGCGGTAATCGTCAAGGTCGCTACGCTTTCCAAAACCGTTCTCGGAAATCGTGAACACTTCTTGCGTACTTCCCTCGCGAATAATCGCCATATCGACTACGAAATCGTCCTCGTTTATTCTAATCGAGCGTACGCCCATAGAATTTCTTCCCGTAGGACGAACGTCACTCGAGTCAAATCTTATGCACTTTCCTGCAGAACTTGCAAGCAATACTTGGTCTTTATCGCCGATAATTTGCGCCGAAATGAGTTCGTCGCCCTCGTTGAGCGTGATTGCAATCTTACCTACTTTTCTTACCGACTCAAACTCACTAAACGCAGTACGCTTAACTAGACCTTGCTTGGTCGCAAGCATTAGGTAACCTTCTCTTCCGCTGTTCTCTTTTACGGGGATAATAGCGTTAACTCGCTCGCCCGGTTGAAGTTGGAGAAGATTTACGATTGCTCTGCCTCTTGCCGTACGCTCCGCCTCGGGAACTTCGTACGCCTTAATTACGTACGCTCTACCAGCGTTCGTGAAGAACATTAGGTCGTCGTGCGTGCAAGTTACGAACATATTTTCAACGAAGTCTTCGTCTTTCGTCTTGTGCGCCGTAACACCCATACCGCCACGGTGTTGAGCCTTATACTCGGTAACGGGCATACGTTTTACGTAGCCCGAGTGCGTCATAGATATAACGACGTCTTCTCTGTCGATTAGGTCGCCGATATCAATCTCGTCGTAATCTACGCAAAGTTCACTTCTTCTCGGCGTGTCGTACTTGTCCTTAATCTCGGTAATCTCCGTCTTGATAATCTCCATAACTCTTTCGGGTTTAGCCAAGATATCACGGTAATCAGCGATTTTAGCCTCGATTTCAGCAAGTTCGTTCTTAATTCCCTCTACCTCTAAACCGGTAAGGCGTTGGAGTCTCATCTCTAGGATTGCGCCAGCCTGCTTTTCGGTAAGCACGAAAGCCTCGATTAGGTTAGCAGACGCCTCGTATTTATCCTTACTTTTCTTGATAATCTCGATAACTTCGTCAATGTTGGTAAGAGCAATAAGCAAACCTTTTAGAATATGCTCGCGTTCTTCCGCCTTGCCTAAGTCGAACTTCGTTCTTCTTACGATTACGTCCTTTTGATGCTCTAGATAGTGATAGAGCATATCTTTAAGATTCAAAATTTTGGGTTCGCCGTCAACGAGCGCTAGGAATATAATACCGCCCGAAACTTGCAAATCGGTGTGCTTAAATAACATATTTAGCACTACTTGGGGTTGAGCGTCGCGCTTTACGTCGATTACGATTCTCATACCGTCCTTGTCCGACTCTTCTCTAATATCCGAAATACCCTCGACTTTCTTGTCCTTAACTAGTTCGGCCATAGTCTTAATGAGTTCGGACTTGTTTACTTGATACGGGAGTTCGGTTACTACGATACGGTGCTTGCCGTTTTCAGCCTCTTCAATCTCCGTTTTCGCTCTTACTACGATACCGCCTTTACCCGTCTTATACGCTTGGCGAATACGCATTCTGCCCATAATTCTACCACCAGTCGGGTAGTCGGGCGCAGGAACGTAATCCATAAGTTCGTCAACGGTAATATCGGGATTGTCGATAAGCGCTATCGTAGCCGAAATTACCTCTCCAAGGTTGTGGGGAGGAATATTCGTAGCCATACCTACCGCAATACCGTCACTTCCGTTTACCAAAAGGTTGGGAAAACGCGCGGGGAGTACGGTGGGTTGAGAAAGCGTATCGTCAAAGTTAGGATACCAGTCAATCGTTTCTTTATCAAGGTCGCGTAACATTTCAGACGCGATTTTGGTTAGTCTTGCCTCGGTATAACGCTGTGCTGCCGGTGGGTCTCCGTCCACAGAACCGAAGTTACCCTGTCCCTCTACTAGGGGGCAACGAATTGAGAAGTCTTGCGCAAGACGAACTAACGCTAAATAAACGGAACTATCGCCGTGGGGGTGGTACTTACCCATACAGTCACCGACGATACGCGCGCACTTACGAGTGGGCTGATTGTTCCATAGGTTTAGTTCGCTCATAGAATACAAAATTCTTCTCTGAACGGGTTTTAGACCGTCTCTTACGTCGGGAATTGCACGAGACACGTTAACCGCCATAGCGTATGCTATAAACGATTTTTTAATCTCGTCGTTAACCTCGACTTTGACGATTTTCGATTTATCTATTATTTCTTTTATATTGTCGTTTTTTTCCGCCATAACTCTATCCTCTTATTAGATATCAAGTTCTTTTACGAGCGTTGCGTTTTCTTCGATAAACTGCCTACGAAGTTCGGGTACTTCACCCATAAGCACCGTAAAGAGTTGGTCAGCCTCCGCAGCGTCTTGCATAGTTACTTGCAATAATACTCTACTTTGCGGGTCCATAGTCGTCTCCCAAAGTTGGTTAGCGTTCATTTCGCCTAGACCTTTATAACGCTGTACGTCGGGTTTTCCTAGTCTTTCTATACCCTCTTTAAGTTCTTCGTCGGTATAGCAATACTCTACTTGTTTGCCTTTCGTCAACTTATATAGAGGCGGTTGAGCGATATAAACGTGTCCAAGTTCGATTAGCGGACGCATAAAACGGAAGAAGAAGGTAAGTAGCAAAATTCTAATATGCGAGCCGTCCACGTCGGCATCAGTCATACAAATAATCTTGTCGTAACGAAGTTTCTTCTCGTCGAATTCTTCGCCTATTCCGCAACCGAAAGCGGTTATCATCGCTCTAATCTCGGCATTCTCCATAACGCGCGTAAGACGGGCTTTTTCAACGTTTAGAATTTTTCCACGCAAAGGTAGGATTGCTTGGAAACGACGGTCTCTTCCAGATTTTGCCGTTCCGCCTGCGGAGTCTCCCTCTACGAGGTAGATTTCACAATGGCTAGCGTCTCTATCCGTACAATCGGAAAGTTTACCGGGGAGCGTCGTCGATTCGAGAGCGCCCTTTCTTCTCGTCGATTCTCTAGCGGCGCGCGCAGCATCCCTCGCCTTTTGCGCCGTTACCGTCTTCATAATGAGTTCTTTAGCCTCTCTCGGATTTTCTTCAAGGTAAGTGCCAAGTCCTTCAATTAGAACTTTCTCCACTATTCCTCTCATTTCCGAGTTACCAAGTTTAGTCTTGGTTTGTCCTTCGAATTGAGGCTCTTCTAGTTTAACTGAAATAATCGCCGTAAGACCTTCTCTTACGTCTTCGCCCGTGAGTTTAAAGTCGTCCTTAACTAGTCTTTCTTTATGAGCGTAGTCGTTAAGAACTCTCGTTAACGCGTTCTTAAAACCAACGAGGTGCGTTCCACCCTCTTCGGTGTTAATATTGTTCGCATAAGAATACATAGTCTCGTTATACGAGTCGTTGTACTGAATAGCGATTTCGACGTAGTTGCTCTTTACTTCTTGCTCGATATACAAAGACGCAGGGAAAATCGTAGTCTTTGCTCTGTTTAGGTAATCTACGAAGTCCAAAATTCCACCGTCGTACTTAAAAGTCTCGTTTCTCTCCTTTTCGGGGCGATTATCGATTAGG
Organism: Pumilibacteraceae bacterium; assembly: GCA_045654245.1. GTDB lineage: Bacteria > Bacillota > Clostridia > Christensenellales > Pumilibacteraceae > UBA10677. The sequence continues at coordinate 3,486 of JAZOMX010000033.1, read as the reverse complement.
TTAATACAAATGCCCTTATTTAGGTACGCAACTTCGCGAAGACGAGTTCTTATCGTATCGTAAGAAAACTCTATCGTCTCGAAAATCTCGTCGTCGGGGTAGAAGGTAACTTTCGTTCCCGTCTCGGTGGTGTCGCCTACTACCGCTAGTTCGCGCATAGGTACGCCACGCATATAACGCTGACGATGAATCTTGCCGTTCTTTCTAACCTCAACTTCTAGCCACTCTGAAAGAGCGTTAACTACCGAAAGTCCAACGCCGTGCAGTCCGCCCGAAACCTTATATCCGCCACCGCCGAATTTTCCACCTGCGTGTAGTTTGGTCAAAACTACTTGCACGGCAGATACTTTCTCCGTGGGGTGAATATCAATAGGAATTCCTCTTCCGTTGTCGGTAATAGCAACTGCTCCTTCTTTCGTAATCTCTACGGTGATGGTGTCGCAATAGCCTGCAAGCGCCTCGTCAACGCTGTTGTCAACGATTTCGACGATAAGGTGGTGAAGTCCTCTCTCGTCGGTAGAACCGATATACATACCCGGTCTTTTTCTAACCGGTTCTAGTCCTTCTAGGACTTGTATTTCACTACTCTCGTAAGCGTTATCTACCTTTGTGGGCATAACAATCTCCTTTATAATTTGCTTATATAGATTATACCATAATAATCAAAAAAAATAAAGTATTTTGCATAATTTATACGATTTTTTTCTCCCCTTATTTTTATACTATGCCGTTTTAGCCGTCAAAAATGCCTCAAAATTACGCGAAAAGACTTTTCTCGACATAACCTAGCCGTTTTTTGAGAGCATATAAGAAAAACAACGCCGAAAAATAAAAAATTAGCCTCTCGGTATTACTCCGAAAGGCTAATAATCGTTTTGGTTTTGCTTACATTTTGATTACTTTTCCAGTAGTAATCGAATCGTATGCAGCGTTCATCGCTCTAATCGTTTCTTCGTGCTCAATAAGACCAACCTCAGGCTTTTCTCCGTCACGAACACAATGATAGAACTCATCCATTTGTCTGTTCCATCCGCCCGGATGACCAGTACCGTGAACGAGGTAATCGCCGTGGCCACCGCCTTGGAAATAGTACGCTCTGCCGTAAACGTCGGCCAAAATCGTACCCTTCGTTCCAACTACGTTCATAGTAACTTCTACGCAACGGGGATATTTCTCCCAGTCGTACATACGAACTACTTTGTACTCGTTGTTAGCGTAAGACGGGTCAATCGAGTAAGTCATACCGTTTTTGAGTTTACCGATAACGTGGATAAGGTCCTCCGTCTCGATATCACGCATATTAGGAGCAACCTCAGCGAATACGGTGTCGTACGAACTACCCGTTACTAGACGGATTGCGTCGAACACGTGGGGGTGGTCAGCAAGAGCGCCACCTCTAAATCTATCCTCGCCGGGACGCAAGCGAACGCGTTTACCCCAACTCTCTTCGGGGGAAGCCTGCCAAGGTCTCCACCAAACGGGGTTGTGCGAGTAGTTAAGCATAGTAATAGAGAGAGGCTCTCCGATTGCGCCTTGTTCGATAAGTTCTTTAACTCTGAAAATCTCGGCGTGGTGACGCATTTCAAGTTCTACCTTGAATACTACGCCTGCTTTTTGAGTGAGTTCCTTCATTTGACGGTATTCTTCAAGGTCGAAGGTAGGAACTTTCATAGACATAATGTGAAGTCCCTTTTCGCAAGCAACCTTAACTTGTTCGAAGTGTTTTCTGTTCGCACTACCCACTACTACCGCCTCAATGTCGGGGTGATTAGCGTAAAGTTCTTCGTCACTATCATATTTGGGAATACCTGGAAGTCTTTCCATATAGGTTTTATCTTTATAACCAGGCTCTACCGATACCGCAACGAGTTCGTATAGAGGGTCGTCCATAAGGCCGTAGTACGCTTTTGCGTGGCCGTGGTTACAAGAAAGAATAGCAATCTTAATAGGTTTAATCATATTATTTCTCCTCCACTTCGCAAGTTGCGCACACTTCTGCCGATTTATAAACGGCGTCAACTACTGCCTCAAGGTGCTTTCCGTCAGTGATATACTCGTCAGCCGAGTCAGCGCCTTTGAACATATTATACAAGAACCAAACTCTATCAACGTCGTCAGGCGAAAGTCCGTACAAATAACTATCCGTATCGGTATAGGTGTAAGGACGAGGCGAATCAGAGAATAGACTGATTGCTGGCTGAACGGTCATAGTGTCAACTACTCTGTCGTTAGCCATACCGTGAGTGGTAATTAGACGGTGCTGGCACTGAATTTCGGTACCACTAGCCGTCGTTGCGCCTAGTTCAAGGTTTGCAACCGCTCCGCTCTCCATAACCGCAATTAAGTTACAAGCGTCACCCGTGATAAATGCGGTAACTTTCTTCGTTTTAGAGCATAAGATAAACTCAGCGGTATCAATCTCACGATAGATATGCTGACGAAGAGTATCGTCTACGCTTGCAAACGAATATACGTTTACGCAACAAACGGACTTTACGTCGTTATTCGCATAGCCGTGGATTGCTCTAATCTTAGAGTGATGTCTCCACCATAGAAACGGGACTTTCTTGCCGTCAGAGAGGACTATCGTCTCGCAATAGCCGTCGCCTCTAGGGATAATATCGTATTCAGGTACGTCGTAATATCTTTTTTTAAGATAGGAAGCAACGCCCTCTTTAATACTGTTACATCTAATCATTTTTGAAAAATCCTTTTATGCGTTATTTTTTAAGTACTCTGTTGTAGTTAGCGCCGATTACGTCCCAAAGTTCAAGAGCGTTGGGAGCAGCAACTACGGTGCCGTATCCACCACGATAAGTCCAAGTTGCAAGTCTATCTACGCCAAGACCCTCGTAAAGGTCAACGACTTTATCAACCTGCTTAAAGTCAGCCGGGCGCTTGTTGTAGCCCATAAGCCATCTCTCACTCTCTTTACCGTACTTCTTAGCCATAGCAACGGTTCTCTCGGTGATATCGCGGAAGAACGCCTCGGGGAGTTCCCAGTTGATAATCGTCGTAGAGAATACGTCGAAGTAGGGGCAAGACGCTACCATATCCCAGTTATCGTAGCCACGAAGTTCGGTTACGTAGTAGGTGTTAAGCGTAGCGTGTACGCAACAAGTGATTTCGAGGTTAGGATTGATTTCCTTAAGTTTCTTACTGGTCTCGGTCAAAATTACGAGAGCCTCTCTCCATCTGAACTGCTTTACGTCGTCGTTCATTACTTTGGGCATCTCATAGCCGTAGTAAGCCTTAAACTTTGCCATGCACTCAGGACAACGGCAAGCCCAATCGTCTCCACTACCACCGGTAATAGATGCATAGGACTTAGGCATAGCGTAGTGGGGCTCGTCCCAGAAGAATCCGTCAACTTCGGTTTCTCTAGCGAGTTTTACGCAAAGGCGCATAAAGTAGTCTCTGAAAGAGTTGGTGTTAAAGCAAGCAGCGGGTAAAACTTCGCCCGTGTATGCGGTAACTTGACGGTGA
>JAZOMX010000032.1:0-17500 GCA_045654245.1 Pumilibacteraceae bacterium | reverse complement strand
AATATTCAAAATGGATAGCCAAAAGGCAAACAACGTCGTTTCTTGTATTGACTTGTTAGAACGACGTTATGGGAAATTGTTTCCTAAAGTTTTCAAAACTATTACCGTTGATAACGGTGCGGAATTTTCTGATTATAAAGGGATTGAACATTCTAAACTTTTTCCCGGCGAACGGACCAAGGTTTATTATTGCCACCCGTACTGCTCTTCCGAACGTGGTACGAACGAACGTCTTAATCGAGAAATTCGTAAACTTATTCCTAAAGGTACTAATCTTGCTACTTATAAAGAACCAGACGTTGCGTTCGTGGAAAAGTGGATAAATGATTATCCTCGTTCGATTTTCTCATATTCAACTAGCGAAGAATTATTTAGAAGTCAATTATCTCGTCTTACGGCTTAATTATAACTGAAATTTTTTGGACTTGCAATATCGCAAGTCTATTTTGCTATGCGCTTTTTTCTACAAATAAGGATACCATAACCCTTTTAAAAGTGTTCTGGTAACCTTATTTTACCTTGTTTTTTACTTTTTTTCGCTATTTTTCTACTTTTTGAATAAATTTACTTGACAAAACAGCTAGTTACAATATTTCGCACGCATTTAGGCGAACAAAAATCGTTTCCTCGCCCAAGTTACGCTCCCAAACTACGTATATAAATCCTCTTTCATTATCTACTGCCGTTTTCTTCGTCTAGGCATAGTGAATTACGCCCGTGTTATCTTGCACCATTACGGGGTTATTCTTCGTAGAAGACTTCTCATCCGTCTCCGCTAGAATAATTTTGTCGCCAAAAGAAAGTCCACAGTCTTCAGAACGGAGCATATATATATCAATGCTTCCCCAGTCACTCTCTGCGCGTCTCGCCTCGTTATAAACGATTATCGTTCCTTTATTAGTAACTATCATACCAGGTATGCGGTTTAGAACGTATCCGTCGTTTGCGCTAAACATTTCTCTCTTAAGCATTAACGTTTTTCTCCTTTTTTCTTATATAATATAAGGGCGCTGTCGTTCCCTCGTTTACGCCGTCCACTCTAACCTCAGTAAATTCGATAAGTCCGTCGCGATAAAGATTGTAAAGTTCACCGTAAACTACGGGCGCGCATTGGTTCATTTCGTAGCCACTAAAAAGATATAATAACGCTCTTCTAAGTTGCGAATAAGTCTTTTCTCCTTCTTCGAGCATTTCAATTATTTTTGCTCTCGCCTCATTTTTAATCTCTTCCGTTATAGGCGCAATCGAGGCAAGTGGCGTAAATGTCTTAGTAAAAACCTCGTCCTTACTTACCCAACCGCAAGACGACTCCGGCAGTAATATCGGCTCTCCTGCGTCGCTAGGAAACGCTATCGGCGTGCTTGCTAGGTAACTTCCGTGCTTACTCTTCCCTATGAACATAGGAAAGTTATTACGAGCGTAGAAAATTTTACTCTCGTCGGTAAGCGATAACAGTAACCCCACGTCTTCAACTCGACACTCTTTACTCGCCGAGGCAAGCGCGTCGTAAGGCGTTTGTCCAGACAAAATCGTTCTATAAGTAAGTTGAGCCTTTATATCGCTCTCGTGCACCATACTTCCGTCGGCAAGACGAGGGTATTTTCCGCTTTCAAGTTCGGCTTTAGAGCGCAAAATATAGCCTTGCTCTATTAGTTGGTCGGCAATTTTTCCTTTTTTCTCGCTATCGCCCGAGAAAATTCCCGCAGTTCCGTTCGCTATAAACGCAAGTTCTGCCTCGCCGTCACGGTTGAGCCCTACGAACGGGTGCGCATACTCGTCGCCACCGCCAGACTTCGTTCTGCTGTGAATAAATCCTATCGTGCCCGGAAACTCGGATACTTTTTTAAGCGTTTCAAGGCGCTCAAGGTCGCCCGTTAGTTTCGCGTAATAAATTTTACCGTCGCAAACGGTTGCTATGCCCGTATAAAATCCCGAATCAAAACCCTCTTGTTTTTTGAGCATTTCAATCAAAATCGTAGAGGCTTTTTTAGTTCCTATATAACCTGCAATCGTGCACATAATTTATTCCTCAAACTCGTCTAAAATAAGTTCGCGAGCAATCTCGTAGCCGATATTAACGCTCGAGCGTAAAATCTTTTCGCCTAGCGTATGTTGTCCTTCGCCGTAATAAGAACCAACGCAAACAGCGGGAACGCCAAGCGCCATAGGTATATTACAGTCGGTCGAGCCCGATTTAACGATGCAATTAAGAGATGAGTGCCTCTTAGAAATTTCCACCGCTTTTTTGGTCATTTCCGCTAAAACGCTCTCGTCAACCGCTCCACTACACGGGCGCTCGCCTATAACCTTCACGTCCAGTCCACAGTATTGTTTTGCCGTTTCTTTAAGCATAATCTCACGGAATTTCCGTTCCATATACGCAAGGCACTCTTCGTCGTCCGAACGGTACTCGTAAAGCATTTTTGCGCTTTCGGCTATCGTATTAACCGAAGTTCCGCCCTCGATTACACCTACGTTAAAAGTAGTCTTCGTTCCCTCTTTTTTAGGTAGCGGTATGCTCTCTATTTTACCTATTAGGCTCGCTAGCACCGATATTGCAGAGCGATTACCAAAGTCTAGAAAAGAGTGTCCGCCCTCCGTCGTAACCGATATTTCGTAACGACGAGAGCCTACGCATTTATTAACCACCTCGTCGTAATGACCGTCAAAAGCATAAACTCGCTTTATTTTCCCAGCGTAAGAACGCATTATTTCCTTAATGCCTTTAAGGTTTCCAAGCCCCTCTTCCCCCGTTGTTAGCGCAATAATCACGCCTTTTTTAGGCTCTAGTTTTCTCTCGGCGATTTCTTTTGCTACGGTAAGAAGAATTGCCACGCCCGAGGTATCGTCGCCCACGCCCGGGCAATATAAATATTCGTCGTCCTTAACAAAAACGGGAGGCTCTGTAAACGAAAATACGGTGTCGAGATGCGCAATAAAAAGCGTTGTTTCGCTATCCACTTTAACGGGATAAATCACGTCGTTTTCACTATCGATATAAACTCCTTTCGCGCCTACTTTATCGAGAAAATCTTTGCAAAACAAAGCACGGTTTTCCTCTTTTTTAGACGGGGCTGGAATAGAGCATAATTTTTCTAAAAGGCTTTCTATTGAGCCTTGATAATTACTATTTTTCATAACCAAAATTATACCACCTCTTAAAAGATATTGCAATCCTTTTAACGAAAAAAAGAGAAACATAGTTTCTCTTTTTCTCATTATTTACCGTACGATTAGTTTTCCTATTTCGATTTCGTCGATATAGAAATATTCGGTTACGTCGTTACCGTTTCTATCGAGAACTCTAACGTTTTCTACCGTATTATCTACCGTCGACGGTATCGTGGGAGGCGTTGCCGTAAAGTCAGCCGTTAGTTTATAGCCGTCGAACAAGCCTTCGCGCGCCTCGATTACTTCATTCTTAAGCGGAGGCATACCGTCGTAATAAGTAACCTCTTTCGTCTCGGTGTGAACGCCTTTAAGGTAAACTTTCTTTATTACGAAATCAACGTCGTAGTGGATATAATAATCGACGTTTTCAGTAAGTTTCACGCCGCCTTTCGTTACCGTAATAAGGCTAGAATCCATACCCGCTTTTTTGTATTCATCACTTACGCTATTGATACTATCGTCAGTAAACTTTCCTGGCTTTTCCATAATAAGTCTGAAATTATTGCTAATAACGACCGCCATTCCAGACGGAACGCTCTTTTGTATAAACTTATTAACCGTTTGCACTGCGTTAGGCACGTAACTTACGTTCTTTCCGCCTGCGTATAGCGTTATGATAGGGGGCGTTACCCTAATATCGCCTTCGTGCAGTACGAACGTGAACTTGCTACCCTTAGGATTGCTAGAGTCGTAAACTAGAGCGCCTTGCGGGTCGAACAACTTAAACGAAGTTATCTTACTCTTAGACACGACTACCTTGTTCTTTTCACCCATAGCCGAGCCAGTTACGTTTACCTCGTAAGTATATCCTTCTGTGACTAGGTTTTGTAGCAGATTTACGGGGTTTTCCTTCTTTTGGTACTCAATTACGCTCTCCGCATAAACGAACGGATTATTTTCGTCGTACTCGGCAAGAATATCCACAGGCTTAATATCAATAGGTAAACCTTTGTTCTTACCCCCGGGCGTTGTGCCACCGTTACCGTTTCCACTGCCGTCGGAGAATCCCGCTCCCGTTACTTCCACCGTCACCCAACCAAGTCCGTCCACATAAACTTCCGTCCAAGCGTGGTACTGGTTATCCATAACGCTTACCGTCTCTCCCGCCTTTGCCGTCGCAACGAAACCGTAAACGATACGAGCAGGAACTCCAAGCGTACGGTAAAGCATAGTTGCGCTCGAAGCGTAATGCTGACATACTGCTCCGTTACGAACAGATTGCGCCGTATCGTCGATAAAGAACTCGACAACGGGGTTAGCGCCGTAAGTAAAATTCATATTGTACGGTCTAAAGTCGCTTACGAACTCTTTAACGTCGTCGATTAGCGTGGGCGAATTCTTATCAAGTCGGTTTTTCGTTATCACTAATTCTAACGCCTCTTTAGTATCGGCGTCAACGAAAGTATAGTTCTCATAAACGAAATTGCGATAAATCAACTCAGCGTTCTTATATTCTTCGGGAACTTTATAAGCGTCGCCACTCGAATATTCGTATAGTATCGCTCTCATATCCGTTTCGTACTTAAATATCGTCTCGTCGTTTGTCGGCCACTCATAATAATCGCTATACACGGCAACGTCGCTAAAGTCGGTTATGTCGTAGTCCGCGTTATATTGAGCCATTAGATACGGTAACGCCATATTCGATTTTGTAAGCGTTAAGTTTGCAATCTCGTTTTGAGGCAAGGAAATTGAAGTTAGATGCAAGGGGTTACCGATATTCGTTTCGTACGCTACCGCCTCTGCCCACTTCATTTGTCCGTTCTCGCCCAAAATATAGTTGCCGAAATTCATAAGCCTTAGGTACACTCTTCCGTCCTTGTCAGAAGAAAGTTTATACATTACGGTAGGCTCTCCATCATTTTCAAACGAATTATCGTCTCTATCGTGTTGCATTCCGCCCGACATATCAAGTCCGCCTCCGCCTTTTACGGTAAGCGTTCCCTCGGTAATAACGATATCGTATCCAGCAGTCATATCTTCGTCAGTTTCTATATCAAAAACTTTGAAAGTGGTTATCGTATTGCTAGAGCCGATTTCCGTTTGCTCTCCGTCTATTTCGATAGTATAGCCATTCCCAAGCGATTCAAAACTGAAGTCCATACTAATACTATATTCTACGTTTGGGTACAACGGTCTTCCGTCGTAATTTTTATCTTTGTCGGGAACCGTTATATAAACGGAAATAGGTAATATATTGATTTTGCCGATATAGTCCCTTGTTTCATAATGTCCACGGTCTTGGTCGGGAACAAAAACAGTCTCTTTAGTGAGGATATTATAGTTGCTCGTTACGTCGTTGCCGTTTCCGTCAAGAATAATCACGTTGGTGGGCATATTGTTGTAATGACCGGGCCAGTAATATTCAGGGAATATTGCCGAATCTATATCGAAGTAATCTCCGCTTGCTAAACCCGTGATAGAACCGTAAGGTGCGCTATGCCATTGTTTATCGAAATAACGCACGTCATAATTATGCCCTGAAAACTTGTCATAGTCCCAACCGTAACTATCTGTATGCAAGTACGCAGTTCTAGGAGTAATACTTACTGTAGCGTACGAATTATCCTCTAATATATTGTAGTAATACTTCGTTACGTCGTCGCCCGTTTCACTATCAACGATTTTAAGGATAAAGTTGTTTTTAGCAGAGCCCACGTTAATAAACGGAGTTTTGCCTTCCTCGATTGCGCAGTAAGACTCGTTTCTATGCGAGGGCAATAGCCAGTCGTCACCTGTCACGCCTTCCATTTTAGAGGAAACGGTATAGTTTTGAGGCTTATACTCAATTCCGTCGTAAACCTTGCTTATATTTTCCTCCGCTCTTGCCGAAATCCTACGGCGGAAAATCTTTAGTTCCCCATATTTATACAGCGGAGTATATTGAGCCGTTACGTCGTTGCCGTTCCCGTCCCAAATCTTGAAGTCAGCGGTAATAGTGTTGTACCAGCATTCGCCGTCCATATCTTCGGTAGGCTCGATAATCACGCTAGCCTCGGGGGTAATCGTAACGGAAATAAGTTCGAGAGTGTGTCCGTTTTCAATTACCTTGCTATAATCTAGCGTATAATCGCCCGTAAGGTCAGCGTTAATATTGTCGGGGATTTCAAGCGCCGTGCCGTCGTAATATTTAGAGTTTCCGTTCGACGTAAAGGAAATAAAGTTTTGATATACGGAAAGGTTGCCACCTACCGTCGTTATATCGTAGTACTCCGTTACGTCTACCGTTACCGTTTCGCCGTCAACAATAAAGTCGCAAACTATTGCTATTTCGTCTATTAAATTTTCAACACTTCCTACTTCGGTTATACTTCCCGTTGCGGAAAGTTCAACTCTATGGTTAGTAGACTCTATACCCGTATATAACTTTTCAGTAGAATCCGTATTGGTAACTTTATGTTCCGTGCTTGTAAGAGGCGTGCCGTCGTAAGGTTTATCTTTATTTACTAGCGTAACCGTTATCGCGCGTCTTATAACCTCAAGTTTGCTATCCTCGTCGTTAATCGTAATATCGTAATGCTCCGTTACGTCCGTTTCGGTTGCAACTCCGTTTACCGTAGTCGTGTAGAATATTCTAAACGATTCGATTTCGTTTGGAGTTTCTCCCGGATAGGTAATACGACTGTTTTCCGTCATTACCACCTCGTAGGTATGAGTAGGCACGATTGCGTTATCCCCAGTAGTATCGATATTTTCGTCCGAGGGCGCAACGAGTTCGATTGTAAGTTCGCTAGACGTATGCTCTAACGCGTCGAACGCCCACACCTTGGATTTAGGCGTAACGGTAATTGCTCGCTTAATAACCTCGATATATCCGTCCTCTTCGTAAGTGATATCGTAACTATCCGTTGCGTCTCTATCTTGCGTTTTACCTATCGTAAATCTTACGCTATTTACTTTCTTTCCCGGCTCTTTTACTTTGACTATCGTTTCTTCAATCGGCACAAATCTGTCGCCAAAGCCGAGTCCTTTTCCGTTTTCTATTCTAGCGTTCGGGAGCGAATTATCTCTTCCGTTGTATAGCCAAGTCTTACTAAGCGTTTTAATCGTAATCGCTCTCTTAGTTACGGTAAGCGTGCCGAAAACCTTTTCAATATCGTAGCAGTAACTTACGTCGTTTTCCATAGGTGGCGCATTCTTTCTGTTAATCGTTACGGTAAAAAGGTTATCTTCACTTCCCGCAAAAAGAACGTACGTACCCCACCTATAATCTGGCTCGTCGCAAGTAGGAATAGGTTCGCCCTCCGCCTCGCCTATAACGTAAACGCTAGGTTGCATATCTCCGTTTTCGAGAGGTATGCCGTCATACTCCTTGCTCGTGCCTTGAGACTCGATTACTATCGTTCTACGAGTAATCGTAATAGAGCCGAAATGGTTTACCACTTCGTAGTTGTCGGTAGAGTTTGCTCCGCCTTCTTTAAGCACGACTAAAGTAACGGCAGTTTCGTAACTTCCTACCGTTTCAGTTTCAAAGTCGTAATTTACTTTATCGTAAGAAATATAATCGGAAACGTCGTAAGTCTCGCTCTCTACTACACCGGTATCTACGCCCTCGCCGTAAACGATATCGCCGTTCTCGTCAAAGCCGTACACTAATACTTTTTCTTCCGTTCCCTCGATTTCAGCGTCAATATAGGAGTATTCCTCTCCGTTATACATTACGGTTAGGTCACCAGTTTGAACGTGGATTACTCTCTTATTTACCGTAAGCGTTCCCGCAATCGTCGTAATATCGTAATTGCCCGTTACGTCCTCTTCTCCAACGTAAATTACTACCGTTTCGGGGTCAATCGTGTTCGTTGTCTCGCCAACGTTGGTAATTGCGCCAACAACTTCAATCGCAACAATTTCGTGTCCGCTAATAAGTCCGCTATTTTCGGCTAATTCGCCAAGCAAATATCCGTCGTCGGTATGTTCTTTTCCGTCGTACGTCCACTCGGCAGTGTTCGCCGTAATCGTAATCGGTCTAGCAACTACTTCGAGCGTTCCGTCAACGTAAGCGATATTATAGTTAAGCGTTACGTCGCCGTCGCGCGTGCTAATAATTTGGATATTGCTAATCACGTTCGCTACTATACCGTCGGCTACGTTCTTAACTTCACCAGTTACCGTTGCCGTTACTTTATGTCCGTTAATTAGTCCTCTATCGGCGGAAAGAGCCTCGCTCGTAAAGGTGGGCAAAGTGTGCTTTTGTCCGTCGTAAATCCATATTTTGCTATCGGCGGTAACGGTAATCTCTCTTCTTTCTACGATTAAGTCGTTCCACTCCGGGTCAACGAATTCGTACTGCTTAGTTACGTCCTTCGTTCCCGCCATTATTTTAATCGTAGTATATCTATTTACTACGCCGTCGGTTGCATCCTTTTGCTCCGTCCATCCGTAAGTTTCGATATAATGACCGAACACTAATCCGTCGTCGGGATTATCAATATCATCTTCAACGATAATAGTATCCGGTTTGCTTTGCAATTCGCCGTTATAAATTACCGTTTGGTCAGACTCAGCAATAAGAACTATTACTCTAGGCTTAATAATAATCTTGCCGTGTTCTCTAATAATATGGTAGTTTCTAATCACGTCCTCTTTTTCGGCGTTAGTAATTTCAATTTCAACCGTTGCGTCGTACTCGCCTACGTCCGAGAATCCGTACCTTGTTATGAATATATTATGTCCCGTCGTCGGAATACTTCCGCGTCCGTCAGTAAGAGCAACGGCTTGCTCTGACGAAGTATCAAATCCGTCTTCGCCAAGCGAAATTCCCGCCGTTACGATATACGTATCGGGAGAGTGGCTCTCGCCGTCGTAAATTACCGTTTTGCCTTGCGTTACCACGCGGATTATGTACGGAGTTACTATCAACCGTCCGATTTCGCCGTTACTTTGCTGATAGTTATATTCGTCGATTAACTGCGAATTCTCGTCGTAGAAATCAAGTCGAATATAGTTACCATCACCCTCTCCAAAAATCTTTCCGTCGTCGGAAATGGAAATGTTTACTTCCTTAACGGTGGAAAAAGTTTTTACTGCCGTCGTGTGGAAAGACATAAGTCCACGGTCGCCGTTTTGAGACTCTACCGTATATTTTTGCCACGACTGTTCCTTGCCGTTATACATAAAGGTATGGCTTTCGGTATCAATCTTGACTTCTCTTGAGATTATATTAAGCGTACCTCTAACGACGGTAATTTCGTAGTTATATACTAAGTTCGTTTCGCTACCGCCCTTATGACGAATATCAATCGTGCTTGCGTCGATATAGTTATAATCGCTATCTCCGAGCGTCTTGACGTTCTTTCTCGAGCCCGTATAAGAAATTGCCGTTATCTCGTCGCCTAGGGGAATACTGCCCCCCGTTACCTCGTATCCGCTAACTCCTAAATCGTTTACAAGGGGCGTGCCGTCGTAAACTTTTTCTAGGTCTTTCGCCTTTAGCGTTATCGAGCGAGGCTTTACTCTAAGCGTTCCATTATAGTACGCTACAACCTCGTAATTGCCAAACGCAAGCATATCCTTGTCGAAATCGTCAAGAATTTTTACCGTGCTTTGGTCTATTTCGTTTACCACCGAGCCGACGTACTTTATCGTACTTTCAGCAGTGGTAGAAAGCGTTACTTTATGCCCCGTAACGAGCGCTCCCACACCGTCGTTGTAGTTCTCGTAAAGCGTAGACGTTGCGGTATTGCACGTAAAATACTGGCTATCGTAAATCCACTCGCTACTATCTGCAGTCAAAACGATACGCCTTGGCGTTACCGTAATATACTCGCTCTCGTCAAAAGTTACTGCGTAACTGCTCGTAATTTCTTTGCCACTACCCGTTTGAACGGTATAGTCTCTAAACTCGTTAATCTCGCTACCGTTATCCGTAAGGACGGTGCTTTCAGTAACTACGATTTTATCTTGCTTAACTAGCCCGCCGTAGTCGTCGTAAGCGTGGTTATAATGCTCTTTACCGTTGTAAACGAACTCTTTACCCTTGGGCGTAATATTAACCGCTTTCTTAGTTATGTAAAGCGTTCCCGATACTCTCGTTATTTCGTAGTTTTCCGTTACGGGCTCGTCGTTCTCGTCGCGAATAACCACTCCGTTCTCCGCTATTTCGCTCTTTACAAAGCCCGTTTCGCCGTAGTAGGTAATCGTACTCGACGGCGTAAAGGTTACTTCTATCGTATGCCACGATACTTTTCCCGTAGTCTCGCTCGCAGGCGAAAGCGTATAGCCGGCAATAGCGCCCGTTAACGCCTCTCCGTCGTACTCTTTCGTAAAGTCGTTTGCCGTAATCTCAAGCGCGCGTTTAAGTACGGATAAAGAACCGGGGGTAATCGTTAGCGTATAACAATTAGTTACGTCTTCGTCAAACTCGTCGGTAATCGTATATCCTTGTTTAATCTCGTTTTGAACAACGCCGAAATTTCTAATAATCGTCGTTTCGTAAGCAAAACCGTCTTCGTCAACGCCTGCAAAACTTCCATCAATGATAGTGTAACCGACGTTAGCGTGGTCCGTTCCGTCGTAAATCCACTCGTCCGACGCCATTTCAAGAGAAACGGAGCGTTTTAGTATTTCAATCGTTCCTATCGTCTCTACGATATCGTAATTATATTTTACGGCAGAAGAGGGCTCGCCTACAATCCTAATTTCCCACTCAACTTCGTTTTGATTGTTGCTTTCAGTATCAATAAAATATCTTACTATTCTTTCGTGCGTAATATCAATCTCTTGGTTAGGCGCAAGTCCGTCCTCTCCGCCAAGCGTATATTCGCTGTAACTAAATTCTTGAGCGGAATAAGTAAAGGTTTCGTTTGCCACCGTGAAAGTAAGTTTTCTCGGATTAACCGTAATCGAGCCGTTCTCATAAACGATATCGTAGTTTTCAGTTATGCTTGCATCTTCTATAATCGCAGAAGAAAGGACTATTACTCCCTTTTCTACCCCCTTCCAAGTAGCGTCAGTTTGACTTCCCACTACCGAAATCGAGGTTACTTCGTGTCCGTCCACTAGTCCCGTGTCCTCGGTATGCTCGCTTACCGTATAATCGCTTTCTGTCGCAATTAGCGGAGTTCCGTCGTAAACTTTCTCGAGCGAATTACCGCTAAAGGTTACTTTTCTTTTGTTAACCTTAAGCGTTCCTTTATCGCCAACGAGTATATCGTAGTTTTCAGTTACGGGCGTCGTTCCGTCGTAAATCTCAACTACGAGCGTATTCGCTATCTCGCCTACCGTCTTAATTTTAGTGTCTGAGACGACTTTACTCTCGTGACTAGCCACAATATTCTCTACGCTATGACCGTGGAAATAGAACTCTTCGTCGTTATACGTCCACTCCTTGCCTTCCGCGTTTAGCGTAACGGTACGCTTTTGCATAGAGAGTTTTCCTTTCTCTACGGTAAGATTATACTGAGAAAGCGCGTCAATATTATCGTCGAGGTTTTTAAGCGTATAAACCAAAAATTCGTTGTCAATCTCGTTGCCTACGGGAGCGTCGGCAACCACGGTTACGCCCGTAGTTTCAATAGGCGTAAATTCGTCCGTGTCCGCTAGTCCTACCGCAGTAAAGCCTTTTTCATACTGCGTAGTACCGTCGTAGGTAAACACTCTATCGTGAGGCGTTATCGTTGCAATTCTTTTATTTATAGTAAGCGTGCCGTACTCATAATCGAAAACGTAGTTATTCGTTACGTCGTCGTTGCCGTCCTTAATGCTGAAAAGTATTTCGTTCTCAATCTCGCCTACGTACTTAATTTTAGCGTAAGAAATTATCTCTTCGCTCTGACCGTCGGCAAGCGCGCCCGAAGTTATTGCGTAGCCAACGCCCTTTTCTTTATTCGTCAAAAATTCGCCGTCGTAAACGCCGACTAGACCAAAAGTAGTAATCGTAATCTCTCTTCCTGAAATAGTGAGCGTTCCGTATCCACTCTCGTCAGAAAAATCGTAGTTTGAGGTAATATCCTCGCTACCTCTAGCCACTTTTATTTTAGATATGCCGTTAGTGGTACTACCCACTTCGGTTATACTTCCCGATACAACGATTTCGGGAGTATCCCCCGTTACGAACCCGTACTTATTCTCGTCCTCGTCAACCTCTAAATCCCAAGTTTTTCTCTCAAGCGGAGTTCCGTCGTAAGTCCTAGAATCGCTGGGCGTTGTAATATACACGGGGCGAGAGGTAATTTCTAGCGTTCCAGCCGTTACGGTAATGTCGTAATTATCGTTTACGACCTCGTCTAAAATACTAACGGCGTTAAATTCTAGGCTGTTAGTTATCGTTCCTTTATCCGTAATACTTTGTACGCTTTCGCTCTTAATTTCAAGTCTATCGTAGCCGACTAGTGGCGTTTCGTCTGAAATCGTAAACTCCGTATCGCTATACTCTATTCCGTCGTAGATTTTTCCGCTAGATGCAGTAGTAACCGAAATCGGCTTTTTATTAACGGTGAGCGTTCCCGTTACTTGACTTACGGCGTAGTTTTCGGAAATATCTACGCCTAGTTTGTTATAAACCTTAAAGGTTGCACTATTTACTACCGTTCCTACGCTAGTAATTTTTGCAGTATCGTCAAACGTCGCCTCGATAGTGTGAGTTTTTCCAAAATCGCCCGCAGTTACCGAGAATTCAGAGCAAGTAAGTTCCTGTCCGTCGTAAGTCTTTTGAGCGCTACCAACCGTTATCGTGATTGCGCTTTCGGTAAAGGTTATACTGTCTTCTACGGGGATAAACGAGTACGACGAAGTAACGTCGCGTCCCTCTTTATCCGTTACCGTAATTGCGCTTGCGCTAGCGATAATCGAAGTCGTTCTTTGCGATTCGTCGCCATAGATAAACTCGCTACATCTTATTATATCTCCCTCTTCTAGGTCGGCTGATACCGTGGGGAGCAAACCGAATTTTATCGTCTCTTCATCAACCGTAACCTCAACGGGTTTAGGCAATATAGTAAAAGTATATTCTTTTCCGTAACTCTTTCCGCCACCCGTTCTTTTCGATACGGCGCGAACTTTGTATTTTCCTGCAACGGTAGGCATTTTATCCGTCCACTCGTCGCTACTATACGGCGCGTATTCATAGGAAACTTTCTTAAACCAAGCGTCTGCCTCATAAACGAGTTCGTCGCCGTAAACTATCGAAGTAGGAGGAGTAACCGAATCGTACACGACGCCTTGAACGCACAAAAAAGCCGTAAGAACCGCAAGTAAACTTGCCGTTACGGATATGATTAAAACACGAAATCTTTTTACAATGCGTAAAAATTTCGCTAATTTTTCTATGCTTTTTTTGTATTTATCGTATAGCATACTTCCTCCTAGTCATAATTCCTCCTACTACTAACTTATCGTTATTTCCACTCTTGTAAAAGTTCGCCTAAGTCGCTGTTTATTTTGTAATTATCCTTACAGTCTTCTCCAGTTGCGTTAAACTTAATACTGATTAATTCAAAAGTATTGCTGACACCGTCATAGCCCACGATTTTTCCCGTTACTATAAGTTCAATCTCGTGACCGGGAGCAAGCGCGTTCGGAGCGACGTATTTCATACCTTCCGTTATTTCAAAGTTATTAACGTCAACTACTCCAGCCTTTACCTTATATCCGTTTGCGGTAAGTGGTTTTGAATAATCGGGCTCAAAAACGTCTGTTACGCGCGTGCTACTTCTCGTCGCTATCGTAATTACGCGCGGACTTATCGTAAGCGTTCCACGATTTTCTCTTATATAGTAGTACGAAGTTACGTTACTACCGCTAGAATCGCGAACGATTACTTTTGCGATATTATCAATCGAGCCGACCTCCGTAATCGGCTTATTACTAAACTCTATTACTTTTACCTCGTGGTTACTGTTCATTTTCACGCCGTTAAATCCATCTTCGCACGCCTTACCAAAAGTTATGATAACGTCGTCCAAATCGTTCTCTCCGCAAATAAGCGCGCTTCCGTCGTATTGTTTGCTCTTATCCGGCGTAGTTACGATTATTTCTTGCGCGTAAACTTGCGCTTCGCCGTTGCGGATATCGATATCTAGTTCGGCTATCTCTTGTTTAGTCAATTCTTGGTTCGTGTTTTTATAGAACATTCTAAACTCGTCAACGAAGATTTGAGTTATTCCCCAACCGACGCGTTTGCCGTGCATTGACGCAGTTGCCGTATAGTAAAGCCCTTCCTGCAAACAAAGTTCAGTAAGTCCCCAGCCGTCAAGACGAGTTTCGGGGTTTCTAGAATCGTAAGTTGCTTGGATTTCCGACGCCTTAATTTCATCTTTCTCGCCGCCAGGCCTTCTTACGGACTTGGGCATACCCACGTATTTAGAATCTTTGGACGAATACACGTCAGTTCCCGTTACTTCTACGTTTACCCAGCCGATTCCGTCAAGGTAAACTTCTACCCACGCGTGGCCACCCTTTTGGGTCGTAAGCGTTTCCTCGTAATCATTATCCGAAGTAAGTTTAACCACGAAACCTTCTACGTATCTAGCGGGTATTCCAAGCGCGCGGAAAAGCATAGTTGCCGTTTGCGCGTAGTGACGACATACGCCACCGTTATACAAACTTCCGCTCGTAAAGAATTCTACCGCTACGTCGTTTGTGCTATCAAGCGAGGGCTTATAGTTTTTGTTATACTGGTTAGACGAACTCACTCTCGACGCTATCTCGACAATTTGCATATATTTAGTTGCGCTCTTTATTCTCGTTGCATCGTCGAGTTTATTTAGATATTCCACGAAATACTCCTTAGTGGAGTCGGGCATTTGCAAATAGGTAGTGTAAACGTGCTGTCTATACGCGCTTTCTTCTTCCGTGTATTCTCCTGCATAGAACACTCCGTCGGCGAATAAGTATCCCGATTTTAAATAGTCGAAGTCGTAGTATTGCATTGAATACAAAGTCGATTGATAAGTATATCTAATATCACCGTCGGTAGTCGTATATTTTACGTCGTTTTTCGCTAGGCTGTACTCGGGTTGAACGGCAAGGACGCTCGTAGATTGCGTTCCGTCTTTCACCTCTCGCATAATCGTTACCGTGCGAAGAGGCATATCAATATTCTTAACCGAAACTGACGAAAGATAATTCATATTAAGGTTAGTGCCAGGTAGCGTTCCATTATAGATATACTGGTTGTTGTTCTTTCCGTCACTAAAGTGGTCGCCGTAAAGTTCTCCTTCGCCAAGTTCGTACTTAACTTCCGCCGTTCTCTTGAGATAAACCGTTTGTTCGCTCGTTCCGTCGCCAGTTATCGTCAGCAAAGGCACGTCGTTAGGCGGAGCGGGAGGCTGTTCTTCCTCGTCGTCTACGATTTTATCGTCTAACGCTGGCAACGAGCCTTCCTCAAGCACGACGAGTTTTCCGTTTACGAAAGTTATATCGTAGTTGTCGGTAACTATCGCGCCCGTAACGTTATCCTTAATTATTGCTTTCTTAATCTTATTCACGCTCTCACCCGGGACGGTTTGCGAGCCTTCGTTTACTACCCTATCAATTCTATGGATAGCAAGAACGTCGTCGCCGATTACTTCGTAATCAGTACAAATAAGCTCCGTAGGATTTGCGGAATTATACTCACTCCTTGCGCTTCCCGCTTGTAATACTAATAAGCGTTGTTTTATCGTAACCACGCCGTCGATTTTCTCAATTTCGTAACAATCAGTTACGTCCTCGCCTCTCTCGTTAAGTATTTCTATTGCGCCAAGCGTCGCTATATATTCGCCTTGGTCAATTCCGCCACCCTCGATTTCTACCGTGCTTATTTCGTCGCCAAGCGAAGAAAATTTAGCCTGCGTGTCGCTCGTTACGTACCAAGGCTGATAATCGCTATCGGGGATTTCGGCAACCAAAACGCCCAAATATTTTTCCGTTCCGTCGTACTGATAGGTCTCCCTTTTACCAAAAACGGTAATAGCAAGCGGAGTTACTTCTAGTGTTCCCGTTATATACTCAGGAGCGTAGTTATGCGTTACGTCTCGTCCGTTCTCGTCCTCAATCGTAACCGATACTGCGTTCTTAGTCGTTCCCACTCTCGTTATACTAGACGCGCTAGTAGTTTCTAAAGAGTGCCCCGCAATCAACGGGTCACCCACCACCTCGCCACCAAACGACTTAAGGGGGGTTGCGTCGTAAGGACGAGAGAAGTTCTCAGTTTGAATTTTTACGGGGCGAGGCAAAACCTCTAGTTGTCCCGTGTGGCTAATTACCTCGTAGTTATGCGTTACGTCGTTTTCTTTTTCGTCAAAAACGTGAACGGAGACCACGTTCTCGCCAAGTCCAGCGTCGGTACGCTGTCCCATAAAACTAGCCTCTAATCTATGTCCTCCCAAAAGTTCGCCCGAAAACATTTCGTATTCGTGGCTAGTTAGTGGCGTGCCGTCGTAAATCTTTTCGGCATTACCCGCTATTATTCCGATTTCGCGTTTCGCTACGGTAAGAACGCCTGCCGACAACTTCATAGAATATCTTTCCGTTACGTCTGCGCCCGCCTCGTCAATAATCGTTACGCTAAAATCGTTGGCAACGCTACCCGACTCGGTTAGTTGTCCACTAAAGGTAACTACCGCCTCGTGTCCTTTTTCCAGTTCGCCTTCCGTTATCGTCCAGTCCGAACAAGATAGCGGTTTACCGTCGTAAGTCTTTTCCGCGTTACCCGAAGCGAACACGATTTTATGCGATTGCGTATCTATTGCGCCCGTCGCTATCAGAGTAAAATATACGGTAAGAACGCCTATTATTCCTATGATAATGGCGCTTACTACGTATATAAGTATTGCTCTTCTCGTCATAATTTTACCTCGTTTTCGCTTATGCGTTCTTCTCCAAACGGTGAATTACCGCTTTACACATCTGCATTTTGTCTTCGCCGAACAATTCGTCCAACTTCTGTATAAACCCTGGCGCTGCGTTTCGCACGTATATCGGGTTTTGCATCTCTAACTTTCTCATTACTTTCTTCGCTAGTATATCGTCAAGCGCGTCTAACTCTTCGCCTCCACACGCCACGTACACCGGAATATAAGTCTTGATTTGTTTCATTATTCTGTTACCAAAAGTTATTTGGAACGCCTCGATTAAATACTTATCTAGTTCGTTTAATCGCTTTAAGTTTCTCTTCGTTAACGCGTATTCCGTCTCTGCATCTTTTGCTAGTTCTATAAACCTCTCTGCAGATAAATGAATACTTCTCGTTTGGGGCGCTTGGAATACTGCCGATTTAGTATCTAGGTTTAACACCATCGCTCTATCGTACACCTTGTCGGATATAGCAAACGTCGAGTCGTCGTTGTTTGCCGTTCCTATAAACCACATATTAGGCGGTAACTTTATTCTTCCTTTTACTAGCCCAACG
>JAZOMX010000031.1:0-34135 GCA_045654245.1 Pumilibacteraceae bacterium | reverse complement strand
TCAAGGTTGGTAACGTAAACGTCACCTGCGCCTACGAGAGTAACGATATGAACTTGAACTTCGTCCGTCTTAAAACCTTCCCAAACGGGATCAGTTTTGTTGGGCTCATAGTTAGAGTTAGCGCCGTTCTTCCAAGCGTCGGCGCCCGTTGCGTCAAAGTCACGAATAAGTTTATCGTTAATATAAATAGCGTTTTCTGCTTTATCATAAGCGAACTTGTGTACGATAGTAGCAAAGTTTGAACCACTAACTGCTAACGTATGGCTATTTGTGTCGCCACTACTTCCTCTCGTTCCAAAAGGATTTTGAGTAAACGCATTTGCCGACGCTCTGGTCATGGTCTCCGCAGCAGTGCCAACCCAACCCGATACTACAAATCCATTAGACGGATCAGCAACTTCGGTTACTACAACTGCCAAAGATGCTATGTCGTTGATGTCTTTAACAAAAAGCGAAATAAGCGAGTCGCTCTTAGTATTGTCGGAAATATTTACCGATTTTACCGTAGCAATGGAACGGTTAAGATAATCGGTAGCCTTGCTAGGCGTTTCGTTGACAACAGGAACCTTATCGTAAGCAAGTTTTACCGTCTTTTTTTCGCCTACCAAGGTAGAAACAGCCGTGCCGGTAGTTAAATCAACGGGAAGAGAAACTTTTGCTTTACCTGCGCCGTCGGTTGCCTTGGTGTCGAAGATATTTGCAATTTCGTTTTCAAAGCCACCTTGAACTGCGTTGTAAGTGTAAGAAACATAAGTAGTCGTTTCGTCCACAGTTTTTGTTCTGCAAACAACGTATTTACCTGCCTCGGTAGCGGTAAAGGTATCGCCTGACAAAGCAGTAGCCGTTACGTCTTCTTTGCTTGCGTTGTAAACGGTGGTAGTCCAACCGTCAGCCTCACCGCTTGCAAGGTCTTCTCCGTCCTCTCTTTCAAGAGCAGGAAGAGTTACTGCGTCACCAACAGCCACTAGAGTCTCTGCGCCAAAAGCGTAAGCGCCGGGGGTAATGGTCGTGCCGGTAAGGTCGTAACTTGCAAGATAGCCAAGTCCGTTATGAGCAAGGTCAATGCCATTAAGCGTGGTTACTGCTAATCCGTAATGCGAAGTAGGAATTCTGTTACCAATGAAACCATTTTTAGTAGGATCAGTAACGTAGCCACCACCGGTTGCATGCGTAATTTCAATCGTTACGTTACCACTAAATCCTGCAAACGCGGTGTCTTCGCCGTTGGTTACGTCAGTTGCGTCAAGGTCACGAACGAGCGTTTTTACTCCGCTAGCGTTGTCGGTGTAAATTGCTTTTTCGGTAGCGTCGTAATAAATGCTAACGAGTTCTCCCTTGGTCGTGTTTAAGTATCCGCTAGTTACGGAACTTTCGAAAAGAGGATCGGTCTCGCTGCCAACTGCGTCGAACGTTCTTTCTACAAACGTTCCGGTTGCGCCGTCAGAAAGTCCACCAATCTTGCTTTGTCCACTCGCTTGAACGAACATACCGGTTGTAGCCGTGTATAAATAAGCACTAGCAGCGGCGGAATTCGTGTTACCATAGTTGAGGTAAACGTTAATCGCATTAGTGCCGTCGGTTATTTTAACGAGATAAACTCTAAGCGTACCACCCTCTCCAATAGGTGCAAACGAAATAAGAGCGTTATCTTTCGTTGCGTTAGTAACGTCAAGGTCAACCGTCTTTATTTTTCTTGCGACAAGTGAATTTAAAGTTTCGTCATTGTAACTTCCACTTTGGCTATTCTTTGCAAGCGGAACTACTACGCCTTTGTTTTCCCACTTTGAAAACTCAGCGGCTAAACCGTTGGCTTGCGTCGCTACGAACGGGTCAAACCAAGACTTGTAAGTATCACTTTCCGTCGTGTTCACGAAAAATCCTGTGCCGTCTACTGCGCCGGTTATTTCTGCTTTTGCGCTCTTGTCTTTGTTAAAAGCAAGCGCAAAAGGTGCAGAAAGCATTAGCGCGAAAGCAAGTACTAACGACACTACGAGACTTTTTTTCTTTCTCATTTTCCTTTTTCTCCTTATATAAAATTTTATTTTATATCCACCTATACTTTGTGGATATAATATTAAAAATATTATACAACTCACGCTTTAGTTTTGTCAAGTAAAACATAAAAAAAGTAACGATTTTTTAGTCAAAACCGTCACTTTTTTATTATTTTGGGGATTAATCAATATATCTACAAGCCATCATAGCCGAAGTTGCTCCGTCTGCTACGGCGGTGGTGAGTTGGCGAACGCCTTTCACTCTGCAATCGCCTGCAACGAAAACTCCGTCCGTCTTGGTCTTGGTGTCCTCGCTAGCCACGATATAACCTGCTTTATCGAGTTCAACAACACTTTCAAACGCCTTATTGTCGGGAATTTGACCGATTGCTACGAAACAAGCCTTTACGGGAAGAACCATTTTTTCTTTAGTTTGGGTATGTTCGAACTCGACTGCGGAAAGTTCGTCCTCACCAACGAGCGCCGTGCAACTAACGTTTTTAATCCACTCGACGTTTTCGCGCTTTAACAAGGTATCAACGAGCGCTTTGTCGGCAAAAAACTTGTCCATCCAAGTACAAACGTAAACTTTTTTGCAGTAATTAGATAGCAAAATCGAGTACTGCAAAGCGGTGTTAGCATCTCCCACGAGCGCAACTTCTTCTCCCTCGTAGAACGCTCCGTCACAAACGGCGCAATAACTTACGCCCTTTCCGATATACTCGTCCTCGCCCGGCACGCCTAGTTTTTTGTGCTTAACGCCCGTAGCGATTACTACCGCTCTTCCCTCGCGCTTGCCGTAATCGGTAGTTACGACGAAAGTTCCGTCCGCCATTTTCTCTATCTTTTCTGCTTTTTCAAGTTCAAAATCCGCTCCGAGCGAGGTTACTTGGTCGAATAGGTTATCCGAAAACTCCGCGCCCGAAATCTCCTTTATCGAGGGGTAATTCTCTACTCTCGGCGAATTCGCTATTTGTCCACCGTAGCAGTTTCCCTCTAAAAGCAATACCGTTTTTCCGTTTCTTAGAGCATACAGGGCGGCAGTCATTCCTGCCGTCCCTGCGCCTATAATTACTATATCGTGCATTATATATTATCCTTTAATCTTTGCAATATAACCCTTAATATCGCTTGCGTTGTCGAACACGTCGTAGCCGTCTGCCGTGGGAACGAACATAGTGGGCGCTTTCTTTACTTTGTATTGCGCCGTTGCCTCTTTGTTCTCCTCAGCGTCGATTACGGTGTACTCAATACCTGCTTTATCGAGCATCATTTTGCTCATTTTGCAGTTAGGACAAGTCTTGGTCGTAAAGAGAATAATCTTGTCGTCTTTTGCCTTTACGCAATCGCAATCAGAACCTACTACTTCGCCAAAAGACTTGGTTTTCTTAAGTTCGGACTGGCTCATATCGTAAACCTTTCTATCCTTGAACTCTTGAGTTTTTCCGTCGTTCCAGTTCTGTACGGGACGATAGTAACCCGTAATTCTGCTGTAAACCTCGGCAGGCTTTCCGCAAGTGGGGCAAGTAAAGTGCTCGCCCGTGATGTATCCGTGGTCACGGCAAATCGAATAGGTGGGCGACATTGTGTAGTACGGGAGTTGGTAGTTCTCCGCAATCTTTCTTACGAGGTCGGCAGTCGCTTTCCAGTCGGGCAATCTCTCGCCTAGGAACGCGTGGAATACCGTTCCGGAAGTGTAAAGCGTTTGTAGTTCGTCTTGAATATCAAGTGCGTCGAAAATATCCGCCGTGTAACCTACGGGCAAGTGCGAAGAGTTGGTATAATACGGAGTATCGTCGCCAGTTTGCGCTGCGGTTACGATATCGGGATAGCGTTTTACGTCGTGCTTTGCAAGACGGAACGAAGTGGACTCTGCGGGAGTTGCCTCTAGGTTATAGAGGTCACCGTACTTCTCTTGGTAGTCCGAAAGACGATTTCTCATATGGTTGAGAACTTCTTTCGTAAACTCCTGAGTTTCCTTGCTCGTCATATCTTTCTTAATCCACTTTGCGTTAAGACCAGCCTCGTTCATACCTACTAGTCCTATCGTGGAGAAGTGGTTCTCGAGCGTTCCAAGGTATCTCTTGGTGTAGGGATATAGTCCCTCGTCCATAAGTTTGGTAATAACCGTTCTCTTAACCTTAAGCGAACGAGCGGAAATATCCATAATCTTGTCGAGGCGTTTATAGAAATCTTCTTTGTCGGTTGCAAGGTATGCGATTCTCGGCATATTAATCGTTACTACGCCGATAGAACCCGTGCTTTCGCCACTACCGAAGAAACCACCCGGTTTTTTACGGAGTTCACGAAGGTCAAGACGGAGACGACAGCACATACTTCTTACGTCGCTGGGCTCCATATCGGAGTTGATATAGTTGGAGAAATACGGAGTTCCGTATTTTGCCGTCATTTCAAACAAGAGTTTGTTGTTCTCGGTCTCCGACCAGTCGAAATTAGAGGTAATCGAATAGGTAGGAATAGGATACTGGAATCCTCTGCCGTTTGCGTCACCCTCAATCATAATCTCGATAAACGCTTTGTTTACCATATCCATCTCTTTCTGGCAATCGCCGTAGGTAAAGTCCATATCCTTTCCGCCTACGATTGCAGGTAGGTTCTTAAGGTCTTGAGGTACTACCCAGTCAAGCGTGATGTTAGAGAAAGGCGCTTGCGTTCCCCAACGAGAAGGCGTGTTTACACCGAAAATAAACGACTCAATGCACTTTTTAACCTCACGGTAAGATAGGTTATCTACCTTTACGAACGGAGCAAGATAGGTGTCGAACGAACTGAACGCTTGCGCGCCTGCCCACTCGTTTTGCATAATTCCAAGGAAGTTTACCATCTGATTGCATAGCGTTGCTAGGTGGCTTGCCGGCGAAGAGGTAATTTTGCCGGGAATTCCGCCCAACCCTTCTCTAATGAGTTGGCGAAGCGACCAGCCTGCGCAGTATCCGGTAAGCATTGATAGGTCGTGAATATGAATATCTGCGTTACGGTGCGCCTCTGCGATTTCGTTATCGTAAATCTCGCTCAACCAGTAGTTAGCCGTGATTGCGCCGGAGTTGGACAAAATAAGTCCGCCTACCGAATAAGTTACGGTAGAGTTCTCCTTAACTCTCCAGTCCGAAATCTTAACGTAACTGTCAACGAGGTCCTTATAGTCAAGCACGGTGGACTTAATGTTACGAATTTTCTCGCGGTTCTTTCTATAAAGAATATACGCTTTTGCTACTTCGTCGTAACCAGCCTGAATAAGTACTGCCTCTACGCTATCTTGAATATCCTCTACGGCTACCTTTCCATCTTTAATCTTGGGCTCGAAATTAGAAGTTACTTTAAGAGCAAGCAAGTCGATAATATCGTCGTTATATTGCTTGTTCTGCGCCTCGAACGCCTTTGTGATTGCTGCCGAGATTTTAGAAAGATTAAAATCCGTTACCTTTCCGTCTCTTTTTACTACCTGATACATTTTATTACCCTCCGTAATTTTTTCTCATTTTCGTGAAAGCCTACTCATTGTACCACTATTTATTGTGCTTGTCAAGGAAAAATGCGTATATTTTGTGGTTATTTTTTAAAAGTTCTACTAGATATTGTGGTCGATAATTATTAAAAAATAACTGTTTTTTGTAAAAAACTATGATTTTGGGTTAAATTTTAAAAACGAAACCGTCCCGATACGCTTTTTCCGTTTCGGGACGGCAAAGTCCAAATATAAAAAATTTTTCTACTTTTTTTCGCGAATTTTGGCAGAGGGCACTCTCTTTTGCACTTCGAGTAAGAACTCGTTCATTTCCTCGTCCGAGTATGCGCTCATTTCCTCGCCACTCACTAAATCTCCGCTATCGACGAAGGCTTGCAAAAAATACCTCTTCACGCCGTCGAGCCACTCGCCGATTGCCGTAAAATCGGACTTTTCAAACAGCGGTTTTACGACGGTAGTTCTAAACTCGTAATCGACTACTCCGCTTTTAAGAAACTCGACGCTCTTTTGGATTTTGTCAAACTCAACTTTCGCGCCCGAGGTTAGGTCGTACTTACTAGGACTGTTCTTGATATCCATAGCGATATAATCTACGAGCCCCTCACTCACTAGTTCTTTTAGTGTATCGGGATTCGTTCCGTTAGTGTCCAGTTTTACAGCGTATCCCTTTTTCTTAACCTCACGCAAAAACGGTTTAACTTCGTGCAAAAGCGGTTCTCCACCCGTAAGCACTACGCCGTCGAGAATTTTCTTTCTCTTTTCCAAAAAGGCAAGCACTTCTTCTACCGAGTATTCCTCGCTACCACCGTGGCTAACTAGCGACGCGTTATGGCAAAAAGGACAACGAAAATTACAACCCTTGGTAAAAACGATACACGCCATTTTACCGGGGAAGTCAAGTAAGGTTAGTTTTTGTAGTCCGCCTATTTTCATTTCGTTCTCCTTTTCCTATTATATAGTATTACCGCTCTTCGTTAATTTCTCTTCGTAAAAAGAAAAGCGGTACTGTATTAGCACCGCTCTTTCCCAAAAATCAATATTAGTCGTAAAGTCTAGAGAGGGGGAGTTCAGCAAAGATGCTCTCGATTGCGCGAGCAAACAAGGGCGCAACGGAAACTTCTTCAGCCATAGATAGACGATGCTCCTCGGGAATATCAATCGTGTTAAGCATATATACTTTCTTGATAACCGAGTTTTCCATTCTCTCAACGGCAGGTCCGGAAAGAACGCCGTGAGTACAGCAAACGTAAACCTCTTTTGCTCCGCCAACGTCAACGAGCGCTTTTGCGCCTTGAGTAATCGTTCCAGCGGTGTCAATCATATCGTCAACTAGCAAGCAAACTTTGTCCTTTACGTCGCCTACGATATTCATAACTTCCATTACGTTAGCCTTGGGACGACGCTTGTCCACGATTGCAAGACCTGCGTCGAGTTTAGTTGCGAACGCTCTTGCTCTCGAAACCGAGCCTACGTCGGGGGATACTACGATAAAGTCGTCCTTGTTTACGAAAGGCTCGCCCTTAATCTTGTCGATAAGAACGGAACTACCCAAAAGGTTATCTACGGGAATATCGAAGAAACCTTGGATTTGGGGAGAGTGCAAGTCCATAGTAAGTACTCTATCTGCGCCAGCAGAAGTAATAAGGTCTGCTACGAGTTTAGCGGTAATGGGGTCTCTCGCTCTTGCCTTTCTGTCCTGACGAGCATATCCAAAGTAAGGAACGACTGCGGTAATTCTTCCAGCAGACGCTCTACGCATTGCGTCAATCATAACCAAAAGTTCAACGAGGTTGTCGTTTACGGGCGTCGAGGTGGACTGAATTAAAAATACGTCGCATCCTCTAACCGTCTCGTCGATTTGGATACTAGTCTCGCCGTCCGAGAACTTACCAACTCTAATTGCGCCAAGTTGCATATTGAGTTCTTTTGCAATCTCTGCGCCTAACTTCTGCGAGCCGTTACCTGCAAAAATCTTAATCTTATTGCCGTGTGCTATCATTTTGTTTCCTCCGAAAGATTTTTCGTTATTTTTTCCGCCGTAGCGGTTGGTTACTTTATTATTGCTCGTCCTCTTCGCTCTCTACCGTTTCCACTTGAGGCTCGAGTTCTACTTCCGTCTCTATTTCTCGTTCGTTTTCAACTTCAGGTTCTTTTTCAATTTCAGGCTCGCGAACGGGAACTTGCTTTTCAACTACCGCCGGCACTTCTCTTTCGCATAGCGTAGCGTAGTCGGGCAATACCGCTCCGTCGCCGATTTTACAACGCTTTAAGGTGGTAAACGAACCGATTTTACAACCCTCGCCGATTACGTTGTCACGCTTGAGTACCGCGTACGGTCCTACCGTAGAGCGAGCGCCGATATAACTTCTGTTTATCGAAGAATTTTCAATCATAACGTCCTCGCCGATTACTGCGTCGCAAATCACGTTGTTGTTTCCGATTACCGCACCTTTTTTAACACGAGTTTTGCCCGTGATTACGTTGTTGTGTCCCACCGTAACGCCCTTTTCTAGCGTGACGTTACAACCCACAACCGTCGTAGCAAGGTCGGTAAAGAATACGCCTTGTTCCATATGGTAATCGAGTATTCTATTTTTCATAATATCCGTAATAAGCCCGATTTGCTTATACGAAAACGCCGTTATGAAATCCTCTTCATCAAAGTAACTCGTTTGGTCGGTGTATATCTTGTCTGCGTTTTTAAGATACGAAGTGTCGAAAACGTAACCTCTCGTCATCTTAAGAACGGTTTTGGACGAATAGTACGCCTCTTCTACCGCCGTTACCACCGTTTTTTTAGTGATAAGGGGGGTGTCGGAGAAAAGTACGACTAGGTAGTCGTAACCTTCTTGAATATACGGCTTACACAGTTCAGGTAAAGCCTTACTCTCGTCGTAGTCGGCAACGCAATAAGGCACTCCCGAAAAAGAGAGCGCTACCCAATCAAGCATCGACTTGTCCAAAATGTTAATATGCGAAGTCTCGCCCATTTTGTCGTAAGCCGTCTTTAATATTAAACCGCAATAGTTTCTTCCCATACCGATTATATTATACAACTTTTCGTCGAATTTTGTCAACCTTACGCCGCTTCAAAAAGCGTTTTTTTATTCTTTTTGTTTCTTTTCTTCTCGAAGTCTAGTAAAAAAGTCGGTCAATAGTTCCGCGCACTCCCGCTCTAGCACTCCGCCCGTTACTTTCGCTCTATGATTAAAGCAGTTCTCTTCCACTAAATTCATAACGCTACCCGCACAACCGAAACGCTTGTCAAACGCACCGAAAACCACTCGGTCTATCCGAGAGTTTACGATTGCGCCTGCACACATTACGCACGGTTCGAGAGTCACGAAGAGCGTACAACCCGAGAGGTTTTTCCGTCCTAGTTTTTCGCCCGCTTTTCTAAGCGCCAAAATTTCAGCGTGCGCAGTCGGGTCGTAATCCTTTTCTCTTCGATTAGACGACGAGGCGATTACTTTGTCGTCATAAACGATTACGCACCCTACGGGCACGTCGCCACGCTCGCCCGCTTTTTTTGCTAGCGTTATGCATTTTTTTATGTACTTTTCGTCGCTAGTAATCATTTGTGATACGGTGTGTTCTCCAAAATATTAAACGCTCTATAAATTTGTTCGCTTAAAATAAGTCGCATAAGTTGATGCGGATAAGTTACTTTTCCAAAAGCAATCCGCTCGCTTGCCTTCGCTCTTACGCTATCGTCGAAGCCCTCGCTACCACCGATTACGAAAGTGATTTCGGGCGCAGATAAATACGCCTTTTCAAGCATATTCGCAAGGTCAGGACTAGTTACTTGCTTTCCGCCTAAGTCGCATAAAATAACGAACCCTTTAAGTTTTTTAACAATCGCCTCGCTCTCTTTCTTGACCGCACTTTCTCCGCACTCGTCAGGCAGTTCCGTTACGGTAAACGAACAAAACCTAGACAACCTTTTAGCGTACTCCGCTATGCCGTCCGTTAAATATTTCTCTTTAATCTTGCCTACGCAAACGATATTGACCTTTCTCATTATAGCCCCCAAACGAAAGTGGCGACGGTAGTGAGCGCAGTCATTACGAGCGCTCCGATATAAAAAGCCCAGTCGCCAAGCGAGGGTTTATAGAGCGTAGTGGGAGCAAGCGGAGTCTCTTCCTCGTACTCGTCTAACACTCTTATTCCGCCCGTTTGCTTATAGTAATGCTTTCTCGACAACTTGATAATTACGATATAAAGAAAAACGCCGAGCGCAACGGTAAGCACGAAAAGTATTCCGATAAGCGCAAAGTTAGTCACGAAAGTTTCGGAAAGCCAGTTGAAAAATCCCGACAAAAATATGTCGTACGAGGTTGCAAAATCAGAGTAAACGCTAACTGCGTTGTTAGTAAAATGCACTACCATAGCAGGGAAAATCGATTTACTCTCGAGCGTTAGGTACGCCATAAGCATACCAAATAGCGACGCATAGAAAACTTGCGTTATGTTTTGGTGGAACAATCCGAACGCTATTCCGCAAAGAACAATCGTTACTCGCTTTGAAAAGGTGTTTCGTAGCCCCGTTAAAAGTGCGCCTCGGTTAGTAAACTCTTCGCATATTCCGGGGAGAACGCCCGTTAGGAAAATATTGATTAAAAGAAGTCCGAGCGAAAATTTTTCGGGCATAGGAGTTCCGCTTCCCGGCTCGTAGCCAAGCCCCATTAAGATTGCAACCCAAACGGTAGAAACGCCGATAGTCGCCACCAAAACGCAAATTCCAAACGGAAAACAAAGTAGCATTACCGCAAGCGACGGCTTTCTAAAATTCGTATATTCAAGCACTCTTTTAGTAGGACGGCGAAGGTATAGTTTAAGGGAGAGAAAAGTTCCCAAAAGCAATACTCCGATTTGCATACTAGTCGAAAACAAACAGTCGGTTAGCGTTTCGCTTAACGAGTCGCCGATTAGGTTAAATATTATTCTGAGCAAAAGTAGTCCGCTCGCCGAAACGAAGATGGCAAGCCCCACCGCTCTAAATTCTTTTTTTCTTCTTTCTAAAAGATTTTCCATATTATTTCCTTACAACAAAACCGAACCTACAAAGGTCACGAGCCACATTACCACGCTGATTGAAATTCCGAGCAAGAGAGCAATAGCGTATCCTTTCTTTCCAAAAATTCCTATTCTTTCTTCGCCCTCTCGATAACTAACCATCAAAGCGTTAAGCCGAGCAGAAAAAGTCTCTTTTTTCTCCCTCTTTCCTATAAGTTTTTTGCCTAAAAGCGTTATTATTATAACTCCTACCACCGCCAAGACTACGGTAAGAATTGCCGTTACCACGGGATAAGGGAGTGCGTAACTCGCCCCCTCTTGGGCAGGAACGAGCATAAGTAAGAACGCAAGTAAATTACTTACGCTATGAACGATAATCGAACATAGAATATTGCCCGTACAGATTACTAGATACGAACACGCCGAGCCTAAAAAGAACTGATAAACCGTTTGTTCGGGGTTCATATGCATAAGCGAAAACGCTAATCCGCAAACGACTACCGAGCAAAGAACTCCTCTCTTTCGTACAATCGAGCCTAATAGAGCGCCCCTGAAAATCATTTCTTCCACTACGGGCGCAAGAAATACCGTTACGATAAAACCGAGAATAATAGTAGCGGGCGAACTAAAATTGAGCGAAGTAGAAAACTTATACCCTATTTTTTCCAACCCGAAAGCAAACCATTGTGCCGGCAAAACGAAACATAGCATAACGACCAAAGAACAAACTACGCATAGCGTTACGCTAATTACGCTCAACTTCTTAACCTTAAAAGTAAAATCGACCTTCGACTTTTTCTTATACCACGAAAACGAAAGGAAAAACGCGCCTTGAATTAACGCCATAAACGAAAGGTTTAGTATCGTTTCGCTTTTTGGATTTACTTTACCCACGGCGAGAATAACAATCGAGGCGAGAAGTTGCACTACGAGTCCCGACAAAAGGGCAAGTAAATAAACGCTTGCGCCATCAAAAGATGCCTGATTTTTTCCGTTTCTCATACGCCCTCCTATTTTATCTCGAAAAGACTACTCATTCTGTCTGGGAGAGCAACCTCTAATCGAATATCCTTGCCCTCGCAAAATCCTCGTCCAGCCAAAACCCCTTTGCAAGTTTCAAAAGCAAGTTCAGGGTAGTTGTTCTCCTTGCTTAAATGCGCTAGAACTACTTGCTTTACGCCTTGCTCGGCAAGATAGCAAACGCAAGACGCCGAAGTTTCGTTAGATAGATGTCCTCTTTGCGACAAAATACGCTTTTTTAGGTGTGGCGGATAATTTTTATTCTCCAAAAGCAAAGTTTCGTCGTGGTTGCTTTCAATCACCATAAGGTCGCTATCGCTTACCTTTTTTAAGAGTTTGTCGGGGAAAATTCCCGTATCGGTGGCAACCGTTACTTTCCTGCCTCGGCAAAGAAAACTGTACCCAACGCACGGTACGTCGTGGCTAACCTCGAAAGGCGAGACGGTAATATCGCCTATAAAGAAATCGCCTTCTACGGCAGAGAGGGGAATATCCCCCACCTTCGCCTTAATCGACGATAGCGCACCCCCGTAGCAATATACCTTAACGGCTGGGTGACGGCGTAAAAACACAGAGACGGACGAAGTGTGGTCGCTGTGAGCGTGCGTTAGCACTATCGCAACTTTGTCAGCGTCCACTCCTAAAGCGCGCAAGCATTTTTCGATACGCAAAACGGGTAATCCAAGGTCAACGAGGATTACTTGCTCTTCGCTAGAAACGAAAGTACTATTACCGGTGCTACCGCTACCTAATACGCAAACTTTAAGGCTCATACCTTTTTATTATACAACTTCGGTAAAAATAAAGCAAATCTTTTTGCATTTTGTTTTAGTTTGTGTTAAAATAGCGATAGAAGTTTTTGGACGACTTTATCCCTTTTTAGGAGAATACTTATGAAAGAATACTCTTTCGAACAAATAGCGAACTCTCTTTGCTCGCTTATAAAAGAAAAACTTACTTCCGTCGAGCCTCAAACGCTCTCCCTTCTCCGCTCCGCGCTAGAGGGTGAGACTAATGAAAACGCAAAGTGGGCGCTTGAGACGATTATCAATAACGCAGAAATTGCGAAAGAACAAAACTGTTTTGCTTGCCAAGACTGCGGACTTTCGCTAATCTTCGTTTCGCTTGGACGAGAGGCAAAACTGACTTGCTCGCTCGAAGAGGCTATCAACGAAGGCGTTCGTAGGGGCTATTCACTTGCTCGTAAATCGTGCGCTCATCCCTTAACTCGACTAAATACGGGCGACAACACCCCTGCGATTATCTATACCGATATAACAGAGGGCGACGGACTTGAAATCTCTTACCTTGCAAAGGGCGCGGGTAGTGAAAACTGCTCTAAAACTTATATGCTTACTCCCTCGAAAGGCGAAGACGGTATCGTTTCAGCCGTGCTTGACTGCGTAATGCAAGCGGGCGCAAACCCTTGTCCCCCTATCGTTTTGGGCGTGGGCATAGGCGGTACTCTCGATAAAGCGAGCGTTCTATCGAAAATCGCTCTTTTGCGCCAAACGGGAACGGCGAGCGAGGACGAGCAAACTGCAAACCTCGAAAAACGAATTCTCTCTAGCGTAAACGCTCTCGGAATAGGCGCGCAAGGTCTAGGCGGAAAGACGACTTGTCTTGCCGTCGCAGTAGAGACTTTTCCCACTCATATCGGTATGCTCCCCGTAGCAGTTACCGTTCAATGCCATAGCGTTCGCCATGGCAAAATATCGTTGTAAGGAGGAAAAGTTATGAAAAACATTACTCTTCCTTGCGATAAACAAACTTTACTTTCTCTAAAAGCGGGCGAAAAAGTGCTCGTTAGCGGAGAAATCTTTGCTCTTAGAGACGCAGGACACAAGCGTTTAGTCCAAAGTTACCGAGACGACAATCCCCACTTTTTAGTAAACGACAAGGCTTTTTACTACTGCGGACCTACCCCCACGATTGAGGGCGAAGTTATCGGCTCGTGCGGTCCGACGACCAGCGCGCGTATGGACGATTACGCCCCTTTCTTAATTGAACGAGGTTTATCCGTTACGATAGGAAAAGGCAAGCGTGACCAAAAAGTAATCGACGCGATTAAAAAACACGGCGCAGTTTATCTTCTCGCCGTAGGAGGCGCAGGCGCGTACTATAAGTCGTGCGTAACGGCAAACGAGCCCGTCCTATACGACGACCTCGGTTGCGAGGCTATGCGCCGTCTTACCGTCAAAGATATGGTTCTCCTCGTCGGCATTGACGCAAACGGAAATAATATTTTACGATAATAAAAATCACGCCTTTACCTCGTGATTTTTTGATTTAATTTAACGGCGAGTATGCTGAATAGAAATAGGCAAACCGCAATTACTGACAGAAAAGAAAAAACGAACGAGACGGGTACGCCTCCGTCCAAATACAAAAACGGATAGGGATAATAGTCGTACGCTTTATAGAGTGGGATTGCTCCGCCGTAATACGCTCTTGCAATAAATATGCGAGAGAGCACCACCGTCCAGTATGCAAAGGGGGCAAGCATTGATACAATCGGATAAAACCTTTTGTACGAGCCTTTTTTAGTAAACGCTATTTGGTCGAAAATTACTGCTACGGGTAAAAGAAAATGCTTAAACGTGCTCCCTACCGTCCACCACGCTCGTTCCCAAATCTTATCGGGGAGAGAAAAGCAAGACATAACGAAAGTAGCCGTAATCATAACGGTAGAGCAAAACTTAAGTAGTTCATACGCCCTATCCTCCTCTTTACCGTAAATAGTTCTCGTTAGCGCACAAAACGAGGTTAGCGAAGAAAACCATACCGACCAAGTCGTGTAATAAATAAGCGTGCGCCGTCCTCTATCCACTATCGTAAACAGCACGCTTACTACGGCAATCAAAAAGAGTGAAATTCTATAATACAACTTGTACTTCGATTGTTTTTCCATACTTCTATTTTGCTCAAAACTTTTCCCATTTATCAAAAAAAGAGAGTTCAAAGTCGAACTCTCCTTTTTCTTTTTTCGATTTTATTTTTTTAGTTGTGCTTCGGGCGAAACTTGAGCGTGCACGGACTCGTAGGTCGCTAGAGTAAAGTCGGGCGCAATATAGTCGATTGCGTTTAGCATAACTCTTTGAATTTGTGCGTTTGCGTAAGTGGGGTAAGTCTCGTGACCGGGGCGGAAATAGAATATCTTTCCTAAACCACGCTTATATACGCTACCGGAACGCATAACCTCGCCACCGCCAAACCAACTGATAAACACGAGTTCGTCAGGCGCAGGTCCGTTATACGGTTCGCCGTACATTTCCTCGGGGTCAAGGTAGATAAAATCGCCTATACCCTTTACGATAGGATGCGTGCGGTCAACTACCCAAAGTCTTTCTCTGTCGCCCTCGCGCCAGAAAAGATTGCCCGTAGTTCCAAGCATTTTTTGAGCGACCTTAGACGCGTGAGCAGAGTGAAGGAGCATTAGTCCCATACCTGCGTTTACTCTGTCGAAAACCATTTGTACCACTTCGCCTGACACCGTCTTGTGGTACCAATGTCCCCACCAAAGAAGAACGTCCGTTTCATCCAAAATCTCTTTGGTTAGCGCAGTTCCGTCGTCGTTAGCGCTATGAACTATCATAGTTACTTCGTGTTCTTTGGCGATAAAGTCATAAAGGCAAGCGTTCATACCGTTAGGGTAATTTCTCTTACCCTCTTCGTTATCCATACTTGCATTATATTCGGTAAAAATCGTTACTTTCATTTATTTCTCCTTTAAAAATAAGCGAGGGAGGTTGGTCCCTCGCCTATTTACGATTAGTCAAAATAGTACGGCTTTCCAGTCTTGTTGGACTCGTAAATTCCTTCCAAAATTCTGGTTACGCAAGCGGCTTGCTCTGCGGTAATGTAGAGCGCCTTTCCGTCAGCGATTGCCTCGAGGAAACATTGAGCCTCAAGGTCACGGGGCTCGCTACCGATACCGTCGTAGAAATCAACCTTACCTACCGCAAGGTCGGGAGTGGTGATTACCATCTTGCCGTTCTTAATCGAGTTGAAACGGAGTTTGCCTGCGCCTTCCATCATATCTGCGCCACCCTTGTCACCGCAAAGTACGGTTACAGCCTCAACGGGCTTGGGGTAGTTAAGCGCCCAAGAAGACTTAAGCGAAATTACTGCGCCGTTCTTCATAACGATAAATCCGAACGCGCTATCCTCTGCCGTAAATCTCTCGGTATCCCAGTCGCCCCAAAGGTTACCGGTGTTGGTGTCCTTGTTGAGTTTGTGGAAGGTCTTGCCTACGCAATAAGCGGGCTCGTAGTTGTCCATCATAAAGAGAGTAAGGTCAAGCGCGTGCGTTCCGATATCGATAAGAGGACCTCCGCCTTGCTTTACTTCGTCGATAAATACGCCCCAGGTAGGAACGGCTCTTCTTCTAACTGCGATTGCCTCTGCGTAGTAAACTTCTCCAAGTTCTCCGTCAGCGCATACCTCTTTTAGGTACAAACTGTCTTGACGGAATCTGTTTTGATAGCCTATCGTGAGAACTTTACCGCTCTTATCACGAGCCTCAATCATTTTCTTCGCCTCTTCGTAGTTCATAGCCATAGGCTTTTCGCACATTACGTGCTTGCCTGCGTTAAGAGCGTCAAC
This sequence comes from Pumilibacteraceae bacterium, assembly GCA_045654245.1. GTDB lineage: Bacteria > Bacillota > Clostridia > Christensenellales > Pumilibacteraceae > UBA10677. Next base: position 18,013 of record JAZOMX010000031.1, on the reverse strand, counting down.
GGTAATGCGACAATGCTCGCTGTTGTGAGTTAGTACGAGTACAGCCTCAATGCTCTCGTCTTTTAATAGTTCTTTATAATCGGTGTAAACCTTGCTACCCTCTTCGCCGAACTTCTCCGCTGCCTTAACCGCTTTTTCTTCTACGATATCACAGAACGCTACGAGTTGCGAGTGGGGGTTTGCCTTGTGAGCAGGCATATGCTTACCGTTTGCAATACCACCGCATCCGATAACGCCGATTCTAATCTTTCTGTCCTTATCCATTTTCTATTTTCTCCTTAATAAATTTTTATTTTTTACCGATTTTACGGTTAGTTTTTTGCGTATTCTTTCATTTTGTCGCAACACTTTTTAAGGTACGACTCTACTCCGCCGGGGAAAGTGCCTTCCGCCTCTAATACGAAATGGTCTATTCCCATTTTCTTTGCCTGCTCGATTACGCCCTTGCAATTCGATTTACCCTCGCCTACCACTACGCTTGGGTACGCTCTAGGACTATCGCCCGGTTTCCAAGCGTTATCGAGTTCTTTGATATGAACGACGGGTACTTTATCGCCGTACTTTTTAAGCATTTCAACCGAGTCGTGTCCACCTACCGTTACCCAGAAAATATCCGGCTCGGCAATAAGACCGGGAACGGCGTTGAGTAAGTCGTACAACTTATCCGCTCCGTCTTCGTACTCGCCGGCGTGGTTATGATAGCCAAGTTTTACTCCGCGCGCCTCGAGAAGTTCTTGCGCTTTTTTAATCTTTTCTACCGTTTCGTCAAACTTGTCGAAAAGCGCCTCTTTGCTAAGCCACGGAATAACTACCGTCTTAATCCCAAGCGCGTCGACAAAGGGAAGTTGCTCGTCTAGTTCGTGAAGTCCGATATGCGCCGACAACGGCTCTAAAGCGTGCTTACGGCATAGTTCAACCACTTGCTCGGGAGTGTAATCAAAAAATCCAGCAAACTCCACACAGTTATATCCGCACTCGGCGAGCATACCGAAAATATCGTCGAATCCTCTTTCTTTGATTTCTTTTTCTATAGAATAAAGTTGTAATCCGAATTTATCCATAGTTATACCCACCACATTTCGCCTGCTTGCTCGGTAATGATAATATCTTTTAAGAAATTAACCGCTTTTTCTAGTCCCTCTTTGGGCGACATTAGGCTGTCCTCGTGCTCAATCGAAATGGAGTCGTCGTAGCCAGCCACTTTAAGAGCGGAAATAACTTGTTTCCACATTAGAGCGTCCGAGCCGTAGCCCATAGTTCTAAATACCCAACTACGCTTTGCAACGTCGCCGTAAGGCTTTGCGTCTAGAACGCCGTTCTTTCTTACGTTGTTCATATTAAGAGCGGTGTCCTTTGCGTGGAAATAGTAAATAGCGTCGCCAAGTTCTTCGATTACCGTGCAAATGTCCATACCTTGCCAGAGTAGATGCGACGGGTCAAGGTTAGCGCCTATCATAGGACCGACTGCCTTGCGGAGACGCAAACAAGTCTCGGGATTATATACGCAAAATCCGGGGTGCATTTCAAGCGCTATCTTCTTAACGCCGTGCTCGGATGCGAATTTTACCGCTTTTTTCCAGTAGGGTATTAAAACTTTGTTCCATTGATAGTCCAAAATATCGAGGTACTCGTTGGGCCAAGCGCAAGTTACCCAGTTGGGTTGAAGCGCTTTTTTGTCAGAGCCCGGACAACCCGAGAAAGTAACTATTCTCTCTACTCCGATTTGTCCTGCTAAAATGCAAGCGCTCTCGAAATCTTCTTGGAAGGATTGTGCGATTTCTTTGTTAGGATGCACGCAGTTACCGTGAACGGACAACGCCGATATCTCCATACCGTACTTTGCGAAAGTGTCCATAAGTTCCTTTCTCTTCTGCTCGTCCTTGCAAAGCACTTTTGCATCTGCGTGCTTAGTTCCGGGATATCCGCCTACGCCCAACTCGAACTGCGTTACGCCGATACTTTTTAGGTACTTAAGGCTCTCGTCTAGGCTCATAGCGCCCAAAACTCCACTTACAACGCTTAATTTCATCTTTTTTCTCCTTATCAAAATATTTCTTTTATTACCGTTTTGGTTCTAGCCGACTGTTCCGCTAGTTCCATCACTTTGAATACTCTTAAAACTTCGTCACGGCGAACAATCGTTTGCTCTCCGTTTATTACCGCATCCATAAAGTTGCGGTAAAACGCGTTCTTATCTCCTCTTACTATATCGAGAGGTAGTTCTTCTACCGTTTCCGCTCTTCTCGACGCCATAGTCTTGGTAAAACCGTTTCCTGCGTTTACGCCTTCGAGTTTGTCGTCGTAACGCTGTACGCAACGAATTACTTTGCCTTCTACTTGGTCTCTACGCCAGTTGGTAATAGTCGCCGTTCCGTCAACGCCGTAAACTTGCCAACGAGGAAGTTCAATAAACGAGTTCGTATCTACCACTACTCGGTAAACCACTCCGCTATCGAAAGTAACTTCTAGGTCAAACCCGTCGTCCACTTTCTCGCCTGCCTCAAACGAGTAGGTGCAGTAAATCGAGGTTATTTTCCCCGGAATAAATTGTAGCATTTGGTCGATAAGATGAACGCCCCAGTCGAGCATCATTCCTCCGCCTTGCTCTTTATTCTTTCTCCACGCGCCCGGAATACCGTTGCTACCCATAACGCGCGATTCTATGCGATAAACTTTTCCTACCGTTTGCTCTTGGAAAATCTTTCTTACGGTAAGATAATCGTCGTCCCAGCGACGGTTTTGGTGAGGAGAAAATACAACGCCCGCTTTTTTGGCGCACTCATACATTTTCTCAACCTCTTCGCTCGATAGTCCCGCAGGCTTTTCAACGATTACGTTTTTGCCCTCTTCTACCGCTTTTTTAACGTACGGAAGATGTAAATCGTTGGGCGTTGCCACCAAAACGATTTTAATATCTTTATCCGCCCAAATCTCTTCCGCCGAAGAGAAATTATTAAGTCCGAGCGAAGATGCAAACTCCTTTCTCTCGGGAGAAATATCGTACACGCCTACTAGGTCTAACTTTTCTGGATAATCGCTGTCGTTAAGGCGCTGGATAATATACTTTTTATGATTGTTACCCATACCGCCGTAACCTATAATTGCCATTTTCATAATCTAGTTTCCTTCCTTTTGTCGTTAATTTTATTCCTACTACTCGCAAATGAGTTGACAACTATACTTCTACATTGATATAATAACACCAAATATTGATAATATCCTATCAATACTAAATAAAATGTTTTCAAATATTGACATCTTTTGAGGTTTGAACTATGGATAACATTAGATATGAATATATCCACGACAAAGAAAACTTCCTTACTATTAACGCAGGAGACAGCACTAATTGCGCGCTCCACTTTCACCGTAGCGTAGAAATACTCTATCTTATGAGTGGACAAATGGAGTGTACCGTGGGGGATAAGACTTTCATTGCCGAGCCCGACGATATCGTTTTCGTACACAACTACTATCGCCACGCTTTTAAGCCTATTTCGCCTTACCGCAAGTTGTATATCATAATTCCTTACAACTACGGCAACGACTTCGACGCCGAATTTCAGCACTCGTCACTTCCCGAACTTCTTACCGACAAAGAATTTAACCGCGAAGTTCTTTCCCCTATATTTCGCAAACTTTTCCTCGAAAGGAAAAAGATGCCCTCTCTCGTCAAAAAAGGTTATTTAAATGTAATCCTCGGTAATCTTTTCGACCATTACCCGTCCGTTCCGTTCGAAAAAACGAACAGTATCGACTTCCTAGTCAATGTGCTTTCTTATATCGACAAGAACTACAAAAAACCTATCGACCTCGACACTTTAAGCGAGGCGTTTGGATATAACAAATATTACTTCTCGCGTCTTTTCAATAAGTATATCGGCGAGAATATCAATAACTATATAAACCTCGTTCGTCTTCAGCACTTTATCACGCTGTCTAAAGAAGACGAAACTCGCTCGGTAGCCGAACTCGCTTTCGAGTGCGGATTTGATAGCCTTACCACTTTTTATAGATACTTCAACAAAGTCTATGAGAAAAAACCTAAAACTTACCTAGGTCTTTAATTATCGTACCGATTATAAATATTTAGCGATTTCAACAATAAAAGCCCAAGATAAAACTTGGGCTTTTTCTTTTTTACTTTTTGCTTTCCTCGGTAATAATTTTCTCTACCGCTCTAGCGTATTGCTCTTCGTCAATCACGCCTTGCTCCTTTAATTTTTTGAGGTCGGCTATCTTTTCGTCGAGCGTGTCCGACTTTTCCGCGCCGTCGCCAAAGATATCGGGCATTCCGTTTTGTTTTGTAGCGGACGAGAAAATATCAGGCATTCCGCTCGGCGTGGAAGTAAAAGGGTCAACGGGAGGCGCAGGAGTAATGTAAATAACTCTCTTTGCTCTGTTTTTCTTTAAGAACGCATTTTCTAGTATAAACGACGCCACCAGTCCTCCTAGCGCAATAAAGGAAATGATATCAGCGCCTAGTCCACCAAAGAACATTAAAAACATACCAACGCCCGTTACGATTGTATGGGCTTTGCGGAGTTTGCGCATAGTTACGGCGTTTTTAACTCGCTTTAAGATAAACGAGGGTAAAACTACGAGGGTTACGCCACCGATAAAATACACGGCGATAATTAGGTACATTATCGTTTTGAACATACTCATAAAATCGGCGTACTCGATTTGCACACCCATATCCATAAACTCGATATGCATATCCTCAATCAAAGCGGTAAACTCCGACGACGAAACGGTGATAATCGAGGAAATTCCCATAAAAATAAATAGCGAACCGACTACGATTGCTATTACGCAAGACGCTATTTCTAAACTTCTACTTCTTTCGCTCATTGTACTCTCCTAGCCTCTTTGGTTACGCAAAAAGCGCACCTATATAATAATATACGCTATTCCGTCGTTTTAGTCAAGTCAGTAACGGGCTAAGGTCGCTTTTTTAAGCAAACTATCACAATTCTCGCCTGCGAGAGAGTAAAAATCTTTCTTCTTCGCTCTTTCAATGATATATTTTCCAAGCGCAATCTCACAATATTTTCCGCTCTCGTCATACCTGCGAATTTTACCCGTCCTTGGAATAAATCGGCTGTCCGACACCGCAACGAAAATCTTAAAATACCTACTTAACGGATTTAATAGTTTGCTTACTAATTTTTTGTTTTTCGGCGTGGGCAAAAGCGAATCGAGGTTGATATAAAGCGTTTCCGTTTTGGGCGTAAATCCCGAAACGAGAAACACCGCGCGAAGAGACAGCGGATTTAACCGTTTAATCTTTTTGTTTAGCGAAAGTTTAACGCCGAATATTTTACAAAGTCGTACCACTTCGCTCGCTTTTTTTCCGCTCTCGTACCGAATAAATTCTTCTACCGTCATATTCCCGTACGGGTTTTCGCCTATGCCGAACACCGTGCCTCGCTCCCCTTTTGGCGCGCCGACAACCTCGCAATTATCAAGGTATAAAGCGTCCTCTTTTTCGCCCTCGAGAGTAAAAGCGGAGCGTTTTGCCAAAATATCTCCCAAACAATAAGTTATAATCATACTCTTCTCCTTTTCTTTCCTTTATATTATTGCCCCTTTTTCGAGTAGTAAACGCTTTACAATTACTTTTTATTGTTTTATAATTAAAAAAAAGGTTAAGGAGCCAATTATGAAATATAAGATTGCGCCCTCTATGATGTGCGTTGATATTTTTAATATTAGTGAAACCGTTTCGGTTTTCGAAAAAACGGGAATAGAGTACCTTCATATTGATATTATGGACGGTCAGTTCGTTCCCAACTACGCGCTTGGTTCGGATTTCGTTAAGCGTCTCCACGCAGGCACGAATATTCCTCTAGATATTCACCTTATGGTAACTAACCCCGAGCAAAAAATCGACTACTTTGACATCAAGGAAGGGGATATCGTTTCCTTTCATATAGAGACTACGGCGCACGCTCAACGCCTAGTTACCACAATCAAGCAAAAGGGCGCAAAAGCGTTCGTCGCTCTTTGCCCCTCCACTCCGCTGTGCGCAATCGAGGAAATCTTACCCGAACTTGACGGCGTTTTAGTTATGACGGTAAACCCCGGATTTGCAGGACAAAAAATGATTCCGTCGTGTCTAGACAAAATCGCGCGTCTTAGAAAAATAATCGACGAGAAAAACCTTGCTACTCAAATCGAAGTTGACGGTAACGTAAGCAACGAAAACGCTATTAAAATGAAAAATGCAGGAGCGGATATCTTCGTAGCGGGTACGGCGTCCGTGTTCGGCTGTAGCGACAGTATGGAAAACAATATCGCCTCTATGAGAAAAGCGCTTGGAAAGTAGCGTATGGATTTTAAGTATATCGACGAACATTTTAAAAGGACTATGGAAACGGTAACCTTTTATTCAACGGTACTACGAAAATAATTTTTCACGGAAGAAAAATGTGTATGAAAAAACTGCTTTTTATTTACAATCCTAAATCTGGCAAGGGTAAAATAGCCAAAAAAATAGCCAAAATTACCGCAATTTTTTCCGAGGCTGGCTATGAAACGGAAGTTTATCCTACCACCGCCCCTCTCGACGGCAAAGAGAAAGTGCTAAAGGACGGGCTTTCTTTCGATAGAATAGTCGTTGCCGGTGGCGACGGTATGCTAAACGAACTCGTAGGCGCAATTATGGCTCTACCACAGCCTATCTCGGTCGGATATATCCCCACGGGTACGGCTAACGATTTTGCGCACTCTCACGGCATTTCTAAAAAAGTGCTTAAATCCGCTAAAATTGCCGTCAGCGATAACATTAAAAGCGTGGACGTAGGACAGTTTAACGAGAACTATTTCGCCTACGTTTCGGCAACGGGCTTTGGCACTAAAGCGTCGTATCTAACCGACCAAAGAAAGAAAAATCGTTGGAAATTCTTGGCGTATCTTGCTTACGCTTTGAAAGATTTGAGCAAAAAGCGTATGAAAGAGAATACGAAAAAAATGAAAATCGTCGCAGATAACGAGGTTTTCGAGGGCGAATTCGTATTCGTTGCCGTTTCTAACTCTTTCTCGATTGCAGGTATGAAACACCTCACCGACAAACGTTGTGTTCTCGACGACGGCAAACTCGAAGGTCTTTTCCTTCCCTTCCCTAAAAACCTAAAAAAATGGTCGCTTATCCTAAAAGCGTTCTTTACGAGAAACTACCACCTACCGGGGCTTACTTTCACATCTTCAAGCAAGTTCGAAATCACTACCGAGTCTTCCGACTGGACGCTCGACGGCGAAAACGGTGGCTCTCACGAAAAAATCACGATTGTCGCCCACCAAGGCGCTCTCAATATCGCCCTACCACAAAAAAAGAAAAATAAGTAAACACAAAAAAAGGACTATCAAGCCGAGTCCCTACAAGGGATTCGGCAACTAAATAAATCCGCAAGCGGATTTGTGATATTTGTCTAACGACAAGTTATATTGCTATGCAGTTATATTTGCCTTACGGCAAGTTAAGGATTTATTTAATATAACTTTGGCTTTGCCAAAATATCACGCCAACGGCATATCACTTTTAGCCACAAGGCTAAAAATATAACTAATAATATTTAATTTTTTGTGGATAAGAAAAGCACACTACGTTTCACTTTTAGTGAAGTATAGTGTGCTATGCTTTTATTTTGGATAAAAATCCCCTATAGGAACAGCCTAACCGATAGTCCTTTTTATTTTTCGCTGTAAATAACGAAAACTTACAAACTCTTTTCTTCCTCTTTTTTAAGGAAATCTTCCTTCGTTATCTCTACGGTAACTTCAGTTTTCTTCTGCTTAATCATTACGGATAAAACCACACTCGCTACTAACAAAAGAACGCCTAAAACAATCCAGCCCGATACCGACGCGCCTACCCAGTACGTAAACGACGAAACGTCTATTATAGAACCGTACATCTTCGTTTCGACCTTTCCAAAAATAAACGACATAACGTAGTACATCGTGAAAGCAAAAATGTTCTGTCTCTTCCAAAAACTTTTCTTCTCTCTACCTTCTCCGCTCTTTTTTATAGAACTGTATTCAAGCATACAAAAACTTTCAAAATCGTTATTTGCGGTTATTCTTTCGTATAATTGCTTACCAGCCATAACGAGCAAAATAACGCCCATAATTACGGTAAACAACGGGAAAAGCATAAGCAACATACCTATCATAGACGAGTATTCTCCGTTACTTGAAAAAGCCGATAGGTTTTTCATAAGTTCGTCGAATATGGAAAAATTTTCCTTTATCGTGGGGGCTTTTCCGCTCAACAATTCTTCCGCCGAAAGCGTTTCAAGATATTGAAGAAACTTCTCCAAATCGCCACCAAAATCCGCTTCGGTTATCTCTCGCTCGTAAACGAACATAGGTATAAACAAAAACGCTAATATCATCACGATAGTTACGCACTGCATTATTATCGATAATAGGTTTATCTTCTTAAATTTGTCCGCATACTTTAAATAGGGTTTGTCTTCCATTTGCCATTTCTCCTTGGTAAAATAATCTTATTGTAAGCAACAAACCGTTGCTTACAATAAGATTATATGCAATTATTTATTGCTTGTCAAGTGTTTTGCAACGATTTGTTGCATAATAGCAGAAGGAGGGAAACAAAATGTATCGTTTAAAACAACTGCGAATAGAAAAAAAAGTTACGCAAAGCGACGTTGCAAAATTCTTGAACGTAACACGACAAGGATATGCTAACTACGAAACGGGAAAGACTAGCCCAACGCCTACAATCCTCGTTAAACTTGCCGACTATTTCGAATGTACCGTTGATTATCTCGTAGGACGAGAAAGCGAAATAGGGTCGGTAATAATAAACGCGGACCTTAGGGAAAGCGAAGAAGAGTTACTTTCTATTTACCGAAGTCAAACGGAACAAAACAAAAAATATCTCCTCACCTTTGCTAGAGGATTAGCCGATAAATTCTAAAAAAGGACTATCAACCGATAGTCCTTTTTTAATATCTCTACTTTATTAAAGATAAGATAGCCGTTTTATTTTTCGCTAATTACGCCGTTTTCGACCTTGAAAAATTTAGCGGAGGAAAAATAATCTTTAAGCCTTTCTTCGATATGCGTGCAAGTTATTATCGTTTGGTGTTTTGAAAGGCGAGAAATTAGTTTGCCCTGGCGCTCGGCGTCTAGTTCGGAGAACACGTCGTCGAGAAGAAGTAGAGGATATTCGCCCGTTTCCTCGTAGAAGAGGTCGAGTTGAGCGAGTTTAAGCGATAATGCGACGGTGCGCTGTTGACCTTGCGAGCCGTATTTTCTCGCATCAATCCCGTCGATTAACGCCGAAAAGTCGTCCGTTTGCGGTCCGATATGCGTAAACCCGTGTAGTAAATCCCGTTCCCTACTCTTTTTAAGTTCGATTAGTAAGTTCTCGTAAATCTCGCTTTCCGTCTCTCCGTCCACGCTCTCGTATCCAAGCGAGAGTTTTTCTTTGCCCGAGGTCAAATACTCGTGGCTTTTTTCGGCAAGCAAGCCTAGTCGCTTGATAAAACCCCGTCTAGTCTTAATTACTTTTGCGCCCACGGTGGCGAGTTGACTATCCCAAACGTCCAGCGTATCGCCGTCCGCTTTGCTCTTTAACAGTCTGTTTCTTTGCGCTAGCGTTTTGTTAAACCTCGACAAAAGATAGAAATACGCCCGAGAGAGTTGGCAAATCGCGATATCCATAAACCTTCTTCTATCGCCTGGCGCCTCTTTAATAATCGCTATTTCGTCGGGCGAAAACAGTACGGTCATAATAACGCCCATAAGTTCGCCGAGTTTATGAACTTGCGCTCCACCGATTGCAACTCGCTTATTTTCTTTCTTGTCGAGTACGATTTGCACCTTGTTTTTTCCGCCACGACCTACTATCGTTGCGACGATATTTGCTCGCTCTTGCCCCCAGCGGATTAATTCCTTGTCCTTGGGAGTGCGCATACTACGACCGATTGAACAAAAGTAAACCGCCTCGAGGAGGTTAGTTTTACCTTGAGCGTTCGCGCCCGTAAAGACGTTAAGCCCGGGTGAAAACCCGAGCCTTAACGAGCCGTAATTACGGTAATTATTAAGTTGCAATCCGTCAATATACATTTTATCCGATTAAGTCGAACAAGTTTCCTTCTTCGAGCAAGCGAACGGTTTCGGCAAATACGCCTACGCTAGTTTCTACCGCTTCGAATTTTCCAGCGTTACTTTCGTTGAGGTAAACCATCATTTTTTCAACGCTATAACGCTCTTCGTCCGTCATTTTGTCGAGTTTCATTTTCGTAGCCGTTGCTTTTCCCGTAACGGTATCGAAATCGACCTCGAAAGTCGCGTAAATTTTGTCCATCGAAAGTAGTCCCGATTCGGACGCCTCGTTACCAAGGTATTTAGCAAGCGAATATTCGTAAGCGATAATCATTTTATTATCTTGGTAATAATATCCCACGACTTGACCTAGGTCGGCGTCGAGAGTGGGCGCTTGAGGAACTCCCGAAGAGCCTGCAATCCACGAATTAAGTTTATCTACTCTCGAATCGTCGTTATTCTTACCCTCGCCTAATGCTCCTAATAGCGTCAATTCGCCACCTGAATTCTTTGTTGCTAAGTAAACCTTGTTACCGATTGTTATCGTGTCGGGCAAATCGTAAAGACGTCGCAAAATTCTATGAATTTCGCCCGGCTCGAAAACAATCGGCTGGTCATCTAATACTTTGCTCGGATTTTCGGGGAACATTTGCTCCGTTAAAAGCGTGAACACGTCGGGAACTTTAAGCGCGCCGGTAAGAAGGTCTATACCGCCCAAAGTATTACGCATTTTCACGATTGCGTCGCGAACGGGTTTGCCGAGTAGTTCTTGAACTTTATTAGGCGTTAGGAAATCCATACCCATTTTAATAAGAATATCTAGCACCTTATTCGTTCTGTTCTTAGATAAGTCGGCGTAAGTAATCTCGGGGGTGGTGAGATACTTTTCCTCGATTTCAGGCGTAATTTCTATGGAAACGATAAGTCCGATTTCGTCCTCTAGTAGTCCCGTAATCAGTTCTACGCCGTTGAACATCTTTTTCGCCTCAAGCGTAAAGCCCATTATCATAAACTTTCTCTCAACCGTAATCTTTTGTACGGGAATAAGAGGCGTTCCGTTTTCGCCTATTAGCGTGATTTCCTCGGGCGAGCCTTTTACGAGTTTTAAAAAGCGTAGGTCAAGCGACGAGGTTAGCGCGCTGTCTTCGCCCATAAGGTTCTTAACTTGCGCATCAACTAACGAGGCTAACATTTTCTCGGAAAGATTGAGTTTAAGCGTTTCGTCCGTTTGGTTAATATAATATTCTTCCTTATTCTCCGTGTCCGCTCCGCCTATCTTTTTGGTAAGCAAACTTGCGTCGAATAACGCTTGTAGGTTAAGATTTTCCGTCTTTTGAGACGAGCCTATTCCTACTAGCGAGGCAATATCTTCAAATTCGAGCGAAACGAATTCGATTTTCTTGGTGGGTGTAAGTTCGGGCTGAGTTGAATAAACAGTATTCTTTCCGTCGGTAGAAACGAATAGCGTTTGAATATATTCGTCGTTCTGTTTAATCGTGCCGTCTAATTCTCTCGGCAAATAAACCTTGCCTGCGACGTCACGGTAAAACTCGGTAGCAACCAAATATTTTGACGAAAACTCGTCCATAAACTCTTGCTTGTAATCTACGAGCGTTGCACCTTCTATCGGCGTTTCCGAATAAGTAAGTTCGTCTTTGCCCTCTTCACGGTATTGATGCTCGAACATATCTGCGGTATGGCTTGCAAGCATATTTTCCGTTTCCGCTTTCAGCATAGTCGTATATACGACTGCCATATCCGTTCCGCTAACTTCGCTACCGCTAAACGCCGTTCCTGCGAGCAAGGAGAATAAATCAAAGTTGATTGCGCCGTGGCTCATATTCTCCGAAAAGCGCATCATATCGTCCGCTTTATTTATAAGACTTTCCGTATTGTCCGCAATAAAATCGCTGATAATAACTCGCGATTCTCTACCCGTTATTGCGCTGATAAGTTGATGAACGGTATTTTGCTGTTTCGCGTTCATATTATTGATTACGATATCGCCGGCAATTTCGCCGTCAAGCGTAACCGAGACGGTAACGAAAATCTCGCCCGGCAAAACGCCCTTTACGACTTTGCGCACGATTTTGGGTAGTCCGCTATCGCCGAGAACTTCGTACACGAGGTCGTCAAGGTCAAGTTCGACTACCGCCGACAAAGCAGGTTGGTCTAAAATAGTTCTATAAAAAGAAATTTGCTTAAACTCGAGTTTGCCTCCAACCATAGGAACTGAACCAAGTTTGTCCTCTACGACGGGCTTAACGAGCGCCATAATTTCTTTGTCGGTTACTGCAATTACGAAATCGTCGGTGTAGTTTAAGTCGTAATCGTACTCGTCGGTAAACTTAGCGAGTTTAGTAAAGTCAATATTGTTTCGACTGATTACCTCTTCTACGCTAGCACCGTTTCCGCCCTCTAGGAATACGGGAGTAGTGGTTAAAGGCGCAGACGACTGACCTAGCATAGAATTTAGCACGCCGTCAAAACTATTTTTCGTTATCGTGCCGTCTTTAAGGTATAGTCTATCGTTAATCTTTGCGTAAAATCCAGCCTCGTCGCCGTCGGTGGGAGCGTTAGTTATGATTTTATCCTCGTCCGCACCGTAAAGCGCGCCCACTACCGAGAAAGCGTCCTTAATAGAAATTCCGTAATTTTTCTTGAGCGCTTTGTTTCCAAAGTAAACGCCAACGCCTATTCCTGCGCCGATAAAGAGAATAAACACCAGAAACATTGTAAATAGGCATCCGCAACAGCCCATTTTTTTCTTCTTTTTCTTGCCCGTTCCCTCTTCGTCGCTATAATAGTTCTCTTGCATATCGAGACGGCGCTTTTCTTTCTTTAATCTCTTTTCCTCTTCGGGCGTTAGGTATCCGCCCGATATATTCTTTCTTTTCATATTTCTCCTTTAATCAAGGCAATATTACTTAATTTCTTGCGCGCCGTTCTCAATCGAAGTCTTATAAAAAGACGCTCTAATTCCCATATCTTCGTAATATTTTTCGTCAACGTATTTAATAAATTCGTCCACTTTATCGTTCTTTACGAGCGATACGGTGCAACCGCCGAAACCTGCGCCCGTCATACGAGAGCCGATACAACCGTCGAACTCGCGCGAACGCTGGGATAGACTGTCTAAGTGCGCGCCCGTAACTTCGTAAAGGTCACGGAGCGAATAGTGCGACTCGTTTAGGAACTCGCCGAAAGCAATAATTTCTCCGTTTTTAAGAGCCTCTGCCGACTTGTTTACTCTCGCGCACTCGAAAACGACGTGCTTTGCTCTGTCGTAAACCTTGCCCGAAAGCACCGAAGAGCCTACCTTTTCAAACTGCTCGGGAGTAATATCTGCTAGACAAGTAATTCCGGGCAAAACGGTGGAGAGAGCGGACAAAGCCTCTTCGCACTCCGCTCTACGCTCGTTATATTTACTCTCTTGGAGCGAACGCGGTTTATTGCAGTTAGCGATTACCAAAGCGTAGTCGCCAAGGTCTAGGGGGATATAGTCGTAGTCAAGCGTTTTGCAGTTAAGCAAAATAGCGTTGTCTTTCTTTCCGAGCGAGGATGCGAACTGGTCCATAATTCCACAGTTTACGCCGTTGTATTCGTTCTCCGATTTTTGACCGAGAACGGCTAGTTGAACGAGGTCAACGCCCTTTCCACCAGCCTCGCCGGAGAAGGTCGCAAGCGTCATAGCGGTAGCAACCTCAATCGACGCCGACGAAGAAAGTCCACTACCAAACGGTACGGTGGTGTCGTATAAAAGGTCGCAACCTACGATTTCGTAGCCTGCCTCTTTCATAACGAAGGCTACGCCTGCTTGATAGTCGCCCCACTCAAGTTCACGGTAAGAATCAAGCATATCGAGGTTAAGAGTAACCGCACCGTCAATCGTGGTTGCTCTTAGGTTTATTTCGTTTTTGTCGTTTTTCCTTGCAATAACGGTAGTACGAAGATTAAGCGCGGCGGGGAAAACTCGTCCTCCGCAATAATCGATATGTTCTCCGATAAGGTTCACTCTGCCCGCTGCAGAAAAAACTCTTATGCTAGCCTCGTCCCCACCGTAAATCTCAATAAATTTTTGTTTAAGCATTTGTGTCGTCATCGTTCTTTTCTCCTATTTTGATTTTTCCCAAAAGGAAATTAATTAGCGAAAGTATAAAGTAGTTTGAAAGTATTATCGTCGTTAAGTACGTTATATTCGGCAAACCGATTTTCAACACGCTTACGATATCGCCGAAAGGCGTAAAGCCCATTTTTACGAACATATCCATAAACGCCGTAAGCGATACGGTTACGAGCAAGAAAGTAGCGATTACTAGGATTGCTCTAAACACGTTGAAAGGCTGGCAAATCTTGACTAGCGACATAATTCCGGTAAACATTACCGAGCAAACGAGCATAGTAGTATAAGTTCTATCGTCTAGAGGAACTACCGCTCCGCCAAATCTATCGAATAGATATACGCTCATAGCGGCTACGAACAGAGCAATACCGCCCGGTATGCACCGTTTCATTACGTTCGTTAGGAACCTGCCTTTAATAAGTTCCTTGTTCGGCTGGAGCGCCAGTACGAACGAGGGGATTGCTATTACGAATATCTCTAATCCCGTTAGGTTGGAGGTGTCGAAGAAATACAGTTTATCGGACACCTGTGCGTAGGCAAGCGCAACCGCCGTTATCGACAGCAATACGCTCATTAGCGTTTTCATAAGGAACAGCGACGAGGATTTTTGGATATTGTTTACCACTCTTCGTCCTTCCATTACGACCTCGGGCATTGACGAGAAGTTCGAATCGAGAAGTACCAAGTGACTAACGTTTCTCGCCGCCTCCGAGCCCGACGCTATCGCAACCGAGCAGTCCGCCTCTCGCATAGCCAAAATATCGTTTACGCCGTCGCCCGTCATAGCAACGGTATTGCCCTTCGCTTTAAGCGCCTTAATAAGCGTGCATTTTTGCTCGGGCGTAACACGACCGAACACCGTGTACTTAGTCGCAGCCTCGATTACCTCACGGGTTGAAAGTCCTTCAAGGCTAATATACTTGTCGGCGTTTTCTACCCCTACTCTCGAGGCAACCTCGGAAACGGTAATCGGGTTATCTCCGCTTATAATCTTTACCGCAACGTTGTTCTCTTTGAACCAGCGTATTACTTCGGGAGCGTCTTCTCTTATATGGTCCTCGATTGCAATTAGGCAAACGGGACGGCGAACGGCGGGCAATCTATCCCCCGTAATCTCTAACGGAGAGTGAGCAAGCATTAGCACTCTGTATCCGTTCGACGCTTTCTCGGAAACGATTTTGTCCAGTTTTACGCCTAGGTCTTTTACTACGAATTCGGGCGCACCGAGAATAAAAGTTCCCTCGCCCTCGAAAGTTACCGCCGAAAGTTTTTTCTGCGACGAGAACGGAACGGTTACTTTGGGGCGCAACTTTTGGCTGTAACCGAAGTGGTCGGCAAGCGCCATGGCCGTTTGGTTGTTGTCGCCCGTAGCCGTTAAGAGCGAGCCGATTATGTCCTTTATCGGAGCCGTAGCGTTGTGTCCTTTAATCTCGATTACCTCGTTAACGCTCATAGAGCCGTCGGTAATAGTTCCCGTCTTGTCTAAACATAGCACGTTAACGCGCGCTAGCATTTCAATACAATAAAGGTCTTGAACGAGCGTTCTCTTTTTCGCTAGTCGTATAACCGAAGTAGCAAGCGCAATCGAGGTAAGGAGGAACATACCCGACGGTATCATACCGATTACCGCTCCGCCCACTAGTTGCACGTTCTCTCGCCAAAGCGCCCAGTTAGCAACCTCGGCGTTTCTTACGCCAAGCCACAATAGTAGCGCCGAAACGGGTACGATTATAAGCGAAACGAGTTTAATAAGTAGCGAAATAGAATCACGAAGTTCGCTCTTCGGTTTTTTGTACTTTTTAGCGTAACTAGTAAGTTTTTCAACGTAGTTCGCTGCGCCTACCTTTTCTACTCTTGCGTAACAGTTACCGCTCGAAACGAAACTGCCCGAGTACAAAACGTCGCCCGAAACTTTTTTGACAGGTACGCTTTCTCCGGTAAGTAACGATTCGTTTAGTTCCGCCTCGCCTTTGACTACTACCGAGTCTGCGCAAATTTGTTTTCCCGACTCAACCCTAATGATGTCGTCAAGCACGATTTCTTCAACGGGGATTATTTGCCTTTGTCCGTCGCGCACGACTTCCGCCGTGGGAGCGGTTACCAGTTTTAGTTTTTCAACCGTCTTTTTAGAGCGAATCTCTTGCGCAATTCCTATCGTGATATTACACAAAACGATTATCATAAAGAATAATTTCTCTATGCCCGACTGGAAAATAAGTAGAGCAATCGCTACGGCAAAAGTAAGCATATTAAAGAAAGTGAAAATGTTCGTTAAGAATATGCTTAGATACGATTTTCCACTCTTGTTGCCCGTGTAGTTGAAAAGTCCGTCCTCAATACGCTTGTTGACTTGCTCGGTAGTAAGTCCCGTCTCAAGCGAGGGATAATAACGCTCGGCGTTGGATATACCGCTCCAGCCGTCCGTCGTTTTTAGCATTTTTGTCTTCGTCTTCGTGTGCGAAAATCTATTCTTCGAGAGTATATGACTATCAATCGTGGACGCCGTTTTGTTTCTATACTCGTCCGCCGTGATTTCCTCGTCGAATACCGCCTTGTCTATCGCCTCGTTAGCCTCCGCTGATATCTCGGCGCGTTTCGCCTTTTCGTTTTTTTCGCCTAGTTTCATTTATATAAGCACTCCTTATAAATAACGAAGTTTATCTATCGTATATTATAGCCCCCAAAACTTCTTTTTGCAAGCCAAAATTCACTTTATATAAATATATAATCTAATTTTAATCTTTACCCCACCTCAATTTTAATCTTCCCCCACAAAAAACGACAAAAAAAGAACCCCTTCTTGTAAAAAGGAGTTCTTTCCTATTTTTTTAATTAAGTTTGTTTGCCCAAGTCTTCTTTTGGGTCTCCACTACTGCGTTAAAGTAATCTTCTACGGTAAGAGAAGGATAAGTTCTAAAATCACTAATGGGGTCGGAAAGAATTTTTCCATCCGAAGTGTTCGCGCTGAACTTCCAAGAACCCTCGAAGTACCGCTCGTTCTTATACATTACGGGGTTGTTGCAGGTGTGATATACGATATCGCTACTCGACCAAGCCCTCCACAAATTTTGATAATAGGGGCTCATAGTTGCGAGTTGCTCGTTCGTCATTTCGTAATCAAGCGCTCTAGGCATTCCAGAGTATTGAGTACAAATTTGGAGAGCCTCGTCAGACTGGAGGTATGCAAAGAATTTCTTTGCGCCTTCAGGCTGTTTAGCGTTCTTTCTTACTAGTACGGAGGTGTAGAACGAAGATGCGAAGTAAGTCGTTCTTTCTGCTTTTTGTCCCTCGAATACAGGGAAAGGCATAACGCCAAAACGACGATTAGCATAGTCGTCAGACATAGCCTTCATATCGTTAACGGTGTCTTTTGCCTCGTTGAGCCAGTGAGAACCGTCGATAAAGAATGCGATTCTGTCTCTAAGACCTTTCCTTGCTTTCTCTACGGAAAGGAGGTACTCCGACTGAGCGACCATAAAGCCCATAGATGCGCTACCAGACTGGTTGTGATAGTAGTGGGGATTATCTGCAATCTTCTTAGCGAAAGAAAGCGCTGCTTTTCTTCCGTCCATCTTGAGAAGTTCCCAAGCGTTTTCGGGAGTTACTTGAAGTTCAGTTCCGTTGTTGAACTTGTAAGTTCCGTTCATTTCCTTCATTACGTCGAAGTATTCTTTACCCTCGTATGCTGCTACGATAGAATAAATAAAGTTCGTGGTGTATTGAGCCTGGTCAGACCAAAGGAAAGGAATTACGGAGTTGTTGGACATATATTCGCAAAGGTTCCAGAACTCAGCCTCGGTTACGGGTAGA
>JAZOMX010000030.1:0-8596 GCA_045654245.1 Pumilibacteraceae bacterium | reverse complement strand
CTGGGGCGAACGCTTGATTGAAATTGGCGTTGAGATAAACGAGTACGTTGCGTTCGATAAAAAGGGTGCGAAGGTGCTAGAATGCTTTAAATAATTATATTTTCTAAAATCTATTATTAGGGATAATTATAAAAAAGTCGTGAAGTAAAAAATATTTTTAAACACTCTGCAAACTAACTGCAGGGTGTTTTTTTGCGTCGAAAGATTTTGTCATTTTCGTTGAAATTCTGTCTGTAATGCGACAACGAGAAACGGAAAGAGTTTTCTTTCCGTTTTTTTATTTGGAAAAATAAAATACAAGTGCGTATTATTGACTTGACGGGCGTTTTCGTGCTAAAATGTAAAAAAAGGTAGTGGGAGGAAATATGAAAACATACGGTCATTTTGAAAATAAAAATTTCGTAATAACTGAAAGAGATATACCTCGTAACTGGTATAACTATTTTTGCAACGACGAATACGTGACTTTCGTTTCGCAAGTTGGTTTTGGACAAGGATTTGCTCAAGATGATTTAGGCAGACGCATTAAACTCGTAGCAGATAGAGCGGTATATATTTCTAACGGAAAGAGTTTTTGGCAAGCAACCGCCTTGCCTATTAACGACCCGCTCGACGAATACTCTTGCACGCACGCAATCGGATATACCGATATTATGGTATTTAAAAACGGAGTACGCTCGGTTTGTCGTTTTTTCGTAGCGAACGAAGGAAAGAGAGAATATCTTAAAGTTACCGTTAAGAACGAGAGCGATAGCGAACAAGTTCTTAATATCGTACCATATATCGAAACGACTATCGACTGCGATTATACACCTCAAGGCTACGAAAACGACGAAGGTAGTTTTTTTGAGGAAAAAAATTGCGCCGTAGTAACTGGTAAATTGCCGTTTGGCGACGTAGAACTGCGCAATCAATACGGCTACCTTTCTTCAAGCGAAGAGGCAAGCGGTTTTGATACGAGAAAAACGGCTTTTATAGGTACTTACGGTAATAAACTATTGCCTAAGGCAATGATTGAAAATCTTGGTTGTACTAATTCTATTAGTATTGCTGAAAAAATTTGTTTAGCAATTCAAAACACCGTAGCGTTAAAACCGGGCGAGGAAAAGAGTTTTTATTACACCGTTGGAGTAGAGGATGCGCTTGAAAAAATCCCCGCGCCTAATGCAAATCAAATTGAACTAGAATTCGACCAGATGAGAAAGAAATATGATACTATTCTTTCGGGCGTTTCGATTAATACGCCGTGGGACGACCTTAACTCGCTATTTAACGACTGGCTCAAATACCAAACTAACCTTGGTTCTAGATGGGCAAGAGTACGCCACAACGGTATGCGTGATATGACTAGTGATACCGAGTGTTTATCGTGCTTTAACGCTCCTCTTTCTGCGGAAAGAATTTGTAGGGTTATGACTTACCAGTACGAAAACGGCTATGCTCCAAGAACTTTTCTTGACGGACAAATTTTAGATAAGAAATATGCGGATAATACCGTATGGCTAACTTACGCCGTTTACGCAATTACGAAAGAACTTGGCGACCTATCTTTCCTTGAAAGAAAAGTGCCTTTCAATAACGGCGCAATCGGTACGGTTTACGACCATATTTACCGTTCCGTATCCTTCCTCAATAGTTTTACGGGGCATTACGGCCTAGTAAAAGCGTGGGGTGGCGACTGGAACGATAATATGAATAAAGTTGGTATTCAAGGAAAAGGCGTAAGTGTTTGGCTTTCAATAGCCCTCGTTCGCGCGGCTAAAATGCTTGCCGAAATTGCGGGCTGGCTTGGCAGAACGGAGGACGAGGCGTTTGCAAGAAAGTGCGCGTTCGATATGGAAGAGAGAGTAAACAAGTACGGTTTTGAGGGCGATAGATATATTTACGCTATATCAGACGAGTTTTTCAAAATCGGTTCTGAAGAAAGTGAAGAAGGCAAGCACACCGCTTTACCGCAACTTTGGAGCGTACTTGCGGACTTTGATAGAGAAAGAAGTATTCTCGTTATGGATGCGTTAGAACGCGAACTCAATGCGCCAATAGGACTTTTAATATGTAAACCGCCTTACGCAAAAGATTTACCGTATTATGGTGATATGAGCCGTCCGTCGGTAGGCGTTCGTGAAAACGGTGGCGTATATTTGCACGCGTCGGCTTGGAAACTTGCCGTTGACGGTATTCTAGGCAGAAACGATAAGGTCGAAGAGGGAATACATAAAATTCTTCCCGGTCACAACCAGTACTTTGATAAAAAGGTTGGCGAGCCTTATTCTCTCTTTAATGCGTATATGGGATACCAAACGGGGTATCGAGAAGGCACTCCCGGTCAAAGTTGGAGAACTGCGTCGGGACAATGGTTTATGTACGCGCTAGTAAAATTCGTGTTCGGTATGCAACCTGATTTCGACGGATTAGTAATTAAACCTACCTTGCCTCCGTCTTGGAAAAACTGTTCAATTTCAAAGACTTTAAGAGGTTGTGAGTATAATATTCATTTTGTTCAAAAGGGCGAGGGTGGATGTAATAAAATTGATAGTATTACGGTAAACGGAAAAGCGGTTGACCCAACGAAAGCAATACCTGCGGTTGAGAACGAAACGCTTGAGGTAGAAGTAGTGCTCGTTAACGAATAGGATTGATATAAAAAACACTCGGTAAAAACTGCAATAGACATAGGGATATTAATTCAAAATAAAAGTGTAGCCCACTATACTTCGCAAAAAGCGAAATATGGTGGGCTTTTCTTATCCACAAAAGATTAAGTTTAAAAAGTTATATTTTTAGCCCTGTGGCTAAAAGTGATATGCAAGACAAATCTTGCGTTATATTTTGACCTATGGTCAAAGTTATATTATATTTGCCTAACTTTCACTACAAGTGAAAATATCACTTTGCGTTAGCAAAATATCACGCCGAAGGCATATCACTTGCCGAAAGGCAAATATAGTTGTGGCGTAACGATAAATCCCTATCGCTACGCCACTAAGTAAGCCGAGTGTTTTTGTTTTGTCGTAAAAATAATAATACGGTTTAGTTTATTTAGTGCTTTTCGCTTTCTCAACGAGGTTTATTAGCGCTCTGCCTGCTTTATATGCGTACTTCATATAATCCCAGCCGAGTTCGGGGTGAATTTTCATTTCTCTTTTAAAACTTACTTCGAGGTTAAGCGCGCCGTCGTAACCGATTTGGGCAAGAGCCGTCGTAAATTTATGCCAGTCGATATTTCCGCAACCGGGAGCGTTGTGGTGGTCGCCTCTTCCGTAACAGTCTTGCACGTGGAGAACTTTTAGGCGTTTTCCAAGAATTTTGACGAAAGCCTCGGGGTTAACACCTACTAGGTGAGCGTGTCCCGTATCAAGACAAGCAACTACGCTATCAGAGTGGGCGTCGTCGATAAGACGGCAAAGTCTTTCGGGCGTAGAAGAGCCTGTAATACAAAAGCGGTCTCTGAGCGGGTCTGACTTAAAGATATTTTCAAGTGCAAGGCTAACGCTCGATTTTTCAAAGAGGGGAACGAATTTAGATAGCATATCCATATTCGCCTCGTAATCTAGGTCAAGGTCGGAATAGTTTCTCGCGATATTGATAGAGTGCACTACCATATACGGTGCGCCCAAAATTTCCGTAGCCTCGATTTGTTTTTTCATTAGTTCGACTTCTTCGTCGCCGATAAAGTTAATCCCTTGATTTTCTTTGTTAGTGGGGAAGACGGCGTGAACTTGCTCGCAAGTAAGACCGTTTTTCTTGATTTCTTCGCTCGCCTTTTTAAAGTGAGCGCGCCAACCTTTTTCGTCTTCGAAGGGGTTATACACTTTTTTGCCCGTTACGGGAACGAGAGTATAATCTACGCCGTCGAAACCGATTTGAGCAATTCTACGGAAAGTTTCGGCTAGACCGTAAGATGAATCGTCTTGGAAATGTTCGGAAATTATAGAAAGTTTCATTATTTCACCTCCGCCAATTCGATTACTCGTCTGCTTGCTTTTGCGGTGTATTCAATGTAATCAAAGATTAGTTCTTTGTCGATTATCGCGGGCTGGTCTAAACCTGCTTCTACGCTGAACGCTCCATCGTACCCAACTTCTTTAAGGGCGAGCGCAAACGCTTTCCAGTCAGTAAAGCCGATTCCGGGCGCACAATGGTCGTCGGACAATGCCACGTTGTCTTGAACGTGCAGAAGTTTTAGCCTACTTCCAAGTTTTTTAACCGCTTTGTCGGGAGAGATTGACTGAATTAGCATATGTCCCGTATCGAGGCAAGCAACGAAACGGTCGGACGAGAGCGAAGCGTTAAGCGTGTCAATGAGGTCAATCATATCTTCGGGCGTAGAACAGCCCGTTTTACAAAAACGCCTTCTTACCGGGTCGTGCTCGAACATATTTTCAACGCCCAACTGAACGTTAAATTCTCGCAAAATCGGTTCTAAACGGGAGAACGCATCGAGGTTGAGGAGGCGATTTTCTTCCCACTCGATATCGTTCTTACAGTGGTTGATAGGGTGAATAACGATATATTTTGCGCCCAAAATGGAGGCAACCTCGATTTGTTTTTTGAAAAGGTCGAGTTCAGTCTCCTTCATATACTTGCTTTTCCAGTCGCTATCTCTAAAAGATAGGTAATTAGTAGGATAAGTGCCGTGCGTTTGATTTACGAAAAGTCCGTTACCCTCGATAATTTTTTTGCGCTCGGCAAATTCTTTAGTCCACTCGTTGCGAGAAGAAGAAAAAATTTCGGAGGGAATTGCGTAAACGCCATACAAAGAGTAGTCTAAGCATTCTATTCCAGCCTCGCGATAACGCTTACAAGCGTAATCGTGGTCAAAATGGCGTTGTACGGCAGGGGAAAAAATAGCGCCTATTTTCATTTCGTTATTCTCCTTTGATTGATAGTATAATTATACAACCGGAACAGAGAAAAATCAATCTAATTTGCGCCGAGAAATACAAAATTTAATAAAAAAAACTAGGCTTGCTCCTGATACGAAAGGGAGCAAAGTACTAGCCGAAAAGATTCCGTTACGGTAGAGAATAACGAAAGCAACGAAGGGTAGCGAACCGCAACAAAAGATAAAAAAGTCCACGAAGATTTTTACCCAAAGTGGCAATTTCATATCGTAATAAAGGCAAAAGCATAGCGAAAAGGAGAAAAAACAGCCGAGTAGAGCGCAAATCATTTAAAAATACGCTTTAATAATGGCACGGAAGGCATACTGTATTTAATTTGGTTTACAAATCCGATAAAGGACAGATTGCGCTCTTGCGTTGAAAACTTAACGATTTTTAAGTTTTTTCCTAAAACGAGCATTTTTCCTTCCGTCGTGTCTAGCGAGAGTAGTTCGTCAGAGTAGGAAAGAACTTCTTTTACGCCTGCGATTACGCCTTGATTTCTATCCGTAATTAAAACGGAGTGTGGAGTTTTAGTCTTGTCGTCCATAGCTGTCACCTCGTAAAAAGAATATGTGCCTAAACGGGCAAATATGCAAAAAACGATTGCAAAAAATCTCAAAATATTATACAATAAAAAAAGCGAAGTACGGGAGGATGTGTATGAAAGCAAAAAATTTAGCGGTAATGCTTGACTGTTCAAGAAACGCTGTTATGACCGTAGATAGAGTAAAAGAGTTTATTCTTTACCTCGAAAAAATGGGTTATAACTGTTTGCAACTTTACACGGAAGATACTTACGAAATCCCAGAAGAGCCGTTGTTTGGACATTTTAGGGGACGGTATTCGCAAGCCGAAATACGAGAAATCGACGCGTTTGCAAGTCAGCACGGGATTGAACTTCAAGCGTGTATCCAAACGCTCGCCCACTTAAACCAAGCGTTCTTTTGGGATAAGTTCTCGGCGATTAACGATACTGCCGACATACTACTTTGCGGAGACGATAGAACGTACGAACTAATCGACAATATGTTCAAAAGCGTAGCGTCTAGTTATACGAGTAAGACCGTAAATATCGGTATGGACGAGGCTATGCTACTAGGTGCAGGTCAATATTTTGACAAAAACGGTTACAAAAAACGGTACGATATTTTGCTAGCGCACCTAACTAAAGTTAGCGAAATTGCAAAAAAATATGGACTTAACTTGCTTATGTGGTCGGATATGTTTTTCCGTATCGCAAACAACGGTAGATATTACCCAAGATGGGGAGAAAAGAGCAAACCGCTTTCGCCCGAAGTCCGTGAAAAAATTCCCTCTAACGTGGCGCTAGTTTATTGGGACTACTATAACGACGACCAAAATTTCTATGAAGATATGATTGAACGCCATCTTGATTTAGGTCCGCAGGCTTGGTTTGCGGGAGGCGCGTGGAAATGGTTAGGTTTTCACTCGGGCAACGCCGTTTCTATTAAGAGAATAGAGACTAGCACGAGAGCGTGCGTGAAAAAGGGTATGCAAAACATAGTTTTGACTATGTGGGGCGACAATGGAAACGAGTGCCCCGCTTTCGCCGTTTTACCCTCGCTACTCTACGAGGCGGAGTGCTTAAAAGGAAATTACGGCAAGCAAAATCTTAAAAAGAAATTCCGTGAAGTTATCGGCGAGAATTTCGACGACTTTATGCTACTAGATATGCTACGCCCCGACGGAAAAGAAAAGGGAATAGGCTCGGCGTGCGGAGCGAAGGAACTGCTTTACAGCGATACTTTCCTCGGCAAGTTCGACAGTTCGCTCGTTGGCGACGAGGCGATATTCTTTGCCGATATGGAAAAGAAATTCCGTAGGGCGAAAAAACGCTCGGCAAAGTTTGGGTATATCTTTGAAAGTTACGAAAAACTTTGTTCGCTTATGAAGATTAAATACGACCTAGGTTTTAGAACTCGTAACGCATATAAGGCGAAAGATACGGAGCAACTTAAAGAGGTTGTAAGCGACTATTCAAGAGCAATCAAGAAAACTGAAGAGTTTATCGTTTACTTTAGAAAAATGTGGTTTACGGACAACAAGCCTCACGGGTTCGACGTGCAGGATATAAGACTTGGCGGAGTAATTCAAAGACTAAAAGCGAACAAAGAAAGACTAATCGAGTATATCGAAGGAAAAGTTAAAAATATTCCCGAACTCGACGAAGAACTCGTACCCGTTTTCGTGGGAGACAAACAAAAGAAAGTTCCCGTACTTAATATGTACGGCAAAATCGTAACCCCTAACGCACTATTATAAAGACTACAATATAGCAACGAGGATTTTACTATGGACATTAAGCAAACATTAAGCAAAGAATTCAACCTAAAACTAGAATACGCGACTAATATAGTTAACCTTATTGAAGAGGGCAACACTATTCCGTTTATCGCCCGTTACCGCAAGGAAATGCACGGCGGTTGCAACGACGAGGTTTTGCGTGATTTTTCGGATAGACTTACTTATCTAAAGAATTTAGAAACGAGAAAAGAAGAAGTTCGCTCGTCGATTGAAGGTCAGGGCAAATGGACTGACGAACTTGCGCTTGCGCTTGCAAACGCAACCACAATGACGGAGGTCGAGGATATTTATCGTCCTTACAAGCAAAAGAAAAAGACGAGAGCGTCAGTGGCGATTGAGCGTGGATTAGAACCTCTTGCCGATATTATATTTGCGCAGGAACTAACCGAAACCGATTTTGCTACTCTTACCGCTCCGTTTGTAGGCGAAGAGAAAGGCGTTGCTACGGTTGATGATGCCGTACAAGGCGCTATGGATATTATTGCCGAGCGCATTTCCGACGACGCTGAAACGAGAAAGGCTCTTCGTGAATTCTTGTTCGCCGAGGGTAAAATCGAGAGTTCGTTCCTCGAGAAAAAGGACGAAAAGCCCGACGAAGAGAAGAGAAATACCTACGAAATGTACGGCGAATTCTCCGAAAAGATTTCTACCGTTCCGTCGCACCGCATACTTGCTCTTAACCGTGGCGAAAAAGAGGATTGCTTAAAAGTTAATATTATCGCTCCCGAAGAGGGCGCAATCGATATTATCAAGGCTAAGTTCGTTCGTGATAGTGCGTTTAACAAACTTATGAACGAAGTTTGCGTTGACAGTTTCGAGCGTCTAATTTTCCCTTCGATTGAGCGTGAAGTTAGAAACGAGTTGACGGACAAGGCGAACGAACAAGCAATAAAAATGTTCGAGACTAACCTCAAGCCTCTCCTTATGCAACCGCCTCTTAAAGGCAAAGTTATTTTGGGCTTGGACCCTGCGTACAGAACGGGTTGTAAAATAGCCGTAATCGACGCTAATGGAAACGTGCTTGACCATACCGTAATTTACCCCACGCCTCCGCAGAATAAGATTAAAGAGGCGGAAGAGGTGCTAGTTAAACTAATTCTAAAATACGGCGTTGACGTAATCTCGATTGGTAACGGTACGGCGTCGAAAGAGTCTGAAATTTTCGTTTCGGGACTGATTAAGAATTGTCCTAAAAAAGTTCAGTATATGGTGGTAAACGAGGCTGGAGCATCAGTTTATTCGGCTAGTAAATTAGGTACGGAAGAGTTCCCCCAGTACGACGTAACGGTAAGAAGTGCCGTTTCGATTGCACGCAGACTTATGGACCCCCTTGCCGAACTTATTAAGATTGACGTAAAGTCGATAGGCGTTGGTCAGTATCAACA
>JAZOMX010000029.1:0-23242 GCA_045654245.1 Pumilibacteraceae bacterium | reverse complement strand
GCAAGCGTTTTTTAAAGAAATTTTTATATATTTTTTAAAATTGTATATTTTTTACCCCCCCCCCGCGTTGACAAGCCTTTTTTTATGGTGTATAATGTATTATATATAAAAAGGAAAAAAGGAAAACAAATGAAATTTGCCGAGGTATTACAAACGATTAAAAACGATTTAAAGAGCGAAATTTTGGGCAAAAGCGGAACTAAATTCCCCGACGCACATTCGCTTGCAAAGACCTACGGAGTGTCGTACGTGACCGCCGTTAAACTTATTTCTACGCTAAAAGAAGAAAAAATCGTTCTTTCTATCGGCAATAAGTGTTTCGTAACGAACGGCCCGTGCAGAACTGATAGCGACCTCTTTTCCTTGCTTAACCGCTCGCCCGAGAAAAAACTAGGCATTTTACTCCCCTCTCTTACTAATCCGTTCTACGGCGAAACGGTAGAGGCGCTTAATAATACTTTGCTCAAGCGTGGCATCACTCCCGTTCTTACGCTTACTAAGGGCGAAAACGAAATCGAGGAAATGGAAAAACTCGTTCGTCAAGGCTGTATCGGGCTTTTCTCCTTCCTCAAAAACCAAACCCCTAAAATTATCGATTTTTACTCTCGTTTCCCTCTTCCTATCGTTACGATTGGTAAAAAACTAAGCAATATCGATATTTCTTCAATTTCCAGCGACAATTATTCCGCCGGCGTTACCGCCTCTCGCCACTTGGTCGAGTGCGGTTACACTCGTTTCGTTTACGTCGTTAATAAAAATAACTTCAGCGTTAATAACGAGCGTCTTAACGGCTTTTCCGCTGGACTTAAAAAACTAGGCTACGATTTGCCTAGGTCGAATATCTTTATTCTCGACCACGACGACGCTAAAACTAGTAACGCTATCTTATCCTTTCTCGAGAGTAGTCAAGAGAAAACCGGAGTTTTTTGCTACCACGATTTGACCGCTATGGACCTCTACTTCCTCGTGCGTAACGCAGACTTTTCCGTTCCTGAAAGAGTGGGTATCGTCGGCTACGATAACCTTACTTCGATTACTCGAGAGGTTAACCTCACTACTTTTGCTTACTCATTCAATAAAATGGCGGAAATCGCTATCGAAGTTATGCTCGAAACTTGCGCTAATCCTCTACTTACTAAGAAAAACGTTAAAGTTCAGACTAATATGGTCGTGAGAAAAACGACTAGCCCCGATAAAGAATAATTATTTGGAGGTTTTTATGACTAAACTTACTTTTTTAGGCGATATTATGTGCGAGCCAACCGTTCTTAAATTCGCTAAACAAAAAGACGGCTCTTACAACTTCGACGAAATCTTTTCAAAAATTAAGCCCTTACTCGACGAATCGGATTTCGTCGTCGGCAATATGGAATTTCCGCTCGCCGGCGAGGAGGTCGAATATACCAAATCGTTCTACGTCTTTAATGCGCCCGATAGTTACGCTAACGCTATTAAAAACGCCGGTATCGACCTCGTTTCAACCGTCAATAACCATACTTTCGACCGTGGCGCTGACGGTATGATACGCACTATTAAGGCGCTTGACGAGGTTGGACTAGCACATACGGGCACTTTTTTACCCGAAAATGGACGCGAAGAGGCGTTCTATATCACGATTAACGGAGTTAAAATCGCTATCGTGGCTTACTCGTACGCTTGTAACCGCGCTATTGCGGACGACGACGAAAGATTGCCTATGATTAATTTATTGCGCCCGCAACGCCTTTCTTCGTACACCCCCGAAGTGCAAAAAATGATGCGCTCGTGGGTTGATAAGGTTTTTAAGAAAATTAAGTCCGAAAAAAGAGCAACGATTAAAAAGTGGCTCGGTATGAAACACGCTTTCGCTCGTGCCGACGACGTTACTCACGAGGATAAAATCGGACCTTTTATCGAACAGTTCCAAAACGATATTCGCCTCGCTAAACAA
Organism: Pumilibacteraceae bacterium; assembly: GCA_045654245.1. GTDB lineage: Bacteria > Bacillota > Clostridia > Christensenellales > Pumilibacteraceae > UBA10677. Next base: position 21,312 of record JAZOMX010000029.1, on the reverse strand, counting down.
AACGCCGATTTCGTGATTTGCTATCCGCACGTCGGCGGTCAATTCAATCCTAAACCGGGTAAATTCTCCAAACTCGTTATTCAAAAGGCACTCGAGGCTGGTGCCGACGCAATTTTTGCTCATCACTCGCATATGGTTCAGCGTGCTAAAATGATTGATAGCGTACCCGTTGCCTTCTGTCTAGGCAATTTCAATATGGCTAAGTCGGATATCGTCGTGAAAAACCATTTGCCCGAGTTTTGTATCCTTTGCCACCTCTATCTTGATGGTAATAAAATCGAAAAAACGACTTTTACAATCGCTAAAGCCGTTCAAGAGAGGGGAAAACAAATCGTAAACTGGCCGGTGGACGAACTTTACGCCTCGCTTAAGAGTAAGCGTGCAAAGAAAAAGTTGCTTAACGATATTCGCCAAGTTTATCGTTACGCTACGGACAGCGAACTCCCCGAGGGCGAAATACTACGAGAATATCCGCTCGTTAAATAGTAATTTTTTATCTTTCTTGTTCCATTTTTCGTTAAATTGTATGCAAAATCACGATACGGTATAGGATTTTGCTTACAAAACGCAAGTCGAACAAATATTTTCGACAGCGAAAAAAAAATGAAAATTTTTTATTAAAACGCTATACAATTATTATTTTTTATGCTAAAATAACTATGGCGAATTTTTCGTATATTTTTTAAGGAGTCCCTTATATTATGATTAAAGTTTATGAAGGAAAAACCAAAGACGTTTACAAACTTGACAACGGCAACGTTATGCTTAAGTTCAAAGATGATTGCACCGGTAAAGACGGCGTTTTCGACCCCGGTGAGAATACCGTTGGTCTTACGATTGAGGGCATTGGTAAAGCAAATCTTCAAACCTCTATCCTCTACTTCGAACTTCTAAAGAAAGCAGGCATCAAAACTCATTACGTTTCCGCTGACGTTGATAACGCTACGATGGAAGTTCTTCCAGGTAAAGTTTTCGGTCACGGTCTCGAAGTTATTTGTCGCTTAGTTGCTACCGGTAGTTTTATCCGTAGATACGGCGAGTATATCGCTGACGGCACTCCCCTACCTGGCGGTTACGTTGAGTGCACCTTTAAAAACGACGCTAAAGGCGACCCCCTAGTTACCGGCGAAGGTCTAGCGGCTCTTGGCGTTATGTCTCCCGAAATGTTCGAGAGTATGAAGGCTCAAACGCTTAAGATTACCAAAATCGTTGCCGACGACCTAAAGTCGATTGGTCTTGACCTTTGGGATATTAAGTTCGAGTTCGGTTACAACGGCGACGAAGTTATCCTTATCGACGAAATTGCATCCGGCAATATGCGCGTTTACAAAGACGGCAAAATCGTTGACCCCGTTGAACTTACCAAACTTATTCTTAATAGATAATAACATAAAAATCAGCGCGTCACTTTATTCGTGGCGCGCTTTTTCTATATTTTCATATTAATATTAAGCGATTTTGCATAAAAAACGAGGAGCCCTAAAGCGAGGTATTGCTAGGACTCCTCTCTAATGCCGTGCCCGCAAAAAAAGCGAGGATTGCGAACGCGGACGATTAGTCAACTACGGCGATTACTTCTACTTCTACAAGTACGCCTTTGGGTAAATCTTTTACCGCTACGCAACTGCGAGCAGGTTTACCCGTAAAATATTTGCCGTATATTGCGTTGAAAGTCGCAAAATCAGCAATTTCTGCTAAAAAGCAGGTGGTCTTGATTGCTTTATCATAATCCGAGCCAGCGCTTTGTAAAACTGCGCCGAGGTTTTTCATTACTTGCTCGGTCTGAGCCTCGATACCCTCTGCCTCCACTTGTCCGCTTGCAGGGTTGATTGCGATTTGTCCCGAGGTATATACTAGCCCACCAGCAATTACCGCTTGAGAATACGGTCCGATTGCGCTTGGTGCTTTATCCGTGCTTACTTTCTTGATTTCCATTTCCTTTCCGCTCCTTATAAAAGTTTAAAGCCAAAATCGGTTAACGCTTTCTTGATTTGTTCCTTGTGTGCAAAATTACGGGTTTCAAGCGTTATGCGGAGATAGCATCCGTTTACGTCCGAACCCTCGTTCGCACGCTCGTGATGAACTTGCGTTACGTTTCCGCCTAGGTCTGCTATAATTCTCGAAACGTGCTTTAACTGTCCGGGCTTGTCCATAAGTTCAATCGTGAGTTGGCAATTTCTTCCCGACATTATAAGTCCACGCTTGATTACTCTTGAGAGTATCGTCACGTCGATATTTCCGCCAGAGAGCAAACATACCGTCTTTTTGCCTTTTATGTCGAGTTTTCCAAACATTGCCGCCGCAACCGCTACTGCGCCTGCGCCTTCGGTTACGAGTTTGTGTTGCTCCATAATCGCCAAGATTGCCGCGGATATTTCGTCGTCCGTTACCGTTACGATTTTATCGACGTACTTCGAGCAAATCTCGTAAGTTAGCGTTCCCGGTTCTTTTACGGCGATTCCGTCTGCAATCGTTGCTACGGCAGAAAGTCGCTCGATTTGGTGATGCGACACGGAATTTGCCATCGAGGGCGCTCCCGTCGCTTGTACTCCGTAAACCTTTACGGACGGGAATAGCGTTTTTAGAGTGTACGCTACACCCGAAATTAATCCGCCTCCGCCGATAGGTACTATTACTGCGTCGAGGTCGGGGAGTTGCTTGGTTAGTTCTAACGCTATCGTGCCTTGTCCTGCGATTACGTCCTTATCGTCAAAGGGGTGGATAAAGGTATAGCCGTGCTCGTCACGAAGGCGAAGCGCCTCTTTGTACGCGTCGTCGTAAACGCCTTCGACTAGTCTAACTTCCGCTCCGTAACTCTTGGTTGCCTCAACCTTGGATATAGGCGCACCGTCGGGCAAGCATATTATCGACTTAATACCGTTCTTTTGAGCCGCTAAGGCTACGCCCTGAGCGTGGTTTCCCGCCGAGCAAGCAATAACTCCTCTCGCCTTTTCCTCGTCGGTAAGCGTAGTCATTTTATAGTATGCTCCGCGTACCTTAAACGAACCCGTTACTTGCAGGTTCTCAGTCTTAAGGTATAGGTCTGTGCCCGGGCAAAGATTTGGCGCATAGATTACGTCAGTTTCGCGAACGACGTTTTTAAGCGCGTTACTTGCACGATATACGTTGTCGATTGTTAACATTTTTTTCTCCTAGGTTTTTCTATTACTGGTATATTATAATCGTATCTTTTTTCATTGTCAAGCGCAATTTGACGATAAGACCAAAATACTTGTCTTGTTCTCCTTTTTTCGTTAGTTTTCACGCGTTTTAACTCTAAAAACTTATCTATCCAAACTTCTATGAAAAGAAAACACGGTTTTGCTTGTTTTTGCCTAAAAATTCCTATTTTTTGCTTATTTTTGCATAGAAATTAATAATATATTATGTTACTATGTGGGTAAGATTTGACTTGCGAACAAAATTTATATATAACTATTCTATAAGGAAAATCTCATAGAATATAAAAAACGAGGAAAATTATGATTGCTTTAGTAAAAACAGCGAAAGGCGAAGGCCTTATGGGGCTTGAAGAACGCCCTATTCCTAAAATTAACGACGACGAAGTGCTTATCCGCGTTGCTTACAGCGGTATTTGTGGAACGGATATTCATATTCTTCACGACCAGTTCACTTACTACCCTCCCGTTATTATCGGACACGAATTTTCGGGCGAAATCGTAGAAATCGGTCGTGCCGTTACTAACTTTACCGTGGGCGACAAGGTCGTTGGCGAACCTCATAATAAGGCTTGCGGAAAGTGTTATCTTTGCCGAAACGGACATATCCAAAACTGCGCTGATAAGCGTTCAATCGGCTGGGGCATTGACGGTTCGTTCGCTACATACCTTGCTATGCCCGAAAAACTACTTCACAAAATTCCCGATAATCTTTCGCTTGCCGAGGCTGCTATGGCAGAGCCGTCCGCTATCGTAGCGCATCAACTTTTAGAGCGCGCTAGAATTACCCCAGGCGAGAGCGTAGTCGTTATGGGCGTTGGTCCTATTGCTTTGCTTTCGTGCCAAATGGCGAAGATTGCAGGCGCAGGCAAGATTTATCTTTGCGGAGTTACCGCCGACGAGCCGTATAGACTTAAAGTTGCCGAAAAACTCAACTGTTTCGACCGCTTTATTAACGTGCAAAACGAAGACGCCGTTAAAGTCGTTATGGACGAAACGGGCGTGGGCGCCGACCTAGTAGTCGAGGCGTCGGGCGCAAACAGCGCTATCGTATCCTCTATTCGTATGCTCAAAAAGTGGGGTACGCTTTGCGCTATCGGTATGACTTCTCGCCCTACCGCCGAAATTCCTTGGAACGAGGCTATGATGAAAGTTCTTACCGTTCAATTCAATATGAGTTCGAGTTACAACGGCTGGAATATTGCTCTCTCGCTTATGGCGAGCGGTAAACTTGACGTGAAAAGTTTAATTAGCGTTATGCCTATGACTGAGTGGGAAAAGGCGTTCAGCACTTTAGAACAAGGTAAGGCTATGAAAATTTTACTAACGCCGAACGGCGAAAACAATTAAGGAGAAAAACAATGAATATTTCTTTTGAAAACAAAGTCGTAGTTATCACGGGCGCTATGGGCGGTATCGGAAAAGGTATGATTAACCGTTTTGTATCAGACGGCGCTACCGTTATTGCTTGCGACCTTAAAGGCGCAAAGGACGGCGCTAGCGAACTTGGTGCAATCGGTTACGACTTCGATATTACCAACCGTGACGAAGTACAAAAAGCGTTCTCGGAAATTGCTAGTAAATACGGCAAAATCGACGTGCTAGTTAACAACGCCGGTATTAACGTTGGACCTAACGAGCGCAAGTTCGTCGACGAATTCTCGGATAAGTGGTGGGACGCTATACTAAAAGTTGACCTTGACGGCACTTACAACTGCACGAAAGCGTGCGTTCCTTATATGCCCGAAGGTTCGGCGATAGTGAACGTAAGTTCAATCGTTGGTATGGTTCCGCTCCGCAATCAATGCGCTTTTACCGCGGCAAAAGCAGGCGTTATTAACTTCACTAAGGCAATCGCTATGGAACTTGCTCCAAAAGGGATAAGAGCGAACGTTCTCTGTCCCGGTACGGTTGGTATCGCCGTAACGCAAGCGCTTTGGCAAAAAGACGACTCTATGACAAAACTTCTCTCTCATATTCCTATGGCGCGTCAAGGCTCGCCTGAGGAAATGGCAAACGCAACCGCTTTTCTAGCATCCGATTTCGCGTCGTACATTACGGGCGCTGTTCTCCCCGTGGACGGTGGTTGGACTTGCGGTGGCTTTGCAAGAAATTTCTAAATAATAACTAAAGGCCACGGGCAAACGCCACGACGCCTTACGAGGTAATAATTATGCAAACTTTTCTAAATAAAGTAAATTCTACTGAAATCAAAAAGGGCGAACTCGGAGTTTTCTTCCTTGGTCAAGCCGGTTTTCTATTCAAAACTGACGAGGGTAAACTTTTCGCAATCGACCCTTACTTATCAAACTGTTGCGAACGCTTTTTCGGTTTTAAGCGTCTTATGCCTTATCTTTTCGACGCCGAAGAACTCAAACTAGACCACCTTTTAATCTCGCACGGACATTACGACCACTTCGACCCCGATAGCGTACCTACGCTCGTTCGTAACGGCGCAACGCTAATCGGCGCAACTGATATTGCCGTTGAGTGTCAAAAGTGTGGCGTTTCCGAATTTTCAACGATTTCCCTAGGCGAGACAAAGGATTGCGGTTATTTTTCCGTAAAAGGCGTTGCTTGCGACCACGGCGAACTTGCTCCCGACGCTCTTGGACTTTTAATTACCGTTGGGAACAAGAAAATTTACTATATGGGCGATACTGCGTTCCGTCCAGACCTTCTCGAAAACGAAGAACTCCACGGCGTTGACCTACTACTTCTTCCTATTAACGGAGCGTTCGGTAACCTTAACGAGCGCCAAGCGTCCCAAGTCGTAAAAACGCTTTCCCCTGCGCTTGCCGTTCCTTGTCATTACTGGAATTTTGCCGAACACGGCGGTACGCCTATTCTATTCCAGCAAGCAATGAGCGAAGTTGCTCCCGAGCATAAGTATATCTTAATGCGCCAAGGAGAAGTCCTAGTTATATGATTTATCTTTCAAACTTCAAAAATCGTCCCGCAATATGCGTAGAAAGTAACACGCTAAAAGCAACCTTTCTTCCTCTTGACGGAGCAAAAATGGCGTCGCTTATTCGCAAAAAGGACGGGAAAGAATTACTTGCCGTGAAAAAAGGAGAAAAATATGCGGTGCTAGATTACGACGGTAGTTACGTTGATTCGGAGTGTAGCGGTTTCGACGATATGTTCCCTACCGTTGACCCGTTCACGCCCACTTCCGGCGCTTTCAAGGGCATTACCTATCCCGACCACGGTGAGACTTGTAGAATTCCTTACGAGGTTACTTACTCGGACGATAGCGTAATCCTTTCCGCTAAATCGAAAATATTCCCTATTTCTTACCGCAAAACGATTTCGCTCGAGGGCGAGTCAATAGCGATTGAGTACGAAATAGTCAACGATGGCGAAAACGCGTTCCCCTTTCTTTGGGCAGGACATATTATGCTTGCCGGCGAAGACGGTATGAAAATAATCTCGCCGTTTACCGAAAACACTCCTACTACTATGATGTTTGCGCCGTCGGATGTAGCCGAGGGCGAACTAGACAAAACGGGGCTTACGGGATTTATGCCTAAAGTTGGACCTGCGTACAAATTTTATTACGAAGGAAAAATGCAAAAAGGCGAGTTCGGAGCAAAATATTTAGACGGCTCTTCCATTTTGTTCGAGGTTGACGAGAAAAAATTACCTTACCTAGGTTTTTGGATTAACAACGGGCAGTTCCAAGATATATACACTCTTACGCCCGAGCCGTGTTCTCTTCCCTACGACTCGCCCGAGCGAGCAAGTAAAAAAGGCTTAACTGCCTATATCGAACCTAAAAGTGAATTCACTTTCCAAATGAAAATATCTTTATCGGAGAAATAATTATGAATAAAGAAACAATGAAAGCAATTACCGTTTACGGCCCTAACGACGCTAGACTAGAAACAGTCGCTAAGCCCGTAGCAAACGACGATATGCTCGTAATCAAAGTTTTGCGTACCGGCGTTTGCGCTACCGACTTATCTATCTTTACGGGCGAAAGCAGTTTCGTAAAGAGCGGTGAAATCGTTTACCCTTGCAGATCCGGTCACGAGTGGGCAGGCGTAGTTGAGTCCGTTGGCGAAGGCGTTAAGAACTTTAAGCCGGGCGACAGAGTTTACACCGACAACTTCGTTGCGTGTGGAAAATGCGACGCTTGCAAAAATGGTGACTATATGGCTTGTCCTTCTACCCGTTCAGTCGGCACGGTTAACTGTTGGGAAGGCTGTTTTGCCGAATATATGCTTATGCCGGAGAGACACGTTTTCCATTTGCCAAACGAACTTTCTATGGACGAAGGCGCTCTAATCGAGCCTGCCTCGATTGCTTACGACGCTTTTAAGGGCGTTACGCTTAACCAAAACGACGTAGTAGCCGTTTACGGCACGGGCGCAATCGGTCTAATTTGCGTTTGGCTTGCTAAATACTACGGAGCAGGCAAAGTTATTATGGTAGGACGAAGCGACGATAAACTTGCCGTTGCAAAAAAGGTAGGCGCTGACGAAGTAATCAACAATAAACTCGAGCCTGCGTCGAAAAAAATTAAGGAAATGACGGGCGGAAAAGGCGCTAGCCTACTTATCGAAACTTCTGGCTCTCAATCGGCTCTTGCGGACTGCGTGTACGGAGTTAAACGCTACGGCAGAATTTCGGTAGTCGGTTTTTACGAGCGCAACCTTACTGATTTCCCGATGGACCCGTTGGTTCTCGGCTGTAATCACGTCGTTGGCGCGGCTGGATGCTACGGAAACGCTCCTGCCGTTTGCGAGATTATGCGAGTAAACCCCGTTAAACTTACGCCCGTTATTACTCACCACTTGCCTTTTGAAAAATGCCTCGATATTTTCGAAAACGAAAAGGCTTACCACAATACCAAAATCAAAGTTATGGTCGATTTCGACTAATTATAAGGAGAACGTTATGGAAAAGAAAAAATTACCACCCTTACAAGTCAAGGTTGACAGAGTTAAGCCCCTCGTTTTCGGCAAGGAATACGAGTCGCGTATGATTCTAGACCACGTTATTACGGGCAGAGACGACGTTATTCAAATCAATCACGGAACGGTTAAAGCAGGCTACGCTCTTGGGGGCGCAACGCACGAAGAGGACGAAATTTACTATATCCTCTCGGGAAAAGGCAAACTACAACTCGGCGAAGATATCGTTGATATTGCAGGCGGAGAAGTGATTTTTATTCCTGCAGGCTGTTTCCACGCTCTCGATAACCGCGAAAGCGACGAGGATTTGTGTATCCTTACTTTCTGGAAAGACTGGCGTTTTAACGACGCTTACGAAGAGCGCGTTCGTCAATGGGGCAAATCGTTTAAAACGATTGACGAAGACTAATCTAAAAAATAATAAATAGGAGATATAAATATTATGGAACTTAACAAATACATTGACCACACCAACCTTAAACCCGATTCTAAAGAGGAAATTATCCGTACTCTTTGCGCCGACGCTCGCAAGTTCGATTTTGCATCCGTTTGCGTTAATCCTTGCAATATCGCTCTTGCTAAGGAACTCTTGGCTGGTAGCGACGTTAAAGTTTGCACCGTTATCGGTTTCCCCTTAGGACAAAACACTACCGCTATTAAGGTTGCCGAAACTGAAGAGGCTTACGCACTCGGTTGCGACGAATTCGATATGGTTATCAACGTTGGCAGACTTAAAGACGGTAAAGCGGACTACGTTCGTGACGAAATTGCAGCCGTCGTTAAAGCGGCTAAGGGAAAGACCGTTAAAGTTATTATTGAAACGGGACTTCTCACCGACGAAGAAAAGGCACTCGCTACCCGTCTATCTTGCGAGGCTGGCGCAACTTTCGTTAAGACTTGCTCGGGTGTTTCGGCAGGCGTAGCAACCGTTGACGATATTCGCCTTATGAAAGCAAATCTAACGGGCGAAGTTCAACTAAAAGCATCTAGCGGAATTAGAACTTACGAGGACGCTATCGCTCTTATTGATGCAGGCGCTACTCGTCTCGGCACTTCCGCTGGTATGAAAATTATCGAAGGCGCAAAACGCTAATTCTAAATTACATATAGAGAGGTTATATTATGGCTAAAATTATCGGTCCCGGCTCACTTATAGTCGACGTTACGGGATTTGCTCCCCGCCTCCCCGTTGCGGGCGAAACGGTCAAAGGCTCTACTCTCATCTTCGGACCTGGCGGAAAAGGTAGCAACCAACTTACCGCTGCGCATAGGGCTGGCTCGACTGTTAAAATTATCGGCGCAAGAGGAAACGACGTATTAGGCGCAATACTAAAAAAACACTACGAAACGGAAGGTATGAGCGAAGAATATATTACCGTCTCGCCCGATTATGAGACCGGTAGTGCGCTTATCGAAATTGACGAGCGCGACGCTCAAAACCGTATTATCGTAATCTTCGGCGGTAACGAGGAAGTCAAAAGAGAGAACGTACTCTCCGCTGAAAAGGATTTTGCCGACTGCGACGTGGTTTTAACGCAATTTGAAACGACGATTGACGCTGTTCTAGCGACCAAAGAACTCGCCCAAAAATACGGCAAGCCCTTTATTCTTAACCCTGCTCCCTTTATCGAAGTTCCTAAAGAACTATTTAACGGCGTGGATTTCGTTACGCCCAACGAAACGGAGGCAGAACTCTTTACGGGCGTTAAGGTAGATACGATTGAGGATTGCAGAAAAGCGTCACAAAAATTCTTCGACCTCGGAGTTAAAAACGTGGTAATCACGCTCGGAGTTCGCGGTGCGTTCTATACCGACGGCAAAACCGAAGTTCTCGTTCCTGCGCTTAAGGTTAAAGCAGTGGAAACGACGGGCGCAGGCGACGCGTTTAACGGCGGTTTGGCTACGGCGATTGCTGAAAAAATGCCGATTGACACGGCGCTTAAGTTCGCAACTTGCACCTCGGCTATCTCCGTTACCAGAAAAGGCTCTTCTCCATCTATGCCTAAAAGAGAGGAAATCGTTGCTCTTTTAGAAAAAGAATTCGGGGTTAAACTATAATGTCTTTTCTCGATAGTTTTTTAGCCGTTTCGCAAAAAGTTCTTCTTCTTTTTATCATTATTGCGCTCGGATTTTTGTGCCAACGCAAAAAATTGCTTACCGAAGAGGCGAACAAGTGTATGGCGGATATCGTTATGTATTTCGTTACGCCTTGCGTTATCATAAACGCTTTTTCGGCTACGCTCTACCCCAAACAAGAACTTTTACATATTCTTAAAAATATCGGTATCGTTGCCGTTATTGCAGTCGTTGCGCATATAGCAATGATTTTACTCGTTTCGCTTGTTTTTCGTCCTACCGAGGACCAAAAACACCGCATAATGAGGTTCTCTAGCGTGTTCTCTAACGCAGGTTTTATCGCACTTCCGCTTGCGCAGGCTCTTATTGATACTCCAACTTCCCACGAGGGCGCACTCTACGCTGCGGTTTATCTTGCAGTTTTTAACGTTGCGCTTTGGACTTGGGGTTTAATCGATATGAGTGGCGACAAAAAATCTATGAGCGTAAAAAAAATCTTGCTTAACCCCGGTATTATCGGCGTAGTTATAGGTCTTTTCTTCTTCACTACTCCGCTTTATATCTCGATTAAGGGTAGCGTAGGTCTTACTTTGCCCGCTCTAGTTTACGACGTTTTGTCCGCTATGAGCGCGCTTAATCTTCCCCTTCCTATGCTTATGGTGGGATACTATCTCGGTAAGGCTAACCTTCGCGACGCTTTTAAAGATGGTTGGTCGTACGTCTGTATCGCTTTCCGTCTCGTGATTTTTCCGCTTGCAGTACTAGGCGTAGCCTATCTTTGTGGCGCAAGGGGTAACGTGCTTATCGTTTCAGTAATAGGCGCGTCCGCTCCGGTAGGCGCAACGGCAACTATTTTCTCGGCAAAGTTTAATAGAGACACTCTTCTTTCCGTTCGGCTAGTCTCACTCTCGACAATTTTGTCTATGATTACTATGCCACTACTTATTGCTCTAACGCAAGTAATCGCATAAAAAAATTAAAAACGATTAGCGTTAGCGCTCTTGCCGTAAAGATTTAAATTGAACAACTTATAAAACTCGACTTTTCATAAGTCGAGTTTTATTATGCGCACAAAACGGCTTGAATTAAATTTAGTTTTTTGATATAATGAACTAACCGATAAACAAGAATTTGTAGGTGAGATAATTATTATGAAAAGTAAATGGCAACTGTTTGCATCAATATTTCAATTAATCGTTGGCCTTGTAGCAATTACATCATTTGCTATACTTGGATTTGCAGGCGAAAATATGGCAAAGTGGATAGTTACCCTAATTTTATCCATAGCATTTGTAGTTTTAGGTATAATCGGAATTATTGATTACAAAACAAACAAGTAAATTCTAATTTGTAGGCAAGTGAAATATGAAAAAAATTATGGTAATCGGGTGTCCCGGAAGTGGCAAGAGTACCTTTTCCAGGTCGTTACACAAAATCACAAAAATTCCATTGTATCATTTAGATATGTTGTTTTGGAACGAAGATAAAACGACTGTTGAAAAAGCCGTTTTTCTTGATAGGTTATTAAAAGTAATCGAAAATAGTGAGTGGATAATAGACGGCAATTATAGTTCTACAATGGAGTTAAGAATACGAGCGTGTGATACAGTTATTTTTCTTGATTTCCCATTAGAAGTTTGCCTTAACGGTATTAAGGAAAGAAAAGGAAAACCAAGAAGTGATATGCCTTGGATAGAAAATGAAGATGATGCAGAATTTATTGAGTTTATAAAAAACTACAATTCACAAAGCAGACCAAAAGTAATAGAACTATTGAAAAGATATTCTCACAAAGATATTTATATATTTTCAAATCGCATCCAAGCAGAAGAATTTCTAAATAAAATATAACAATAAATTTCAATTTTTTGAACCTCTATTCTCGTAGAAAAACTTTCAAAGGTATAGTGTGTTTTGCAAAGAAAAAAATAAAGAGTAGCAACAAAATTGCTACTCTTTTATAATGCACTTAAAAATCCTATGCTAGTCGTTTTTATTCAAAAGTCATACCGCTCGTATATTCTTCGATAAAGGTTTTGTCGGTTGCAAGTTCTACTAAATCACAATTTTTTGCGAGGTTTTCACTTTCACCGATAAGCGTTCTATCAAGTAAAAGCATTTGCGCACCCGAGAGCGAGGCGTTGCCTACCGTCTCGATTTTTCCCACTCTATCAATCGGAATAAGTCCGATTTTTCCAGCGGTTACAAAATCTATTTTACTCCCAAAACCGCCCGCTATATACAACTTAGGTTTATCTTTTGGTTTTGCTACGAGGGTTTTTATTCCCGCACAAATAGCGCTTTTTGCAAGTTGGATTTCACGAATATCTTTTTGCGTTATTCTTACGCCGTCCGAAAATCGGTACTCTTCCTCCAAATAACCGTTCTTATCAATTTGCTCAAGCGTAAGTAGTCCAGCGATTGCGTCGATTATTCCGCTACCACAAACACCTTTCGGCTCTCCACCACCAACTACTCTAGCCACTAAATTGCCGTTCACAACGCTAACTTTATCGATTGCTCCCGCTCCGTAAGTCATACCGCACGAAAGCCCAACGCCCTCGAAAGCAGGCCCGGCAGAGGTAGAACAAACGCTGATTTGCCCCTCTCGGCTAAACGCTATTTCACCGTTAGTTCCGATATCCACCAACACGGCGTTCTTTTTATCATTAAGCCCCACGGAAAGCATTGCCGTCGTTATATCCGCTCCCACGAAAGCCGATACGGAACGAGGTATATACACGGTTGCGGTTCGGCTTATTGAAGTTAATCCTAACTCACTTGCTAAATAAGTCTTGCCGAATAGGTCGAGGGGCTTAAACGGTGCGTGGGAAAAAGGCTCTACGCCCGTTCCCGTAAACAACGAAAGCATAACGGTATTACCCGTTATTACCGCTCCGTCAATTCGGTTTCCGTCAATTTCTATGCCTTTTGCTAACCTTTCTATAACCTCGTCGATACTTTCTCTAACGGCAAGTTTAAGAGCGTTAGCCTCGCCACGGAGACTAGCCTCAACTCTAGATATTACGTCCGCTCCAAACTTTGCTTGCCCGTTAATCGTTCCGCCCTCGGCAAGCGTTTCGCCCGTTTTTGCAAACAGTCTTACCGCAATAGTGGTAGTTCCTATATCCACGGCGACTCCGTAATCGCAAAATAACGGTGCGAGTTTTGCAACCTTTCCGCTCCCGTCAAGCATAACTCCGATACCGTCTGCTCTTTCGTACTCTATTTCGCAATACCCCAAAACTTGAGTTTTGCAAGCAAGTCTAATTCCATTTTCTAGTTCGTAAGCAGTCAAACGCTCTTTTTCGGCAGGCGTAACGGGAGATAGTGCGCCCACCGCTTTAACCTTGCATTTACCGCATTTGCCGTGCCATCCGCAAGGCGACGACATTGGTAAAACGGCAGAAATTAGCGTACCGTAAGTAACGCTTTTTTGTTCACCGTTTACCTTTATTTTAATCGTTTGATTGCCTTGCACGAGTTTTTCTCCTTTTTATAGAACGTTCATTATGAGCAATCCTACGATTGCCAAGCAAATGCTGAAAATGAGTTTTGCGTTGATTTTCTCACCAAAAAACGCCGACGCCATTATCGTAGAGAGTATTATTGCCGAACCTTGCGAGAGCGGATAAAGTTGCGCTGACGAGAGGTATTTTGCCGAAAGCGTACTAAAATACGACGCCAAGAACAAGCATACCGACATTATCGTAACGAACATATACACCTTTTTGGGTGCTACGGGTATTTTCTCTTGCGATTTTTCTTTCAAAAGAAAGATTACGAAGAATATGCCGAGCAAAGCCGTTGCGAAAATATAGGTGTAAAAGTTGAATACGCTAACAGGCGCTTGACTTTCTCTTACGAACATTTTTTGCGAGAAACTGCAAACTCCGTTCGCTATGCCCGTAAGCATAAAGATTAAGTAGTCCGTAAAGCGTATTTTTTGCTTTACTTTATTGCTGTACGAAAATAGCATTATCGTCGCTATTAAAAGCACGGCAAAGCCTATTCCGTCAAAAATATCGATTACATCTCCGTAGAAAAAATACGAGAGAATTATAGGCAAAATCGTGCCGAGAAGCAAGAATACATCAACTAAAACATATGCGCCTCGCCTTACGGCAAATAACCAACTGATTACGAACGCCGAAGTGGATATTCCCGATAGAGCGGATATTAAAATCGACGAGGTCGGAAGCGAAAAACTCGATATTCCCGACTCGATTAAAACGAAAAAGAAACCGATAAATATACATAGCGCCATTCTTAAAAGATTAAAGTAGGTAGCGCTTTTTATATTGGTCGTATAATCACTCGTCTTTTTTCCGCAAAAGCCTTTCGTCGCTCCGCAAAATATTGCTATAAATACGAATATATATCCCACTTCTTAACCTCGCTGTCGCTTTTGCTTATTTTTTCGTTTTGCTATATTATAGTTTAACGATAATAAAAAAGCAAGTGTTTTCTCTTTGTAGAATAAGAACTTACGAAAAACGGCCAAGCGTTCCACTTGGGACGATTGATCGTTTTTTCTTTATTATTTATCTGCGACAAACTTCTTCATTAAGTCGGCAATTAATATTTTAGCGTACTCAACTCGGCGAGGCAAATAGAAGAAACCTACTCCTATGATATAATAAAAAAATGTGGTATGGGTATATTATAATCCTTTTGAAGAAAAATATCAATGCAAAACGCATCGCCTCCGCAAAGTTTAAGAAAGCAAAAAATAACGAGATTGCTCTTGCGAACAATCTCTTTTGGCCTTTCCGACGGGAATTGCCCCCACAGTCTATCGCTTAGGAGTGTAAAGCCATTGTAAAAGTTTTATAAAAAGTATTCATTTCCGTTAAGTTCGGTGCGTTTTTATTAAAAATGCGAGGTTTTTTATATTAAAAATATCATTTCCCGTTACATAACTTTCGTATTGTTACATAACTTTCAAAGTAAATTTATACCGATTTTATACCAATTTTGCAACTCAATAAAAAACAATAAGCAGATGCCTATATTATTAGAAATCTGCCTATTTTAAAAAGCTATTATTTCTTCTTCATTGCTTGTTTTATGTCATTTACGAAGAAAGCCAACAAATTACCTTTTTGAACTCTTTTTAGCCCCAAATCTTTTCGCATCTCATTCATTATATCCTCAACTAAGAATAAATTTTTTGCAGCCTTTTGAGGGTCAGCCCCATTTTCCTTAAATTGCACCCATTTATTTACAACTTTAGAAGACCCCCACAAAGTAATCTGTTTAGAAAACTTAAGTAAATCGTCCATCATTTCTTGTTGTGTGTAAGTGAAGTTGTTTTTGCCATTTTGTTGTATCTTATAAACCATTTCTACAAAACCACTATAAGATTCTTCTCTTTTGTGAGTAAGGTATTCTTGTCTTTTGTGTTTATACTCTATAACTTTTGCGAAAATAGACGAAATAATCACACCAATAATTGACACAGCACCTGTTATAAGAGCTACCACAACAACCGCATCCATTGTAGAAGATAAGGAAGCAATCCAATTAACTATACTCGTTATGCCAAAAGCTATTGCATTGATTATTAAATATGCAACACCGCCTATTAAAGCAATTATAATCAATAATAATATAAATCCTAAAAAAAGATTCCATTTTGGATGCCTTTGAGAAAAAGGCTGTTTATTTTTATCCATTTTTTTCTCCTCTGTTACTTTTTTAATCCCTTAATAAATGCGAGTCCTTAAAGAATTAGCTATATTATTTTAAATAAATATTCAAAACAACATGTATAGAGTATTGAAATTAGTAGGTATCTAAAAAGGCAAAACTTTTGTTCTTAAAATTTCTTCAGAAACTTGTTTTATGAAATCCTTAATACCATTATTTATTATTGTATCTCTTTCTTTATTGTAAAATCTATAAAGTTCCTTTATTTCTAACGGGTTAAAATCATCTGTTTTGATACTAAATATTTTAAGAAACATTTCTTTAATATGTAGCGATGCATCCTTAGTTGTATAATTTTTTGTCATATTTTCAGAACTAAAAAACTTCATCAATTCAGTTACAAATTTTTCCAATTGCAAATATTCTGTTTTGGGATAAAAATAAGGAAACAATGAAGCAAATCGTTTTGCTGTTAAGGTAACCATAGCTGATGATTGTTCTTTATTAACCGCTTTTACTTCATTTTCATTGGCTGTCTTTTTCAAAATACTACTAACTGCTATATCTATACGAGATGATATACTTTTTAAATTCTCTATTTCTCCACTTAATGTGTCTAATTGTTTTTCTTCCTTTAATTTCCTTAAATGCAAAAACATTAATCCTGCCCATTGTTCTATTAATTGTTTTCTTATATCATCAAAATTATCAAAGGTATATACAAATTCGTTATTTGTATATATTTTTTCTATAAACTTATAAACACATACATTGTCAACATATGCGTATTTTATTTCTGCATCCTTATTGCTCAAGTAGGTTCTATATTCCGATTCTACCTTTTTATCTACAAATACATATACAGGCAAATGAATTTCTTTAGCGTTTAAATACTCTTTAAGGGTTATTGAAGAAACAAAGTCATCATACGCACTTTGGTTTTGCGTCGATAAACTTCCGTATCTTCCGCCTATTATCAAAATAAACATATGACAATTTTTAATTTCACTATAACAACAATTTTCTATATCATTATTTGGAACAAATGCAATATCTCCACTTTCAAATAAAACGGATTCATATCCAAAACTCTTAATAAAATTTTCCAAATCATTTCTGATATATTTTAAGTCGTAATATGTTGAACTGACAAAAATTCTTGGTTTCATTTTTTCTCCTTTGTTTCTAAGTAGGTTTTATCGCCTATATATAACTACAAATATAGGTTTATTTTAAATAAATAGTTTTGAAAACACAAAATTCATTTGCTATTTCAGTTGTTAGATATGCTTCAGAGATACCCCAGCTTGTCCAATTATCAATACCAACACTATAAATGCAAACATCTATTGAGCTAATATTTTCAAATCCCGTAATATTAACATCTATATTTTGATATCCATTAGCGCTTATATGAAAGTTATATGGTATTCTTACGTTAACCCAAGTATATCCTTCTGTATGTTTTAAAATTTCACCATTAGAATCTTTGCATCTTATATAAAGATGTATTGATTTATCATAAGTTTTTTCAGTATTGTTTTGCAAATTTAATTCAACTTCGTAGGTTTCATCATTTTTAACAATAGTTCCACCGTTGATTGATATAGGGCAAGGGGTAGTAAAATATTTTTTATATTGTCCAACCGTTAAAACAAATTGTGCCGTTTGAACAAATTCACCATTGTTATATAAAAAACAGTCTTCCATTTCAATATCAATTATGTCGTAATCATTATTAACAAAAAGATAAGCAGTCGCATTATGCGTTGTTCCTAATTGTTGATATTTTGCACAATCATATATTCTGTAACAAATCGTATTGTTATGATATAAATTGTCATAGTCTTGAACTCTTGATACGTTGTTTTTCTTTGTTAAAACAATACCTGTTTCTTCAAATACAGTTTCCATATCAAGCGCTTGCTCTTCGGTACAATTAAAAGATTGTACGTAAATGTTGTCGCTACTACTTGGAGGGTTATCTTTTGAACACGAATTGCCTATTGCAATTGCTATACCTATAACAGCCACTAACCCTACTATTACCCATAATATTTTTACAATATTCCAAAGACCACTATTTGCTCCTTTCTCTTTAGGAATTTTTAATTGGTCTGTTTCTTGCTTAACTCTTTCGCATAACGCTTTTTGTTCTTCCGTCATATCGGCATAAGATTTTTCCACCATCCGGCATACATCTTCGCCATCCCTATGCGCTTTGACTACATAATTGATTAAACCGTAAGCGTACTCTGTTATGTTAATATCAACGCTTATATTTTCGGATGTTCTACCAAACTGTAAGACAAAACTACCTTTACTCAATAATTTAATAGCACCGATTTTTTCTACGCCGCACTCAAAACTTTCATCTTTACCTATGAAAACTATTCTTTTGTTTGTAACAATTAGGTCGCCATTATAATACTTTCTAATCTCTGCACGTATTGCGCTACTTCCTGAACGACTTCTTCGCATATACCATCCTTTTGTAATGCGAACACTTGAGCCCATTGAACGCCCACGATAACCAATAACTTGTTCCTTATCCTTAAAAACATTGGCAGGACAAGCGTAAACCACAACTTCGCCTTTCGCACAAAAAAAGCCGTCATAATCAACAAAAGGAACGCAATAATCCAACACAAATGGGGTTACATCCACATATGAGTTAACTCTATTTGCTTTTGCAATTTTTAAAAGCTTTTCTGCATTCTCAATCTTTGTTTTTTCTTCACTTTGATAATTATTTAAATTCACGTCAATTAACTCCAAGTTACCTATAAATATTTTACCATATTTTGACAAATATTGCAAGACGATACTATACGCAAATAAAAAATTCTAAATATTAATAAAACCAGCCTTTTCGTTATGAAAAAGGCTGGTTTTTGGTCTTCCCGTCGGGACTCGAACCCAAATCGGTCGCTTAGGAGGTAAGCCATAGAATCAACGCTTAATTTTTTATTTGATTTTGCGAACATATTATTCGTTTTATCAAAGCATATTTTTCGTCTTTACACGAGATTTTTGTGATGTGGAATAAAATTCGTAATATGTCTATTCTATTTCTATTCTAACGCGATTTTTTAAAAATACACATTTATTTTCACTCTCGCAGGGATTCAATCTCGTATTAAACCGCCCTCTATTCCGGTTTTTACTAGAATAAGGAATCGATAGAGCCAATAGTATTATGTAAGAAAGTTATTACCTTGTTAATATGCCCAACTTATATCATCAAGCTTCGATAAATATTTCTCTCCCATGTCCTCATTTATCATCTTAATAAAATAAGCAAGTCCATATAAATGTTCTTTGTAAAATGATTTATCACACCCTATTTTTTGCATATGACTTGCAACACCAAATTTTAAACAGTAATATATTGCATTATCTATTTCTTTGATTATTTTTGGCGAAACTGCAATTTTTTCATTAACTATTAATCCAGTAACCTCCTGTCTTTGATTTTTATATTGTAATCGAACCTTAGCATCGTTAATTGAAAATTTCTCTTCAATTATTATTTTTTCCACTGTCAATAGCATGTTTTTTATACCTATACAACCAGAAAACGTTATGTCATCTGCATATCTTGTATACGAACAGTTAAATTTATTCGCTAAAGAACTCAACCTTTTATCCAACTTTAAAGCTACGATATTTGAAATTACAGGACTTGCTGGAGAACCTTGTGGTAATACATTCTCTTTATTAGTGCATAATTGAGTTAACAAATGAGCTACTTCATTTGTATATCCAACATAAGCAAATATTTTATAAACCCTATTGTATGTTATAGAAGGGAAAAAATCTTTTAAATCTATATTTATTACTAAATCTTTGTTAACATGTTCTTTTGCATTATCTAAAATAGAATAATTTTTCCTAAAGCCTCTTGCATTAGTAGAGACGTTTATTTTATCTAATATATTCTCTTTAATCCACAGTTGATAGCTTTTTAATCTATCTGATGGAGCCTCTATCATGCGTTTACTACCATTCTTTTTTGGAATATAAAACGTGTGATACTCATTCCTTTCATTTCCGAAATATTTGTTTTGCTCCTTTTTCTTAATTTTTAATATTTTTCTTAAATGTCTTAGATTATAAATAATCGGCATGTTGTTTCGAGTCAATCTATCGTTGTATTCTTTTAACTCATTAGCCGTTTCTGCCGATATTATTCCTTTTTGCAGCGCCTTATCTATTTTTTCTTTTGTAGCCATATATATATGAAACATAGGAATTAACACTTACTAATCCTGTTATTATGCAATATGCGCAGATGTTACAAAACATCAAGCAAATTGCAGCACTTTGATGGAGCCCGCGAGAGCGAAAGTGCTGAGGTTCAATTGAAATTTAAGCAGAAATTGAAAATTGAACCTCATTATTGGTAAATGCATTCTGGCGAAGCCATATGCTTATGCTTGCGGATAGGGATGGGATGGATTGGAAAGAGCGCGTGCGCCTCCAACCAACCTCCCTCCCGCAGCAGGCATATGGCTGAAAGTAGCCTAAATGAATAGAAAAACTACCTGTTTTTCATTTTCTAAGCATTAATTCCTATGTGTTCACCTCCTAATTTAATTTGAAATTTATTGGGATATAATTATCTTCCTGGACATTAGCTATTTTATTTTCTTTTTCCATTTTATAATATAATTCCTTAAAACCCTTAAATCTACTCGAAAAAATATACTTTCTCATTTTATCCGAAGCAATTATTTTGCCCTCTTCGAATTCTAAATATTCTTTTTCTATTAAATATGTAATAACATCTCTAAATTGTTTATCCGTAAAACCAAAATCGTAACATGCTTTTGTTATGGACAATTGTTTTTTCCATGCAACACAATATACCATAAACATATTAAGTCGAGTATCTTCTATATTCTGAATAAGAATTTTACTTTTTCTGAAATTTTTATTTTGCTTTGCTTTTTCTTTTAGTGCGTCAATCTTCGTTCTAGCTTTCTTCTTCCTAACAAATAATGAAAAAAAGTCATCTAGTTCACCCCAAAACAATCCTAGCGTATTGTTAGGGGTATTATACTCAAAAGCAACTAATGCCGCTATTTCTTTATATCCAAACCATTTATCTAGTGCCAATTTACGACATTCACACATTTTTTCATATTTCTCTTTTGCTATTTTTGCATTTATTGCATCGTAAATATAATCTTCCTCAAACGCCCTGCTACTAACATCTAAACTCACACAATTAATAGCTATTCCCTCAGCAACAGAAAAACTTTTTATATTTTTTATTGCATCTTTAGAAATATGAATTGTTAAAAAATATATTTTGGAATTCCTAATTTTAGGATTAATAGTTATTAGCTTATTTATATACTTAATAAATGTAGCCCCGGTCCCACTATAATCATCAATAACAGCTAAGTGCTCTAACACCTGCTCGCATTCTAAAAAATATTTAAAATCTTTAATACATTTTTCATACAGTCCATTCTTAT
>JAZOMX010000028.1:0-12930 GCA_045654245.1 Pumilibacteraceae bacterium | reverse complement strand
AAAAAATTTTTACAAAAGAAAAAGAACTCGGAAGAAATATCCAAGTTCTAATTTTCTTTTGACCGCTTAAAAGTGCAATTTCCTATAAATTTTTAATGTTTCAAAAAATCCCTTATAGGGAACGCCTTTACTAACCCGTCTTTCGTTTTTTACGACCATAGTCCGTAGAATAGCAAGTCGTAGTTTTCGTTGCTCGCTAGTATCGTAACGGACTTAACTTTTTTCTTTCCGTCAAGCGAAATATCTAGGCGATTAATCACGAATTTTTCAAAATTTTTCTCGTAAGAAACTAGCGCAAACCTACTTGCCTTACTTGCAATCGGATTGATTTCCGACGAGGCTAGCGTGGTAAACGCAGTCGTGAAATGAATTCCGTTTCGTAGCGTCGTTTCTTGTTTTTCTCCGCTCTCAAACTCGATTATGATTTTACCCGCAACCTCGCCAAGTTCACCCTTAATAGGATATCCACTCCTTAAACTCGTTGCGCCTAACAGCGTTAAGCAATCGCTTTCGTCGTTGACCTGAAAGGTTAAGCCCTCTTTCGTTACGATATACGGGACTAGACTAATTCCCTTTACTTCTTCTTTTTGCAAAACGGGGCCTACCGCAATTTTTCTAAACCGTAAATACTCAACGCCCGCTTTCATTTTAGCCTCGGATAGTCTTATTAGCGTTTCTTTATCGGGCGCACTAGTGCACCTTGCCGATTTCTTGCCTTCAAGCGTATCAAACGGAATATATTCGTACTTAGCCTCTTCTAAAATAGGTGTTTTAACCTCTTTCCAAGTCTTGCAAAAAGCGTCGTAGATTAGCGTAGGCTTTCCGTCCGCTCCGATTAGCGCCTCTTTAAGTACGCCGTCAACGCAAGCAGGCTCGCCACGGTTATAATCATACCCCTCTTTCCAGTACCAAAAACTTGCGCCGGCTAACGCTTCATCACCCGAATTTTTCAAATAAAGGTTGTAAAAAGTATGAATAAATTTACTCAAAAGTCCAGGATTATCATATACGTCAAAGCCTCCCCACTCGGTAAACATTAGCGGTTTGTCGCATAGTTTTCTCGCGCTTTCAACCGCCTTTTCAACGGTGGGCGAATAGGGGTGTTGCGTATAAAAATCAAATCCGCAAAGAGCGTAATACTTTAATGTATCGTCGTCGTTCATACAGTTTGCGCCCGACACTAGTCTCGTTGGGTCGCACTCTCGACACACCCTTGCCGAATCTATTAAAAATTGTTCGGTGAAATAGCACTCGTTAAAGCATAGCCAAAACACGATACTAGGGCTGTTTCGGTCTCGTAAAACGGTGCGTCGCAAAACCTCCAAACTTCCTTCGCTGATTTCCTTATTAGAGGTGTCCGACCACCATAGCCCTGGTTCTTCGGATATCATAATTCCGATTTCGTCGGCAAGTTGTACCGCTCTTTTATCGTGCGGATAATGTACGAAACGAGTAAAATTACAGCCCGTTTTCTTAATCGCTAATAGTTCTTCTCGAACTATCTCTTCGGGTAAAGTATGACCATAATCTATCGTTACTTCGTGACGGCAAACGCCTTGCAAGAAAATTTCCTTACCGTTTAGCGCAAATCTTCGTCCGCTTACGACGAACTCTCTAAAACCTACTTTAGTAGAATATTCGTCCACTACTTGGTCGCCCTCTTTTTGACGGACTACGATAGTGTATAGATTAGGCTCGTCGGGTGACCAAAGCGAAACTCCTTTTATTTCTCGCCAAGGCGAATCGCTTTTGGTAGAAAACGAATATCTATCCACCTCGTTTTTGCCGTTAAAAAGCGATACTTCAACCTCGCTCGAACCCTCCGTCTCGACCTCTACGGTATAGCGCGCATCACGGTAATCGTTTATTAATTCGCTATGAAAAAAGGCGTCCGCTATTCTCGATTTACCGCTCGTTTCTAACCATACGCTCCGTATTATTCCGCCCCAGTTTGACCAACCGGCAGACGGACCGAACTCGGGTGATATATCCTCAAGTTCAACCTTAAGTTCGTTATCCTCGTCCTTTATAAGAGCGGTTATTTCATAACGGTATTCGCAATACGGTTGCATTTTTCCAAGAACCTGTCCGTTAAGCGTAACGACGGCAGAATAAGTTATTCCCTCAAAGAAAAGGAAATATCTCTCACCTTTTTTATCAATCGAAAATTTACGCCTGCACTCTGATTTACCAACAGGCTTAGAAGAAAAGGGAACGATAATTTTCCCCCACTCGCAGTCGCCTATTCTATACGACCACTCGCCGTTTAAGGTTTGCTTGTTCATAATAGTTCTCCTCGCTAGCATTATACTCATTTAATCAAGATTTTGCAAGCCAAATGCTAACGCTCCTAAAATAACTTGTTTACCAGACAACACTACTTCGATTTTAGTTCCCTTTAGCGTATCCTTAACCGTAGGCAAAAACAGTTCACTTGCGTTACAAACGCTTCCGCCAAGCACGATTACCTCGGGAGAAAGCACTTGATAAACACAAGAGAGCGCTTGCGCCAACTTTTTGCCGGCATCATCAAATACGGAAATTGCGAACGCATTTCCACGCTTTGCCTCGTCATAAATCTCTTTGCACTCTTTCTTTTCGCCCGTTAGCGCGTAATATCTATTCTCAATCCCCGAACCCGACGCGTAAAGTTCTACGCAATCAGTTTGCGAGCAAGGACATTTAAGCCCCTTATCAGGCGTTGGGATATGTCCAAAATTAGAGGCGTTTCCGCTTCCCGTAAACAGTTTCCCGTCTATCACCGTTCCTCCGCCTATGCCCGTGCTTATACTAGCGTAACAAAGCGTTTTGCTCTGCTCAAACCCAAAAAATTTCCATACTCCTAGCGCGCCTGCGTCACAGTCGTTTAAGAGCAAAAACTTAAAGCCTAACTTTTGCTCGAAAAGGGCTACGATAGGGACTTCTCTCCACCCCATAGTCGCTATGTACTTTATCTTTCCGCTAGCAACTTCAAGTGGTCCGGGCGAGGCGATTACGCCTAAAGAAACGGAATTTAGCCATTCTCTTGAAATAGCGTAAATTCTATCTATTAAGTTTTGCGCACCCTCACTCGGATTCGTGGGAAAAAGATGGTAGAAAATTTCTTTTCCGTTTTCGTCGTAAACGCCAAACGCCGTCTTCGTTCCACCGATATCGACGCAAAAAATATTCTTACTTTGCATTTTTAATTAGTTCTCTCGTCGTGCCGTAAAGACCAAAACAATAAATATATCTATCAATCGAATCCTTAATCTTCTTGATTACATATTTAGTCGGTTCAAGTCCGAGGCTCTCGATATTTGCGTTAAGTTTGTTAATCGCGCTCTTTACCTCCTCATCTTCTAGCGTGTAGTGACCACACATAGAGGTTATGAGTTTTACGTCCTCTTCGTTTTCCATAATCTCGCAAATCGTCGCTTTTCCCTTTCCGCCTACCATCCATTTGCGCCAACGCTGACCTTCTACTGCGTGCTTAGACAAAACCGCTCTAATATTGCTTTGATTTTCCTTTGCAATAAACTTTTCTTCGGTAGTAGCAAGTTCAAGTAAAGCCTCAGTTTCAACCAAACCGAACTCTGGCGCTACGTTCATAGCGTCAAGACCTATTACGGGATGCTCGAGCAAAATCGTATTACTCAAGTAATCACCGTTATGCTCCTTTAAGCCCGTGCCGTACTTATGCGTAATATCCGATAGTTTAGTTGCCGTCGGCGTATCGTAACAGCCAACGTTAGTCGTAAGGCGAGTAAGCGTTCCCGTTTGTCCTACGACGAATAGAGGCATTGGCAAACCTTTTTCATCTAAAATCGACTTGAGTTCCTTAATAAATCCCTCGAACGCCTCAGGCGAAATCAGACCGCCCATAGTCTCTTCCGTTCCCACCTCGTAAGCAAGTTCTTTCCAACCTCTTTTCTTTCTCTCCGCCTCAATTTTTTCAATAAGATAAACGGTACGCTCTAAAACTACCGAAAGAGGTACTACGCCCTTACAATGCGGGTCCTTGGTCGGGTCTATATGAAGTAGGTCGAACCCTGCCTCGGCATCGTCGAAGTAGGACTGTAAAGCAATCTCCATAGCCTTATCGGTTTCTAGCGCGTCGCTACGCTCTTTGTCGCGTTGCCAAGGTCCGCCGTGGTCACGACAGAAATAGCAAAGTCCATCAAAACCAACCTCGTCCGCTATTTTAGAAGTAGTTTGAACGAAACGCTTTTGGTCGAACGAGCATACGTAACCACCACCTAAAGAGTCGCTATCGACTTGGTTACGACTAGCAATCAAAATTAGCGGGAAATCCTTCTCTTTTGCCAGTTCGAGCGCAGAGCGCAATAGGTTATACGACATAGGACCTACTCCGATATGGGTAAAGCGTTTGCCCTGCTTTATTAGTTCTTTGCTTGCTTGCATCATTTGCGTCATTGTAATTTTATTGTTCATTTTTCTTCTCCTTATTCTTCGTCATCACGGTCTTGCAAGTAGTTTTCATACGCGATTTTCTTAATCGGTTTAATGCCTAGCCACTTGTTCATTTCGGCAATTTCGTCCGAAAGGTCGCCCCACGCTATCGGATAATGGTGTTCAAAGCCACCCGATAGTATCGTGTTCGTAAAGTCAAGCGCGCCTATGCTCTTTCCGTTAAGTTTTAGGTTCTTAAACCAACCTCTACTTCCACAGTTACTCTCTTTCGTTGCGCCGACAAAATCACCCGTAAGGTTAATATAACTCTCCATATCTCCGCTGAAACGGAATACGCTCGCTTTTCCTGCGTCGAACTCCATATCACGAACGATACCCGTTCCGCAAACTAGCCCGTCGCCGTGCGCCATACCGCTGAAGTTGTGGCTGATTTTATATCCGTTCTTTTGACAGAACCTCTTGCTTGCAGGTCCACAATGCCAAAGCATAATCGAATCGTCGCTCTCGTCAAACGCCGAGAAATCCATAAGCGTAGTCGAGTCTCCGCTCATCTCTTGTAATGCTATCATACTGATTGCGCTCATAAGGTCGCCCTCGCAAGCAGCGACGATTTTATCGTCGTTAAGCATACCTATCGTCGAGCATACCGAATATTTAAAGTCGTCTTGGAACTTGGGCCAGCACGAAATCGCAAGAGCGTCGTAGCCGTTTTCCTCCACTAATCTACGATATGCTAGATACATTTTAACGGAGAACGGACGAAGCGCAAAACTATTGTCCGCCATCTTTAGTCCCGACTTTTTGAGGTGCTCGTTATAAACGCTCATATCTGCGTTTTTAACCTTGTCAAGTTGGTCAAGATATTCTTTCATATCGTTGTCCGTAACTTTTTCAGCAAGTTTAATCACTTCGTCGTACTCGTGCAAACGGTTAATATATATGCCGTCGAGTTTGGAAAATACGCTACGCTCGTCAAAGTAAAGGTCGTAAAATCCGGGTGCGAATCCACCGACTAGAGCAACTTTGGAACTCTTTAGTTTTTTAATCGCTTGGAGCGCCTTTACCGTTACCGACAAACGCTTTTTAAATCTCTCGTCATCAGCAAAACCGTAAAACCACTTCGCTTTAATCTTATAATCTTTTAGGTACTTATCGTTAATGCCTTGATACATATTATTCGAGCAGAACGAGTTGAACATTACCGGACCTTTGGTCGTCTCGGGAATAGACCATATTCCCACTACCGCACCTTTTATGCGATAAAATATCGGCACTAAAAAGCCTGCCGAATAGGAAACGTTTAGAACTAGTAAAAGGTCAACCTTTTCATTTTCCATAAACGCAACCGCCTCACGCGCATTAGCCTCGGTAATCACTTGCTTTTCCCAAGCAACGAGGTCAAACTGCATTTGAGTAGCGTTTTCTTTCATTTGTTCTACGGCGAGCGCATACGCCTTCTCTTTCGGTCCAGGGAAACTCAATTGCGAAGTTCCCACTAATCCCACTTTAATTTTCATTTTTATCCTCCAAAAACGAATTTATTAACTTTTATCAATGTTTGATATAAGTGCCTATAAATAACTGCCCGTTTCTTTCGGGCAACTAAAATTATACACCCTTTCTTTTGCCGTGTCAATAGTTTTGTCAAAATTTGATAAAAGATTGACATTTTTTTCGTTCCGTGATATATTTGTTTATAAGAGAGGTGTTTTTTTACGAGTATGCACGCAAATTTTGAACTGAAAAAACAAAATACGCTGAAGGTGTTTTTCGCTATGCAAAAACACGGTTCTCTTTCGCGAAAGGAAATCGCAAAACGCACTTTTCTGAGTTGGGGTAGCGTTTCAACGATTACGAGCGAACTTATCAGCCGTGGCGTTTTAGCCGTAGAAAAACAGTCCTCGGACGGCGGACGACCTGCCGAAACGCTCGTTCTTACAAAAGAACGCTTTTTACAACTTGGCGTTGACATAAACAGCGTAGGTCTTCGTTTCGTCGTCGTTTCTCTGCGAGGCGGTATTATCTATTCGGACTACCTCCCTATCGTATCTAACGAAAAGGACGCTCTACTATTAGAACTCGAGAAAAAAACGAGCGAGATTTTGTCGCTCTATCC
Source organism: Pumilibacteraceae bacterium (assembly GCA_045654245.1). Lineage (GTDB taxonomy): Bacteria > Bacillota > Clostridia > Christensenellales > Pumilibacteraceae > UBA10677. Next base: position 6,401 of record JAZOMX010000028.1, on the reverse strand, counting down.
CGCAGTTTCAAGTATAAGCGTTTCTATGCAAGGTAAAATCAACCGAAAAACGGGCATTTCACTCCGCACGAATTTCTTTAAGGACTGGAAAAACGTTCCCCTCGTCGATTTCTTCGAGCAAAAATTTTCTCGCCCTACTAACCTTTACCACGACCCAGACTGCTTAATGGCGTACCACCTCTTTACCGACGGACGACTAACCTCTTCTAAAGATGGGTTCGTAGTCCGCGTTGACGACGGTATCGGTATGGCTATGCTCGTTGACGGTAAAATTTATCAAGTGGGCGACGAGACCTCGTTTGAACTAGGTCACACAATTGCTGTTCCCGACGGAAAACCTTGTCCGTGCGGAAAAAAAGGATGTCTAGAACGGTACTCGGCTTTACGCGGTATGAAGGATGCGTACTCATCAGAGTTTGGAAACGAGCCAAACGATTTCTACGCTTTACTTCGAGAACGAAACGAAAAGATAGACGATATCGTTTCCACCGCCACGGCTCACCTAGGCGTTGCGCTAGCCAACCTATTCACTCTCGCTTGTCCGCAATTCGTTTTGCTTGACGGCCTATATTTTACTCTCGCCCCGTACGCCTTCGACCTCGTAAAGAAAAGCACTTTTTCTCGGCTTTGCGGAGAAGAAAATTTACTTCTTGCTAATTATAAAGCGGAAGCACCTGCAATCGGGGCTTGTCTGCTCACGATTGAAAAAACTGCGGAGGAAATTTTGTTTAACTTATGATTAAATGTATTTTATTTGACCGTGACGGAACGCTAGGCGAACTCGTCGATAAACGATATCCTCAAACTCTTCTCCCGTACCGAGATATAAAAAGCGTTTTTACGGAGATTAAGCAAAAGGGTTACTTCGTCGGTATTATCACTAACCAGTCGAGTATCGCTCGAGGCACTGCGGGGAATTACGATTTCGACGGCGAATTTACCTCGTACGGCGCAGATATTTGGGAAATTTGTCCGCACGACACTTGCGATAACTGTGATTGCAGAAAACCGAAGAGCGGATTACTGACAACCGTTTGCTCTCGCCTTAACATTACTGCAAACGAGTGCTTGGTCGTAGGCGATAGACTATCCGATATCGAGTGCGCAAAACGAGTTGGCGCTGAAGGAATACTAGTCCTTACCGGGTTTGGAAAAGATGAAAAAGAAAAAACTCTTTTGACTTACCCTGAAGTTCAAGTAATCGACTGCTTTGACGAAATTCTTAACCTTATATAACGAAAAAACGAGTATTTTCATTACTCGTTTTTTTGTTTTGTATGCAATTTTAATATTCGTATCAAGTTTTTTTAACCAAATTTCACTCGTTACGACTACTGCCCTTATTCGATTACTTCTCTATTTCGCTCTTGAAAAGTTTCAACCACTCGTCGGCAATCAAGGTTGCGCCTGCAATCATAGGATGAACTCCGTCGTATAGATAATGCGTTGCGCCAAACTCTTTCGCTTTTTCGGTTAACTTCTCTTGCAACGGCAAGAAATACAATCCGTATTCGTCCGCTAATTTTTTTACGACTTTAGCGTATTCGTAAACGCCTAAGAAAGTATCGTATCTAGTAGGCATTTCTTCGGTATTGCTCGTCCCCGGGCCTTCAAGCACGAAAGGTTCACAAAGAACTATTTTTGTGTTGGGGAGGACTTTTAGCGTATCCTCGATTAACATACGATAAACTTTTTCATAACGGTCTATTTCTACGCCGTTTTTGTGACTAACCTCGTGCCAAACGTCGTTTATTCCGATAAGAATACTCAATACGTCGGGCTTTAAATTCCAAACGTCTTTCTTTATTCTAGCGTATAAATCGACTATTCTATGTCCACCGATTCCACGGTTGAATACTTCGTGAGCGTTAGGATTTTCTCTATACAAATCACTCGCTACGAAGATAGGGTATCCGCTACCGTAACTATGAATCTGGCTAGGTTTATCACATTCACGGCTTCTGCCCATATCGGTTATACTGTCACCAAAAAATAAAATTTTCATATTATCTTCTCCTTTTTTGTTCCTTATTTTCAATCTAAATCCTCTTTAGGCGTTGAAAATACGGTTATTTTCTCGTTATTAAACACTTCTTTTGCGTTGCGAACGAAGTCCTCGCAAGTTAAGTCTCGCTCTCTATAAATAGTTTTAGGACAAGTAAAACTCATTTCGTATAGCCACGGTCCACTATATTCAACCGCCTTAAACGCTGAAAGTAATTCTTGCCAGTCGATTTTGCCCTCACCCGGGAGCCAATGTCTTTCGTTTACAAAGTCGTAATCGGATATATGCGTCGTGATAATTTTATTTCCCACGGCCTTAATAAAATCAACCGTTTTTTCGCCTAGCAAATGGTTAGTATCGAAACAAACTCTCAACTTATCACTAACGCTTATTAGGTCGTTAATTTCCGCCGAATTTCGTCCTAGACAAGTACGAGGCAAGTCTTCTACTGCGATTACGCCACCGCATTTATTCGCAATTTCGGAAAGGGAAAACAAACTTTCTTTCGCTATTTTTAACCGCTTTCCTCTCTCTTCGTCCGCAATCGGTTCTCCGCTCGAGTGCAAAATAAACTTATCTATCCCGATATCCGACGCTTTTTTAATCATTTCGGTCAGTTGCGCTACCGATTGTTTACTTAAATCCTTATTTGATATATCAATCTCGCTAAACGGTGCGAACGGCAAGTGAAACGACCATAGTTCTACCGAGTACCGTTTCGACCAACTTAAAACCTCGTTAAAGTCTACGCCCTCGTATATCTTTCCGCTTGGAGCCGACATTTCCGCTAGGCGTATCCCCGCTTTATCACAACCTTTAAAAAATTCTTCGGTTATATTTCCGATAGTCGATAATCCTACTTTATACATATCGCATCACCTCGTATTTACGATTATATCACGAAAAAGAAAAAATTCAAGCAAAATCATAGAATAAAACTAAAACTTAATCTCTATTTCGTCTTGTTCGGCGTACTCGTTCGTAAATCTTACGTTTTCTATCGTATAAGTGTGTGACGGAACGATATACTTTGAAGCAATCCCGTCTTCCGTAATAAGAACTTCTCTATATCCGTTCAAACAACGCACGGGGTTTTTCTCCCCCGAATAGGAGTAATGCCCAGTATAAATAATAGGCTTATTACCATATTCTTCCCCCGTAGAGGTAATTTTCGATAAGTGATTATGCCCGCAGAATAAACATATAATTCTCTCTTCGCTAGCGAGAAAAGAACGGACTTCTTCGCTTTCTCTTTGAATATCGAACCAATGCGCGCACAAAACGACCTTTTTGTCGGGATAACGCGCCATAAGAGTTTGTACGTACTCCATATCCACGCCAACGTACGTTCCGTCGCTATGTTCAACTGGGTCTAGGTCGCCTCCAAACGTATCAAGCAAGACGAAAAGCACGTGACCACAAACTATATAGTCTCTTCGATTAAATCCCGTCAACTCCTTCCAAAGAGCCTCTCCGTACTGCTCGTGATTGCCCGCTATCATCCGAACGGCAACGCCAGAGGGCGTCATTTTGGGCAAGCATTCGCTAGCAAAACGTTTCGCGTTACTAATGCCTTCAGTTAAATATGAGCCTTTCGTATCCCATACCCAATGGTCAAGGGAATAATCGCCAAGTAATAAAAGCGCTTGATACGGCTCACGCGCATACTCTTGCTCTAAATCATTACAAAGCATCTCCCTTTTCATTTCGGGAGTAATTCCATACCAGACTTTGCAATAATGGATATCGGACGCGAGAATTACGCGTATTCTTTCCATATTTTTTCTATCCCTTAAATCCATTAGCAGTTCCCTCATCAAAAATCAATTTATCTATAAATAGTTCCATTACGAAATTACAACGTAACTCCCGTCTTATAAAATGCAATCTCTCTTACGTCCTCGCTTTTGCATTTATATTTTCCGCTTAGCGTTCTTTTCAACAACTCAAATAATCCATCCTCGTCCATAGAATAAGCGTAAAAGTCTATCCAGTTCGACTTGTAAGACGAAATATCGTTATTCGTACCGATTTTCATAGTCGGCACGAAAGTGCTAACTCATCAGATATTAATTTCTTGTTTTTTACTCTTCCTCGATAAACGCTATTTTTTTGTTGATTTTTCTAATACGCTCATATACGCCGTCCGAGAACTTGCGGGTACGATTGTAAAAATAAAGACCGTTCTGCTCCTGTTCAATATCGGTAAGTTGGGTGTAACAAAAACCGCACACACGGGGATGAGAAAGGAGCACGCCCGTCAATCCCTCGTAACGGGTGGCAAACTCTTCCTCCGTCTTGGGAGCGTCGCCGTATCCCCACGCCTCTTTGCCGTCGTTAACAACGTTCGGATTCCAAAAAGTTCCGCCGTATTCGCTTACCCAATAGGGCTGTCCGTGATATTCCTCAATACGGATAGGATTTTTCCCTCTATATCTTGGAATGGGGCTATGGAAATAATTTGGGGAAGTAAGCATAGGCTCAAGATATTCAGCAAGTTTTTCGGGCTCCTGCTCATAGTCGTGGACGTCAAACATATCCGTCTCGTAATGCACGCCTCCGCTAGCATCTATCACAGGACGATAAGGGTCTAGCGACTTTGTAATTCGATATAAAGCCTTGTGGCACTCCTCGTGAAGTACGAGTTGATGATATGTCTCATTGTAGGGACACCAGCCAATAACTGCAGGATGATTGTAATGGCTGTTAACAATCTCCATCCATTCGGGAAGCATTAATTCCGTAGCCTCCGCACTATCTAAAACAACACCGGACGCCTGCTCAGCCCAAACCATATAGCCCATATGGTCGGCATAATAGAGCGTGCGTTCCTCAAAGACACGCTGATGAAGTCTAGCGCCGTTAAATCCGAGTTCGATAGAAAGTTCTATATCACGCTTGAGAAAATCTGCATCTGGAGCAGTATAAATTCCCTTTTCGTTAAATCCCTGGTCCAAAATAAGACGCATAAACACGGGGCGTCCGTTAACCGTCAACCCTTTTTCGTTATATGAAATATCACGGAGCGCAAAATAACTCTCAACCGTATCCACCACCGTCTCATCACGCAGAAGTTCAATCTTCAAATCGTATATCTCAGGGGCAAGCACGTCCCACAAATGAACCTCATCCACCGAAAGATACAAGAATGCTCCGTCGCCCACGAAACGGGCAACAGTCTGCCCCACTTCCTTTCCTTTATACAAAGCCGTCAATCTTGCCGAATAGTTATTCATATGTGAATCTGAACCCTTAAGGCAAACCTCCAACGCTCCATCAACGGCGTGGGGAGTCATTTTTGCAGATTTTAGATATACGCTTGGAACGAATTCTAACCAAACGGTCTGCCAAATACCCGTAGTTCTAGTGTAAGAGCACTCTTTAGATTTGTATTCCTCACATTGTTTTCCGAAAGTCTGACGCCCCGAACGATTGTCGTCCTTTGCCATAACCACGATAGTATTATCGCCATCACAAAGCGCCTCGGTGATATCGTATTCAAAGGCACAATAGCCACCTTTGTGCGTGCCACACAACTTGCCGTTAACCCACACCTTAGATTCGTAGTCCACGGCGCCAAAGTGCAAAATAGCACGGTGTCCGGCAGGACACACAAGGTTCACTTTTTTTCTATACCAAACGGCAGGCATAAAATCAACGTACTGAATTCCTGAAAGTTCACTTTCGGGGCAAAACGGAACGGTAATCTTGCGAGTGAAATTGCCCTCAAGATGCATTTTTCTTATCTCTCCGCTCACGCCGAAGTCAAATTCAAACTCCCATTCTCCATTGAGAGAATACCACTCGTTTCTCATCCACATAGGACGTGGATAGTCGGTTCGAGGCATACCTGCGCACTGATTTTTTAAAATCGATTCCATATAAAACCTCCCTGTTTTTTGGAATGACTCTATCTGTTTCGTCGGTCCGAAGCACTCCAAAACATTATGAACACACTATACATCAAAAGCAGTTTTTTGTCAACAGTTTATTAAAAAATCCGACTAATAAATTAAGATAAATGAATGATGAATAGTGAATAATACAAACAAAAATCCGCCTTCTTTCGAAAACGGATTTTTGTTTGTATGTGTGGGCCTAAATCTCGTTTTTAGGATATGTGTGTGGGACAAAAAGTATTTTTTAGTTTTTGCCGATATTCCATAAATAGAAATCGATTTTTTTATAATTGCTTACCCAAGTATAATTAGGGAATTGCTTATCAAACAACTCAATTGCTTTCTTCCCCTCTTCACTCTCAATGTATTCTTTTATTGTATTGGTCAACTCATCATAAGCCTTTACATATGAATCAATTTTATCATCACCTTCTAGTGTAATATTCAATGCTCGAACAACTTGACTATCCCATATGGGATAATTAGGATTAATCGTA
>JAZOMX010000027.1:0-61727 GCA_045654245.1 Pumilibacteraceae bacterium | reverse complement strand
TACCCCGTTGCTAGTGGTACCGTTAAGGTTGACGGACCTGCTGGCGAGGTAATTGCTGAAACTGATTACGCAACCTTTACTGGAATTGACACCACGGGTTATGCTTGTGGCGAATACACGATTACTTACGAGGGCGAAATTACCGAAACCTTTACCTTCACGGTACTTCCCAAACTCACCATTAATCTTGGTGCTCACGGTAGTTTAGAGGTTGACGGAGATAGCGAATATACCGCTCTTAACGCTCTTGGTCAGTACGAGATAGCAATCTTCTCTCACGTTGGATATGAAATCGATACCTTCACCGTTGGTGGAGTTGATAAGAAGGCTGAAATCGTTCACGGCAAGTTTGCTTACGACGGAACTGGAGTAAGCGTTGACACCGAAATCGCTGTTACTTTCAAACTAGTAACTTACACGATTACTTACGACTTCGCTGGCGGTACGGTTGAGCATACTAACCCCGCTACTTACACGATTGAAACCCCCGAGATTACTCTTTCTACTCCCACGAGCGCAACCAAGACTGGTTACACCTTCGTTGGTTGGGATATGGATGCAAACGGCGAGGGCAATCTTGGCTCTATTATGACTACCAACCCGAGAAACCACACCATTTACGCTATTTGGAGAGCAAACGAGTTCACCGCAACCTTTAATAGCGACGGCGGTAGCGCAGTAGAAGATGCTACGATTTACTACGACGGCGTAGTTACCGAGCCTACTGCTCCCACCAAGACGGGTTACACCTTCGTTGGTTGGTTCATAGGTACTACCGAGTACGACTTCGATACCTTGGTAACCGGTGACGTAGAATTAACCGCTAAGTGGACGATTAACACCTATACCGTAACCTTTAATACTGACGGAGGCTCTACCGTTGACGCTCAAACGATTAATCACGGCGAGAGCGCAACCGAGCCTACTGCTCCTGCCAAGACGGGTTACACCTTCGACGGTTGGTTCGTAGGAACTACCGAGTACGACTTCGAAACCGAAGTTACCGCACCCGTAGTTCTCACTGCAAAGTGGACGATTAACACCTATACCGTAACCTTTAACGCTAACGGTGGTTCTACTGTAGCAAACGCAACGGTAGATTACAACACCGCTGTTACTGCTCCTACCGCACCCACCAAGGCTGGTTACGAGTTCGCTGGTTGGTACGCAGACGAGGCTCTAACGACTGCTTGGAACTTCACGGAAGGCAAGATTACCGCAGACACTACGCTCTACGCTAAGTGGACTGAGGTAGTAGTAACGCCTCCTGCTGACGACAATACGCCCGACGATACCACGCCTCCTGCAGACGAAAAGCCCGCAGAGAAGAAGGGATGTGGCAAAGAGGCTACTGGACTTCTTGCAATCGTACTTTCTGCACTCGCAGTAGTATTCGTAACCAAGAAGAGATAATCGGTAAAGATTAAGAATTGAAAGAGGCTAACCTAAATTTAGGTTAGCCTTTTTTGTTGTCTTTTGGGAGAAAATATTGTATAATGAGCATATAAAAGGGGAGGTTATTATGCTGTTTACCGATAGAACGGGTACTCGCGAAGCGTTTGCGAAAGACCCAGCCGTAGTTAAATTTAATGGAACTTATTATATGTATTATTCGTCGTATTACCTAGATGGTGGCGAAGAAAAACTTGGAATAGGCATAGCGTCTTCTCCTAACGGTAACGACTGGACGACGGTGGCAACGCTCCCCTTTGAACAAGAGTGCGAGAAAAATGGTATAGGCGCGCCCGGAGCAATCGTTTTAGACGGCAAAGTGCATATGTTTTATCAAACTTACGAAAACCTTGGTAAAACGGGTGGAAAGCATATCGTTTCCGTTAAAGATGCGATTTGTCACGCCGTTTCAAACGACGGAATAAACTTTGTCAAGGACGAGAGCAACCCCGTTTTTCGTCCTTCGTCCGACTGGTGCGCAGGAAGAGCAATCGACGCCGACGTTTTAGTAGTGGGAGATAGGTTATATTTATATTTCGCAACGCGTGACCACGAACTAAAAATACAAAAGATAGGTGTGGCGAGCGCGCCCCTTAAGAGCGACTTTTCTCGCTCAAACTGGACGCAAATAGTGCCGTCAGCCGTTGTTTTTCCCGAAGAAGAGTGGGAGGGAGAGTGTACGGAGGCGCCCGCTATGATTAGTGAAAGCGGAGAAATTTTTATGTTCTACGGTGGAGCATACAACTGTTCGCCTCAACAAATCGGCGTGGCGAAATCGCTTGATGGCGTTAAGTTTGAAAAGTGTTTCTACGAACCGTTTTTGCCTTGCGGAAAGAAGGGCGAGTGGAATAGCGACGAGTCTGGTCACCCCTTCGTTTTTAGAGACGATAATGACGTTTGGCTATATTATCAAGGAACGGCAGATAAGGGTAAGACTTGGTTTTTATCGAGAAAGCGAATTGCTTTTGAAAACGGGTTGCCTAGAATAATAGACTAAGAAAAAAGGACTGATTAAAAATCGGTCCTTTTCCTATTGATGTTAAAATAGTGCACTTTTTTAATAATATACGGTATAGACAAAGGGCAAAAAATGTAATAAAATGAATATGAATAAGAATTATGATGATATAAGGAGTAATAAAATGAACGGCAAATTAAAGGCGGTAATTATAGGTTTTTCGCATATGCACGTTAACGAGATTGCGCTCTATATTAAAGATTGCGCCGATATGGAACTAGTCGCTGTTGCCGACTACGAGAGCAATACCGAGAGCGTACCCCCGTTGCGTTATACGGGCAAGTGGAACTTAGACAACGTAAAGACTAATTACTGCGACAAAGTTTACGACGACTATAAGGAAATGCTTGATAAGGAAAAGCCGAATATCGCTTTTATTATGACCGAAAACGTGCTTAAACCCGAGGCTGTTTACGAGTGCGCAGTACGAGGCGTTGACGTGTCGATTGAAAAGCCTATGGCGGTGTCGCTTGACGAGGCAAAACGGATACAATCTTATGCAAAAGAATACGGTATTCGCGCGTTTGTAAACTGGCCCGTGGCTTATAGAGAATACCTCTATAAATTCAAAAATGCGCTCGATAAGAAAATCGTGGGAGAGCCGATTAAGTTACGCTATATAAACGGTCATACCGGACCGCTCGGCAAGGGCGCAAAGCATAGGGGCGTTACGGCGCAAGCGGAAGAAATGACGGATGCTATTAGAGGTAAGACTTGGTGGCATAAGTCCGCGCTTGGCGGTGGAGTTTTCCTCGATATTGCTTGCTACGGCTGTTATTTTTCGTCCTATCTTTTAGGCGACGACGCACAAGAGGTCGTTTGTATCGGCGATAACCTTGCTACTCCTTTTGGCGATACTGCGGACAATTTCGGCGCGGTAATCGGTTATAACGGAAAACTTTCGGTAATCGAGGGTACTTGGACTACGCCCAGAGCAGTAATCCCGTCAGGCCCTATGGTGCTTTGCACGGATGGTGTTATCGTTTGCGAGGGCGGAGCGGAAAACGCGCCGTCGGTTAAGGCGTACGATATTTACGGTAACGAAGTAGAGGTTGAAGATATATCCTTGCCCGAAAAGTTTAAGAATATGCCAACAATGTATGCTAGTCATATTCTTCGTGGCGAGCAAGTGTTTGAAATGCTCACGATTGAGAAAAACGTTAAGGTAATGGCGTTGCTTGACGCGTGCATTAAGAGTAACGAAAGCGGAAAGAGGGAAAAAGTAAGTGATTAAAGGGCTCGTTTCAAACGTACAAAGAGCGTCCTTTCACGACGGCGAGGGAATAAGAACGACAGTCTTTTTGAAAGGCTGTCCTCTTTCGTGCGAGTGGTGTCACAATCCCGAGAGCATATCTGATAAAATCGAGCAACTTTTTTACCCCGAAAAGTGTATAGGTTGCGGAAAATGTAACGAGGGTTGTTTTTCGGGAGCGAGGGTTGTTTGCGGAAAGGAAATGACGGCTAGAGAGGTTTTTGCCGAGATAGAGCAAGATATTCCATACTACGGCGACCACGGTGGAGTAACCGTATCGGGTGGCGAACCCCTTTTTCAACCCGAGTTCTTAAAAGAACTAATTGCGCTTTGTAAAAGCAAGGGTGTTTCCGTAGCGGTAGAGACTTCGCTTATCTACTACGACGAGGAAGTTTTTTCTAGCCTTGATTTTATTATCGCCGATTTTAAGATATTCGATAGCGACTTGCACCGTCGTTATACGGGAGTGGACAACGAAGAGATTAAACAAAATTTCCGCCGTATTTCTAAGTTGGGCGTGCCGATTATTGCAAGAACGCCAGTAATTTCCGAAATCAATCAAGATATACCTAGTATTTCCCAGTTTTTACAGGGGTTAGACAATATAGTAAAATACGAACTTTTGCCCTATCACACACTAGGGTTAGCAAAGAGTGAGGCGCTTGGTAAAAAACAAAAGAAGTTTACTACGCCTAGCAAAGAATTTATGGAGGAGGCTCGCCGTTATGAGTTCACTAGACGCTAGACTTTTAAGTATGCGTGAAACGAAAATTAAACATACCTTGCTTAAACGAGAGCAAAACGGTTATACGGACCTCGACGACTTTGGTACCGTTCCGCTATCGCCCGACTATGAAATTGAACCGTGGTACAATAGCGAAAACGGAAGTTTTTATGGGCTTGACGGTTGCTCCGAGAACTTTTGTAGGGTAATCGACGCTCACGAGCCGTATATCGACAGAAACGAAATGTTGGTCGGAAGGTGGCGTGATATGCTCGTAAACTACCGTGGCGACGTGCATTACGCACCCAAGTGGTTACAGAGCAAGTCAAAAACTATGGAAATTATGAAAAACGCTAGTACGCAGTTTTCCAAGCGTTGGGACGAACAGCGTTTTCCTTACGACGACTTAAAGCCGTTGCAAAAAAAGTACAATATCCAAACCGGTATTGACGGCGACGCTCATTTAGCGTGCGACTACTCAATCGGCTTTGCGCTCGGTTTCGGTGGATTTTTGGACAAAATCGAAAAGTATAGAAAGGTTAACCCCGACAAAAAAGCGTTCTACGACGCCGAAGAGAAAGTCGTTAAGGCTATTATTAGGTTTATCGAGCGCCATATTGCTCGACTAAAAGAAATGATTGCTCTCGAGAAAGAAGAGTGGGCGAAAAAGAGCCTACTAAAAAGTCTCGAAGTTTGTCAAAATATTAGACTTAATCCTCCGAAAACTTTTCACGAGGCTTGTCAATGGACGGCGTTTTTTAACTGCGCATCGAGAATTTACACGCGTGACGGAGCGGGTTATCAACTTGACACTTTGCTTTATCCGTACTACGAAAAAGATATTCGTGACGGAGTTTTAAGTAAGGAAGAGGCAAGTTTTTTGATTGCAAACTTGCTCCTAATCGACCCGCACTATTACCAGATTTCTGGTGTTGACGAGTTTGATAGAGACTTAACGAACGAACTTTCGTATATAATACTCGAAGGTGCTGACAAAATCAATATTGCGTGCAACCTAACCGTTAGAGTTCACGAGAATTGCGATAAAAAGTTCCTTGAAAAAGCCGTTTATTACCTCATTAAGAACAAGAACGGTTGGCCTAGGTTTTGCTCTGACAAGGCGCTTTGCGAGGGTTATATGCGTAACGGCGTTGATAAAAAGACGGCGAGAGAGCGTATTGCGGTTGGATGTAACTGGATGTGCGTTCCGGGAAAAGAATTCCCTATGAACGATACGGTAAAAATCAATATCGCCAAAGTTTTTGAAAACGCATACCTCGATATGAAAAGCGAGGAAAGTAAGAGCGTGGCAAGATTATACGAACTGTATAAAAGCCACCTTAAAAAAGCGATTGAGGTTACCGCAAAAGGCGTAAACCTTCATATCGACCACCAAGCGCAAGTAACGCCCGAACTAGTTATGAACCTTATGATGCACCGAACGCTCGAGGAGGGCAAGGATATCTCCGAAGTTGCCTCGCTTTATACCGTCGGCGTTGACGGAGCGGGACTAGCGATAGTTGCGGATTCGTTTGCGTCGTTAGAGACTAGAGTGGAGAGAGAAAAATTGTTGTCGTGGGAGCAAGTTTACGAGCAAACGGAACTTGATTTTCCTGACGAGCGGACGAGACTTATTCTTTCCTCTACGCCCAAGTATTGTAGCGGTAATTCTCTTGCCGACGAGTGGGCGAAAAAACTTACGACGAGTTGGGTAGAGGGAGTAACGAGTCAAACTATGCCCAACGGCAGACGACTAGTTCCCGGTTGGTTCTCGTGGGCTAGGAGCATAGAGTACGGAAAAACCGTGGGAGCAACGCCCAACGGTAGAAAGGCTTACGAGCCCATTTCTCACGGAGCGAACCCTAACCCTCGGTTTAGAGAGGACGGCGCGCCTACCGCTCAATCGAACGGAATAGCCTCCGTTCAATGCGGTTACGGAAACCCTGCGCCTCTCCAAATTGAATTCGACCCGTCGGTTAAAGCGGATAGTGAGGGCGTAAGAATAATCACCGATTTTATTTTAGGACATTTTTCTAGAGGCGGAACGCTGATTAACATCAATATTCTCGACGGAGAAAAACTACTTAAAGCGCACGAAAATCCCGACCTATATCCCGATTTAGTAGTAAGGGTTACTGGTTTTACGGCATATTTTGCCTCGCTTTCGCCGTCGTTTAGAAAACTCGTCGTAGAAAGATTTTTGCAAGGAATATAATACCGTAGCGAAAAGTGTTCGCGTTTAGGAATTATATTATCTACAAGAAAAGTGGAGAAAAAAGAGGCGAAATGCAAAAATAACGCTTAAATATTTGACAAAAGGTTGCAATAGGAGTAAAATAATTATAAAGTAAATACTTGATTATTTTTACAATTATAGCGTAAGAGAGAAGAGAAATCGCGGTAATGTGCAAAAAGGTGTCTTTTTTGCGTGCCGTGATTTTTATTTTTTCGCTTAAAGGAGAATAAAATGCAAAAAATTATCGTAATAGGCGGTGGAGTAATCGGTTGCGCCGTTGCTCGAGAGTTGGCGTCTTACAAAGCGGAAATTACCGTTTTAGAGCGCGCAAACGACGTAGCGACTGGAACTAGTAAAGCAAACTCGGGTATCGTTCACGCAGGTTTTGACGCTCACACGGGAACGGCAAAAGCAAAGTTTAACGTACTTGGTTCGAAGATGTTTGCGTCCGTTGCCGAGGAATTAGATTTTCCGTACAAGAACAACGGTGCGTTCGTTCTTAACTTTTCGGAGGAGGGAAACACAACGCTAGAAGAACTTCTCGAACAAGGAAAGAACAACGGCGTAGAGGGGCTTAAAATCCTTTCGGGTGACGAGGTTAGAAAGATGGAACCTGCAGTATCTACCGAGGTAGTTTCCGCTCTTTACGCACCCACTTCCGGTATCGTTGGACCTTATGAAATGACGATTGCGTACGCTGAAAACGCATACACTAACGGCGTTAAGTTTGAGTTTAACAAAGAAGTAGTTGCCGTAGAAAAGAACGGTAACGGTTTTATCGTTAAGACTAAGGACGGCGATTACGATTGTGATATCGTAGTTAACTGTGCCGGCGTTTATTCGGACAAGATTAACAATACGATTAGCGCCGTTAAAGAAACGGTAATTGCTAGAAAGGGCGAGTATATGCTTTTAGATAAGAGCGTAGGTAACCTCGCTAAAGCAACGCTATTCCAACTTCCTACCGTAATGGGTAAAGGCGTTTTAGTTTCGCCCACCGTTCACGGAAACCTAATCGTAGGACCTACCGCAGAGGATACGGACGACAAAGACAGCACCGTAACGACGGTAGAAGGATTAGCAAATGCGTTTAATCAAGCGTCGCTATCTGTTCCTACTTTGTCAAAGCGCACCGTAATTACGCAGTTTACCGGACTTAGAGCGCACAGCGTAAGAAACGACTTTACGGTTGGCGAGAGCGATATTGACGGTTTTTACAACTGCCTTGGCGTTGAGTCGCCCGGATTATCGTCCGCTCCTGCCGTAGCAAAATATATGGCGGAGATTATCGCAAAGAAGTACGAACTTGCGAAGAACGAGAAGTTCGTTGCAAAGCGCGAGGGAATTAAACAGTTCGCATCTATGACGGATAGCGAGCGTGCTGAAATGATTAAGAAAAATCCGCTTTACGGAAAAATCGTTTGCCGTTGCGAGGTAGTAACTGAGGGCGAAATCGTAGAGGCGATTAAAAGAAGACCAGGCGCGGTTGACCTTGACGGCTTAAAGCGTAGAACGAGAGCAGGTATGGGTAGATGCCAAGCAGGTTTCTGCACTCCCCGTCTTATGGAAATTCTTTGTCGTGAGCGTGGAGTTAAAATGACCGAAATTTCCAAAAAGGGCGCAGGCTCGGAACTCGTACTCGGCAGAGTAAAGGAGGAGTTATAATGAAAAGAAATCTTGTTATAATCGGCGGAGGCCCGGCAGGTCTAGCCGCTGCAATCGGCGCGTACGACGCAGGCGAGAGAGATATCCTTATTCTAGAGCGTGAACCCAACCTTGGCGGAATTTTGAACCAGTGTATTCATAACGGTTTTGGCTTACATACTTTCAAAGAAGAACTTACCGGACCTGAGTACGCTATGCGATTCGTTCGCGAGGTAGAAAAGAGAGGAATAGAGTACAAACTTTCCACTACCGTAATTTCCTTTACGGAGGACAAAAGAGTAACTGCCGTAAACGAAACGGACGGACTACTTAATATCGACGCTAGAGCGGTTATCCTTGCTTGCGGATGCAGAGAGCGTCCAAGAGGAGCAATCAATATCGCAGGTTGCCGTAGCGCTGGTATTTTCTCTGCTGGCACGGCGCAAAAACTCGTTAATATGGAAGGCTATATGCCCGGAAAAGAAATCGTAATTCTAGGTAGTGGCGATATCGGTCTAATTATGGCTCGCCGTATGACCTTCGAGGGTGCGAAAGTTAAGGCGGTAGTAGAACTTATGCCTTATTCGAGCGGACTAAACAGAAATATCGTTCAATGCCTAAACGACTTTAATATCCCCCTAAAATTCTCGCATACCGTAGTTGAGATTAAGGGAGAGGGCAGAGTTTCGAGCGTAGTTATTGCCGAGGTTGATGAAAAACTCAATCCTAAGATGGAGACGGCGGAAGAGATTTCTTGCGACTGTCTGCTCCTCTCCGTTGGATTGTTGCCCGAAAACGAATTATCTAAGCAAGCGGGCGTTAACCTTTCGCCTATAACGGGTGGCGCAGAGGTTGGCGAAAATATGATGACTAACCTCGACGGCGTATTCTCGTGCGGAAACGTTCTTCACGTACACGACCTAGTTGACTTCGTATCAGAAGAGAGCGCACACGCAGGCAAATGTGCCGTTGAATACATCAACGGAAAAACGAGCGGAAAAGAAAAAACGAAAGTTGCTACTTTCGGTGGCGTTCGTTATTGCGTACCGCAGTATATTTCCCGTGAGGGCGAGGCGGAAGAGATTAGCCTTAAAATGAGAGTGGGCAACGTTTACAAGAAAGTTCGTCTTTGCGTAGTTGCCGACGGCGAAGTAATCGCTACGAAGAATAAGCAAATCGTACTCCCCGGCGAAATGGAAACGATTGCGCTTAAGCCCGAACAGGTACAAAAACTCAAAAGCGCTAACGAGATTAGCGTAGGGTTGGAGGTAAGATAATATGGATATGATTTGTATTTGCTGTCCTTTAGGTTGCCGTATGACGGTAAAGCAAACTGCGGACGGTTTCGTAGTTACGGGTAACACTTGCCCAAGAGGAAAGACTTACGCGATTAGCGAAATGACCGAGCCTAAGCGTATGATAACTAGTTCGGTTGAGGTTACGGGCGGTAATTACCATATGGTTTCGGTAAAGACAAGCGAGCCGATTGCAAAAGAATTAATCTTTAAGGCGCTCGACACCCTTAAAGGCGTAGTTCTTTCCGCTCCCGTTAAAGAGGGCGATACGGTTGTTAAAGATATTCTAGGAACGGGCGTTGACTTCGTCGCAACTAGAGAAGTAACCAAGGCTTAAATTAAACGAAAAGTGCGTTTTACAAAAGTAAAGCGTACTTTTTTTGTATTGACTTATGTTTTTCGTTGTGGTAAAATAGCGGTATGGAAAGTTATAAAGTAGTGATTATAGGTGGTGGAGCGTCTGGGCTTATGGCAGGCGCTTTGCTTGCTAGCAAAAAGGTTAAGGGCGTGGCTATTGTTGAGCGTGGCGAGAGAGTGGGCAAGAAATTGTCGGCGACGGGTAATGGTCAAGGCAATATTACCAACCTTACGCTTACGCCCGAGAAATATTTTACGGACGATATAAAAAAAGCGTTTTCTATAATTAGTTCGTTTGACAACGACGCCGTTACGCAGTTTTTACAAGACCTTGGCGGACTGTTTTTATCTGACGAGAGCGGTAGAGTTTACCCTGCCTCAAAGCAAGCGTCGGCGGTAACCGACCTACTTCGTGGATATCTTCTAGGTAAAGTTGATATGCTTACGGGTAAAAAAGTTACGAGTGTTAAAAAGAGTGGAAACGGGTTTATAGTAAGCGTCCTCGACGAGAAAATTTTTGCCGAGAAAGTAGTCGTTGCAGTCGGCGGAAAAGCGCAAAAGAACTTCGGCTCTGACGGAAATTTTTATGATATAGTAAAATCGCTCGGTCATACCGTAACACCCCTTTATCCGTCGCTAGTTCAACTAAAAACGGACACGACGCATATAAAAACGCTCAAAGGAATTAGAGTTAACGGCGTAGCGAGAGCGCTCGCAAGCGGAAAAGAAGTGGCGTCGAGTAGAGGGGACGTAATCTTTACCGAATACGGAGTTAGCGGAAACGCAATTTTCTCCATTTCGCCTTATATTGCAGGCAAGGAAAACGCAACCGTTTCGATTGAACTATTACCCTCTATAAGCAAAGAAAAACTAACCGAACTACTAGAGCGCAAAATTAAAACTCGCCCCGATATCGAAAAGAGTGAAATGCTCTCGTGTTATCTATCCAACCAAGTGGGTAGAGCGGTAATGAAGAGAGTGAAAAGTTTTACGCCGAGCGAAATCGTAAATACGATTAAGAATTTTACTTTGCCCGTAACGGGAACGCTTGGGTTTGATTACGCGCAAGTTACGAAAGGCGGTATTCCTCTTTCAGAAGTTAGCGATAATCTTGAAAGCAAGAAAGTAAAAGGCTTGTTTTTTACGGGCGAAATTCTAAACGTGGACGGCGAGTGTGGTGGATATAACCTACAATGGGCGTTCTCGTCGGCAAACGCCGTAGCGGAGGAAATCGCGAAATGAGCGAGCGTGAAACTTTCTCCTTGCCTATTACCGAGAGCGAAGATGCGTTTTTGCATAGAATTTCGGAGCGGTACGGAGAAGTCAGGATAGTCAAAAAATCGCTAGATGCGAGAAGAAAAAACGATATTAAGTGGATTTACACTATCGAGAGAGGAAAGGGGGAGGTTGAGCCCCCGTCCTTTTCTGTTGCTCGCAGTCCCAAGCAAGTAGTAATCGTAGGTAGCGGTCCTGCTGGGCTGTTTTGCGCAGAAAGGCTAGTCCGTCACGGCATTAAACCGATTATCGTCGAGCGTGGAAAAAGCGTGGACGAGAGAGCAAACGATATCGGGTTTTTTAAGAAAACGGGAATACTAAACAAAGACAGTAATATCCAGTTCGGCGAGGGCGGAGCGGGAACTTTCTCGGATGGAAAACTAAACACGCAGACCAAAAATCCGCTTAACAAAAGCGTGTTTTCCACTTTCGTTCGCTACGGTGCGCCAAAAGAAATAGAATATCTACAAAAACCGCATATAGGTAGCGATAACCTCGTTTCCGTCGTTAAGAATATGCGTACTTTTATCGAGAGCAAGGGCGGACGGTTTTGTTTTTCGACTGCTCTTACCGATATCAAGGTGGACGGTGGCGAAATAAAATCGGTAACGCTCTCAAACGGCGAAGAGATTGAGGTTAGCGAAGTCGTACTTGCAATAGGACATAGCGCTCGTGATACTTTTAATATGCTTTTCTCTCGTGGCGTGTATATGGAGAGCAAAGATTTTGCGGTGGGATTTAGAATAGAGCATCTTCAAAACGAAATCGGACGGGCGCAATACGGCAAGGCTTATAAGAGTTTACCCCCTGCGGACTACAAACTAATTTCGCACGCAAGCAAGAGAGCGGTTTTTACCTTTTGTATGTGTCCGGGCGGCGAGGTTATGCCGTCGGCGAGCGAAGATGGTGGCGTGGTTGTCAACGGTATGAGCGAGTACGCGCGTGATAAAACGAACGCAAACTCCGCTCTCATAGCGCAAGTAAAACGGGAAGATTTCGGCTCGGAGCATCCGCTTTCGGGAATTTATTTTCAGCGAGAATTAGAAAGAAAGGCGTTCTCTCTTGGCGGTGGAGGATATCGCGCGCCGTCTCAACGAGTAGGCGACTACCTTAAAGGAAAGGCGACTGCGGAGTTTACTTTCGTTAAGCCCTCGTACGCAATCGGCGTAGAGAAAACGGACCTTACCGGGCTATTGCCTCAAAGTTTAGACGAGGCGATAAAACTCGCTATTCCCGATATGGGCAAGAGGCTATACGGGTTCGATAGCGAACACGCGGTTTTAACGGGCGTTGAGAGTAGGACGAGTTCGCCCGTTAGAATAGTTAGAGATGAAAACAAGCAAAGCGTTACCGTAAAAGGGCTTTATCCTACGGGCGAGGGCGCAGGCTACTCGGGTGGCATAACCTCGTCGGCGGTGGACGGTATAGCCGTTGCTCTCGAGATTGTTAACAAGTACGCTTAAAGAAAGTTAATCTTATAGAAGAATAAAAAACGGTTAAAAATGTTTTGCGGAAAATAAAAATTTGTGTTATAATTATTTCATTAAAAAAGAGGTTTATTGAAAATGTTTATTGCTAATGGAGTAAAGTATATAGGCGTTAACGACCACGACAAGGATTTGTTTGAAGGTCAGTATATCGTCCCTAACGGTATAGCGTATAATTCTTATTTGGTTTTGGACGAAAAAACGGCGGTGTTCGATACCGTTGATGCATCTTTTGGCGACGAGTGGCTAGAAAATCTTGCTACTGCGCTTGGCGGAAGAGAGGTTGACTATTTAATCGTTCAACATATGGAGCCCGACCACTCGGCTAATATTGATAAATTCGTAAGCGTTTATCCTGGCGCTAAAATCGTAGCGTCGCAAAAGGCGTTTACTATGATGAAAAACTTTTTCGGTACGGATTACCAAGGTCGTCAAGTAGTAGTGGGCGAAGGTAGTACGCTTTCGCTTGGAGAAAGAACGCTCACTTTCGTAACCGCCCCTATGGTGCATTGGCCCGAAGTTATTATGACTTACTGCGATAAGGACAAGATTTTGTTCTCGGCGGACGGATTTGGTAAATTCGGTGCGCTCGACGCAGACGAGGACTGGGCTTGCGAGGCGAGAAGATATTATTTTGGAATAGTAGGAAAATACGGTGCTCAAGTTCAAGCCGTGTTAAAGAAAGCGTCTGCGCTCGATATTAGTATTATTTGCCCCCTCCACGGCCCCGTACTTACCGATAACCTAGGTTTTTACCTCGGACTATACGACACTTGGTCGTCGTACGGAGTGGAAAGCAAGGGCGTAGTGATTGCCTATACTTCCGTTTACGGCAACACCAAAAAAGCGGTGGAACTGCTAGCGAAAAAACTTGAAGAAAAGGGTTGCCCGAGAGTAACGGTAACCGACCTTGCGCGCGACGATATGGCAGAGGCGGTAGAGGACGCGTTCCGTCACGATACGCTCGTGCTTGCAACCACTACTTATAACGCTGATATTTTCCCCTTTATGCGCACCTTTATCGACCACCTTACCGAGCGCAATTTCCAGTCTAGACGAGTAGCGTTTATTGAGAACGGAAGTTGGGCGCCTATGGCAACGAAGGTTATGAAAGGTATGCTTGAAAAGAGCAAAAACTTGACGCTTGCTAATACCGAAGTAAAAATTACTTCCGCGCTTAGTAGCGAAAGCGAAAATGCAATAGAAACACTCGCAAACGAACTTTGCGCTGAATATAATAATTAAGGAGGAATAAACTATGAAATACGCTTGTGACGTATGCGGATGGGTATATGACGAGGCTGAAGGTTTGCCCGAAGAAGGCATTGAGCCCGGTACGAAATTTGAGGATTTGCCCGAGGATTTCGCTTGCCCTCTCTGCGGAGTAGGTAAAGATAGTTTTTCGCAAGAATAACGAAAAGAGGAAAAGCCCGAAATTAAACTCGGGCTTTTAAACTCGAAGGATAAAAATTATGACTATGGTATTACTTACCGCGCTCGGCGTTGGCGGAGCAACCGTAATCGGAGCGGTAATAGGTTTTATATTTAAGGGGTTCTCGCACAAGTTTTCAGATATAGTGCTTTCTTTTGCAGCAGGCGTAATGCTCTCTGCGGCGGTAATCGGACTAATCTTGCCGTCGATTGAGTACGGCGGAAAGTTTGCTCTGTTAATCACGGTAGCAGGAATTTTCGTTGGTGCGGTTAGTTTAACTTTTATCGATAAACTCGTTCCGCATCTTCATAAACTTATGGGCACGGACGACCAAGAGGAACACCGCAAGACAAGTCTTAATAGGGTTATGCTGTTCGTAACGGCAATAGCAATCCATAACCTACCTGAAGGGATTGCCGCAGGCGTTGGTTTTGGTTCGGGAGATACTACTAGAGCGCTTATAATCGCAGGCGGTATTGCTTTGCAAAATATCCCCGAAGGTATGGTAATCATAGGGCCTATGCTATCCGCTGGAGTAAAACCTGGCAAGACTTTCGTTTGCGCTCTGCTTACGGGCGTAGTCGAGGTAATAGGAACGCTTATCGGATATTTTGCCGTATCCATAGCCTCCGTAATACTTCCGTTTGCGCTTGCATTTGCGGGCGGAACAATGCTTTATGTAATAAGCGACGAAATGATTCCCGAAACGCACTCGCACGGAGCGGAACGAGGCGCAACTTTTGCTTTGCTCGTGGGGTTTTGCTTAATGCTCGTTACCGATTTTCTACTCGGATAGACAAAATTTTATAAAAAAGGCTAAATTTGGGCGCGTTCTCGTTGACAAAGCGAGGGCGCGCGTTTTATAATTAATTAAAATAGAATAGGGAGAGCATTATGAAAAAGTTTTTCGAAGAGTTTAAGAAGTTTATAACTAGAGGCAACGTCGTAGATATGGCTGTCGGCGTTATCGTTGGCGGTGCGTTCACGGCAATCGTCAACGGATTAAGTAATTTCGTACTAAAACCTCTTATTAACGCTTTACTTGCGGTAATCTTGGGTGGAGACGCGCTTGACCAAGTTTACACTTTCTTAATTACCGCTTACGACGCTGAGGGCGCAATCGACCTAGCAAATTCGATTTATATCGACTGGGGTTCTTTCATCAACGCAATTATCAACTTCTTGCTAGTAGCGTTCGTACTCTTTAGTATCGTTAAGATTATCAATAGAGTTCGTGAAAAGGGCAAGAAACTTGAGGAAAAGATGGCTATTGACGGACCGAGCAAAGAAGACCGCAAGGAAATGAAAAAACGCGGAATTAAGTTCTCGGATGCGGATGCCGTTGCAGCGTACTATGAGGAAAAAGCAAAGAAAGAGGAAGAGGCTAAACTAGAGGCGGAGGCAAAAGCGAAAGCCGAAAGAGAGGCTAATCCCACTACCGAAGATTTGCTAAAACAAATTCGCGATATTTTGAAAAAAGAAAATCAGTAATTGATAAATAACAAGTTAAGGCGTGGCATAATGCCACGCCTTTTCTCGTATGTTTTAGAATATTTTAGACTTTGGATTTCTCTCCGGGTGATAATTCATTATGAAAGCCGTAAGCGTTAATACTTCGCCCGTTTCTTTTAAGACAATAATATCGTTGCCAGGCTCGCGGAAAGTTTTATCGTGCTTGTCATAAAAGCAGTATGCTATTTTGTATTCTTTGCACGCATTAAATTTAGGATTTATTTTTAACGCTTTTTCTTTTGCTTCTTCGTATGTCATTTTGATTTATTCTTCCTTTTCTTAATATTCTCTTCAATCGTCTCTGCGCACCACATCGGCATAACGTTGTGACGTCTAAAACTACTAATAGTTTCGCCAACTTCCGCAAACATTTCTTCGGTATCCTCTTCTACGGCATAATTGACCGCTCTATCCTTTCTAATACCAATGCCGTCAGCCGTTTCAACCGCATCAATATTAGAGGCTAAAAACAAAAATTCCCAACCGTATTTTTCTTCCTGGCGTCGTATCATATCTTTAATTTGTTTGCTATTATATTGACTACTTGCATTTTCCATACCGTCGGTAGTAATAACGAACAAAGTGCGCGTAGGCACGTCTTCTCTACGAGCGTATTTGTGAATATTGCCGATATGCTTTATTGCTCCACCGATAGCATCCAGTAGCGCAGTCAATCCGCCAACTTGATAATCTTTTTTTGTTAAAGGCGCAATTTCTTCTAAAATTTTTCTATCGTGCAAAACCGTGGAAGAGTTAGAAAACAAAACGGTAGAAACGAAAACTTTGCCGTCGAGAGCCTTCTGCTTTTCTATCATAGCGTTAAAGCCACCGATAGTATCCTTTTCCATACCTGACATAGAACCACTTTTGTCCAAGATAAATACGAGTTCGGTTATACCCGTGTCTTGCTGTGCATTACCACAATCCGTTACAAATTCTTTCTTCATAATCAAATCTCCTTAAAATAAAATGTAGTCGTAAGTTTTAACTTACAACCACATTATAAAGGATTTATATTTACTTTTGGTCAATCGTCGATTTACTTATACACCCAAGCAAACTTGGTCAAACTCAAATAGCGTTTCGTTGATAGTAAAAATGTTATATTCTCCTTTTTGCAAGAAATACTCTATGATAATATCAAACTTACTGCTCTTTGAAAGCGTAAAGCCTACGGTGGATAATAAATGTTTGGTTTCGTCGAGCGATAGTTCAAGCGCAACCGCAAAGGAAATAACCGTATTTTTGCTTGGCTTATAATCCTTTTCGTTCATTATTTTATACCACGTTTGTCTGCTCACGTTCGCTTTTTTATAGCACTCTAAGTCAGTAATACCTTTTAGGTCAATAAGTTTTAATAGCGTTACGACAAAATTATCGTCCATATTAGAAAGCATATCTATAAGCGATAAATCTTCCGGCTTTGGTAGTTTTTCTTCAAAACAAGCGAAATCGCAAAAAAACGGCGTGGCGTTAAACGCTTTGCGTGGTCTATCGTAACCGCGCATTTTACCCACATAGTTGTCGTCGATATATTCAGCGACGTCGTCGAACAATTCTTCGCTTATTCGATAAGACGCTTTATCGAACACGACGATATAAACGAGCATTTCGTTGTCGAACAGGAACTTCGATATAGTTTCGACGGCAACCGATAACGCTTTATCTTTTGGGTATCCGTAAATGCCCGAGGATATAAGCGGAAAAGCAATCGATTCGCAATTATTTTCTTTTGCGAGCGCAAGCGATTTTTTATAGCAAGATTCAAGCAAAGTTTTTTCGCCGTTGTGACCGCCACTCCAAACGGGGCCGACGGTGTGAATTATATGTTTGCACGGCAGATTATAACCCTTGGTAATTTTAGCGTCGCCCGTATCACAACCGCCAAGCGTTTTGCACTCTTCTAAAAGTTTACTGCCCGCTACTTTGTGAATTGCGCCGTCAACACCGCCACCACCAAGTAGCGTATTATTCGCCGCGTTAACGATTGCGTCGCATTTTAATTTAGTTATATCTTGTCTTATAATATGTAATGGCATTTTACACCTCCTTTTTTATTATACAAAAATCTTATCATTATTTCAATACTGATAGCAATATATTATACAAAATTTTTAATTTCTCGTTGAAAAATTACGCAACGAAACGGGGTAGAGCGGAAGGACGGTAAAGAAAAGAGCCACAACTCGCATTTTTAACTTAAAACATGTGGTAAACTCATTTCTATTTTTGGACATAGAAAAAGAACTTGGATTTTTACCCAAGTTCTCGTTTTCTTTTTTAACCGCTTGAAAACCGCAATACTATAAAATTTTAATAGTTTCTAAAAATACCTATGCCTATTGCAGTTTTCCTTGGCTTTTTATAAAGTTTAAGTTAGTTTTTCTTGTGCGTCTCGTGCTTGATAAAACCGAGAAGTTTGGATAGTTCCATAACCACGAACGGAACGAGGATTAGTCCTAATCCGATAAGGTACATATAGTACGGTAGCACGGGCGTTTCGAAAATAACGTTAAGTGGCGTAAAGAGTACGAGTGCAACCAAAGCCACGGACGCAAGAGCGGCGAGATTGAGTTTTTTGTTAGTGAAAGGTCCGATTTTAAATAGCGAATGTTCAGAGCGCATATTGAACGACTGAACGATTTGCGAGAGCGAAAGAACCATAAACGCCATAGTGTAGCCTGCTCCTTCGATATCGGGCACCATAACTTTAGCAAAATAATAAGCAAGTAAGGTTAGACCGCCGAACATAAAGCCTTGAATAACTACTCGAACGCCGAAACCGTGAGCGAATAAACCTTCGTTTTTAGGTTTGGGTTTTCTGTCCATAACGTCTTTTTCGACAGCCTCCATACCTAGGCAAATTGCAGGGAAGGAGTCGGTAACGAGGTTAATCCAAAGAAGTTGCATTGAAAGAAGGGGGGATTCGTGCCACAAGAGCATTGCGACAAATACGGAGAGAACTTCGCCGATATTCGTACCGAGCAAGAAACCAACGACCTTTTTGATGTTAGCGTAAATGCCTCTACCTTCTCGTACGGCGTCAACAATCGTTGCGAAGTTATCGTCTGTAAGAGTCATATCCGCAGCGCCCTTGGCTACGTCCGTACCGGTAATACCCATAGCGCAACCGATATCGGCAGCCTTAAGGGCGGGGGCGTCGTTAACGCCGTCGCCCGTCATAGCAACGACGTGGCCTTTTCTTTGCCAAGCCTTAACGATACGAATTTTGTTTTCGGGCGAAACTCTAGCGTAAACGGAAACTTTTTCAACTAAGCCGTCTAGTTCGGTGTCCGAAAGATTATCAAGTTCCGCGCCCGTCATAGCGATATCGCCGTCCACGAAAATACCGATTTCTTTAGCAATCGCCGTCGCAGTAACGATATGGTCGCCCGTAATCATAACGGGTTTAATACCAGCCTTACGGCAAATAGCAACCGCCTTTTTAGCCTCGGGACGAGGCGGGTCAATCATACCGACTAATCCTGCGAAAGTAAGACCGTTTTCCACCGTTTCTGCGGTAATCTCGGCAGGGAGCGTGTCGAGGTATTTGTATCCAACGGCTAGAACACGGAGAGAGTTTGCGCTCATAGTATTAGTTTTCTCTTCCGCTTTTGCTAGGTCGCCCGATACGCAAATTTTCTTAATCATATCGAAAGCGCCTTTGGTAACTACTAGGTATTTGTCACCGTCACGGCAAATAACGGACATAAGTTTTCTATCCGAATCGAAAGGAACGCCACCCACTCTTGGGAATTGCGCCTCGAGAGCGTCACGAGTCATACCGTTGATAAGACCTGCGTAAACGATAGCCGTTTCGGTGGGGTCGCCGAGGTGCTTAATCGTACCGTCTTCGCCCTCTACTACCGAGCCGTCGCAACAAAGCGTACCGAGGCGAAGAAGGTTTGCTCCGCCAGCGCTCATAGAATCCGTTACCTTTTCGTTTTCAGTTTGACCGTCCACGAAAATGGAAACGAGCGTCATACGGTTTTGAGTAAGAGTACCAGTTTTATCAGAACAAATAACGGATGCGCCACCTAGCGTTTCGACGGCAGGTAAACGGCGAATAATTGCGTTTTTCTTAACCATACGCTGAACGCCGATTGAAAGAACGATAGTTACTATTGCGGGTAATCCTTCGGGGATTGCGGAAACCGCGAGAGAAACTGCGGTCATAAAGATTTCGAGGGGCGGAATATCGTTAAGAAGTCCAATTACGAAGATAATAGCGCACGCGCCTAGGGCGATAATGCCGAGGTATTTACCGAGCGTAGCAAGTTTTTGCTGGAGGGGAGTTTTTGTTTCCGACTCGCTGTCTAGTAGGTTAGCAATCTTGCCCATTTCGGTATCCATACCCGTTGCGGTAACTACGGCGGTTGCCGTACCGTAAGTTATCGAGCAACCCGAGAAAACCATATTCGTTCTATCGCCTAGAGGAGCGTTTTCTTCAACGGGGTGGTCGGCAAACTTTTCGGAAGGAACGGATTCTCCCGTAAGAGCGGACTCTTCCGATTTAAGAGCGGTAGAAGTAATTAGACGAGCATCTGCCGGAATAAAGTCGCCTGCCTCGAGGAAAATGATATCTCCAACAACGAGGTCAGCCGAATCGATTACGCACTCCTTGCCGTCGCGTAGAACTCTTGCGTGGGGAGCGGACAGATTTTTAAGGGCGTCAAGCGCTTTTTCCGCTTTGCTTTCTTGATATACGCCGAGGAAAGCATTAACGACTACGATAAAGAGGATTAAGATAGGCTCAAAGAACTCCATCGGGTCGCGTTCTACACAGGCAATCACGAAAGAAATGACGGCAGCGACGAGAAGAATTAAAATCATTACGTCCTTAAATTGTTCGATAAAGCGAGCAAAGAACCCTTTTTTCTTTTTTTCTTTTAGTTTGTTTGGACCGTACTTAGCAAGACGGGTTTCGACTTCTTGCGAAGTAAGACCTTGCGTTTTGTTCGCGCCAAGCGAAGAAAGTACTTCTTCTATAGGTAAATGATGATTGTTCAAGACGAGTAGCCTCCTATAAAGTTGTTTATTGCAAACAAAGATTTACCAAAGTTCGGGTTTGCTAGTTGACGCACCGATTGCGCCTCTTTTAAGACCAGCGTTTATTTGTTCTTTAGTGGAAATAAGACCACCTAAAATAACGGGGAGAGGAGCAAAACGCTCTACGACCTCGTATGCAAGGCCGGGCATAATTTCCACGGCGTCGGGCGCAAGTTTAACGGCGTTCGAGGTGGCGGACTCTAGGCTTTGCGAGTCAATCAGAAAAACACGGAGAACGGCGAAAAGACCGAGTGCTTTCGCTGATTTTACAAGGGCGGGTTTAGTTGTGATAATACCGTCGGCGCAAACGATTTCGGCAATATATTTTACAGCCATTTCGTCTCGTCCTATACCTTCCATAAGGTCGATATGAATAAGGACTTTTTTGCCCTTTTCGTGCGCAAGTTTAACTTGTTCCTCAGCCGAGAGTATATCGCTTTTAAGCAAGAACATAACTTTTACTTCGCTATCTAGCGCTTTTTGAAAAGATTGTTCGTCTTTAACGGCAGGAACGACGCCCGAAGATTTAATGCTTTCAAGAATAAACATTTTCCTCATACTCCTAAAAAGAAAAGATTAAAGATAATTATATAATAAAATTAGAGATTTTACAACAAAATGAGGCTATATTTTAAGTTTAGATTAAATAATTTGGTAAAATGTCTTGAAAAAAAACGGGCGTTGTGGTAAAATAGTCTTAGTTTTTACTTGGAGGAAAAATATGCAAGATAAACAAGGCAGAGAAAGACTAGGTAGTCGTCTCGGATTTATACTGCTGAGCGCAGGTTGCGCAATCGGCGTTGGCAACGTATGGAAATTCCCCACGGTTGCAGGACAAAACGGCGGTGGATTTTTCGTTCTTATTTATATTCTGTTCCTAGTTATTTTAGGAATTCCCGTAATGACGGCGGAGTTTGCTCTCGGTCGTGCGTCGCAAAAAAGCCCCGTTAAACTTTATCAGGCTTTGCAAAAGCCGGGACAGAAGTGGCATTTCCACGGTTACGCAGCGCTAGTTGGTAATATTTTACTAATGATGTTTTACACCTCGGTTACGGGTTGGATGCTACAGTACTTCGGTTATATGGCGTTTGGCAAGTTCGAGGGACTATCGACGGAGGCTGTAAAGGGAGTTTGGGGCGAAATGCTATCTAATCCTTGGGTTTTAATACTCTTTATGGGCGTAGTAGTTGCCATCGGATTTTTAGTTTGCTCGTTCGATATGCAAAAAGGACTAGAGAAAGTAAGTAAGTTTATGATGCTTGCTCTTCTAGGCATTATGGTCGTAATCGCAATCAACGGATTTTTCTTGCCGGGCGCAGGAGAGGGTTTAAAGTTCTATCTTTTGCCTAGCGTTGATAGATTGTTAGACCCTTCGCATAACGGAATTTGGGGCGTTATAGTTTCGGCTATGAACCAAGCGTTCTTCACGCTTTCGCTCGGTATCGGCTCTATGGCAATCTTCGGTTCGTTTATCGGCAAAGAGCGTTCGCTCCTAGGCGAGAGCGTTAACGTAGCAGTACTAGATACTTTCGTAGCAATCACGGCAGGTCTTATTATTTTCCCGGCGTGCTTTTCGTACGGCGTTGACGTAAGCGCAGGGCCTAGCCTTATTTTCCAAACGCTCCCCAACGTATTTAATAATATGGCAGGCGGTAGAATTTGGGGAACGCTATTTTTCTTGTTTATGTCGTTCGCCGCTCTAACCACTATTTTTGCGGTATTCCAAAACATACTTTCTATGACGCAAGAACTTTTCGGTTGGGGAAAGAAAAAAGCGTGCCTAATCGACGGTATTGCATTGTTCTTCCTCTCAATCCCTTGTATTTTAGGCTTTAACGTGCTCGCAGGCTTTGAGCCTCTCGGCGCAGGTAAGGGCGTACTCGACCTTGAGGACTATATCGTAAGCAATATTTTACTTCCTGCAGGCTCGCTCCTATTCGTACTCTTCTGCACCCTCAAAAAAGGTTGGGGCTGGGATAACTTTATGGAAGAGGCTAATATGGGTAAAGGCTTAAAGGTTAAACCCTGGATGCGTTACTATATGACTTTCGTGTTGCCTATTATAATCGGTATCCTTTTAGTAATTAGCATAATCACCCCGTTCGTTTAAGAAAAACCACGATTTAATTTCAAAAAACTCGGCGAAAAACCGAGTTTTTATTTTTGCAAAAAATCAAGAAAAAATGGTTTGATAGCAGTAAAAAATCTTGACAAAAGAGTGGGTTTTGCAATATAATATAAAGGTTGAGAATTTGCGCCTTTTGGGCGAAAAATAGGAGAACCTAATTATGAGTCGTATGATAGGAACTGTCAGCCGTGGCGTTCGTGCGCCCATTATTAAGAGCGGAGACGATATCGTTAAAATCGTTACCGAGTCTATTTTAGAGGCGTCTGCCGACGACGGATTTGAAATTAGAGACCGTGATATTATCGCTATGACGGAGGCAATCGTGGCGCGTGCGCAAGGAAACTACGCTAGCGTTGACGATATTGCTAACGACGTGAAAGCAAAACTCGGCGGGCAGACCGTCGGCGTTATTTTCCCTATACTTTCGCGTAACCGTTTCGCTATTTGTTTGCGCGGTATCGCAAAGGGAGCGAAGAAAGTAGTTCTAATGCTTTCTTACCCCTCCGACGAGGTTGGTAACCACCTTGTTTCGCTTGACGACGTTGACGCATCAGGCGTTAATCCGTACAGCGACGTGCTAGACTTAAAGAAATACCGTGAACTTTTTGGATATAAGAAACATACCTTTACGGGTATCGACTACGTTGAGTACTACGAGACGCTAGTTCGTGAGAGTGGAGCAGAGGTTGAGATTATTTTCGCTAACGACGCTAGAGCAATCTTGCCTTATACCAAGAACGTAATCACTTGCGATATTCACACTCGCCAAAGAACGAAACGCATCTTAAAAGCGAACGGCGGAGAGAAAATTTTCGGACTTGACGATATTCTAAACGCGCCCGTAAACGGTAGCGGATATAACGAAAATTATGGACTACTAGGCTCGAACAAGGCTACCGAAAACCAGGTTAAACTATTCCCCCGTGACTGTCAGCCTATCGTTGATGCCGTACAGAAAAATATTTTCGAGGCGACGGGAAAGAAAGTTGAGGTTATGGTTTACGGCGACGGCGCGTTCAAGGACCCGATTGGAAAGATTTGGGAACTAGCAGACCCCGTAGTTGCGCCTGCCTATACTTCGGGACTTGAGGGAACGCCTAACGAACTAAAACTAAAATACCTTGCCGACAACGAGTTTTCTACTCTTTCGGGCGAGGAACTTAAAAAGGCAATCAAGGATAAGATTAAGGCAAAGGACGGCAACCTTTACGGACAAATGGCGTCCGAGGGAACTACGCCTAGAAGAATTACCGACCTTATCGGTTCGCTTTGCGACCTAACTTCGGGTTCGGGCGATAAGGGAACGCCGATTGTATTTATCCAAGGTTATTTCGACAACTATACTACGGACTAATAATAAAAATATAAAACCTCTTGGGATAGTGGCGTAGCGATATGAATTTATCGCTACGCCACAACTATATTTGCCTTACGGCAAGTTATATTGCTATCGCAGTGATATTTTGCTACGCAAAGTTATATTCGCCTCTGGCGAGTTGTGGCAAATATAATATAACTTTGACTGAAAGTCAAAATATAACTTTTAGATTTTCTAAAAATATCACTGTTTGCTATGCAAACAATATCACTTTACTTAAAACTTATGGTATGATATAATAAATTTATGAGTGAAAGTATTTTAAGAGAAAAAGCAAAGGAATTTGCTAAAAACATTGTTTTTCTTACAAGAGAAATTAAATCCAACAATAAACAAAGCGTTTTAACTAATCAACTTTTGCGTTCTGGAACAAGTATTGGTGCAAATATCCACGAAGCGCAATACGCTCAAGGAACGGCTGATTTTATTTCAAAACTTGAAATAGCATTAAAAGAGTGCTTTGAAAGCGAATATTGGTTAGAATTACTTTTTGAAACAGGTTATTTAGAAGAAACTCAATACAAAAAACTTAATAGCGATTGTGGTGTTATAAGAAAAATGCTAATTTCTTCGTGTAAAACATTAAAGGCAAAAAATGAATAATATTTCTAGACATTACGATTTATTAATTGAAAATGGCAACGACCCCGTTTTAGACTGTAAAGAATTGGCGGATTATATGGATAAGTGGGATGGGGAAGAGTTTATAAATCTACTTAATTTAGATGCCCATAAAACAGTATTAGAAATCGGTTGTGGCACTGGAAGAATTGCTAAGAAAATTATTAATCAATGTAAAAAATACGTGGGAATAGATATTTCATCAAAAACAGTAGATGTGGCAAGAAAACATTTTAATGATTTTAATAATGCTTTTTTTATTAATGAAGATTTTCTTAAATACAAAGCAAATCAAAAATACGACGTGATTTTTTCCACGTTAACATTTATGCATATCAAAGACAAAGAAAAGGCGTTAATAAATGTTTTTAACTTATTAAAAAATAAAGGGGAATTCATTTTATCAATAGACAAAAATCAACAAGATTTTATTGATACGGGATATAGCAGGATTGCGGTTTATCCAGACAACCCTACCTATATTTGCAAAACGTTACCGACTTTAGGGTTTATCAAAATAAAAATAAAAGAGATAGATAACGCATATATTATTACGGCTCAACGAGGTTAAGTTTAGCGCACTATACTTTGCAAGCAAGGTCGTGTGTTTTTGCAAAGCAAAAAAATAAAAGAGTAACAGAATTTTGTTACTCTTTTTCAATATTTTAAAAATTCCCTAAGGCGACGCACTTTAGTTAGGAGGTTTTTTTAGTGCCGTTAGATTAAAAATAGTAGGCGAGTTAGTCTTTAATGAACTTACTCCACTTAAGAGAGGAAAGGAAAAGGATTACGCTTGCAAAAGCAAGACAGCCAAGCCAAATTAGGACTATGCCGTAAAGAGGCATATATTCAATCGCAAGGCTCATACCGTAAGTCGAAATTGCGCTACCGCCGTAATTAATCGCATTAGTAAGTCCCGTCATTGTCGCAGCGAGCCCCACCCCCGAAAAGCGAAGTGGAACGAGCGAAATTAGGATATGACCGAACGCAAGTTGCAAAATGTAGATAAGTCCGTACGCAACCGTAAAAAGAACCGCATCACCCGTTTTTCCGAGCAGTCCGCCGTCCACTAGCGTTAGGGCGAGGATTAAAAGAACGGGAATAAAGTTGAGCGCCATAACGAGCGTTCCGCTTTTCATTTCGTCACGGTTAAACTTTTTATAGACGAAGTTGGAAAAGAATACGCCCACAACTCCAACGGCAGGCACAATCATAGTTAGGTACGACGACGCTGAGCCTGAGAGCGAGTAGTTATTAGTAAGCACCGAGGGAATCCACTCGCTTATGCCGTTTAGGAATAGCCCGTGAACGATTAGGGAGGGGAAAGCAATTATAATTCCGCTTGCAACGAGAAGGGGCATAACCTTTCTTTTCTCGTTTGTTAGTGGGAGATTTTCGTTGTTAGCAAGGTTTTCGCCTCGACGGATAAAGATATTTTTCTTTACCGAAAGCCACACCGAAACCCAAAGCACGAGCATTACCGCCATAACGAGTGCGCCCATAACGAATACGCCTTTCCAACCGCCTTGCGAGAGCGAAAATCCAGAGAGAAAATATCCGCTAATCTTACCGATAGGAGTGGTAAGAGAAATAATGGTTACTGCAAAGAACCTAATTTTTTCGTTTAGCACGTTGGAGATGATAAAGAACACGGGTGACCAAAGCATTGATTGACCAAGCCCGTTAATTCCCCACCAAACGGTGAGCAAAATAGGTGGCGAGGGGAATAAGAACATAGCGCAGTTAGCAAGAGCAATTACGCTTACGCCGATTATAACCATAATAAATGGAGAGCGTTTGTCGGCAATTGCGCCGTTTACTAGTTGACCTACAGCATAGCAAATAAAGTAAACGCTACTGATAACGCCGGCTGTAGATGCGCTTACTAATCCTAGTTCTTTCATTCCCGAAACGGCGGTTGAGTAGTTTACTCTCGCTATGTACGCGCACCCGTAAACTAACCAACACGCTAAAAAGAGAAGTTTGCTTGACGAAAGTCCGCTTTCTTTTTTTGTGGTTATCGTTTCTTCCATTTTTTTCTCCTGCGAAAAAATACTTTACGATTATATACCTTAAACGAAAAAAACGCAACCTAATTCGCCTTAGTCCTACATAAAATTTAAAATAGATTTTATTCGACGATTTTCGACGATAATTTATCGTTTTTATGCGAATAAGCGGTGGAAATGCTTGTAAAAAAATGGTAAAATATTGTCATTAAAAGGAGGATGCAAAAATGAAAAAGCGAATTTTGTTTATTGACGACGACGAAAAACTCCTCGAAGAAGAAAAGAAGTACTTTTTAGATAACGATTACGAAGTTTTTACTACCACGAAAGGCGATATGGGGCTTGCTCTATTTGCCGATTTAGCGCCCTCGATTACCGTAGTAGAGATATTTTTGCCCGTTCTAGACGGCAAAGAGATTATCGAAAAGATTAAGGAAAAGGGCGGAAAAGCGATTGCCGTAAGTTCGGTTAAAAACGACAAGGTGGTTGAGAGCGCGCTTTGTCACGGAGCGGATGCGTTCGTTCTTAAACCGTATTCGCTCGCCGTGCTCAAAAAGAGAATAGACGAGGCTTTATCGGTAAAAGCGGAAAGCAAAAATGCTGGGCTAGAACGCAGACTATCCGAGATTTTTATTACGGTGGGAATACCTGCGCACATAAAAGGATATCAGTTTTTGCGAGAGGCGATTAAGCGAGCGATTGACAGCCCCGAAATAATAAATAGTATTACGAAAAGGCTTTACCCGGAGGTTGCCGATAAGTTTTCGACTAGCCCGTCTAAGGTAGAGCGAGCAATCCGACACGCAATCGAAGTTGCGTGGAACAAGGGAAGAATAGAGAGCATAAATTCGTTATTCGGCTTGAAAGTTTATTCGAGCAACGAAAAACCGACTAACGGAGAGTTTATCGCCCTCGTTGCTGATAAAATGATGCTCGAGAGTATATAAAAAAGAAAAGGTTTTCGCAAGAAAGCCTTTTCTTTTTGCTTGTCAAAACTAGAAAAAGTGCTATAATATCGTTGTGACGAAAGCGGATTACATAAAAGGATTTTTGCGGAACAACGCCGTGTTGGTGATAGCGACGGTACTAGCGATAGTATCGTGTTTTATCGTTCCGCCCGATAAAGAGTATTTAGGGTACTTCGATTTTAGAACGCTAACTTGCTTGTTCGGTATGTCGGCAGTAATATCTGCGCTTAAAAACATACGGTTTTTCCGTTTGCTCGCGCGCAAAGTAATCAAAGTTTTCAAAACCACTCGCTCGGCGATTACGGCGCTAGTCTTTATAACCTATATAGCGTCAATGCTGATTGCCAACGATATGGCGCTACTAACCTTTTTGCCACTAGGGTATTTCGTGCTAAACTCGGCGAAAAAGGAAAAGTATATGGCGTTTACCTTTACAATGCAGACGATATCGGCTAACCTTGGCGGTATGCTAACGCCGTTTGGTAATCCGCAAAACCTATACTTATATAATCGTTTCAATATTCCCACGGGCGAGTTCTTTTCGATAATGTTATTGCCCACGCTATTTTCGGTTGCGCTAATCGTAGTTTGCTGTCTTTTTATAAAGAAAGAGCAAATCGAACCGCCTAGCGACCCCGAACACGAACTAGACAAGCCCCGAGCAATCGTGTGCGCAGTTCTGTTTATCTATATGATAGTGTTAGTATTCCGTGTGGTGCCGTTTTGGACGGGATTTGTCGTAATCCCCGTAATGCTTGCTCTTGACCGTAGCGCGCTTGCCAAAGTCGATTATCCGTTACTGCTTACTTTTTGTATGTTCTTTATCGTGGTGGGCAATATTTCTCGTTTGTCCGCAGTCGATAAGGTTATGAGCGCCGTGCTAGATAAAAGTACTTTCCTAACGGGTGTAGCGTCTTGTCAAATAATAAGCAACGTGCCGTCGGCGGTACTCCTTTCGGGCTTTACTAATAACTACAAAAGTTTGCTAATTGCCGTCAACGTGGGCGGATGCGGAACGCTAATTTCGTCTATGGCGAGCCTAATTTCGTTTAAGACTTTCACGATTTATAAGCCGAGAGAAAAGGTCAAATATTTGCTTATCAACTCGCTTTTCTCGTTCGGTTTTCTCTTCGCCCTCACCGCCTTTTGCTTAATACTGATATGATTTATTACCCTTGCTAACAAGCAAGGGTTTTTCGTTTTTTAGAGGGGGTATTGACAAAAGCGGGTTTTTACGGTATAATATAAAAAAACGGAAGAAAAAGGAAAAAGGAAAGGTAAAGGAAGATAGGGGAAAGAAAAGATATCGGGGGAAAAAGATTATGGAACTAAATAACGCTTGTTTAAATATAAACGCAATAGGAGACTGATATAGGTACCCTATTGCGTTTTGTCCGTGCGGACGGACAGCCGAGTAGTTTTCCTATCGAGGATTACGGATAAACTCTAGTGTTGTTGGGTTTATTTGCGGTAATGATAGAACGCCTACACGCCACCGAGGGCATCCTCGGTCGGGGAGCCTCGACGGGCGAGTGACAATAAAAAATGCAAACAAAAAAAGGAGGTAAAGACAAAATGAAAAAAATTAAGGAAGTGTTAAAATCAATAGGGATAGTATTCTTTGCGATATTTTTGCCGTGGGTAATTTTTTGCATAAGATTAAAGCCTGAAACACAAGAGAGAATACGGACTGTAACGAAAGTAGTTATACCTATAATGTGCGTAGTAATGATGTTTGCAACGCCTATCGTTATAAATCGGATAAAGAACGCAGAACAAATCGAAACGCTTAAAGGAGAAATGACGATTGAGTTTATCCCCAAATATGGAGAAAAATTAACCGTCAAATTGAGTGAAATTACGGAAGAAAACAACCATTTTGTTATATATATAGACAAAACAAAAAACTCAGTTTCTTTCCGTGTGACTGTTAAAGAGGAGAATAAGGTAATAGTAAGAGAAAAATTGCCAGGGCAATTGTACCAAAAGGGATATGTAAGAATAAGCAAATATGCTGTTGCGTCAATAAATGGAAAAAGAGAGCAAATATGTGAAACTTACATTTATAGAAATAAGAATTTTGATAGTCTAAAATACAGTAAAAAACTCGTGTTAATTATGAAGAAAAAGGATAGTTAATAGGGAGGTAAAGACAAAATGAAAAAAATTAAGGAAGTGTTAAAATCGATAGGGATAGTATTCTTTGCGATATTTTTGCCGTGGGTAATTTTTTGCATAAGATTAAAGCCTGAAACACAAGAGAGAATACGGACTGTAACGAAAGTAGTTATACCTATAATGTGCGTAGTATTAATGTTTGCGACGCCTATTATCGTGCATAGAATAAAGCACGCAGAGGAACTTAATACCTTAAAAGGCGAAATGATTATTGAGTTTTATAGCCCAAATGCTGACGGGGCGGTAGCGGTAAAATTGAGTGAACTCACCGAAGAGAATAATACGGTAAGAGTGGATTTTTATCAGAAAAGGCCACTGAATCCGCTAGAATTTAATCCAGTACAGATTTACGTTAGTGTAAAAACCGAAGGCAAATACGTGGTAAAAGATTATGATGTGAGAGATTTATCACAAAAGGGATATGTGCGAAAAGATTATGAATCACGCAAAGGTTATTCAGATAGAACAGAATACACGTATTACGTTTATCGGAATAAGGATTTTGACAGTCTGCGCTATTCTGGAAAATTTGTTTTTGTGTATCGAGTATTTATGGTTTAATTAAGTTGAGGAGGGAATATGAACAAAGAAAGAAAAAAGATAAAACGATATAAAAAACACGCCGTAAAAACTACGACGTGTTTTCTTTTATGGAAATATTTAGTTTGGAATATTCGTTCTGCCTAGTAGCCAATCGACGGAAACGCCGAAGAGGGAAGAGAGTTTAATCAGTACTTCGATATTAGGCAAGCGTTCCATAGTACTCCACTTCGAGACGGCGGACGAGCCGACCTTACACTCTTTAGCGAGCCTATAAGCGGTAACGTCGCTACCGAGAAGAAGTTTAACTCGGCTTGAGAACTTTTCGGTAGTACCGCTACGGATAATGCGTTTATCTTTTTTTAGTCCCAGCATATAATCGACGGAAATATTCATAAAGTCGGCAAGGCGCATTAGACATTTCGCCGAGGGGAGTTGGCGTTGATATAACCAGTTGTTTACTGCGGTTTTATTGCACCCCGAAAGCGAGGCGAGAGTATAAGACTTCATTCCCCGTTCATCTAAAAAGTTTTTTATGGCGATACTTATGTAATAAGAAGTTTCCACTAAAAAGATTATACACTAAAAAATATAAATTTTCAATAGAAAAAGAGTAAAAAGTTAAAAATGGCTAAAAAAATTGTTTTTTTGTTTTGCGTTTGGTAATTATGCCTCTATCCTTTGACATTTTAGTAAGATTTAGGTATAATACGAAAAGAGGATAAAATATGTTAGCGCTATATAGAAAATACCGCCCGAGCGGATTTGAAGAAGTAATAGGACAACGCCACGTCACGAAGACGCTTGAGAACCAAGTAAAAGCGGGACGCATTTCGCACGCGTACCTTTTCACGGGCAGTCGTGGAACGGGAAAAACGACTTGCGCTAGAATTTTCGCTAGGGCAATCAACTGCCTTAGCCCCCGTAACGGTTCGCCGTGTGGAGAGTGCGAGGCGTGCAAAGCAATCGCAAGCAAAGAAAACGTGGACGTGTTTGAACTCGACGCAGCGTCTAACAACAGCGTTGACCAAATGCGCACGCTGATTGAGAGCGTACAGTACTTGCCTGCGGTGGGAAAATATAAGATATATATAATCGACGAGGTGCATATGCTCTCGGCGCAAGCGTTTAACGCGCTACTAAAAACGCTAGAAGAGCCACCCAAGCACGTAATATTTATTTTGGCAACGACGGAAGTGCATAAGGTACTACCGACGATATTATCTCGCTGTATGAGGTTTGACTTTAAACTCGTTTCGCACGCCGAACTTTGTTCGTACCTAAAACTCGTTTACGAGCGAGAGGGCGTAAAAGCAACCGACGAGGCGATTTCGCTAATAGCGACTATGGCGGAAGGCTCGGTAAGAGATATGCTTTCGCTAGCCGACAGAGTAATGGGCGGAGGCGAAACGCTAACTTACGAGGTCGTGTCGAATATTCTCGGAACGGGCGGACGACAAGGCGTTAAGAAGTTATACGAGGCGATAAAAAGCGGTGATATCGGCGTAGCGTTAGAGGTAGTAAACACTCTTTGCGCCGAGGGAAAGAGCGTATCGCTAATAGCGAAGGATATCGTATCGTACCTTCGTGACCTACTCGTGATTAAGACCTCGTCCAAAGCAACGGTGCTCGGAAACGAAGAAGAACTAGCCGAAATGAGAGAAAAAGCGGACGAGGTTAGCGTAGATTTTCTCGTCACGGCAATCACGGTATTTTCGGCAATCGACGCAGAAATTAGATATTCGGTAAGCCCCAAAATCGTGTTAGAGACTGCAACGCTACGAGTAATCAAGCAAGCGGTAACCGACCTATCGGCGTTAGAGGAACGCATAGCCCGTCTTGAGAAGAAAATCGCAAGTGGAATAGCGGTGGCGGTAGAGCCCAAGAAAGAAGATAGCGAAAACCCCGTACTCAAAGCGAGAGCGAGCAAATCAATGGAGGCTCGAAGCGTGTGGGGAAGAGTAATGACTTATATTAGAGAAAACGAATCGACGATGGCGTTTTCTTCGCTCAAACTAGCAGAAGAGGTAGAAATAACGGGCGACGAACTCAAAGTGTGGGTAACGCCCGAGAACTTGTTTAGGTTTAGCGACGATTCTATAATGAACCCGATTAAGCGTGCGCTCGAAGCGGACGGAACGGGCTTGAAACTAGTAGTGGACAAAGTAAAGGGCGGAGTCAATATGGATACGGAAATTGACCGCATCAAAAGACTTATTGGCGAAGCGAAACTCAATATTAAGAAGAAATAAGGAGAACTGAAATGGCAGGATATAGAGGCGGATTCGGCGGTGGCGGAATGAATATGCAAGCAATGATGAAACAAGCGCAAAAACTTCAAGAGCAAATGAAACAGGCTCAAGAAGAGATAGCGAACACCGAAATCGAAGGAAGTTCTGGCGGTGGGCTAGTAACCGTAACGATTACGGGCGATAAAAAAGTAGTAGGACTTGCAATCAAGCCCGAGGCGGTTGATATGGACGACCTAGAAATGCTAGAAGACCTTATAATCGCAGCAATGAACGACGCGCTAGACGAGGCGGACGCGCTATCTGCTGAACTAATGCCCAACGGTATGGGTGGCGGACTATTCTAGTATGAACAATCCCGACAGCATACAAAGACTAATAACGCGGTTTTCGTCGCTCCCCGGCGTAGGGAAAAAGACGGCACAGCGTTACGCATACGCGGTGGTAGAAATGGACGAAGACGAGGCGCGCGATTTTGCGGACGCTATCGTCGAAGTTAAGGAAAAAATTAAATTTTGTTCGGTGTGCGGAAACCTTACGGACGAAGAAGTGTGTGAAATTTGTCGCACGCGCGACCACGGCGTAATCTGCGTAGTATCCGAAACGAAGGATATTCTAGCGCTTGAAAAGGTGGCGGGTAGAACTTTTACTTACCACGTTTTGGGAGGAACGCTAAATCCGCTTGAGGGGAAAGGTCCGGACGAACTCCGCATAAAGCAACTACTTTCTCGACTTGACGGAGTAAACGAAGTGATAATTGCGACTAACCCCGACGTAGAGGGCGAGGCGACGGCTATGTATTTAGCAAGACTACTAAAACCCCTAGGCGTAAAGGTAACGAGGCTAGCCCAGGGTATAAGTATGGGTAGTGAAATCGAGTACGCCGACGAGGTAACGCTTTCCCGGGCAATCGAATCAAGAACTGAACTTTGATAAAAAAGACCGTGCGTTGGTTAAGCGCAGGTCTTTTGCCCATTAAGGAGTAAAAATGGAAGTAAAGAGAAAAGGGTCAATCCCGTTTTGGAGTTGGAACGACGAATTAGACGTAGATGAACTGAAAGCGCAAATCAAGACTATGCACGAGCAAGGCATAAGCGGATTTATTATGCACGCAAGGAGCGGACTTAAGACGGAATATCTTGGCGAGCAGTGGCATAATTGCATAACGGAATGCGCAAAGTACGCTCGTGAACTTGGTATGGAAGCGTGGGCGTACGACGAAAACGGTTGGCCGAGTGGATTCGTGGGCGGAAAACTTTTAGAAGATGAGAACAACCGTGACTGCGAAGTGTATTGCAAAGAGGGCGCGTACGACGAGCAAGCGTTAGTATCGTTTTTTGACGACGGAAAAAAACTAACGAGAGTAACGAAAGGCGATAGCGTAATCAACGTATATATGCGTCGTTCGGCGTCAACTGCCGACATACTTAACGGCGAGGTCGTGGATAAGTTCATAGCGCTC
Source organism: Pumilibacteraceae bacterium (assembly GCA_045654245.1). Taxonomy (GTDB): domain Bacteria; phylum Bacillota; class Clostridia; order Christensenellales; family Pumilibacteraceae; genus UBA10677. Next base: position 27,461 of record JAZOMX010000027.1, on the reverse strand, counting down.
ACGCACGAGGAATACAAAAAGCGTGATAAGTACGGTATTATGGGTTTTTTCACGGACGAACCACAGTATTATCGTTGGGGAACGCCGTACACGACCGTGATAGAGGATTACTTCGAAAAGAAGTACGGCGAGAGCGTTTTGGACGGGCTAGGACTACTTTTTTATGAAAGAGAGGGCTATCGCGCGTTCAGATACAAGTACTGGAAAGGTATGCAAGAGTTAATGCTTGAAAACTTCGCCAAGAAGATTTACGACTGGTGCGAAGAAAACGGCTATGAACTCACGGGGCACTACATAGAAGAGCGTTCGCTAGCGGGACAAATGCTGTGTTGTGGAGGAATAATGCCTTTTTACGAATACCAGCAGTTCCCGGGCGTAGACTATCTTGGAAAGAGAACGGACTGTTGCATATCGCCCCGACAACTCGGTTCGGTAGCGAGCCAACTGGGAAAGAAATATCGTCTAACGGAAACCTTTGCCTGCGTGGGCTGGGACGCAACGCCGTTAGAACTTAAAAAGATAGCCGACTTTCAGTATGTAGCGGGCGTGAATTATATGTGCCAGCACCTACTTCCGTACAGCGAGGCAGGAAATAGAAAGAGAGACTATCCCGCACATTTTTCGACTGTAAACCCGTGGATAAGAAAGGGCTTTAAGGATTTTAACGCTTACTACACGCGCCTAACCGAAATGCTAGTGAACTCCGAAGAAAGGGTAAACGTCGGCGTGTTCCAGCCGATAAGGAGCACCTATTTTGGTTGGAAACACGAGGGATACAAATTGCCCGAAGTGAAGACGATTGACGATAGTTATAGAGCGATAAGCGAAGAACTAACCAAGCGTCAAATTACTTTCCATTATCTAGACGAAACGATAATGGCTCGTCACGGCAAAGTGGAGGGGAAAACGCTTGTCGTGGGCAAATGCAAGTACGACTATATAATCTTTCCGCTCACGCTAACGATGGACGAGAGCAGTAAAGACCTTATCCGTAAGTACGCGGAAAACGGCGGAAAAGTATTGCTTACCGACGGCAAGCCCGAATATCTTGAGGGCGAGAAGTACGATTACGACTTTTTAACTAGCACCGTAACGCTAGACGAAATTGCGCTTTCGCAAGAGTTCAAGGCGGAGAAAAACGAAACGGTAAGAACGAGCGTAAGAGTGGACGAAAACGGTAAAACTTTCGTGTTTGCAACGAATATCGGCGACGGCACTACCTTAAAAGCGAGTGGAAAGTGGAGAGCGGTTAACCCTGCAAGCGGAAAGGAAAAGATATGCGACGGCGAGATAAAGTTTAGCGACGGCGAGGCGTTACTTTTATATCCGACGACGGACGAGGCGAGCAAAGAGCAAGAGAGCGAACTTATAACGCTTTCGGGCGAGTACGAAGTGGTAAGTAGCGACGAAAACTATCTTACGCTTGACAAAATAAGACTGTCCTACGACGGAGAAAACTACGGCGAAGAAGAAGTCGTTCGTGATGCGTTCAAGAGATTACTTAAAGAGCGTTACGCAGGCAAACTTTACATAAAGTATGGTTTTAAGGTAGAAAACGCGCCGAAGAAAGCGTACTTTACTTGCGAGCACGACCAAATCGCCATAAACGGACAAATAGTCAAAAAGCACGAAAAATCCGTTTTTGGCAGAGGTTTTTACCGTTACGATATAGGAAAGTACATAAGGAAAGGCGACAACGAAATCGTGGTAACGCTTGACTACTATCAAAGCGAGGCGGTTTACTATGCGTTGTTTGGCGAGAACGTAACCGAATCGCTCCGCAACTGTCTTGTTTACGACACGGAAATAGAAAGCGGATATTTAAGCGGAGACTTTGGAGTTTTCGGCGAGTATGAAAAAGGCGTTTCGGCAGGAGTACTGCTTGGCGACAACTTCAAGGTAGGAAAGAAAAAGAGCAAAGTTACCTCGCTGATTGAGGACGGATATCCGTTCTTTGCGGGCGATATTACGCTTAGAAAGAAGTTTAACGCAAAGAGTGAAAGCGTTAAACTAAGCGTGCCCGAGCGCTATCAGTTGATAGAAGTTGAGGTAAACGGAGAAAGCGCAGGCGTAATGATGTTTGAAAACGAACTTGACATAAGCAAGTTTGTTAAAAAGGGAGAGAACGACCTTACGATTACGCTAACGGTAAGCAACCGTAACTTACTTGGCCCGTTCCACCAAAAAGAGGAGAACGGTGGAGTAGGTCCTAACAGTTGGGACAATAACGAAAGAAGAAGTTACGCGCTAGTAAAAACGGTAATATAGCAGATATATAATAAATTATAAAGAAAAAGGAATTACTACAATGAGTATTAGAGTAGGCATATACGGATATGGTAATTTAGGACGAGGAGTAGAAAGCGCAATTCGTCAAAACGCCGATATGGAACTTGTGGCAATATTTACACGCCGAGCGCCCGAAACGGTAAAAACGGTTTATGGTGGCGTAAAGGTTATGCACGCAAGCGAAGTAGAGAGTATGGCGGATAGCATTGACGTAATGATAATGTGCGGAGGAAGTGCAACGGATTTACCCGAGCAAACTCCTATGCTAGCCAAGACTTTCAACCTGGTTGATAGTTTTGATACGCACGCACGCATTTTCGAGCATTTCGGTAACGTGGACGAGGTAGCGAAAGCGAACGGGAAAGTAGCGGTAATTTCGGCAGGTTGGGACCCTGGTGCGTTCTCAATAGCAAGAGCGTACGGCGGAGCGTTTTTGCCCGACGGAAAGGACTATACTTTTTGGGGCAAGGGAGTAAGCCAAGGGCACTCGGATGCGATTAGAAGAATAGAGGGCGTGCTTGACGCAAAGCAGTACACCGTACCGATAGAAAGTGCGCTAGAGCAAGTAAGAGCGGGTGAAAATCCTTGCCTAACAACGAGAGAAAAGCATTTGCGTGAGTGTTTCGTAGTGGCAGAAGAAAGCGCAGACAAAGAGAGGATAGAGCGAGAAATCGTAACTATGCCCAACTACTTTGCCGATTACGATACCACCGTGCATTTTATCACGGCGGAAGAAATGAAGAAGAACCACTCTGGTATTCCTCACGGCGGATTCGTAATAAGAACGGGCAAAACGGGCGACGGCAAAAACTCGCATATAATAGAGTATTCGCTCAAACTCGACTCTAACCCCGAATTTACGGCGTCGATAATCGTCGCGTACGCAAGAGCGGTTGCTCGGCTTTATAAAGAGGGCAACTTCGGTTGCAAAACGGTGCTTGATATACCGCCTGCGTACCTATCGCCACTAGATAGAGAAACCTTACTAAAAACGCTAGTGTAATGATTTTGTAAGTTTTTTACAATCCCCCAGTCACTATGTGACAGCCCCCTTTGACAAGGGGGCACTTTAAATACCGAACCACGTCCGCCTTTGTGGGTGGTAGGAAAATACAGAAAAGCACTACGTCCGCCCTTGTGGGTGGTGGGTAAATATAGAAGAGTACACGTCCGCCCTTGTCAAAGGGCGGGGGACCGCTTGCGGTGGTGGGATTGTAAAAAGACAAAGAAAAATAATTATTACAAGAGGGAAAAGAAATGCCGTTCAAACATAAAAAAGAACTAACGGTACTAGCGAAAAATCTACGAAAAAAAATGACGAAAGAAGAGTGTCATTTATGGTTTGATTTTTTGAAAGAATATCCACAAAAGTTTCTACGCCAAAAAGTGATAGGAAACTATATTGTGGATTTTTATTGTCCTGCGGTAAAGTTAGTCGTTGAAATAGACGGTTCGCAACATTTTGAAGATAAAGAAATTTTATACGATAATAAACGAACGGAATTTTTACGTCAGTTTGGGATAACGGTATTAAGATTTACGAATAAAGATATTTGGTTGCGATTTAGTGACGTTTGTCAGCGAATAGATGATTATATAAATAAGGAATAGCGATTTTATAAGTTCCTTTACAATCCCCCAGTCACAATGTGACAGCCCCCTTTGACAAGGGGGCACTTTAAACACCACTATAATTGTCCGCCCTTGTCAAAGGGCGGGGGACCGCTTGCGGTGGTGGGATTGTTAAAATGATACCGCTTGCGGTGGTGGGATTGTTAAAATGATACCGCTTGCGGTGGTGGGATTGTCGAACAAAACAAGGGTAATTTTGTAATCGTTAGGATTTTACAATCCCCCAGTCACAATGTGACAGCCCCCTTTGACAAGGGGGCACTTTAAATATAAGGATAAATACGGGGTTTGACGAGGGGCACTTTAAATATAAGGATAAATACGGGATTTGACGAGGGGCACTTTAAATATAAGGAAAAAGAACGGTTGCCACCAAAGAACGTCTAAAAAATGCTACTTTTTGTATAACAAAACTTAAATATCATACAAAAAAGTTTTTTATTTTATTGACTTGTGCGTTTTATAGGTGTATAATAGTAGCATAGAAAATTGCCTTAATGCACCATTTTGGCAAAAACAATAAAAATTTATATAAGGAGAAAAAGGAAAATGAGAAAGAAAAAAAGTCTCGTAGTGTCGTTAGTACTTGCTTTCGCGCTAATGCTTTCTGCGCCTTTTGCGCTTACTTTCAACAAGAAAGAAACGGCAAAAGCAGAAGTTGCTTTCGCTGCTAACGCAGTCGGCTTGTTCGAGTTTTCGGCAACGAATACTACTTATCAGCAGTATCTTTCGCCTGCAGTAGCGACCACGAACATTTCGGGAGTTACTACCTCGCAACAATACACGGGTATTGCTTTGCCTCTTGCAAAGCAAGGCAGTACTGCCGACTACCCGGTGGAAGCCAAGGCGAAATTGATTGACGTGACCAACGCAACGAAGGACGACGCGCTAATTTCGTTTAATTCCAACAACGCTTGGCGTTCGTATAAAGTGCAATTGCACGACGGAACGAACTATATCGACGTATATTTTGCAAAGGCAAGTCAGGAATACGGCTATATAGTTGGTAGTACCAACAACGCCATTTACGTTCAAGCAGGTGGACAATCGCTTAAAGGCGGTATGGAGAACGGTGCGTTCGTAAGCGGTACGACTGGTACTAGTATTGACGTAAATGACCTAACGATTTACTACGACGCAAGCGAAAAGGCGATTTACACCAACAACGCAAGCGGAGAAAAGGTACTCGTTCGTGACCTTGACGCCACCGACGACGCTAGCACCGAAGGCGTTGACGAGGGCGCTACCAACGGTGGCGATACTGCGTTTGCTGGATTTACTGGGCCCGTTAGAATTAAGATTTCGCATAACTCTGGTGGTGGAGCAACTGCACCTACTTCCCCCACTATTCTAAACTACGGCGTAGTAGTAACCGCTCTTAACGGACTTGACCTTACTCACAATGGTTTAGGTTATCTTGCAGGTTATAATCTAACTGACGGCGTAGTAAGTAAAAGCGCATACGTGGCTGGTGGAGAGACCACTTTGCCCGTAGGTGAGGCTTATGCCGTTCCTGCTCTTGAAAGACGCGACGGCGAAGAACTTGCCGTAGGCGAGGACGAGGGCTGGACGACCACCGTTTATAACGAAAACAAAGAAGACGTTACCGCTGATACTTTATTAGATAACGTGTTCACTGCAACCGAGAGTGGAAAGTATTATATTTACCGCACCAAGACGGTAGAGAGCACTACCACCGTAGTATCCGAAACGATTACCGCGGTAGTTGCTGGCTTTGAGAACGAATACGCTAATATCTTCGAGGCGAAGAAAGCAACCGACGGAGTAGGTGTAGCAACCGTTTCTTTCCCCACCGACCTAACTACTGGGGCTAGCAAACTTCCTGCTTACGCTCAAAATTCGCTAGGTAACTCAGGTGCTATCGTTACTTATGCTGACGTATGGGCTCGCGCTACTTCTGGTGGCCAAGAGCAAAAACTAGGAAAGTCTTACGTACATATTCCTTCGGTTAAGATTTCGGACAACACCGCAAGCACTACGCTTGTTTCGGCAACGCCTGTTTCTAAAGTAAACAACACGATTGATGCTCTTCGTGGTATGACCATACTAGTTTATGAAAAGGCAAATATCAACAACTACTTTACTCTAACGGTGTACAACTTCAACAACGCAACTACGCACGCTCAGGCGTCCGCAACTGGACAAACGCCTTGGGGTACTCGTGGCGCTGACAAAACTCAAGGTAACATTCACTTGTCTGGACTTGGAAACGGCTTTGGACATACCGAGATTAAAGTTCAGTATGACAACGCAAACAAAGCAGTTTACATCAACAACACGCTTATCCGTGATTTCGACGATACGGATAACGATAACGGACTTGAACCCCGTGTTCTTTGGGAAGGCTTTAAGACGGACGAAGTTGGTATTATGATTTTCAACACTGCTGGTGGTGGTGACCTAGTAGTTAAAAACGTTGACGGCAAAGACCTATCTTACAGCCTTTTGGAGAAACAAGACGGTAGTTATACTGCTGGATTAGTAACTCCGATTACTGCCGACAACTACAACGCTAATATTAAAGCAGTAGTAGGCGAGAGCGTAATCGTTCCTGCTCCCACGAGCAAGAAGATTACGGGAGAATTTACCGAGAGAACGGATATTACCGTAGCAAAAGTTAGAGTTAACGGCGGAGAGGCGGTTGCTTACGAAAAGGGAGTAACCTCTTTCACCGCAGTTGCTGGACTAAATACGATTGAATACCTTGGCGAAGGCGACGGAGTAGTAGCAAAAGCATACGCATTTGCTTACGACGGAAGTCAGTATGGCGAAGTTGACGGCGCAACGATAAGTCAAGGACTTAACAACCCCGTTGCTATGTTTACTCCTGCTCCGTTTAATGCATTGGATAAAGACCATCACGGTGTATCGGCTAGAAACACCGACGGTTTACTCGTTTCCGTTGACCGTCCTACTAGTGGATTAGAAGAGAGCGTAACGGCAACTCTTGACAAGAAAATTTACGTTGGCGACAACGATAATACTAAACCTTTATTTGATTTCGTATTTGCAAACGAGCAAGTACAACGCTCCATTAATAATTTCACGATTACTCTTACCGACGAGAACGGCAAGTACGTTGAAATCTATATGGATTATCAAATTCCTTCTGGAAGTGGAAGTGCAAACTATTACGGTGGAGTAGCGACTTGCGATAATATCCTAGTTAGAGTACACGCTAACGGTAAGGAAAACCTACAACTTCGTCATAGGACAGACCAGTGGTATACTGGTGGCGCATTCGTTACCGGTTCTAACGGTATGAGTGGTTACTACGCTGGAAAAGTAACTCTTTACTACAACAAGGCAGAGCAAACTCTTTCGTTTGGTACGGGACAGACTTTGGGAGATAATACGCTCCTAGTACACCTTGACCCCACTCCCGAGCAAAAAGAGACCTATCATTATCAAGACCAGCACAGCGGAAACGCGCTTGGTAACGAACTAACTGTTTCGTTCAAGTTTACTTTCGCTGGAGATGATAATTATACTGGCGATACTTCGAATAGCACTTACGCTCCTAGCGGAAAGGCAGAGAGGGCGTCTATCCTTCTTATGAACCTTGACGGACAAAGCCTTGCTCAGTACAGTGGCGCTTACGCCAACAACGGTGTAAAAGTTGCAAAAACGGTTGCTGACGACAATAATTTCTATAAAGTTGGCGATACCGTAACTCTTCCTGCCGTTACCGAGTACTACAACGTTCTCGCTGAGGGTGGTGTAGCAACTGGTGCAGTAGAGGGTTATACGGTTGACGTTAAGAAACCCGATGGCACGGTTGTAAATGCTGACCTTGCTCCTGGCGCAAACTTCACGGCTACCGAGTTTGGTACTTACACGCTCGTTTACAAGTTCAGCAACAGAGAAAACATTGAAAAGACTATTAAGGTTACCACTAAGACGATTGCTCTTTCGACTAACGACGCAACCAAGATTACGGTTGATACTACCGATAATAATGGTCTTGGCGGAGCGCTACCTAACTACACTCTTACCGAGGACGGATACGTAAACGTTAAGATTACTCCTGCTAGTGGATACGCAATCACTTCTGCAAAGATTGACGGCGTTGAGAAGATTGTTGACGTTGACCTAACTGGCGCACAACTTTCCTTTATGGTTGCTTACGCTGATATCGCTAACGCAAGCACCTTGGAGGCAACTGTAACTGCGTTTGCTGACATTACGTTTACGATTTCGTACGACGCAAACGGTGGCGTACTCGCAGGTACTCCTGGTACTGATTACAAGGTTGAATACGCTTACGACGACGCAACCTTTGCTCTCCCCACGAACGTTACCAAGACTGGTTACACCTTCGTTGGCTGGTTCGACGGAAGCAATAACAAGGTTGAGGAAATCACTCAATACTCTACTACTAACTACGCTCTTACCGCTAGATGGCAAGCAAATGCGTTCACCGCAACCTTTAACAGCGACGGTGGCAGTGCAGTTGCTGACCAAACCATTTACTACGACGGAAAAGTAACCGAGCCTAGCGTTTCTAAGGTTGGTTACTTGTTCCTTGGTTGGTTCGAGGCAGGTGCTACCGAGTCTTACGACTTCGATACCATAGTTACTGGTAACGTATCTCTTACCGCTAGATGGGAAATCAACGACTTCGTTGTTACCTTCTCTGACGGTATTGCATCTCAGACCATTACTTTCGGCGGAAAGGTTACTAAACCCGCTGACCCGACTAAGGCTGGATTTACTTTCGGTGGTTGGTTGTATGGCGCTACCGTTTACGATTTCGATTCTATCGTTTCTAGCAATATGGCTCTAACCGCTATTTGGACTCCTGCTAACGTTACCGTTACCTTCGACCTTAACGGTGGTACTGGTGAGGCTCCTGCTCAGTCCGTTGTAGTTGGCGCACTCGCTCAGAAACCTGCTAATCCCACTAAGGATGGCTATGAGTTCGTTGGCTGGTATGTTGGCGACGCTAAGTTCGATTTCGGTACTGAAATTACCGCTGATATAACTCTTACCGCTAAGTTCATCGAGGTTACCGAGTCCGTTGCTCCCGACGCTTCTGAGAAAGAAAGCGAAGGCTGTGGCAAAGAGGCTGTAGGACTTCTCGCAGTAGTTCTATCCGCTCTTGCAGTAGTATTCGTAACGAAGAGAAAATAGTCGAGAAGCCTCGACGGGCGAGTGTCGCGAAATAGTTTACGAAAACGATAAACTATAACACCGCGCCCCTGCTTGTTGGTTGGCAAAACGATTAACGAAGAGGGGAAGCCCCCACGGGCGAGGTGGGGAAGCCCCCACGGGCAGGTATTTGGTAGGTAATTCTACCAAACCTTGCTAAAAACAAAACAAAAAAGAAAGACCCCTTGGAAAACTCCAAGAGGTCTTTTCTATTATCCGCCCAAAATGTTCGTTATGTACCATAACAGTCCTCCCTTGTCAAAGGGGGGGGGGCCGCTTGCGGTGGTGGGATTGTTAAACAAAAGCAAAGGCAATTTTGTAATCGTTAGGGTTTTACAATCCCCCAGTCACTACGTGCCAGCCCCCTTTGACAAGGGGGCACTTTAAATATAAGGAAAGAACGGTCATTGACGAGGGGGCACTTTAAATACCACTATAACAGTCCGCCCTTGTGAAACGGGCACGACGCGTAAAACAAACAGTTCGGTGAACTGTTTGTAACCAAAGCGCCGAGCGAACGCGAGGTAAAAGACCGCTTGCGGTGGTGGGATTGTTAAACAAAAGCAAAGGTAAAAAACGTTACGGTTTGTCTATTCGTACACCAAAATTACGCCTGTCGAGGCGTCTCGACGTAATATAACAAAAAAGAGTGGTAAAAATCTTACCACTCTTTTTATTTACAGCGTTCCTAATAGCGCAATCGCAATCGCGCAATACACGGTAAGCGAAAGCGTATCGATAATCGTCGTTATAAAGGGGCTAGCAACGACTGCCGGGTCTAGTTTGCATTTCTTTGCGAGCAAGGGGAGAACGCATCCGATTAGTTTTGCAAGCACTATGGTAACTAGCATTGACAAGCAAATCGTTGCTGATACAAGCAAGCCGTTGTCGTATTTGAGCAAGCCGTCAATCGTGATTAGTTTTATAAAGCACGCTATCGAGAGCGTTACGCCGAGGATAATTGATACTCGCAGTTCTTTCCATAGTACCCTGCCGATATCCCTAAACCGCAGTTCGCCGATTGCTAGTGAGCGTATTATCGTTACTGATGCTTGCGAGCCTGCGTTTCCGCCCGTTCCCATTAGCATTGGAATACACGCCGTTAGGATTATTCCGTAAACGGGCATATTCAGCGTTTGTTCGTTCGCCGAGATTACCATTCCCGTAAAGGTTGCCGATATCATTAGGATTAACAGCCACGGCACTCGGTTTAACCATAAACGGAGTACGCTCGTTTTTAGGTACGGCTTGTCGGACGAGATAATTGCGTTCGTTTTCGCCATATCCTCGGTGTTTTCTTCCTGCAAGATTTCCATTGCGTCGTCAACCGTGACTATACCGACTAGCCGTTCTTCTGTATCGACGATAGGGAGGGCGAGAAATCCGTATTTCGCTATCATACGCGCTACCGTTTCCTTGTCCTCGTGCGTCGTTGCATAAATTACGTTCTCTTCCATAATTTCGCCGATTTGAGCGGTAGGCGAGGCGAGCATTAGGTCTTTTGCAGATACTATTCCGATTAGTTTGCGTTTTTCGTCCGTGACGTATAGCGTGTAAATCGTTTCCTTATCTACGCCCGTTTTTCTTATTCGCTCGAACGCGCCTTCCACCGTCATATTCGCTTTAAGCGACACGTACTCTATCGTCATTATACTTCCCGCGCTATCACGGGGGTATTTGAGCAGTTCGTTGATGTAACCTCTAGTCTCGGTATCAGATAGCGCGATAATTCTTCGCACTACGTTTGCGGGCATTTCTTCGATTAGGTCAACCGTATCGTCGAGGTATAATTCGTTCGTTACCGCTTTTAGTTCCTTGTCGTTGAGGACTTCTAGGAGCGCTTGCTTCATATCGCTGTCCATATCCACGAAAGTCTCGCTCGCAAGGTCTTTTGGGAGTAGTCTAAATATTACGCCGATTTCATTTCTCGGCACTTCGTTGAAAATTTCTGCTAGGTCGGTCGGGTTAAACTGCGAAAGTAGAGGCTTTAATACCTTGAAATTGCGTTGCTCGAGAAGTCTTAGTATTTCTTCTTCCTCTGCAAAACGAAGCGCAACTTCTACGGGAACGTCCTCGATTAGTTCTACTGCCTCGTCGGTGGAGAGTTCGTCTATTACCTCTTTTAATTCGTCGTTACGGAGCGCCTCGATTATGCGTTCTTTCAGTTCGTCGCTAGTCGCAGTAAGCAAAAATTGAGCCGTATCCTCGCTGTCAAAGCCTCGTACCGTCTCTTTTAGTTGTTCGTCCGTTAAAGTCGAAAAGAACTTTTCCACTTCTTCGGCGGAAATACTATTAAGTTTTTTCGCCAACTCACCATATTCATTTTCGGCAAGAAGGTTAAGTAATTCTTTTTCCATAAACGCCTACTTTTTTTAATTTTTGCTCAACTTTCTCTTTTTATTATATTCTTTTTTTATCGTTTTGTCAATAAAATTTATTTTAACTCTTTTTTTTGCCTCGTTTTGCTTTCAAAAATACGCAAAATATGATATAATATAATGCCAAAATTTGGAGGAAGGGTATGTTTTTCGATTTCGATACGCTATATAATGAAACTCAGGGCGACGCTTTTGCCTCGGGTAAACGAAAATTTTACGACGATAAAGTAAAGAACGTAACCACTGCGCTCGTTGATGGAAAACCGAGTGTTTTTGCCGAGGTTACGGGCGATAAGGTTTATTCGTGTAAGATTATTTTCGACGAGCAGGGCGGTCTTTACGATTATTCGTGTTCGTGCGACGGCTTTCATCTTGAAGGCGGTCCTTGTAAGCATTTAGTTGCAACCGCGCTCGCTTTCGAAGAAAAAAATCCGCAAACCCGTTACGCAGGAGTGGTTAAGAAAAAGACTGACGGTGGCGCTCTTAACCTTATTTCGCAGTACGCTAAGAAAAAACGCCGTAATTTTATTACCGCCGACACGCTTAAAACGGAGGTTATTCCTTACCTAGAACTTAGCGAAGGCGTTTCTTTGCGCTTTACGATAGGCAACCAAAAACACTATATCTTAAAGGACGTTTCGGACTTCGTTTCTTGTTTTTCGGCTGGTGGTTATCGTCGCTACGGCGCGCATTTAGACCTATATCATTTGCCTCAAAATTTTACCGATAGCAGTTTGAAACTGATTAAGTTTATTTGTGACTGTTACCGTGAAAAAGTGAGTGTAAATAGCGCGTATATACGCTATAAAGACGAACTACGCTTGCTATATAGCGACGTGGACGAGTTCTTTGCGCTTTACGAAGGCACGCTCGTGCATTTAGGCAAGACTGATTTGGTGTTAGTCGAGCCGTTTAATTCCTCTTTCCCGGTTAAACTTTTAGTCGAGAAAGTGAACGACGGCTTTGAAGTTTCGCTATCCGAGAGCGAATATAAGTTTATCGACGGCAGAGATTACACTTACGTTTTGCTTGGAAATCGTATTTATCGCATAACGAAAACCTTGGATGAGGGAATAAGAGAGTTTTTCGACGCGCTCGTGATTAAGAAAAAATTGTTCGTTGCGTCTTCGGATATGAGCCCGTTCTATAATAGCGTAATTACCGCTCTTAATAAATTCCTCGAAGTTGATTCGGGCGAAACGGACATTTCCGTTTACGAGGCGTCTCCGCTAGTTTGCAAGATTTTTATAAGCGGAGTTGGGGAAGAGGTTCATCTCGAGGTTAAATCCAACTATGACGACAACGAATTCGACCTACTTTCAGATGCGACTTTTGGCGATTTCGTTCGCGATTGGGAAACGGAAAATGCGCTTCGTGGCATACTTTCTAAGTATTTTAGGCATTATCCGGCGCTTTATATCGACGACGAGGAAGAAATTTTTAACTTCTTGTCGGAGGGTGTAAAGGAATTGTTTGCCTACGCCGAAGTTTTCATTACCGAGAGTATGAAAAAACTCAAAATCCGTCCTACGCCTAGAATTCACGTTGGCGTTCGTCTTGCGAGCGATTTGTTAAGTCTTGAGACTTCTGCCGAGGGCTATACGAAAGAAGAAATTGCGCAAATTCTCCAAGCGTATCGTGAAAAGAAAAGGTATATTCGTTTGGGCGGTGGGTTCGTTGGACTCGACGACCCGTCGTTCGACGCGCTTGCCGATATTTTAGAAGTGGCTAAAGTTACGGACGGAACTTTCACTTTACCACGCTATTATGCGCCTTTCGTCGGTAGCGAACTAAAACGCGGATATTTCGCTCTCGACCGTGATAGCGCGTTTAAGTCGCTAATTAAGTCGCTAGACGGTGCTGAAAACGCCGATATTGAAGTGCCCGAGAGTTTACGCCTTACTATGCGTAACTATCAAAAAACGGGTTTCCGTTGGCTTAAAACCTTGCGCGAGAGTGGATTCGGCGGTATTCTTGCCGACGATATGGGATTAGGAAAATCGCTCCAAATTATTGCTATGTTACTCGAGAAAAAGTGTAGCGCACTAATCGTATGTCCTACTACGCTTATGTATAACTGGCTGAACGAGTTTGAAAAGTTTGCGCCGTCGCTTTCTATTTTGCTCGTTACGGGTAGTCAGGAAGAGCGAAAGGAACTTATTGCAAAAGCGAACGAATACGACGCCGTGATTACTTCTTACGACCTTATTCGCCGTGATAAAGCGCTTTACGAACCGTTTGAGTTCGATTACGCAATCGCCGACGAGGCTCAGTTTATTAAGAACCCGGAGACTAAAAACGCAATCGCAGTAAAGGGAATAAGGGCTAAGCACCGCTTTGCGCTAACGGGTACTCCCGTCGAGAATCACCTTGGCGAACTGTGGTCGATATTCGACTTTATAATGCCGTCGTATCTTGGCGATTACGCCTCGTTTAGAGATAAGTACGAAATTGACGTCGTTCGTGGCGACGGCGAGGCAACGGAAAAATTACAAAGACTTGTTAAGCCGTTTATTCTTCGCAGATTAAAGTCCGAAGTTTTGAAAGAATTACCGCCAAAAACGGAGAGCGTTATTTCTTCGCCTATGACGGAAGAACAGCGCAAGTTGTACGACGCCGATATGTCGCTTATCCGCGAGAGTATGAAGAAAACTCCCGATATGAGCAAAGTCGTAGTTTTGGGTATGCTTACTCGTTTGCGCCAAATTTGTTGTGACCCAGCGCTTATTTACTCGGGTTATGACGGTGGCTCGGCTAAAACCGAGGCTTGTATGCAACTAATAGAAAGCGCGGTTGATGGCGGTCACAAAATTTTACTTTTCTCGCAGTTTACCACTATGCTCGACCTTATCGCAAAGGGACTTATGGAGCGAGGAATTTCGCACTATATCCTAAAAGGCGATACGCCAAAGCAAGAACGGTTGCGCCTGGTTAGTAAGTTTAATGAAAACGAGGTTAAAGTGTTCCTAATTTCGCTAAAAGCGGGCGGAACTGGTATAAATTTGACGGGAGCAGACGTAGTTATCCACTACGACCCGTGGTGGAACGAGTCGGTTATGAACCAAGCGACGGACCGTGCGTACCGTATGGGACAAAATAAGAGCGTACAAGTTTATAAATTGATTTGCGCAGATAGTATCGAAGAAAAAATTATGAAATTACAAGAAAAGAAAAGTGCGCTTTCTTCCCAAGTTGTGGGAAAAGGAAACGGAATTAGAGAGATTATTGAACTATTTTCGCAATAATTAGCGATAAATTAGTGGAATTATTGTAAAAATAGCGAAAGTTTGAAAACGAACGAAAAAAATTAAAAAAACTTTTAATATTCGCTTGACTTTTCTTTTTTAATATTCTATAATAAACTTGTGAATTGAGGGCATTTGCTCCAAGTCACCTTAAATAGCTCATCATTTTCCCCCTTATCATATAGCGGAATGGTCGATTATATATCGGCCATTTTGCATTTATGTGGATAAATTGTGGAAATAGTGCATAAATATACGGAAATAAATAATTTGAACCGTAAGATTTGTTATAAACGAAAGGGTAAAGGGCGTTTTCCACGATTATAGCATAACTTTTGATTGTATAAACGAATTATAATTATACAAAACAAACGAGCGTACTAGGATAGAACTTAGTACGCTCGTTTATTTCGTTTAACCTTATTTTTTAACGAAAGTGAGACAGCACGCCTCTTTATCGCCCTCACCCATAACGGTAATGCCGATTGAAACGCATTTGCCCTCGCGATTAAAAACGCAATCTGCGTTACACGATACTGCGGTGTCCACAGAGTAGTCGGCTCTAGTGAATTCGTTGGACGCTTCGAAACTGTCTTTGCCTTTTTGTGGCGAGTAGGTAGAGCAGTCCGTTTTGCCCGTAACGGAAATCGAGCGAGCGCAACAACCGTAACCACGGTTAAATTTACAGTCTTTAAGTCCACATTTTAAGTCTCTCATAATAAACCTCCATAATATAACAATATTATTGCAAAAGTTTTGCTCTTATATACAATAAAGGACGATAAAAAATATTAAAGATATTGACAAAATCGCCGAAAAGGTATAAAATAATGTAAAAAAGAAAGTTCGTATATTATAATATACGAAACTAGTGGAGGATAAAATGAAAGTAGTACTTACGGCTGACGTGAAAGGACAAGGAAAGAAGAACGATATTATTGAGGTAAGCGACGGATACGGCAGAAATTATCTTATAAAAAACAAACTTGCCGTAGAGGCAACGCCTACTATGATAAATAGTCTTAAAATAAGTAAAGCCGCTGACGACCATAGAAAGGCGGTAGAGCGTGCCGAGGCGCAAAAACTTGCCGAGAAAATTCAAGGAACGACGGTAGTCGTTAAGATTAAGGTTGGCGAAACGGGAAAACTTTTCGGTGCGCTTAACACCCAAGCCGTTTCAGACGCACTTAAAGAGCAAGGCATTGAAATCGACAAGAAGAAAATAGTTCTCTCCGAGGTAATCAAAGCGGTGGGAACTTATGACGTAGTGGTTAAACCTTACGCGGAAATTTCGGCAAAGATTAAAGTAAGAATAGAGGCTCTTTAATAAACGGTGTAAAAAGGAAGAAACGTGAGAAAAGGAGTCGTAATGGAAAAGAGAATCAACACATTTTATCTAGTTTTGCTTGCGCTTTTTTCATCGCTAGTTTGTGTTTTAACAGTTTTCGTGCAAATCCCCGTTGGCGTTGGATACGTCAATTTTGGCGACGCACTCATATTTTTGGCGTCCGCCGTGCTAGGACCGCTGGGCGGAGCAATCGTTGGTGCGCTTGGTTCGTCGCTTGCCGACCTATTTTCGGGTTGGGTAATCTACGCGCCGTTTACGGTATTCATTAAGGGTGCGGAGGGTTTTTTGTGCGGACTTTTGTATCGTGGCGCTTTCAAGAAGATTTCGCCATTTCTTCGCAGACTTTTGTCGTGCTTGCTTGCCGGATTAGTAGTGATATTCGGCTACTTTTTCGTGGACTGGATTTTGTACGGATTTTCGCCAGCGCTATATAATTTTATTTCCGGACCTATCCAAGTAGGCGTGTCCGTAATAATCGCGATAATCGTTCTTCCTAGAATTCCGGATATTTTTTATCACGAACAAGCAAGTGACGAGCATAATAATACTGATAAGGGAAATAATTAGTAAGAAATGAAATTCTTTGAGAAATTTATGCTTTCACGAAAACTTAAAAGCGGAAGAGCGCAAGGAAAGCGCAACGCTAAAAAGAAGGACGGAAAGTTAGTAAAAAAAGGTAAGGTTGCGCTTTGTTTGGGCGGTGGCGGAGCAAGAGGTTTTGCTCACGTTGGCGCGATTAAAGCGTTTATTGAAGAGGGAATAGACTTCGACCTCGTTGCAGGAACTTCGGCAGGTAGTATCGTGGGCGCGCTTTACTGCGCTGGAATAACTCCCGAGCAAATGATGGACCTTGGCGAAAAACTTGAAATGAAAGACATTAAAAGGGGTTTTATATTCTCGCCTGACGATTCAAGAAAAATAGGCAAAATCTTTTCCGACCTTGCTGGAGAAAAGGATTTTTCGGAACTTAATAAACCTTTTTACGCAGTTGCAACCGACCTCGTAGAAGGAAAACAAGTAGTGCTTGATAGCGGTAGCGTTTCGCTTGCCGTTTCGGCGTCTAGCACGGTGCCGTTGTTTTTTAAGCCGTTGGTAGTAGGGAATATGCACCTCGTTGACGGAGGATTGCTAAACAATATTCCTGCCGACGTGTGCAGAATGGTGGGCGCAGACTTCGTAATCACGGTGGACGTAAACCCGACTAGAGGCGGAGGAACGGATGAGTTAGGGCTTATTGCCGTAGTCAAGGCAAGTTTTGATATAATGGGCGCAAACTCGTCGCAACAAGGCATAATCAACTCTGATATTATCGTTGCTCCCGACTTATCTAAGTTTAAGGCAACGGACAAAAAAGGTTACGAGGATATGTTTAGGCTAGGTTACGCCTCGGCAAAACAAAAAATTGAAGAAATAAAAACTCTTATATACAAATAAGGAGAATCGGTATGGCGAAAGGCAAGCAAAAGAAGATGAAACTAGGTTGGGGCGCGCGCTTTTTAATCGTGCTAATAGTGGGCGCGATTTTGGGCGTATCGCTCCTTTTTGAAAATAAGATTAACTACGCTCTAGGACTTAAAAGCATAGAAGAGAGCGCGTATTCTGGCCCCGTTGCTAGCGACCTTACTTCCGTTAAGGTGGGCGAGGACCTCAACGTGCATTTCGTTGACGTAGGACAAGGCGACGCGTGTATTATCGAACTTCCCGACGACAAGAATATAATTATCGACGGTGGCGACAAGGACGCATCCGAGCATTTGCTTAATTACATAGCGACTAATATTAAAAACGACGACGGAACTACGATTGAGTTTTTCGATTACGCAATACTTACTCACTCCGACGCTGACCATTGTGGTTCGTTAGACGAAGTTTTGGAGCAGTACCCTGCGAAAGTTTTCTATCGTCCTAACGTGCTTGCAAACAAAGGCGATTTTGTTGACCCGGGCGCAAGCCTCTTGACGGCTGATTGCTCGTCTAAAGACACGACCGTATATAGAGATATCATTAAGATTGCTCACGAGAAAGCGGATAAGGTGTTCGTTAACTCATACGAACTAGACCCGATTGCTCCCGAGGGAATTGAAAAGGGCGCAGAGGGATATTACTCGCTTTCGTTCTACGGCCCGAACAGTACCGTTTACAAGGACGTAAACGACTACTCGCCGATTATGATACTCGAATACGAGGGATATCGTTTCTCGCTTACGGGCGACTGCGAAAAAGAGGGCGAAGAAGAGTTCGTAGAGAAAGTGGAAAACGCAAGTTCGGACGGAAAAACGGATAAGTTCGACGACTTTAACGACAACTATTTCGTTGACGTAATTAAACTTGGTCATCACGGTAGTAGAACGAGTACTAGCCCCGAGTTCGTAGAAGTGATTTCGACGAACGAATCGGTAGCGAATACTTTGCTCGTAATTAGTTGCGGTTTTGACAACAAGTATAAGCATCCTCACGAGGAAAAGATTGACGAACTTATCGGCACGGGATTTAAGAAAGAGAATATGCTCCGTACCGACGAGAACGGCGATATCGTAATTTCAGTACGCTTTGACGAGACGAGCGGACAAATGCGTATGTTCCACGGCGCAAGCCCTATGGTAAAAACGCAAGAGAAGGTAATCGACTGGCGGTATATTGCAATCTGCATTTTCGGAGCGACGGTACTTATTCTAATCGTTCAGCCTATTACGAAAAGAGTAGAGCGTGAAACGAAAAAAGCGAAGAGAGCGCAAAGAAGAAAGTAATTAACGGTAAAAATGAGAAAGTATAAAGTTACGGGTATGAGTTGCTCGGCTTGCTCTATGCGCGTAGAAAAAGCGGTTTCGAAACTGGCTGGCGTTACTTCGTGTAGCGTTAACCTTATTACGGGCGTTCTCTCCGTTGAGGGGGACGAGCCCGACGAGAGCGTAATTAGCGCGGTAGTGGGAGCAGGCTACGGAATAAATAGCGATACTCGCCCAAAAAGCGGAATAGAAAAGGAGAGCAAGGCGGTTCTGTCTAGGCTCGTCCTTTCTGCTATTCTCTTACTTGTACTCGTGTACTTTTCTATGGGCTATACTATGTGGGGATTTCCGCTTTTCCCCTATTTAGAGCGTAATCCGATAGCAATCGGAATAGTACAGTCTATTTTTGCGCTTGCAATAATGATAATAAACCGTAAATTTTTTATAAGCGGATTTAAGGGAGTAATAAATAGAGCGCCTAATATGGATACGCTCGTTTCACTAGGCTCGCTAACCTCGTTCGTTTATTCACTCGTAGTGCTTGTTACGACGGGAAACGAGAGTAAAGTTCTCCACTCGCTATATTTCGAGTCGGCAGGTATGATACTAACGCTGATTACGGTGGGTAAATTTCTTGAGAGTTTAGCAAAAGGAAAGACGACGAGTGCGATTAAATCGCTTATTGCTCTTACGCCTTCGTCGGCAACGCTCGTAGTCGGTGGAGAAGAAAAAACGGTTGCTCTTTCCGCCGTTAAGGTGGGAGATATCGTAGCCGTTCGTCCGGGCGAGAAAATTCCCGTTGACGGCGTGGTAATCGAGGGCGAGAGTTTTGCTAACGAATCGGCTCTAACGGGCGAGAGTATGCCGGTAGAAAAGAGAGTGGGCGACAAGGTTTATTCGGCAACGCTTAACGGTAACGGCTATATAAAAATAAAGACTACCGCCGTTGGCGAGCAAACTTCGCTCGGACAAATTATTAAGGCGGTAGAGGAAGTTACTTTAACCAAAGCGCCGATAGCAAAGTTAGCCGATAAGGTGTCGGGAATATTCGTTCCCGTCGTTATGACGATTGCTCTTATAACTGCGGTGGTTTGGCTTATTACGGGCGCAAGCGTAGGCTATTCGCTATCCCGTGCGGTGGCGGTGCTAGTTATTAGTTGCCCGTGCGCACTAGGGCTTGCAACCCCCGTTGCTATTATGGTAGGTAGTGGAGTGGGCGCAAAAAACGGCGTACTATTTAAGAACGCTACCGCACTAGAAACGGCGGGTAGAATTGATATTGTGGCGTTCGATAAAACGGGAACGCTTACCGAGGGAAAGCCTATCGTGACTGACTTTTTGGGCGACGAAGAACTGCTTAAAGTGGCGTATTCGCTAGAGAGAAAGAGTGAACATCCGCTATCTTACGCAATCAATAGTTATTGTGAGCAAAACGGCGTAACGCCGTACGAGGTCGAAAGTTTTTCGGCTCATACGGGACGAGGTGTAAGCGGAATAATAAACGGCGAGACTGCGCTTGGCGGAAACCTCAATTTCGTGGGTAGTAATATCGTAGGCGAAGATAAAATCGCACTTATTAAAAGGCTAGAGAGCGAAGGAAAAACGGTGATATATTTTTCAAAAGCGGACAAGTTTTTGGGTATAATCGCCGTTTCGGACGAGATTAAGGCGGACGCCGTAGATGCAATAAGAGTTCTAAAAAAGCAAGGCAAGAGAGTAGTTCTTATTTCGGGCGACGGCTCGCGTAGTGCGTTAGCGGTTGCAAAAAGCGTAGGCATTAGCGAGGTTATCGCCGAAGTACTGCCAAAGCAAAAGGCGGAAGAAGTAAGTAAACTAAAGGAAACGGGCAAGGTTGCTTTCGTAGGCGACGGAATAAACGACGCGCTTGCGCTCACTACCGCCGACCTAGGAATTGCAATCGGAGCGGGCGCAGATATAGCAATCGAGAGTGCGGACACGGTGCTATCGGGCGGAGGCGTAACCGAAGTAGTAAAAGCGCTTACCGTAGGAAAAAGCACGCTTAGAAATATTCGTGAAAACTTGTTTTGGGCGTTTATATACAACACGGTTTGTATTCCCGTAGCAACGGGTGCGTTAGTTCCGCTTTTGGGAATTGCGCTCTCGCCTATGGTGGGTGCGCTTACAATGAGTTTATCCAGTTTTTGCGTGGTATGTAATTCACTTAGACTTAATTTGATTAAGTTCCCTAAAGTAAACGAAGAAGTAAAGGAGATGGAAAGTATGCAAATCGTTCTTAAAATAGAGGGTATGATGTGTCCGCATTGTTCGGGTAGAGTTAAGAGCGCTCTTGAGGGCGTTGCGGGCGTAGTTAGTGCAGAAGTTAGTCACGAGAGCGGACAGGCGGTAGTCGTTACCGACGGCAAAGTTGAAAGAGAAACGCTAGTAGGCGTAGTAACCTCTAGCGGATATAAGGTTATAGAGTAGGAGAAGATTATGAAGATTACTTTTTTTGGAACTAGCCACGGAGTCCCTGCCGGCGATAGATTTTGTTCGTGCGCGTTTTTAGAGGTTAATGGAAAGGGGTATTTATTCGATTGCGGAGCGCCGGCGATTGAGAAAATGCTTAAAAAAGAGTTCGACCTAACGGACCTAAAAGCGGTGTTTATTACGCACCGCCACGGCGACCATATCAACGGACTAACCAACCTCGTTGACTTGTCCAACTGGTATTTTAAGAATACGAGTTACGATATTTTCTTGCCCGAGCGTGAACTTGGCGAGAGAATGAAAGAATTTATCGAGTACACCTCCGTTTCAAAGTTGGACGAAGAGCGACTACGCCTAAAACTGACTTGCGAGGGAACTTTTTACGACGACGGCAATATTAAGGTAACGGCTATTCGTACTCAACATATGTACCAAGTTGGTTCGCCTACTTACGCTTATTTAATCGAGGCGGAGGGAAAGAACTTACTTATTACGGGTGATATGTCGCAGTTCTTGGGCAAAGAAGATTTTCCCGTGGTTGCTTTTGAAAAGAAAATGGATTGTATTGTTTGCGAAATGGCGCACTTTTCTCTTTCGGATATAGACAAGTATCTTAAAAAGTGCTTGGCGGACAAGTTCGTGTTTACTCACGTTTTCCCGTTTAACAAGTACGACGATATCGAGAAAGTGAAAAACGATTACGGATATCCGCTTATTTGCGTAGCGGACGACGACGAATTAGAGATTTAATATGGAAAAGGCTGATTTATTAAACAAAGAAAAATATGATTTTTCCGACCTTATGGCGATTATGAACTTTCTTACCGCTCCCGACGGTTGTCCGTGGGATAGAGTACAAACTCACGAAAGTATCAGAATAAATATGGTCGAAGAGGCGTACGAGGCGGTTGAGGCGATTGATAACCGTGACGACGCTAATATGATAGAAGAACTTGGCGACGTGCTACTCCAAGTCGTTTTCCATTGTGATATGGCTGAGCGTGACGGACGATTTACGCTTGGCGAAGTAGTGGACGAACTATGCCGAAAACTAGTTTACCGCCATACTCATATTTTTGGCGAGAACAAGGCGAGCAATAGTGAAGAGGCTCTCTCGTTTTGGGAGAAAGCAAAAGCGGTAGAGAAAAAAGCGAGTACGCTTTCTGAACAGTTAGACCGCTTGCCCGATACTTTTCCCGCGCTACTTAAAGGTCAAAAGGCGTTTAAAAAAGCGGTTAAATCGGGCGCAAACTTTACTAGCGAGGGATTAGAGCAAAAACTAATTACTTCGCTTTCAGACAAAACTGCGGAGGGAAGAGTTAAGACTTTGCTTTACTCGTTGTTTTTAGCCACTCTTTCGGGCGCAGATGCCGAGGTGGATTTACTAAAAAGCGTAAACGGGTTTGCCGAAAAAATGAAAGAGTGCGACGAAAACGGAAAATTAAACGAGGCGGAAAACAACCTTGAGTAAGTGCGCAAAACCGCTAAAAATAGGGAGGGTAACTATTCCTAACTCCCTTATTCTTGCGCCTATGGCGGGGTACACCGACCTAGCAATGCGTAGGCTTTGCGCGCTTTCTGGCGTAGGGCTTACCGTAACTGAAATGGTAAGCGCAAAGGGGCTGGTTTATAACCCCGATAAGAGCGGAGAACTACTAGTTTACTCGCCCGAAGAGAAAATAAAGAGCGCGCAACTGTTTGGCCACGAGCCCGAATTTTTTGAAAGAGCGCTTGGTAACGAACGGATAAACGAGTTTGATATAATCGATATCAATATGGGTTGTCCCGTGCCTAAAATAGTTAAGAGCGGAGAGGGTAGTGCGCTTATGAAGAATATTCCACTAGCCGAAAAAATCGTTTCTGCGTGCGTGAAAAATGCGAACGGCAAGCCCGTTACCGTTAAAACTAGATTAGGTTACGACGAGGGCGAGTTTACCGCCGTGGAGTTTTGTAAGGCTATGGAGGGCGCAGGAGCGCAAGCGATAGCAGTGCACGGGCGAACGCGCGCTATGGGGTATAGCGGAACTTCGGATATAACGGCGATTGAGAAAGTCAAGCAAAGCGTTTCTATCCCCGTAATCGCAAGCGGAGACGCAAACGAGAGTAACGCCGAGCAATTACTAGAGCGAGTGGACGGACTTATGATAGGCAGAGGCGCGCTTGGTAATCCGCAAATTTTCGCTCGATTGCTGGGTAACGAGTGGAAACTATCGCTTAAAGAAACGATATTTGCGCATATTGATTTTATGTTCGAGGCGTATGGCGACAGATACACTTTCGTCAATATGCGAAAACATTTAGGGTTTTACCTTAAGGGCGTTTCGGGGCAAAAAGAGTTAAAACAAAAACTCTTTACGATTACGGGAACGCAGTCATTAAAAGAAGAAATAGACAAATCACTTAGATAGGAGAAAATAATTATGCTAAGAAAATACTATGAAAATACTGATGCTATCAATACTTTACCGCCTAGAGCGTACTATATTCCGTTCGGCGAGGGCGAGAACGCATTTTCTTGCAGAGAGAAAAGCAGTCGTTTCTTTTCGCTTAACGGTGAGTGGAAAATAACCGAGTACGACAGTATTTTGTCAGTACCCGACGACTTCTATACGGCTATTCCCCAAGCGGATATTACCGTGCCGTCGTGTGTTCAGTATTACGGTTACGACCATTTCCAGTACACGAATGTTAACTATCCTTTCCCATTTAATCCCCCCTATTCGCCAAACCTAAACCCGACTTATCATTATCAAAGAAAGTTTACGCTAGGGAAAAGCGACTACAAAAAATATCTTAACTTTGAGGGAGTAGATAGTTGTTTCTACCTTTATATCAACGACGAGTTTGTAGGTTTTTCTCAAGTTTCGCACAGAGTCAGCGAGTTCGATATTACCGATTTCGTGGTAGAGGGCGAAAACAAAATCGACTTGCTCGTACTCAAGTGGTGCGCAGGTTCGTATCTAGAAGACCAAGACAAGTTGCGCTTTACGGGTATTTTCCGTGACGTATATATTCTTCTCCGTCCGCAAGGACATATTACCGATTATAAGGTTAAGACTGCGCTTGACGGCACGGTAGAGTTTACTTTGCTCTCCGGCGAAAGAGCAACCGTAACCTTGCTTGGCGAGAAAAAGGAAATTGCCGAGGGCGAAACGATATCGTTTAAGGTGAAAAATCCCTTGCTTTGGAGTGCAGAGCAACCTAATTTATACGATATGACGATAGAGAGTAACGACGAGGTAATCGGCGAAAAGGTGGGAATTAGAACGACTTGCGTTAAGGACGGCTTGTATTTATTCAACGGTAAGCCGATTAAACTTCGTGGAGTAAACCGTCACGACTTTAACTGTAAGACGGGCGCAACGGTAACGGTGGAGAATATCGTAGAAGACCTAACGCTAATGAAAAAACTCAACGTAAACGCAATTAGAACTTCGCACTATCCTAATATGCCACAGTTCTATCAACTTTGCGACGAGTACGGTTTTTACGTAATTGACGAGTCCGACCTCGAAACGCACGGAACTTGCACTTGTTCGGTAGGTAACGCGCATAATAATGGCAACGTCGAATACGACCGTATAATGGCTAATCCCTTGTTTGAAAAGGGAATATTAGAGCGCCAAATCTTTAACGTGGAGCGTGACAAGAACCGCCCTTGCGTTATTATGTGGTCGCTTGGAAACGAGAGCGGTTACGGAGTAAACCTAGAAAAGGCGATTAAGTGGGTTAAAAAGGCAGACGACCGACCTGTGCATTACGAGAGCATAAACGTTGCTTGTAGGACTGAACGCGCGTTTAACGACTATTATAACGCCGAAATGGACGTGGTAAGTCGTATGTATCCTACCGTAGAGTGGATGAGAGACGAGTACTTGCCCGACGAAAAGCAAACTAGACCGCTAGTTCTTTGTGAGTACTGTCACGCTATGGGTAACGGCCCCGGCGACTTTAAGGCGTACTGGGATTTAATCAACTCGTCGGATAGACTTATGGGCGCTTTTACTTGGGAGTGGGCGGACCACGGCGTAATTTACGGCGATAAGGGACAACGCTACGGCGGAGATTTCGGAGAAACGCTACACGACGGAAACTTCTGTATGGACGGAATTATAACCGCCGATAGAAAACTCACGCAGAAGTCAATGGAAATGAAAAAGATTTACGAGCCCGTAATCTTTGAAAAGAGGGGTAGCGAACTTAAAATCACTTCTCGCAATTTCTTTGCGCCTATCGTCGGCGAAGTAACGATTACTTATAAGGATATGGGAAAAGTAATCGGCGAGGATAAAACGGTGGTGGGAATAGAACCTAAAAAGAGTATCGTTTTACCGCTAAAAGACGCTCACGTAACGATTGTTTCGCTTGCTCTTATCGGTAAGGACGGACTTCTTGAGAGCGGTCACGAAATTGCGAAAGAGGGCTTTACTAAAGAAATTACGATAGCCTCCGATTTAGCCAAGGACAAGGCGCAAATCGAAGAGAGCGGAAGATATATTACGGCAAAGGGTAACGGCGTAGAGTTTACGCTCGACAAAGCGAACGCAAACGTGGTATCTATTAAAAAGGCGGACAAAGAGTTGCTAAAAGCCCCCCTAGGTCTTTCCGTTTGGCGCGCGCCTACCGATAACGATAGAAATATAAGAAATAGATGGGAAGAGGTTCGCTATAACGAGATTTTCAGCGAAGTAAGGGAGATTGTAATCGACAAGAACAAAGTTACCGTAACAGGATATCTTTCGGCAGTAAGATTCGTTCCCGCCGTAAGTTATACCCTAACTTTCGTTTTTGCTGGCAACGGATTTAGCGTAGAGATTGATTCGGAAAGAAGAGAAGAGTTCGTATTCTTGCCCCGTCTTGGTTTTGAAACTGAACTATGCAAGTGCTTTAACAAGGTTTCGTACTACGGTTACGGCTCTAACGAGGCGTATATCGATAGGCGTATTTCGTGCATTAAGGACTGCTATGAAGACACGGTAGAGAATATGATGGTGCATTACGTAAAGCCTCAAGAGAACGGCTCGCACTATGGTACTAACGCTATGGAAATTTCAAACGGAGCGGACACGATAAGAGTAGAGGGCGATTTCTCTTTCTCGGCTCTTCCGTACAGCCAAAAAATGCTTACTACCGTTATGCACGACTGGGAACTCCCCGAAAGCGACGGAACGCATTTGCGCCTAGACTATTTTAATGCTGGCATAGGCTCGAATTCGTGCGGGCCTGCGCTATCGAGTGAGTACCAAACGCCACGATTCGTTACTGGAAAAATGACGATAATAGTAAAATAAAGCCGAAAAAATCCTTCCTATCGTTTAGGGAGGATTTTTATTTGCAAAAATGGGAAAAAAGTATTGACAAAGCGAAAATATTGAGTTATACTAAATTAGCACTCACAGTTATAGAGTGCTAAAACGATTATGCGGAGGCTATAATGAAACAATTTAAGACTGAAAGTAAAAGAATATTAGACCTAATGATAAATTCGATTTACACGAATAAGGAAATTTTCTTGCGCGAACTTATTTCCAACGCTAGCGACGCGATTGACAAACTACATTTTATATCGCTAACTGATAGCGCGGTTGATAGTGATTTTAAGATTGAGATTAAAGCGGACGAGAGCAATAGAACGCTTACTATATCCGATAATGGTGTTGGTATGACGGCGGAAGAACTTGAGAAAAACCTCGGTACGATAGCGGAGTCCGGCACTCTTGCGTTTAAGAAAAACGCTGAAGAAAAGACTGACCTTATCGGACAGTTCGGCGTTGGTTTTTACTCGGCGTTTATGGTTGCGGACAAGATTGAAGTAGTGTCTCGTGCTTACGGAAAAGACGAGGCTAACAAGTGGACGAGCAAGGGAGCGGAGGGATATACGATTGAGCCTGCCGACAAAGAAAAGTGCGGAACTACGATTACGCTTTATCTTCGCAATAAAGACGAGGATTTCGATTACGACGAATTACTAAGAGAGCACTTTATTAAAATGCTTGTTAAGAAGTATTCCGACTATATTCGCTATCCGATAGTAATGGAAGTAACCAAGACTAAGAAAAAAGAGGGCGAGGTAAAAGAGGGCGAAACTCCCGAGTACGAGACTTATAAAGAGGTTGAGACGGTAAACAGCCGAGTTCCGCTTTGGAAAAAGGCGAAAAGCGAGATTACGAAAGAGAACTACGACGAGTTTTATCGCGCGAAATTCCACGATTTTACTCCGCCT